>NZ_CP015772.1:1250607-1875911 GCF_001654455.1 Niabella ginsenosidivorans
CAGAGCAGCCAAAATATTCGTAGCAGCAAAATAACCAAAGCCCCGAAAGGCGCGTAACGCCGTAATAATAAAAATGTGGTTGAGAGGGCACGGCCAACGCAGCATATAGAGGCGGTTAATGATATATGTTGTAAGTTGTTGGAAATGCATCTGCATACGGAACGTCATTCCGGCCGGATGGAGCGGAGCGGAATGAGCGGAGGAATCTCTGCAAAGTTAGAGACCCCTCGGTTTCGCTGTGCTTCATCCGGGGAAGGATTGCATTTCTTTTTAGAAGACCGAAAGCGTCATGGCTCCATTGCTAAAAACTCAATATAACAATCAGGTGGTCTTTTAGCCATCCTGGGCCGGTAATTACAGCTTGTCCAGCAGCTCGATCACTTTTTCTTTTTTCAGAATAAAATATCCCAGCCTGTCCTTACTGATGCCCTCCTTTAGCTGGTAGCTGAAGGAAAGCGTGTCTTCTGTTACGGTGGTTTCAAAATGCCTGAAGGTAATGGAGCTTTCCTCTTCAAGGTCTTCTCCTATCTCATACAGGTGGGTGGAAAGCACAAATAAAGAGGTCTTTACCTTTAACAGCCCTTTAATAACAGCAAGCGAGCAGCGCATTGCATCCTGAACATTGGTGCCTTTAAACAATTCATCAATCAGCACCAGCCATTTTTGCCCGTTGCTTATTTTTTCAACCGTATTTTTTATACGTTGTACCTCGTTAAAGAAATAGCTTTCCCCTTTTACAATATTGTCCACCACATTAATGTTGCTGATGAGCCCGTCAAATAAGGTCAGGCGCATAGATTGGGCCGGAACGCCCATGCCAATGTGGGCCAGGAACACGGATGCACCAACGGATTTGATCAGCGTGCTTTTACCCGCCATATTAGCGCCGGTTAAGAACAGGAAATTGTTTTCCTGTGTAATATCCAGGTTATAAGGCACTGGGTTTTGCAACAGGATGTGATAAAGCCCTTCCGCTTCGATCATGGGCATTTGCTGGTCAACAAAAACCGGAAAGGAAAGCTGATAGTGCTTTACGGCCATAGCCATCGAATACCAGGCGTCCAGACGGGAATAAATATCCATTAATTCCTCTACCTCTCTTTTATGTATCAGCCGCAACTGGCCTGCATAGTAAACATTACTGCTGAGCGGGATCGTTTGCTCTTTATGCAACTCCGATAATTGACGGAATGCTTCTATTTTCAATAACTGGTCAATACGATTCAGGTGTATCTTAAAAGTGGCAGGAAGCGGAACATCCCGCAGCAGATCTGCAATTTTGCGGATGCTTCTGAAAAAATCACTGAAATGGCTGATGGAAAAACGTGCCATTGTATAATCTGCGTGATGGAATATCCGGTAAATAATAGCATCTACCGCATTCGGATTATTACCTATTTTATCCAGCGCATAATCCAGGAACCGGTCCATTACCAGGATCGTTCCATTGGTAATATCCTCCGGCCATTCATCCACATGCAGGATCAACTGCTTCAGGATATTCTGGGTGCCTGTAATTTTGGTAATGTCGCTGAAGGGGGTTGAAAAGTAGTGGCGCAGCCATTCCCTGCCTCCGAATGTACGTGTAAAATTGAGCTTATGAAAAATGGAATATTCCTCCTCCTCGTGAAAAATAGCAATATCATTAAAAGAAATATGGTCGATCTGCATAAGAAAAGTTTGACAGACCTGTGAGGTTTTAAAAACCTCACAGGTCTTTACTTCCTGTCAAATAATAATCGCTGTCCCTTTATAGACTCATCCCACTGCCCGTTTCCATAAACCAGGTTCCCATTAACAAAAGTATGGGTAACGCTTGCAGGAAAAAGGAATGGTGTACCGCTGCCATCGGCATGTTCAAAGGGGCTCCATTGGCACTTGTACAGGATATTGTTCTTTGTTGCCCGGAAGGGCCGGTGCCTGTCAACGATCACCAGATCGGCATGGTATCCCTCCCGTATATAGCCGCGTTCTTTTATCTGGAAACAGTCTGCCACGGCGTGGCTCATTTTCTCAGCCACTTTTTCAATGGTAATGTAGCCCTGTTGTACATAATACAGCATGAGCGGTAAAGAGTGCTGCACCAGGGGAACGCCGGCATGTGCTTTCAGATAAGGCTCGTTTTTTTCTTCCCAGGTATGTGGCGCATGATCGGTAGCAATCACATCCAAACGGTCGTCCAGTAAAGCCTTCCACAATGCTTCGCGGTTATGAGGAGCCTTGATGGCGGGGTTGCATTTTATTAAATTGCCCTGCACCGGGTAGTCGGCTGCTGTAAAATGCAGGTGATGCACACATACTTCAGCAGTGATCTTTTTGTCTTTTAAAGGAAGCATATTGGTAAATAGCTGCAGCTCTTTTTCGGTGCTGATATGCAGGATATGGAGCCGGCTGCCATGTTTTTTTGCCAGTTGAACGGCGTAGAAAGAGGATTCAAAACAGGCTTCTTCATTGCGGATAACCGGGTGGTCTGCCGCAATCAGTTCCCTGCCGGATGCCATTGCTTTTTGTAAATTGGCTTTAATGATGCGCTCATCTTCACAATGGGTGGCAATGAGCAGCTCACTTTCCCCAAATAACTTTTCCAGCACTAACGGGTTATCTACCAGTAAATTTCCTGTACTGGAGCCCATAAAGGCTTTTATGCCGCAGATCCTGTCTTTATGCTGATTGGCTGCCAGGGCATCTGCTGCATTCTGATTATTGGTGCCCATGAAAAAGGAATAGTTGGCCAGGGATGTGCGGCGCGCTGTTTCATATTTGTTTTCCAACAGCTCCAGCGTAAATGCAGGGGGCACCGTATTGGGCATTTCCATAAAACTGGTCACCCCCCCTGCCACGGCAGCCTTGCTTTCCGTATAGATGGTCGCTTTGTGGGTCAGCCCCGGCTCCCTGAAATGCACCTGATCATCAATTACACCGGGTAAAAGGTATTTTTCATCGCCATAGATCTCTGTAACGGCCAGGTTGGTATGGATCACCGGGGCAATTTTTTCAATCCGGCCATTCCGGATCAGCACATCACTATTATATATTTTTCCTTCATTTACAACGTTTATGCCCTTTATTAAGAATGTTTGCATGGTTTTTGTAATTAAGTGCAACAATATCAGTAAAATCCTTCAGATTTTTCGAAATTACTTAATTGATTTTAAATGAAAGGATTGTAACATGTTGGTTGATAGTATCTTTGCTGAAAATTATGAAAAGCTTTCCTGAGTAAAGCTTTGAATGTAAAACCATTATCCTATTTGTATGAAAATGAAAAATTTCCTGAAAATCGTATTCGTATTGCTTCCGTTTTACAGTATGGCGCAAACGGACAATATTGAATTGAGCGATAAACAAAACCGCTTAATAGAAAGACTGGATATAAAGCTGCGCAATGATTCAGTTTTACGCTTTACAACGGTCAGGCCCTGGGGGCGTAAAAGGGCAACCGAACGGGTAGAACGGATCGATTCACTGGATAAGGCTGGTGCTTTGGAAGGGGTGCTGACCAAAGTAGACCGGTACAATATCCGGAGCATGATGATGAATAACTCCGACTGGACAGCCAACTACCGGGATTCTTTCAAAAGAAAGCCCATATTGGGCGCTTTCTTTGAAAACCCGTCGCATTTGTATATGATAGACAAAGGCGATCAGTATAGCCTGATCATCGATCCTGTTCTGAATTTTGAAATAGGAAGGGCAACCGGAACCAATACTTTTGTAAATACAAGAGGTATCCGCTTTCGGGGGCAGATCGACCAGCGGGTAGGCTATTACCTGTATTTTTCAGAGAACCAGGAGCGGGATCCACGATATGTGCAGGATTTTACCAGTGCTCATGTCAGTGTGCCCGGTATGGGATATTATAAGAAATATAAAACAGATGGATATGATTACTGGAATGTGCGTGGCGGCATTACATTTCATGCCGGTAAATACATCGACTTCCAGTTGGCGCATGATAAGTTCTTTATAGGCGATGGTTATCGCAGCTTATTCATCAGTGATTTCAGCGCGCCTTACCCATTCCTGAAAATGGCAGTGCAGGCGGGTAATTTTCAGCTCACATCAGTAGCCGCTCAAACCATTGCGCCTTTTGATAATTCTTATACAAGAGATTCTACCAGACCGCGGAATTACATGATGTTCCACTACCTCACCTGGCAGGCAACCAACTGGCTGAAGCTGGGCTTTTTTGAAAGCACTATGTTTAACAGTGAAAAGAACGGTGGCTTACAGGTGGGCTACCTGAATCCTTCCATGTTTAACAGGGCATACTCCTCTTATACGGGCAATAGTGCAAAGTCCAGCATCGGGTTGGATGTAAAGGCCAATTTTGCCCGCCAGTTCCAGGCGTATGGTCAATGGCTGATCAATGAATTTGTTGTGAGCAAAGTATTAAAATCAAACGGGCCCTGGGTAAATAAATTCGGTTACCAGATAGGCGCTAAATATGCTGATGCCTTTACGGTTAAGAACCTGGATCTGCAGGTAGAGGGCAATTTTGTACGACCGTTTACTTACACTGATAAGTGGGCTCAGAACAACTTCCTGCATTATAACCAGCCGCTGGCGCACCCGTTGGGCGCCAATTTCAGGGAATTTGTAGGTATTGCCAACTATCAGCCTTTGCCGAAATTATATTTAAAGGCCATGCTGATTATGTATAATAAAGGATTGGATACCACTAATTATTATACAGCATGGTCCTCGCCCAGTTATGGCGGAGATCTGTTCCGCAATTACAGGGATGGCCGGTTATATGATGACGGCTATTATATTGGTGGAGGCATTAGCAATAAAGGTATGCTGGGTTCACTGACCGTGTCTTATGAGATCATTCAGAACCTGTTCATAGATGTAAGCGGCATGTACCGCAAATACAGGGTGCAGGGAGTGCCGGATAATACCACCAAGTGGGCTGCTGTAGGGCTCCGGTGGAATATGGCACGGCGGGACTTTTTATTTTAACAATGAGGGGGATCATACTTGCAGGCCTTTTGCTGGCTGCGCAGATTTCAAATGCTCAGGCAGGAAATGCTGCGCCTGCAATTGAATGGTCGGCTACCCGGGTTTTAAAGATAACAGACTTTAAAGTTGTGCGCGCGGGCCAGTATATTCCAAAGCAGTTGGGCGTTAACCAGGCTGTAACCCGGACCGGTTTTTTATATACGCTGACACATATCAATTCAGGAAAAGAAAAGGGGCGCAACTTTATAAAGATACAGGCGTTAATGTACCCCGGAAATTCTTATATAAAAGCACCTGTGCTCAATGCCGGCGTATCTGCGGTTGCTTATCTCTTAAATCATGAGCAGAAACATTTTGATATTTCAGAGATCTTTGCCCGGGAGGCCTCCCGGTTTTTGCAAACCCATCATTTTTCCAGGAACTATGCTTCGGAAATAACCAATGAAATGCAACGCCTTTCTAAGGAAGCTGCTGCGCTTCAAAAGCTTTATGATAAAGAAACCAATAATGGGCGTAATGAACCAAAACAGCGGGAATGGAATAGGGCTATTGCCAAACGGCTGAGCCGCCTTTCCGCTTATAGCCAGAAGGATTTTTTTCTTGACATCCGGTAAAAAACAGAAAGATGGCCGGGCCTTGCCGGTACGTGGCCAATGAGGCTATATCAAAAGTCATTTCAGAACGTAATGTCGTTCAGAACCTGGTTCAGAACCTATTGAGAATCATAGCTCATTTAGATGCTGAAATAAATTCAGCAAAACAATAGAGAACTTTTGATACAGCCCGGGGGTGCAATGCTTTGTTCTGGTCTATAATCTGCCTGAACCTGCAATACAAGAAGGTAATACAAGAAAAAATAATGTGTACAACATAATCCGCCGGTATGTGGAAGAAATCTCTGCATTATCAGAAAGCGATTCCGGTATTATAGTTATTTTACACTTACTATAACCGCAGTGAGCGGTAAACACAGAAGCTGACACCGAACAACGACAATAAAACTGACAAAAATGAAGAAGACAATTTTAATAACTTTATTATTTGCGACAACCTTTTTCTTAGGTTTCGCTTTTAAGGCAATTACGACGAAAACAACAAATAATAATTATAAAATGAAGAGAGTAACAGGGATCGGCGGCATTTTTTTCAAAAGCAAAGACCCGAAAAAAATTACAGAATGGTACCAAAAACACCTTGGGTTGAACACAAATCCTTATGGTGCAGGCTTTGAGTGGTATGAAGCCCCGGACAGTTCAAAAAAAGCTCAGACACAGTGGACACCATTTCCGGAAACGACGAAATACTTTGAACCATCGAAACAGGACTTTATGATCAACTACCGGGTTGAAAATCTGGAAGCACTTGTGGAGGAACTAAAAAAAGAAGGAGTGACTATTGTGGACAACATTGAAACATATGATTACGGCAAATTTGTGCATATACTGGATGGGGAAGGGAACAAGGTTGAACTATGGGAAGCTGTTGATTAGCGGAATAAAAAAATAAGTTCAGGTACATAGAAAGTTTTTTGCTCCCGTAAGGGTTGCGGCTTCAACTGTGTGTGATGCACACGTCTGCCATTTGACAGCTGAGAGGAAAGCACAGGCTACCCCCATCAGAAAATAGAACCCGGCTGGCCGGATTGTGTCAGTGCGGTATTCAGATCCATATGGAATCTGTCAAATTTCTCTTTATTGTTCAACTTATAAATGAATTTTAACAGCAGCAATAGCAGAACGATCCATAGAACCCCTCCGATAGTAAACCGGCCGCCCATAGAATACACAATAAACGCCATTACAAAAGAGCCGATCAGACCCAGAACAATGGCCAGGATGGTAATAAAAACCGGGGGCACAAAATCAGTGATCAACATAGTGTTCTTTTTAACCGGTCTTATTACGTGCTTGAAATTATCTGTTGGTACCACCAGGTTCCTGGGAGCTAGTCCAAACAGGGGCCTGTTAATTTTTGTGCCGGGTATAAAACAGATAAGCTGTTCTGCAATTCTTCAAGTGTTTTTCCGGTAGGGTTTGCTACTTTCATAATTCGTTATAGGAGTTGAATGTTTAAATAATAATTGTTTGCAGGCAAAGTTCCGGTTAGCCGCCCAGCGCCTGTAATACATCGTATTTGGTAATGATATGATAATTGCCTGCTTCATCCCTGCTCATTACCGCGCCGTTTTCTCTTGTTAAAAACGATTTTAACTTTTCAAGCGACGTGTTGAAGTTCACAATGGGAAATGCAGGCTCCAGCAGATTCCCAATAACTTCATGCTTCAGGTCGGGATTGGAGAATATTTTCTGAAAAAGCCCGCTCTCGCTGATAGAGCCAATAATTTCGCCATCCTTCAGTACCGGTATCATCTCAATATCATATTTACGCATCAGTTCTACCGCGGCACCAACAGTCTGGTTGCTTTCCACACTGATCAGCTTGTTGCCAACAGGCCGCCCGCTGATGATATCCCTGAAGGTTTTCACCTCCAGGAATCCCCGTTCCATCATCCACTGATCGTTATAGATCTTTGCTACATAACGGCTGCCATGATCATGGAAAATACAAACTACCAGGTCGTCTTTTTTAAGGCTGTCTTTAAGCTGCATCAACCCTTTCAGACAGCTTCCGGCGCTGTACCCGCAAAATAAGCCTTCTTCTTTTGCCAGTTTGCGTGCCATAATGGCGCCCTCTTTATCTGTTACCTGTGTGAACGCATCAATGATGCTCATATCATAGTTCCTGGGAATAAAATCTTCACCAAAGCCTTCACTGAAATAAGGGTATACCTCGTTCATATCTATTTCCCCGGTATTGAAATATTTTGTTAGCAATGAGCCGTAGGCATCTACGGCCCAAACTTTTATACCGGGATTTTGTTCTTTCAGATACATCGCTGTTCCGGTAATGGTTCCTCCGGTTCCGGCAGTACAAACAAGATGCGTGATCTTTCCATCTGTTTGTTTCCAGATCTCGGGCCCCGTTGTTTCATAATGTGCCAGGCGGTTAGCCAGGTTATCATATTGGTTCATATGATAAGAGTTAGGTATTTCCTTTGAAAGTCTTGCTGCAACACTGTAATAGCTTTGCGGGTCTTCCGGTTCTACATTCGTGGGACACACAATTACCTCGGCGCCCATCGCCTTCAGCACGTCAGCTTTTTCTTTTGATTGTTTATCAGTGGTAACAAAAATGCATTGATAGCCTTTTACAATAGCGCCCAAAGCAAGCCCCATACCGGTATTGCCGCTGGTGCCTTCAATAATGGTGCCGCCCGGTTTTAATTTTCCCTCGGCTTCTGCTACTTCGATCATTTTTATTGCCATGCGGTCTTTAATGCTGTTACCGGGGTTAAAATAATCTACTTTGGCAGCTACCGTACAGGGTAATTCCTTTGTGATCCTGTTCAGCCTTATTAAGGGGGTATTGCCAATTGTTTCCAGTATATTATTTTTTATATCCATTTCATTTCGATTTTAGGAATTCGATCGATTTTGCAACTACAGGATCAGTAAGGTTCAGCACCTCGTAAAAACCATTATCGTTCCATTTAAACCGTGCCAGGTAGGCTTCCATCCGGTTCTGAACCCTTGTCCGTTCGGCAGCTGAAATATTGGCAAGATTGGTTGAATCCTTTTGGGCCCAGCTTACAAACTGCTGCCACATGATCCTGCCCGGCTCAAATTGTTGTGAAAAGGTGATCGGGGACTGGTAAGGATCCAACACCTTCTGGTTCTCTATATAATATTGGTAAACAAAATCATTGAACGATCCGTTGAAAAACAGTTTATTGATCTCCTTTGATGTTTTTGTGGTATCTAACCCAACAAAAATGTCCGGCATAATTCCGCCGCTGCCGTACAGAATGCGCCCATCAGGGGTTTTATACTGTTTGCCGGTATTTACTTTATTGCTGTCGGCAAAGTATGCCTGCCCGTTTGCATAACGGTTCCATATTTCGTCCATATACACCTTCCTGCCTTTGCTGTAAGAGCGCTGGATGCTTCTGCCCAATGGCGTATAATAGCGCGCCACGGTCAGCTTCAGCGCTGCGCCATCACTTAGCGGAAATATTTCCTGTACCAGGCCCTTGCCAAAGGTTCTGCGCCCGATAATGGTAGCACGGTCCCAGTCCTGGAGCGCTCCGCTCAGGATTTCACTGGCGCTTGCGGAAAGCTCATCTACCAGAACGGTCAGCTTGCCGTTCTCAAAGATGCCCGGCCGCTTGCAGCGATATTCTTTTTTAGGACTGTTGATCCCCTCCGTATAAACGATCAGCTTATCACCGCTCAAAAATTCATCTGCAATATCAATGGCTGCGTCCATATAGCCACCACCATTTCCACGCAGATCAAATATGAGCTCGGTCAGTCCTTCTTTTTTCAGCCGTTCCATCGCCTCCATAAATTCGCGGTAGCTGGTGCTGCCAAACAGATCCAGTTTAATATACCCAATGTTTTTATCAATCATATAAGCCGCCACCAATGTTGGTTTGGGAATATCGGCCCTTGTAACAGAAATGTTTAAAAGCTGGCTGCCCCGTAATATCTGAAGGGTTACAGGAGTGCCTTTTTCCCCTCTGATCAGGTTGCTGACGCCTGTATTGCTGAGTTTTTTCCCCGCGATGGTAGAATCGTTCACCCTGATGATCTTGTCGCCTGTTTGCAGCCGGGCCTTTTCACTGGGGCCATTTTTAACAACGGACATAATATTGACTGTATCCTTTATGATCCGGTACTCAACCCCAATGCCTACAAACCGGCCCGACAGGTCTTCAGTGGTTTCTTTTAGCTCTGCTGGTGGCAGGTAAACAGAGTGTGGGTCCAGCTCATTCATTATTTCCCTAAGGGCATTGGCTTCCAGTGAATCTATTTTTACAGAATCCACATATTTCTGTTTAATGATCTCGGTTGCTTCATCCAGAGGGGAACTGCTGGCCACCCTTGAAAAACCTCCGTTCGGTTGTGCTCCTCTTAGTTTATAGCCAATAAACATCCCAATGATCATTGCAATGGAAAACAGCAATGGTAACCATACCTCAAATTTCTTTTTCATCCCTATTCTTTTGTTTCATCCCGCTATAAGCAGGGACACGCAAAATAGCCAATCTTTGCTGTTTATTTCAGAAATCAAATCATTTTGTTATTATTTTATCAATAAGCCGTTTTTGATACTTATATTGCAGAGCGAATCATCCTAATAGCGATCAGGTAAAATATCAGTTTCGATGACAAAAGTGCAACTCATTGCGGATGCCGGTTCTACAAAAGCTGAATGGTGCCTTCTGAATAACGGTAAAATCAAAACCATACTTACAAGCGGTATAAGTCCTTATTTTTTAGATGGCAGCCAGATCGAGGATTTGTTAAGCAGGGAACTGCTTCCCAGGTTGGGCAGGGTGGAAGTGGAGGAAGTTTTTTATTATGGCACCGGTTGCCTGAACCCGGATAACCGGGCTCTGGTTCTGAAAAGCCTTCGCCGGCTGTTTAAAGCAGCCAGGGTAGCTGTCTGGCATGATGTGGAAGGTGCAGCCCGCGGGCTTTGTGTACACAGTAAGGGGGTGGCCAGCATCCTGGGCACAGGCTCCAGTTCCTGCTTCTATGACGGAAAGAAGATCCGTAAAAATAACCCCGGCCTGGGGTATGTGCTGGGCGATGAAGGCAGCGGTGCTTACCTGGGGCGTAAGGTGATCCAGTATTATCTCTATAATACCTTTGATGAAGACCTAAGGGCCCGCTTTGATGCAGCTTATGTAACCAATAGCGCCGAAATACTGGAACGGGTATATAAGCAGCCGCTGCCTAACCGGTATCTTGCAGGTTTTGCCAGGTTCCTGGCAGACAACCGCGGCCATTATATGGTAGAGAACATTATTGAAGACGGGCTGAACGATTTTTTCTTTACCCATCTCTGCAAGTTCCGGGAAGCCTGGAAATATCCCGTTAATTTTGTAGGCAGCATTGCGTTCGGCTTTAAGGACGTGCTCAAAGACCTGTGCAGCAGCTATAGTTTTGAGTTGGGTAAGATCCTTCAAAAACCGATGAAAGGCCTTATTGAATACCATTCATAACGATTAAACATAATTTGTTTTTTTATATGACGAGAGAAAAAATCACCGAACAGTCCAGTAAATATGATCATTTGGAAAAAATGTCTGTGCTGGAATTGCTAACCTCTATGAATAAAGAAGACCAGACCGTGCCCCTGGCTGTTAAAAAAGTAATTCCGGATATAGAAAAATTAATACAGGCTATAGTAGAGCATATGGTAGTAGGCGGACGGCTGTTTTATATAGGTGCGGGAACCAGTGGACGTTTGGGAATCCTGGATGCCAGTGAAATACCTCCTACCTATGGACTTCCGGCGGGCGTGGTAATTGGTGTAATAGCCGGTGGCAGCAAAGCCATTACAACCCCAGTTGAAAATGCTGAAGATGATGACATGCAGGGCTGGAGGGATCTGGTCGCCTATAAGGTTAATGATAAAGATGTGGTGGTAGGCGTGGCCGCAAGCGGTTCTACTCCTTATGTTATCGGTGCTTTGCGCGAGTGCCAGAAAAGAGGCATTGTTACCGGCAGCATTGCTTCCAACCCGAATGCGCTGGTCAGCGAAGTGGCCGATTATCCCATAGAAGTGATCGTTGGGCCTGAATTTGTAACAGGGAGCACCCGTATGAAAAGCGGTACCGCCCAAAAGCTGGTGCTGAATATGATCTCTACCACCGTTATGATCCAGTTAGGCAGGGTAGAAGGAAACCGTATGGTAAACATGCAGCTTACGAACTCCAAGCTGATTGACCGCGGAACAAAAATGGTGATGGAGCAAACCGGTATTACTGATTATGAGCAGGCAAAGCACCTGCTGCTGAAAAATAAAAGCGTGAAAAACGCAGTTGCTGAATACAAGGCTTTATAAAATACGAAAAGTGATCATAACAACAAAAGGAAGAGTGAACGCTCTTCCTTTTTTTATAATAAGTAAGGTTGAAATAATTATTGGGCGGCAGCAAGATCTGTATTGATCTTACGAGCTAATTTGCTTTTCAGGTTCGCCGCCTTTTTGCGGTGGATAACCCCTTTTTTAGCTAATTTATCGATCATGCTTTCAACAGAAGGCAATTTGTCCTTTGCTTCTTTTGCATCCCCGGCTCTTAAATCTTTAATAGCGTTACGGGTGGTTTTGCCATAATATTTGTTGCTGTCGCGACGCTTTAAGGCCTGACGTGCATGTTTTTTTGTAGCTTTATGATTCGCCATTGCTCTCTTTTTTTGGATTTTTCGGACGGCAAAGGTAACGTAAATAAATGAAAAATTACGATTTTACGGTAAATTATTTCAATTCATTATTTTGACAGGCTGCAATATATTAAACAGAACTTAAAATAGCAGGGCAGAGCGTTTGGGTTGTGTAAATATTGCGTATCTTGTGGGGCAATTTCCGAAAGTGATCTTCGCACCCAAAGGATAAATATAATCATATATAAATAGCTGATTTACAATGAAAGATTTTTCATACATTACAAGCTCCTCTCCTGAGTTTATAGAAAATATGTACAAGGAGTTTGTAAAAAACCCGGAAAATGTTGATACTGAATTAAAAAAATTTTTTGAAGGATTTGATTTTGCCATCGGCAATGGCCTGGCAGAAAAGAACGGAACAACCAGGGCTGCCGGCAGCAGCACATTAGCTACCCCGGGAACTGACTGGAGAAAAGAGATCGCCGTATACCGGCTAATACTGGGCTACAGGAATAAAGGTCATTTGCTGGCAGATACCAACCCTATTAAAAAAAGAAAGGACCGGGGCGCCAATCTTGATCTTCCTTTTTTCGGACTGTCAGAAGAAGATCTGGACAATGAATATGAAGCCGGCAGCCTGATCGGCCTGGGCACTACCCCGCTGCGGAATATACTGTCGCATCTTAAAAAATGCTATGCAGGTCATGTAGGTATCGAGTTCAAATATATCAGTGATCAGAAAAAGGTAGACTGGCTGACCAATGAAATGGAAAAGAAATTTACCAATCCGTTACCGCTGGAACAAAAGAAACGGATCCTTGAAAAGCTGAATGAAGGGGTGATGTTTGAAAAGTTCCTTCACACCAAATATGTGGGGCAGAAACGGTTTTCCCTGGAAGGTGGTGAAACAACCATTCCGGCGTTGGATGCTATTATTAATAAAGGAGCAGAGCTGGAGGTGAAAGAAGTTGTGATCGGTATGGCTCACCGCGGCCGCTTAAATGTGCTGGCAAATATTCTGGGTAAGACATATGAGCAGATCTTTAGCGAATTTGAAGGCACGGGAGAGATCAATCAGACCATGGGCAGCGGTGATGTGAAGTATCACCTGGGGTATGGAAGTGTTATAGAAGCTGCCAATGGCGAAAAGGTGCATTTGAAGCTAATGCCCAATCCTTCGCACCTGGAAGCTGTGGACCCGGTTGTGCTGGGCTTTGCAAGAAGCAGTGCCAATATTTTACATAATGAGCGTTATGAAAGTGTATTGCCCATATTGATACATGGGGACGCCGCACTGGCAGGGCAGGGCGTTGTTTATGAGTTATTGCAGATGTCCAAACTGAACGGATATTATACAGGCGGTACCATTCATTTTGTCATCAATAACCAGATCGGTTTTACAACTGATTTTTCTGATGCGCGCAGCTCAGATTATTGCACATCGCTGGCAGCAATCGTGCAGTCGCCGGTTTTACACGTGAACGGAGACGATCCGGAAGCCGTTGTAAAGTGCGCGGAAATAGCCATGCGCTACAGGAACGAGTTTCATGCGGATGTGTTTATTGACATGGTGTGCTACCGGAAACATGGGCATAATGAGGGAGATGATCCCAAATTTACACAGCCAACGATGTACGCCCTTATTGACAAACATCCCAATCCCCGGGAAGTGTATATAAAATATTTACTGGATAAGGGTGAGGAAGATACCAAGGAACTGGCAAAGGAAATGGAGAAAAAGTTCTGGGACGACCTGCAGGACCGCCTGGATGAAGTAAAGCAGCATCCGTTGCCCTATACTTATCAGGATCCGGAACTGCAATGGAAAAGCCTGCGTAAAGCTACTGCGCTGGATTTTGAAAAAAGCCCGGATACCGCAATCAGCGGGGAGCACTTCAAAACAATCTTTGATGCACTTATGAAGATCCCCGATGGGTTTACTCCTTTAAGAAAAGTAGCCAAGCTGCTTCAGGATAAAGTAAAACTGCTGGAAACCGAACAAAAAGTGGATTGGGCAACCGGTGAATTAATGGCTTTTGGTTCCCTGCTGCTGGATGGCTCTGATGTGCGCATGTCTGGCCAGGATGTTGGCCGGGGTACTTTTAGTTCCCGCCATGCCGTGCTGAGAGATGAAGTTACGGATGCTGCCTATAACCGTTTGAGCGGGTTACCCGGCTCCACAGCCAAATTCAGGATCTATAACTCACTGTTAAGCGAGTATGCCGTACTGGGCTTTGAATACGGTTTTGCACTGGCAACCCCTAATGTGCTGGTTGTATGGGAGGCACAGTTCGGTGATTTTGCAAATGGCGCCCAGACCCTGATCGATCAGTTTATTACCAGCGCTGAGCAAAAATGGAACCGTATGGACGGATTGGTAATGCTGCTGCCGCACGGTTTTGAAGGGCAGGGGCCGGAGCACAGCAGTGCGCGGATTGAACGCTTTTTACAGTCCTGTGCTGAGCTGAATATTGTGGTGACCAATATCACTACGGCCGCCAATTATTTCCATGCGCTGCGCCGCCAGCTTAAATGGCCTTTCCGTAAACCACTGATCAACTTTGCACCTAAAGCCAATCTCAGGCATCCGGGCAGCTATTCATTAAAAGAGGAGTTCACGAACGGCCGTTTCCGGGAGGTGATCGATGATGCGTTTGCAGACGATCCTGTAACAGTAAAAACAGTGTTGTTCTGTTCCGGTAAGATCTATTTTGATCTTGCTGAAAAACAGGTGAAGGATAACCGTAAGGATGTTGCTGTTATTCGTATGGAGCAATTGTACCCCCTGCCTAAAAAACAGCTGGACGACCTGTATGCCAAATACAAGAATGCTGTTTGGTACTGGGTACAGGAAGAACCGCTGAATATGGGTGCGGCCTCCTTCCTGCAAATGAACCTGAAAGATATCAATTATGGTATCATTGGCCGTAAACCAAGCGCGGCACCTGCTTCCGGATTTATGAAAGTGCATAAAGCAGAGCAGGAGGAGATCATTAATACAGCTTTTTCAATGTAAATAGAGTGGGCGGAATAGAAATTCCGCCCTTTTCATCTATTCAAAACTAAACATGAGCTGTTTATAGTAACTTTTGATTTAAGGCTTTTACCACTGCTTCGGAAACAGAATTCACCTGTAACTTTTCATACACATTCTTAATATGGGTATTTACAGTATGTATGCTCAGGTTACAGGCAGATGCTACCATTTTCCGGGTGTAGCCTTTTACAAGGAGGTTTAAGATTTCCTTTTCCCTTACAGTCAGGTCTGTTTCCGGTGCCGACTCAAAAAAAATATTTTTCTGGAAAGCGTTCAGCACTTTCTTCGCAATGGAAGCTGTCATGGCTGCATCGCCATTATAAACATCCTCAATGGCCTGTAACAGCTGTGCAGGCGGGGACTTTTTTAAAATATAACCGGAGGCGCCGGCACATATGGATGCAAATATTTTGTCATCGTCTTCAAAAACGGTCTGCATTAAAAGCTGCACATGCGGAAAATTAACCTTTATGATCTTGACGCCTTCAATGCCGTTTACATTTGGCATATCAATATCCATTAATACAATATCCGGGTCAGCCTTCCTTACATCGGTAATTACATTGCTGCAATCAAAAAAGGTTCCTGTACAGATCATGCGGGGCGATGCATTGATGAGCATATTCAGGCTTTCCCGCCGGTAGGCATTATCGTCAAAAACAGCCACTTTTATGGTTGATGCGTCCATATAATAAAATTACAATTTAAAACGGGGCAACAAATCGCCAATTTGGGGGATATTTAGAGGGCGGTGATTGTTCATAGGTTCTGGCTTATTGATGCTGGATGCTCGCTTCCGGACATTTCGCTTTCCACTGCTCACTTATAGCTGCCTGCTGAAAACTGATCACTCAAATCCCATACTTCCCCTCTCAATTCTCATTTATACTTTAGAGTTTGGAATTTTTTGCCGTACTTTGTTCTACTTTTTTAAAAAGCAGTTTTTTTTATGGCAATTGATATAAAAGTTCCCACAGTCGGGGAATCGATCAGTGAAGTGACCCTTTTGAAATGGATCAAAAATACCGGAGAATATGTTGAGCGCGATGAAGTGATCGCAGAGCTGGAAAGTGAAAAAGCCACTTTTGAAGTCAATGCCGAAAAGGCCGGTGTATTAACAACAAATGCCACAGAGGGAGACACACTGAATATCGGGGATGTTATTGCCACTATTGATGATACTGCTGCAAAACCGGTTGAAATTCCGCGTGCAGAACAAGCCCCGGCCGATAAAGTGCCGGATGAAGCAAAAAAACCGGCTCCTGATCCGGATAAAGCGCAGCCAGCTGCTCCGCCCCCGGCAAAAGAAACTGCTCCCACTAATGTAAAAGCCACACCCGTGGCTTCAGCCATCATAGCAGATAAAGGCGTGAACCCGAAGGATGTTACCCCCTCCGGATTTTCCGGGAAGATCCTGAAGGAAGATGTGCTTTCTGCCCTGGCCAACCCGGGCAGAAGGTCATTTAACGGCAGTGAATTGTTCAGCCGTAGCGAACGTGCCCAAAAAATGACCAATCTGCGAAAAACCATCAGCCGCAGGCTGGTAGAATCCAAAAACACCACGGCAATGCTCACCACGTTCAATGAGGTGAACATGAAGCCTATTATGGACATCCGCGCTAAGTATAAAGATAAATTTAAAGAGGCCCATGGTGTTGGTCTGGGCTTTATGAGCTTTTTTGCAAAGGCATGCGCTATTGCACTGGCAGAATGGCCTTCCGTAAATGCTTATATAGATGGCGACCAGATCATCTTCCATGATTATGCCGATATCAGCATTGCTGTAAGCACTCCGCGTGGCTTAACAGTGCCTGTTATCCGCAATGTGGAAAGCCTGAGCATGGCGGGTGTTGAAAAAGCAGTGCTGGATCTGGCAAAAAAGGCGCGCGACAGTAAATTAACCGCAGAAGACCTTACAGGGGGCACTTTTACAATTACAAACGGTGGCGTATTTGGCTCGCTGATCAGCACTCCCATCATAAACCTGCCGCAGAGCGCCATCCTGGGCATGCATAATATTGTGGAGCGCCCGATCGCAGAAAACGGGCAGGTGGTCATTCGCCCGATGATGTATATTGCACTGAGCTATGACCACCGTATTGTGGACGGGCGTGAATCTGTAAGCTTCCTGGTACGGGTAAAGGAATTGCTGGAAAATCCGGCCTTATTACTGATACAACAGGATCCTATTAAAGCATTGCTGGAGCTGTCTTAAAACCTGAAGGACGCACTAAAACTGTCATAAATTTTCACGGGTAGATTATTTTGTCAGCCGGCACAACCATACCAGACCCGCAAAAGGGATTGGGGCGTTTTCATTCCTACCTGAAAAGCGCTGTAAAGATCATCAGCCGGTATAAAGGCAATGAACCACTTGCTTCTTTTTTAAAGAGCTATTTTTCAGGGAACAAAAAGTTTGGAAGCAATGATCGCAGGGAAATTACCAACCTGTGCTATAGCTATTATCGCCTGGGGAAAGCATTTACAGAGCTTTCCCTGGAACAGCAGGTGCTGCTGGGCCTGAAAATATCTGCCCGGGATCCGGGGCCGCAATGGAAAGCTTTGCTGCCGGAATACGGGGTTCCTGAAGAGCTGCAGCTGGAAATATTTCCCTGGAAAGAAAAATTGAGCGCAGGCATTAATGCCGCTATATTTGAGCGCTCCTTTTTGATCCAGCCGGATCTGTTTTTACGTATACGCCCCGGAAATGAAGCACAGGTGCTTAAAAAGTTAAATGATGCGCTGATCCCCTTTGAAAAGGAAGGTAGTGCATTGCGGCTACCCAATGCAGTAAAAGCCGGGAGCGTATTATCCATAAACACAGAAGTGGTTGTGCAGGATCTCAGTTCTCAACAACTGGGACGGATGCTGCAACATTGCCATGCAGCCATTTCATCCAGGTGGTCACCAGGGCAGCAGTCAATACTTTCCGTGTGGGACTGTTGTGCAGCCAGCGGAGGCAAATCCATTTTAGCTGTGGATGCGCTGGGGGCAATTGACCTGACGGTTTCTGATATCCGCCCTTCTATCATTGCCAATTTAAAAGAACGTTTCCAGGAAGCCGGAATCAAAAATTATAAGGCATTTGTTGCCGACGCAACCAAAGGCAGTGAGCAACTGAAAAAGCGGTCGTTCGACCTGGTAATGGCTGATGTGCCCTGTAGCGGAAGCGGTACCTGGAGCCGTACCCCTGAACAACTGTTCTATTTTGACCCGGAACAGATTCATACATATACGGAGCTCCAGAAAAGTATTTTAAGAAATATTGTGCATGCTGTTCAACCCGGTGGTTACCTGCTTTACAGCACCTGCTCTGTTTTTAAAGCAGAAAACGAAGACCAGGTAAGGTTTCTGGAGGCGTCCGGATTTAAACTTATTCAACAGCAGTTAATTACCGGGTACGATAAAAAGGCAGATACCCTGTTTGGGGCGCTGTTGCAGAAGCCGCGGGGCATTAATGTATAGTTCATGGCCCATGGCTGATAGTCCGTAGGCTCACATATCAGGAAGTTAGCAAGCAGGCTGACAGCAAGTGGGATGACACTTAACTCTCAATTCCGGAGACTGACTACTGAAAAACTGATCACTCAATGTCTAATCATGCCTCCATATAAGCTTCCGTTGGCTCGCAGGTGCAAATGAGATTCCGGTCGCCTAATGTATTGTTAACGCGGGCAACAGAAGGCCAGAACTTATTCTGTGCTACATAGGGCAACGGAAAAGCAGCAGTTTCCCTGCTATAGCCGTGCTCCCAGTTGTCTGTAATGACTGCCTGCTGTGTGTGCGGTGCGTTTTTTAGCGGGTTATCCTTTACATCCCATTCAGCAGTTTCCACTTTCCGGATTTCTTTGCGGATGTTTTGCAGGGCATCGCAAAAACGGTCCAGTTCTGCTTTGTCTTCGCTTTCCGTGGGCTCAATCATAATAGTTCCCGGCACAGGAAAGCTCATGGTAGGGGCATGGAAGCCGTAGTCCATCAGCCTTTTGGCAATATCTTCCGCCTCTACCTGTGCTGATTTTTTGAACGGGCGCAGATCAACAATGAATTCATGAGCGCAAAGATGATTGCTATTGGTATAAAGAATGTCAAAATCTTCCGCCAGACGCGCACGCATGTAATTGGCATTTAAGATGGCATATTCCGTTGCCGTCTTTAAACCTGCTGCTCCCAGCATGCGGATGTATGCATAAGAGATCAGGAGGATGGAAGCAGAACCATAAGGGGCTGCAGACACTGCACCTTCATGCTTTTTTGCGTTTGGCTGATCCAGGCCGTTGCCGTTAATAGAAATGGTCTTTGCCCTGTGTAAGGTTACATGTCCGGGCAGATGCACGGCCAGGTGCTCTTTTACACAAATGGGCCCCATGCCGGGTCCGCCACCGCCGTGCGGAATGGCAAATGTTTTATGCAGGTTAAGGTGGCAGACATCTGCACCAATCAGTCCCGGGGCTGTTAAGCCTACCTGCGCATTCATATTGGCACCATCCATATACACCTGTCCGCCGTTATCATGTATGATCTGGTTGATCTCCCTTACCGTTTCTTCATAGATGCCATAAGTGCTGGGATAAGTGATCATGATCCCTGCCAGTGTATCCTTATATTGTGTGGCTTTTGCTTTCAGATCTTCTATATCAATATAACCATTTTCCAGGGCTTTAACCACAACCACCTTCATGCCCGCCATTACTGCAGAAGCAGGATTGGTGCCGTGCGCGGAAATCGGGATCAGCATTATATTACGGTGCGGATTGCCCTGCGCTTCATGATAGGCTTTAATGGTGAGCAGGCCGGCATATTCTCCCTGGGCCCCGCTATTAGGCTGCAGGCTGCAGGCGTCAAAAGCCGTGATCTCGCATAAGTAATGACTTAGCTCTTCTATGATCTGCTTATAGCCGCCTGCCTGGTTTAACGGGGCAAACGGATGAATGTTTGCCCAATGTGACCAGCTCAGCGGGATCATTTCGGTGGCTGCATTCAGCTTCATGGTACAGCTGCCCAAAGAGATCATGGAAGTGTTTAAAGAAAGATCTTTATTTTCCAGGTATTTAATATAACGCATCATTTTGCTTTCACTGTGATAGGTATTAAATACCGGGTGTGTTAAAAAAGCAGATCTTCTTGATAATGCCTCCGGGATATGGCGGAGCTCTTCTTCTGCGCTCAGCTCAAATGAAACAGGGCTGGAATCATTTTCAAAGCAGTTGATCAGATCATACAGGTCTTCAATGATCACCGTTTCATCCAGTGATATGCCAATGTGCTGGTGGTCGATCTGGCGCAGGTTTATTTTTTGCTGTTCTGCCTTTTCAATAATGGAAGAAGTATTATCTGTTTTAACAACAAGGGTGTCAAAATAATGATTGCTGACAAGCCGGAACCCGCGGGCTTCAATGGCTTCTCCGACAATCTGCGTAAAAATGGCTACACGTTCTGCAATCTGTTTCAACCCGCCGGGGCCATGATAAACGGCGTACATAGCCGCCATATTGGCCAGTAATGCCTGGGCCGTGCAAATATTGGAGGTGGCTTTTTCCCGTTTAATGTGCTGCTCTCTTGTTTGCAGGGCCATACGCAATGCCCGGTTGCCACTGGCATCTTCACTGATACCAATGATGCGCCCGGGGATGGTACGTTTAAACTCGTCAGTAGCCGTCATAAAAGCGGCATGCGGACCGCCATACCCCAGAGGCACGCCAAAACGTTGTGCAGATCCTACGGCAACGTCCGCGCCCAGTTCCCCCGGAGGGGTTAAAAGCGTTAATGCCAGCAGATCTGTTGCCATGGCCACATACCCGCCGGTGTTATGAACGGTTTCAATAAAAGAGCGGTAATCTTCAATGCTGCCTTTATTATTAGGATATTGCACCAGCGCACCAAAATAGTCTTCAGTAATAGCGGCATTCTTATAGTTGCCTTCTATGATCTCAATCCCAAAAGGTTGTGCCCGTGTATACAAAACATCCTTTGTTTGCGGGAAGATTTCTGTGTCGATAAAGAACCTGGGCTTTTGAACAGACTCCGACCTGTTCTTTGAATGGAAGAACATGATCATTGCTTCGGCAGCGGCCGTTGCTTCATCCAGTAGGGAAGCATTTGCCAATGGCAACCCTGTAAGATCGCTTACAACGGTCTGAAAATTTAAAAGGCTCTCCAGGCGCCCCTGGGAAATTTCTGCCTGGTAGGGGGTATATTGTGTATACCAACCGGGGTTTTCGAAAATATTGCGCAGGATTACGGAAGGAGTAATAGTGCCGTAATAGCCCTGGCCGATGTAATTGTGAAAGATCTTATTTTTTAGTGATATATTTTTAATATGCCGCAGGTACTCGTTTTCGCTCATCGGGTTAGGGATGCTCAACGGGTCTTTCATACGGATGCCGGAAGGAACAGTTTGTTCCATCAGCGCATCAAGACTGCTAAAGCCGACCTTCTCCAGCATTTTTTCGGTTTCGGCTTCGTCAGGTCCAATATGTCGTTTTAAAAATTCTTCTGATTGGGATTCTAAAATATTCATATTACTATCGGGGTATTAAGTATAAATGAAGTGTGCAAAGTTACGCCCAATTACTGAGAAAAAGTAAGGATCGGCCATATGGGGAAAACCGGTGAATATGAAGAAATTAAGTATTTTTTTTAAAATTTAATAAAGGCGTATTTGTTTATATGATATTTTAAGACAGCGAATAATTACTTTTGATTTCCGGATGTATTAAACGCATCTGTTAGAAAATGTCGAATACAATTTTGAGCAACTGGGAAAAGAAATCCAGGGAACATCGCAAAAACTATCAGCAGTTTTTAAAAAGGGCGGATAAGAATAAGGTATTGAAGCAACTTCCGGCTTTGCATGAAGAGGCTTTTAAAGCTGTGGATTGCCTGAACTGTGCCAACTGCTGCAAAAATTATTCCCCCCGGTTTAAAACACCAGATGTAAAACGGATAGCAAAAGGATTGGGGCTCAAGGAAAGCGTTTTTATTGATACCTATTTAAGAGTGGATGAGGAGGGCGATTTTGTGGTGAAACAGTCGCCCTGCCCCTTTTTAAATACAGACAATACCTGCAGCATTTATGAGATGCGGCCGTCAGACTGTGCCCGCTTTCCTTATACTGATGAGGATGTTTTGATAAAACGCCCGGCCCTTACTTTAAAAAACAGCGAATTTTGCCCGATCACTTATTTTGTTATGGAAAAGCTGATCCGGTCTTCATTGAAATAGGTTTTATTTTAAGCAATTGCAATGAACATAGCCGGCGGTACAAAAAACAATGCAGAAAATGATCAGCTGCTGCTGCGCGTAAGTAATAAAGTAACTATTGCTATGGTGCTGCCAATAATTGCTTTGATCGTCGAAATAGTGAGATGGTGATCGGGTAAACAGTATTGAAACAGATTATCTGCTTTAAAAAAGCTGAAAATATAAAGGTTTTACTGAAGAAAGGAAAGCAAACAGCTGCCTGTGTATTTAGCAATATAGTAAAAATTGCTGACTTCAAAAAGAAAATGCTGATAATATTAATAAGTGAATTATTTATTTTTTAATTCAAAAACTTACAATACTTTTGTTATAGTAAGTCTCTAAATTGAAAAACAATGCAATCATTAAATATACTGCAGCATGTGAATATTTCCTTTATTATAAAAAAATATATGTACTAAGAAAATATTAGCCAGGGTAGAAACCCCGGCTGTTTTTTCTCTAAATTAGCGTAATTAAAACGCTATTGTAAAAATGCGCTTTTATTTTGAAAGCGCATAATTTTTTTTAAACGGAAAGGCAGTCCCGGCCTGATAATAACCGGGTTCAGATGTTTGTTTGTGGGTGAATGTTTTAATAAACTTTTTAGTTTTGCCGCGAACTGCTATGTCTGGTAAATGGATAGTAATACTTGATAAACCTACATACGCCGGCGTTAAACCTTTGAGGTTGTTTCCTGCTGTATCTGATAAATCGCTCCGGCCCAAACAGAACCAGGGCTGCCTGCAAGAGTGCTTTCTCGTTTAGCGTGCAGTTTGTGATCATTCGTTCTGTAACCATACAGAAAGTGTTCTGTTATCGGACGTTTTTATTCCTTCTGACTCATAAAACTATGTTTATAAGCGGCTTACAAGCATGGCATATTGATGGTTCAAAAATGCCTGAAGATCAAATACGGCGTTATAAGGTGATATAGCACTGTGCAACCGGCGGAAGAAGCTGTAGGCGGAATGCAGGTATTGTGCTCCGGGCTAACCAAAACAAAGCATCAGAATATTGCCAAAGACCAGTAATGAACAGAATATGCACCGGCATTGCTGAATGATTTTAAGGAACAGATAGTAAGCGCAGGAAGAGTAAATCCTACGGACAATCTTGTTATCGTCGGTAATCAATCCTTTCATGAAAAAAAAGTGCTGGATGTGGACAGCGATTTTTTCAAGCTGTTTTCTTTTCCATTAATAAAGAGGGATGCTGCAACTGTTTTACAAAACCCGGGCAACATAGTGCTTACAGAAAGCCTGCAGTCCGGTATTGACCTGCTAAAAGCCGAATACAGAAAGGTAGTTCCGGAGTATCCTTTTGAGTACCGCTTTTTGGATGAACAATTTGGCGATTTGTATAAAAGAGACCTGCGCCAGCAAACTGTTCTTACAGTGTTTGCCTGTTTAGCCATATTTGTTGCCTGTTTGGGCTGGTATCGTATACTGCTGCAAAACGGTTTAAAGAAATCGGTGTACGAAAAAGTGCCGGGCTCATCGGTGCAGAATATTGTTATATTACTGTCAAAAGACTTGTTAAAGCCGGTGTTAATTGCCAGTTGTATTGCATTGCCTGCCGGCTATTGGGCGATGAATAAATGGCTGCAAAATTTTGCCTATAAAACAACGTTAAGCTGGTGGATATTTTTACTGGCTATATTAGTCACATTTGGTATTGCATTGTTGACCGTGGGTATAAAGTCAGTGAAAGCGGCAATGGCCAACCCGGTCAGGGCATTACGAACAGAGTGAGCAATGTGAAGGTCCTGTAAGGAGGATGAAGCATTTGAGAACAGCAGGAGATAATTTGCAAAGGAAACCGATAGCGCCATAAAACAATTATAAATACTCAGACAACATAAATATTGTCTGCAAACTTCTGGCTTACAACTGATTTTTTGCCGGTTACTTCAATTTCAATGCTGCCGTCAAAATCCTGGCGGCTGATCACTTTTATTTTACTGCTCAATCCCAGTCCCACCTGTACAACGTATTGAAGAAAAAGAGCGCTGTTGTCTTTTACGGCAACAAGCCTGCATGTTTTTCCAACCGGTATTTCCGATAGGGTTTTACGGGGTGGAGGTTTTAGTTCTCCTTTTGCATTGGGAATGGCATCTCCATGCGGGTCATATTCCGGGTAGTCTAAAAATTTTTCAAGTTGTGCGATCAGTTTCGGCGATTGTATATGCTCCAGCTGTTCCGCCACTTCATGAACCTCGTCCCAGCTGAACCCGAGCTTTTCATATAAAAAGGTTTCCCAAAGGCGGTGCTTGCGGACAATTTCTATAGCCTGCTTATTCCCGGCTGCGGTAAGGGAAATTTTTCCGTATTTTTCATAAAGAATCAGTTTTTTCTGCTTCAGCTTTTTAAGCATGTCGTTAACGGTAGCAGGTTTTACATTCAACGCAGTTGCCAGCTCATTGGTGCCTGCCTTCGATTTTTCCGAATGCTCCGATGTAAGGTGGAACAATGCCTTCAGGTAATTTTCTTCCGTTTGTGATAACATGACGCAAAAATAGGAAATAGCCTATCGAAATGATTTTGTTTAACCTGCCGGATGCTAAAAACTTTTGCCTGACAATTTTTTGACAGGAGAACCATTAACTCCGTTTCAGCAATCTTAGCCCGGTTACTTCCCCCGTCTGTATATTCCAGGTATATTCAAAGGCAACGGAATAGGAACGGGAGCATATTTTCCATAAAGCAGCTCCGTTATTGCTGATGACGCTATTCTGAAACCCGGTCATCGTATTTGCTCCTATTTCCTCTATATTTTTACTAAAGTGAGGTATTGTATGGGTAGCTGAGAACAGATAATCAGCAATTGCTCCCGGCTCAATAAAGTAAGGCACTAACACTTCTTTTAAGCTTTCTGTATCTTCGGGCAGCAGGTTGGTAAATTCTTTCCAGGATGTGTCCGGAAGGCCAGCCTTATCAAGACCGGCAAGTATTTTTTGCCGTACCATATGAAACTGCTCCTGGTTTTGAGCATAGTAGGCCAACAGGCGCCGGTTAACCGTATCCTGCCAGCTATGGGGTGGTACGTTCTTAATAAGATTTGTTGTGTAGGCATCCCAGCGGATCTTACTCATGGAAAGATAGAGCTGGTCGGTTGTAAAACGTGGCTTGTATGCAGAAAACGGCAATTGGATCTTAACGTACTCCGGATCGTTGAAGGCCGTAAATTCTAAATGCTGAATGGTTGAGTTGTTTAAATCAAAAATGAACCGCAGCACGTAGGCCCTGCTGGCAGACCAGATCTGCCATTGATCTCCTTTGAGTTTCTTTGTAAAAACCTGCTGGCCGAATGTATAGCCAATACTGGCCTCAGTGAAACTGATACCGGCTTTCTGGATGAGCAGGGGCTGTATAAAGCCATTAATAACAGCACTTATTTCTGCCGGCTTATAGCAATATAACAGGGTAGCAGCACTATACTTCGGGTCATATAAAATTTTGGCCAGCTGATCGCTATCCTGCAAACTATGGAAATGCAGATTGAAAAGCGTGGAAGGGGGCGCCGGCGATTCTTCTAAATATTTTTGGCGTATTTTCCGGTAGGCAGGCAGGCATTTTTGTATGTAAACCAGCATCGGATCAAATAGCGCAACCTGCTGCTCCGGGGTAAGCGTACTGTCCCATAATCTGTCAGATATCCGGGGCATGAGCTGCAGAAAGGCCGCCCTGGTATGGTTCCGTTCTTTTTCCAGTTCCTGGTCATAAACCTGCGCCCGGCCGGTGCAGGAAATCAATAAGAGGAAAGCGGCAATTGTGTTTTTCATAGTGTGTATAAATTTTTTCATTTTTTCAACTTACCTGTCTTTGCAAAGCTAAAAATAGTTATCGTATAAATTTAAAGCATACGTGCAATTCCCGTCCTGTGCCAATAGGAATCATTTATACAGGCAATAGCTTCATTTTGCTGATCTGCCTTACAAAACCGGAGCGCTTCAAAACAATCATTCGGATTGTGCGATCCAGTCAGCTGCAATATTCGCTGTTTGCCGGAGCAATAAATTTAACTGGCCAACATGATGTTGAATGTGCCTGAGGTTATAAAACAGGATCTCCAGTAAATTATAATCTGTTACAACAGCCGGGCACAAGCCATGCCTGTTTATTTCATTGCTGCGGATCCATCGCTCGCTGAATTTTTCTGCAGGTGTCTGCATGATCAGTTTTTCACACTTTTCCCGGGCAGCAGCAATATAAGTCTGCATTTCATTCCTTGGATAGAATTGGTCAGGAAATACATCATCAATTGCTTCCGGAGGCAGCTGATCCGGCTCAACGATTGTATAAGGAAGGAGGGGATGGAAACTGCTGACCGGAATTGTAAGGTAATAATCAAGGAACAGGAGGGTATGGTACGCCATGTAGAAGATCTTTTTCTCTTTTTGCCAGGTCGCGTCAGGGCAAATGCTGATAATGTTCTTAAACATATCAATGGCAGCTGCAAAGTTTTTCCAAAAGCTTTCCCGGAATAGTTGATCCATAGTAATGTGCTTATTAAAGGTAAGAAGTTCTTTAGCCGAATTTAGTGTAAAGTTTGTTAACAGCGGATATTCTTTCAGGTTCCCGTAGTTCGTTGTTTGCCCGTTTTTGAAACCGGTTTTATAATTGTTGTATGCTGTTATACTAACCAGCAAAATAAAAGCTATCTCAACCAGGGAGATAGCTTTTATTATCATAAAAAAAGTGACAATATGCTAATAGCCTTTGCTTGCCTGAGCATTTTTCAGGTTAGAGTTTCTGTCAACAGCCGTTTGCGGGTAAGGCATCAATGTATATTTGTTATCCCATATACGTTCCTGCACCAATGAATTATTAAGATCTTTTATTGAGGTCATTACCGAACCGGCAGTTCCCCAGCGCCTGATGTTGAAATACCATTGCCCTTCACCGGCGAGCTCAATCCTTCTTTCATTTCTGATCAGCTCCCGTAATTTGTCTTTTGAGTTATAAACCGATGGATCTATTGCCGGCATGCCTGCCCTGTCTCTTATATTATTTAAAGCAGTATAAATGGTAGCGTCCGGGCCGCTAACTTCATTTTTTGCTTCAGCATAGGATAATAATATTTCTGCATACCGGATAATGGGAAAATCCTGTGCACCGTCCCATTCTGTGCTTGAATAGGCCGGGTTACAGCAGTCTGCAACCGCTGCATTGTAATCACCAAACCGCTGGCAGGGTAATTAAAGGTCTTTGTCAGTGCTGTTTCTAGCTTTTTTTGCAGCTTGGAACTATGCTTTTCTGGTGCATCTGAAATTATATTTCCTGCTTGCAGTATGGTTTGTATTTTCTGATAACCGTTCTTTTCCAAACGGGATTTCAATGCTGCTATTTTAATGGTGCGGCCGCCCGTTTATACCACGGAGCAGAATAATGTACTGCATTACAGATTGATTTGATCCGCTCAACAATAAAGGGAAACTGTTGTGCTCCAAACAGAGAGCTGCTGGTTGTGCATGTATGCTTTTAGGTTCATCTGTATCGCTGAAATCAAAGCCGGAAGCGAGGCTGCCTTACAGCCCCGTTTTCCCTTCTGCCCAGTAAGGCTCGGTAAGAATGTTTTTCAGGGTAATGCCCTTTTGTACCAATACCCTGCGAACGGCCTGGATAGACTTTGCACGCCCTGTAATATAAAAGGCAGCGTCCTTCCATTGTTGCCAAAAGGCAGCATCCATTGCTGCTATGCTTTCGGCTGCGTACCTTGCAGCCGGCTCATAATCTTTTTCAACTGTAACCGCCTGAAAGCCCAGCCGGTGCGTCCAGCTATGATGCGGCGGGTCCAGTTCTGCCAGGCAGTAACAGGTATGACCGCGTTTCATTGCTTCCCTTGTTATGCATTCCATTAATCCTACGGAGGTTTCGTCTCCAAAAACAAAATGCCTGGTAGCGGCTTCTTTGTATTTTATTTTCCCCCCCGGCCCCATTAACCGAGCCCTGCTTCCGACTTTGAGGGTTGCAGCCCAATTGCTGCCAACACCCCGGCCATGCAGATAGACCAGCATTTCACAGATGCCTTTTTCCCTATCAAAGGCAGATAGGGTATAGTGCCTGAAATCAGTATCGGTTACACGGAATTCGATCACATTTCCGGGAGCATACCGGGCCTTTGTAAAGTCTCCTTCCATGATCACTCTTTTTAAATCGGGGAAAAGATATTCGGTTCCTGTAACTTCTACAGGAATGATCATCCGGCTGAATACCGTTTCCATTGTATCACCAAGCCATTTGGGTATGCGGGGCATAGATCTTGTTTTAACTGATTTTTTGCAAAATTCAAAGAAACGAGGTATAATTCTTTACAGCACAGGGAGCCGGTTTCATACCAGCGGGATTTTCTTTTTCATTTTACTGCTATTAGGATAATTTTGCAAAGAAAGAAAACGGTTTCTTCTATGGCAATGAGCATTAGCGGAAATGGCAGTCAGTGGGTGGATATAGGTCTTGAAATGGATCTGTTCATTCCTGCTGTACCGCTTGTTATAGAGCGTACGGAGAAATACAGTTTTCCCTTTGGTGATGCCGCCGTTACGCAGATAGGGCTGCCGGATATTTATATTGTTTATGGCGATATTATTTTTAAGCGTTCCAGATTGCATTTCAGGGCTTTTGATGTGCCTGAAATGGTAGAGCTGCATTTTGCCCTTTCCGGAGGCGGCACTCTGTACAATGCGATTAATAACAAAAAGTATTCTTTCGCCCCGCTCATGCAGAACATGATCTATATGCCTTATCTAGACGGAACAGGTGATTATCGTTCCCATGAGAACTACCGCTTTTTTGAAGTACATTTTACAAAGGAGCGTTTTCTTTCGCTGGCTAAGGATTGCGGGCCGGTCCTCCAATTGTTTGCTGATGATATTGCTGCCGGGCGTTATGCGCAGCTGGCAGAGGAAAACCTGCCCATGAGCTTTGCCATGCACCACTGCATTCAGAGCATGATCAATTGTACCTATACCGGCGGGTTAAAGCTGCTGTTCCTGCAATCAAAGTGTATAGAGCTGCTGGTATTGCAGGCAGAGGCATTTGAGCAATCTGTTCATAAAAGGCAGAGCTCGGTTTTAAAATCTGCGCACGATAAAGAATGCATCTATAACGCAAGAGCATATCTGCTCCGGCATGCGGATGCGCCACCCTCGCTGTCAGAGCTGGCAAAGCTGTCCGGCACCAATGAATTCAAGCTCAAAAAAGGATTCAGGGAACTGTTTCATAACAGTGTATTCGGCTATCTGAACGATTACCGGTTAAGCCGCGCCCGGGAACTGTTATCATCAGGAAGCACTATTAAACAGGTTGCCGGGGATCTGGGCTATTCTTCAGTGCAGCATTTCAGTACCGCGTTTAAAAAAAAGTATGGTGTAACACCCGGCAGGTTGCAGGAATAGGCGGCCGGAATGCCCAGACATACCTGCCGATCTGGTTTAACAAATCCACAAAAAATTTGCGCAAGTATTTACTTGCGGTTATATTTGCAAGTAAATACTTGCATAAATGGAAGCGCGGCGAGATGTATTTCAGGCTATAGCAGACCCAACAAGGCGGGCCATCATTGGTTTGGTAGCAGAGCAGCCATTGAATGTAAACACGATTGCCGGAAAATTCCGGGTCACCCGTCAGGCCGTTTCGCTGCACGTGAAAATATTAACGGAGTGTGGGCTGATCGTGGTCAAACAACAGGGAAGGGAACGGTATTGCGAAGCCAGGCTGGAAAGGCTGAATGAAATTTCAGAATGGGTAGAACAGTATAAACAATTCTGGGAAAGCAAGCTGGACGCTCTGGAACAGTATTTATCTGGCATTCAAAAAACAAAGAAATATGCAAAACGAAAAAAATGATACCGCAGGCAGGGAACTGCGCATTTCCCGGTTGCTGGATGCACCGGTAGAGCTGGTCTGGGAGGTTTGGACGGATCCCGGGCATATCAAAAACTGGTGGGGCCCCGATGGCTTTACCAATACCATTACCAAAATGGAGCTACAGCCGGAAGGAGAATGGGACCTGATTATGCACGGGCCCGATGGAACGGATTATAAAAACAAAAGCGTGTTCAAAGAAGTGGTTAAGCATAAAAAGCTGGTGTATGAGCATATTTCCGGCCCAAGGTTCCTGGCAACCATCACTTTTGAAAGCCGTGGTAATAAAACATTTATTGAATGGCACATGCTGTTTGAGACCAAAGAAGTATTCATTCAAACCGTGAAAACATTTAAGGCAGATGAGGGCCTGAAACAAAATGTGGAAAGGCTGAACAGGTACCTTCAGCAAAAAACAGATGATCCTATATCCATCACGCAGGAGTTGAATGCCCCGGTTAATAAAGTGTGGTCTGCTATTACCAGCAGGGCGGAGATGATACAATGGTATTTTGAGATGATACCGGCATTTGAGCCCATTGTTGGTTTTGAAACAAGTTTTAACGTGCATACGCCGGACAATAAGGATTATCTGCATTTATGGAAAGTAACAGAAGTAATTCCCCAGAGGAGAATCGTTTATAACTGGAAATATAAAGGCAGCCCGGGCAGCTCATTTGTTGTTTGGGAACTGACGGCAAGTGACAACAAAACCATTCTTGAATTTTCCCATCACGGACAAAGCAGCTTTCCAAAGGACAACCCGGACTTTGCAAGAGAAAGTTGCGTTAAAGGCTGGGAGTATTTTATTAGCCAAAGGCTTAAAAAGTTTTTAGAGAACTAACGCACGGAATTTTGTATTCACCAATAAATATAGAATGTATGACAACACAAAAGACACCGGCAGCAGCAGCTCAAATGCTGATAAGAAAACCGGCCCCTGAGGTTTTCAATGCATTTGTAGATCCGGAGATTACAAAAAATTTCTGGTTTACAAAAGGCAGTGATAAACTGGAAACAGGAAAAAAAGTAACCTGGGAATGGGAAATGTATAACGTTATATGGACGGTGACTGCCACAGAAATGATCAAAGACGAAAAGATTATTCTGGATGAGTCCCCGGCACCTACAATGATTGAATTTAATTTTAGAACGGTAGGCGATGGTGCTACTTATGTAACCGTAAAACAATATGGCTTTACCGAAACCGGGGATGCATTGGTAGAAAAAATAAAAGGAGCAACCGGTGGCTGGACAACAGTACTGGATGGAGCTAAAATATTTTTAGAGCATCAGATTCATCCCAATTTTGTAGCCGACAAATTTCCAAAAGAAGCAGGCATTAATATTAAGGATTGATCGCCTGATAGCCCCTGCAGGGAGGGCTGAACAATGGCCTTGGCAAAAAAATGTATTGAAATGAAACAAATGACGCTGTTTTCCGTTGTGCTTGCTTTGACTTTAGCAGCGTATCAACGGAAGCGGAAAACAAAAGCGGCCGGGAACACATCAACCCGCAGTTTGAATTTTAAAAGTGGCTATTCAGAGGTGAATGGGCTGAAAATGTACTACGAGATCTATGGCCAGGGAAAGCCGCTGGTGCTGATCCACGGCGGCGGCTCTACCATACAAACATCCTTTGGCCGGCTTATTCCTTTTCTGGCAGCGCACCGGCAGGTAATAGGCGTTGAATTGCAGGCGCACGGGCGCACAGGTGACCGCAATACAAATCTGAGCTTTGAACAGGACGCCGCGGATGTTATAAAGCTGTTGGAGCATCTTAAAATACCAGGGGCCGATTTTTTAGGATTCAGCAATGGAGGGCAAACAGCAATAGAAATAGCCATTCATTATCCGGAAAAGGTCGGCAAGCTGATCCTGGCTTCTGCATTTTATAAAAGAAGCGCAGCTGCCCCTCAATTCTGGGAGGGCTTTGATCATGCTACGCTGAGCAATATGCCACAGGCGTTACAGGATGGGCAGCTGAAAGCAAACGGGAACGATACCGGCGCATTGCAAAACAGCTTTAATAAAGATGTGCAGCGGATGAAAACCTTTAAAGGATGGACTGATGACCAGATGCGGTCTGTAAAAGCAGCAACACTGGTCATTAATAGCAGCGAAGATGTAGGTTCCCCTGAAAGCGCTGTTGAAATGTACCGCATTATACCACATTGCGAGCTGGCTGTTTTCCCGGGTGGTCATGGTGCTTATCTGGGAGAAGTGACGTTCCCGGATACGGACAAACGGGTGCAGCCCGCAGCAACCAGGGTCATTGAAGATTTCCTCAATAAAAATTAATAAATACCATGCAACACGAACCCATTATTATAGAAAGAACGTACAACGCCCCTGTACAGGAAGTATGGGAGGCGCTGACCAATGCAGCCGCTTTGCGCCGGTGGTTTTTTGATGTTCCTGCTTTTGAAGCAAGAACCGGTTTTGAATTTGAGTTTCTGGATAAGGGGAAAGAGGGGGAAAGTTATCTGCACAAATGTGTGGTCACAGAAGTGGAGCCTTTCAGGAAACTGGCGTACAGCTGGCGTTATGAAGGCTTTGAAGGGCTTTCTCTGGTTACTTATGAATTGCAGCCCGATGGTAACAAAACGCACATTAAACTAACCCATTTCGGTTTGGAAACATTCCCTGCTTTAAAAGCTTTTGCAAAAGAAAATTTTACAGAAGGCTGGACAGCGCTGATCGGTACCTTATTAAAAGCGTATGTTGAAAAAGCAAGAGGTAAAGAACAATAAACCGGTCTGTTCTCAAAATGCATTTTGAACAGGAAACGCGCGCCCGGGCAAACGGGGTAGCTGATCCGCAAGCTATGCGATCTGTTGCTCCCCATCGGCAGATTTGTTGTCGATGTGATAGCCGAACAGGAAGCGCTCTTTAATAATGGCCGCTACTTCCGGAGGCACAAGGTCTTCCCATGCCTTGTTGCCTTCTTTGATCATCATTAGAACATTGTCTGTTTGTATTTGCAGATGGCGCTCATTATAATGTGTGATGTCTTCAATTTTATCATTAGCAATAAGGTAACGGTACAGGTCTATAAGATGGGGTGGCGGGGAAAAACGCAGGCAATTTAAAATAACGCCGTTCCGCAGGGTCGGGTAAATAAAAAGTTTCACATTCCGGCTGAACAGTGTTGCAAAAGATTCAAGGATGCCCCCTGGCAGGTCTTTATAATGTTCCTCGCCAAAAATGTATTCCAGGTTAGGATAACCCAGCACCATGCCCATTTTTAATTTTGTGATCCTGGAAAGATAGGCTACCAGCTTATAATATTCGTGGAAATTGGATATCATTACCGTCTGCCCCAATGAGCACAGTATATCTACTCGGTCCAGGAAATCCTTTTCATCTATGTCTTCTTTTTCGGTAGCATTCCGCTCTTTTAATGCCTGTAAAGTAAGTTCAGCTATGACCAGCACATTTTCTTTATCCAGGCCGGGCTCTTCCATGAATTGTTTTACACCATTTTTAAGCATATCCATATGCACGTTTACCAAAGGACGGAAGCGGCCACGGATCACCACAATGTTTTTTTTGTACAGGGCATCCATGGGAGGCAGGTTCTTTCCTTCAGGGCCAAACACGGCCACATCCGAAAAACCGAATTTTACCAGGCGAAGGCTCATTAAACGGTTATCCACATGAACAAACCCGGGACCTTCAAAACGGATCATATCAATCTGTATTCTGTCTGTGGACAGATCATCCATTAATGAGCGGATAAAGATCGCGGGATCAGAATAATAATTAAAGCAGGCATACATCAGGTTTACGCCCAGCACGCCCACAGCCTGCTGCTGCAGCGTGTTTTCATTATCGAGTAACTTCACATGGAGGATCACATCATTGTAAAGCCCGTTGGGCTCTAACTGGAAACGAACGCCCATCCACCCGTGCGCATCATTGGATTTCTGGTAGTTTAATGCCGCAATGGTATCGGAGAAGGCAAAGAATTTGGTAGTGGCACCGCGTTTGTCTGCCAGCCGTTCAATCAGCAGCCCGTATTCATGCTCCAGCATAGAAAGCAGGCGCATTTCACTTACATATCTTTTATCGGAAGAGACACCATAGATTGCATCAGAGTAAAACATGTCATATGCCGACATTGTTTTTGCGATAGTGCCGGACGCGCCACCGGCTTTAAAAAAATTCCCGGCTACATCCTGCCCTGCGCCTATTTCGGCAAAGGAGCCGTAGATGTCTTTATCAAGATTGATAAAAAGCGCTTTTTGTTTCGTGGCTAAAGTTTTATCGTGCACAATATCCATAGCGTCAATTAAAAGGAGTGTAGTGATAGGCAAAAATACTGAGTTTTATCAACACCGGGGAAAAAGGATAAATGTATTGCAGGCGGATCCCGGCGCATCAGCGCCTGTCCTTAATGAAAGGAGCTGCTATTGTTTGCCGGAGAAAACACCGGAAGGGCTAACAGGCAATGATCTGGCATTGAACCGGTAGTTCTGGAATCCATTCCGGTTATAAGCTCATGGAGCTTTCGGGCCTTTGCTTACCTGCCTGCCTGCTTTGTAAACTGCTGCAATATTCCGGGTATTGCTGATAGCTGTTGCAGGGTTTCCGTTTATAATTAACAGATCGGCTTTTTTGCCCGGAGTGATGGTGCCAAACTGTGCATTGATCTTTAATGCGTGTGCCGCGTTCTTTGTGGCCGCGGTAATAGCCTGCAACGGTGTTAAGCCTGCCTGTACCATTAAGGCCAGCTCCATATGTTCTGAAAAGCCCTGCACGCGTATAGGTTGAGCGCCGCTGTCTGTGCCCATTGCAATAAGTACACCGGCATCCTGCAGCTTTTTTAAATTTTTAAGGGCTGTTTCAAAGCCGTGCCGGTTTCTTGCATACAATGGGCTATTTTTTGCAGCAGCGCTGTAGCCGGGGGCCGTGATCATTTCATAGACACCGGGCTCTAAAGCTGCTTTGAAAAAAGGATCATTGATCCACTCCGGCATACCGGCATAGGCAAAAGAGAAAAGGTCCAGGGCCAGGGTGGGGATATAGATTACCTTTTTTTCCTTCATTTGTTTTACCAGGTTGTCATCAATCACACTGTCGCGGATACTGTGCGCAAGCATATCCACCCCGTCTGCCACCAGCCTGCGCGCATCGGCAAGGTAATAGACGTGCGCAGCAACCCTTAGCCCGTGCTTATGGGCTTCCCGGATAACAGCCCGGTAAACGGCTGTATCCATTTTTCTGCTGTGCCCCGCAAAATCATCTACCCATATCTTTACAACTGCCGGCCGCAACTGCGCGAGGCTGTCCATCTGGGCGGGTACCTGGTCTGCACGCTGCGGCTGGTAAAGATGCCCTGTGTTAAAACCGGGAGGCCCAAAGCCATATCCTGCCGAGAAAAGCCGGGCGCCGGGCAGCAGGTTATTTACAGAAGAGTCCCGCAGGCCGCTTTGAAAAAGCATCGGCAGATCAGTGCCCATTACCAGGATATTGGTAATGCCATAGTCTGCATACTTTTTTAGCTGGGACAGGATATTGTTTCTGGTATAATTTTCCGGTTTATTGGCGGTGCCTTTTAATGAGCCCACATGCACATGAGCGCTGGTCAGTGCCGGCATAACGGTTTTGCCGCTCATCGGTATCACCAGGGTATGCTGTGTATCCAGTTTGCGGCCGATTTCAGCAATACTGTCTGCACGGATGCGCACATCCATATGCATTAGAGGCGCCCCGCCATTGCCGTCAATAAGTAATACATCCTGGAGCAGGATAGAAGATGTCTGTGTTTTTTCCTTCCGGAAATTACAGCTGGCCAGTAACAGCGCGCAACAGGCAAGGAACAGGAGTCGTTTTAAAAGCAACATTGTCCGGAGGGTTTTGTAACTGCTAAGATCAGCAAAAAAAGCGGAAAGAAAAATAATAAACGACAGCTCATCAGGAGGAACCGGATGAGCTGTCTGAAAGAGACCGCCTTATGGCGGTTGGAGGTTATGCTTCAATATCGGTTGCTCCCCTAAAAATGATAGCTAAAACTGATCCGTAAATTGCGGGGTGGCTCCGTTTGATAATAATAAGCCGGCGTCATAATTGAATTATCTGTTAATGAAGCGGGGAGCGGGTAATAGGAACCGCTGTACAAATACCTGTTCAGTATATTAAACACGTTCAGCGTGATCCTGTATCTGTTTTTTGCATAGAACAGACCTCCATCCAGCTTGAAATAATCCGGCAGCTTGCCATTGGCACCAAACCAGTCTGTATGACGTTCCTTCAGCCAGGTAAAGCCCCCCGATATTCCCAGCCCCTGTAAGGCGCCTTTCTGTAATTCGTAGGAGAGCCAGGCATTGGTCGTATGTTTTGCATAACCGGGAACAATTTCCCCTACGGTATAAATGTCTTCCGCTCCCGGAGCCACTTTGGTAACCCTGCCATCAGTAAGTGCATAGTTAGCCATAACCGTAAAGCCAGGCAGCACAGTTCCCCTTACATCAAACTCAATGCCTTTAGCCACTTTTTCACCCAATACAATGCTGGTAGCAGGGTTGGATTGTGAATGCGGATCGGTAGTCAGCTCGTTTTGTTTCAGGATGCGGTAAACTGACAGGGTCGTATACCATTTGTCGTGAAACCAGTTTTTCTTGATGCCCAGTTCCATATTGTTTCCTGTAATCGGTTTTATTGCACCTCCGTTAGTCAATACCCCTGTTTGCGGTATGAAAGCCTGGTCATAGAGCGCATAAACCGAAGCTGTTTTGCCGATAGAATAACTTAATCCCACCCGGGGGGTAAAATGTTTTGCAGTAGAGTAAGGTACATCTACCCCATAAACCTGGCTCACATCCGTGTAACGGCCGGCCAGCGTTAATCTTAGTTTTTCTTTAAAGAAGGCGATTTCATCCTGAACATATATGCTGGAATACCGCTGCTTTTGTATGCCCCAGGCTGCTATGGCCCTTTCTTCAATAGGCTTGCTGCGGTCAAATTCCGGATAACCGTTCACCGGTACTCCGTAAGTAGGGTGGGTGGGGTCAAAGAGCGCGCCCAGGGTGTCCAGGTTATGCGATTGCCCCCAATCCGCATAATAACTCTTACTGGCGGCATCAATCCCCGCCAGCAGCCGGTGCCTGGCGTTGCCGGTATAAAACTCTCCGTTCAAAAATACCTGCCCCAATGCCATCGTGCTCTTGGCGTCCCAGATGCCGATGTTCCGGATCACACTTCCTGTAACAGAGTCCATATAGGAAGGCCATGAGCTCATACCTGTCTGTTGATAGTTAAAATAAGCTCCCTGGGCCGTAATTTTCCAGTTACGATCGAACGAATGCTCTAATGTCACATACCCGCTATGGTCGTTGATTGTGGTAGGCGGTAACCCGGGATTGGTAAATGTGAGATTCCGGGGATATGTGCCATATCCGTATTTGGAAAAGATATAATAGGAGCCCAATTCCGTCATCCTGGCAAACTGACCGTTATATTCCAGGGTCAGTTTTGTATGGTCATCTACCTGGTAAGAGATCACCGGGGCGATCACATAGCGGTTATTGTACTCATAATCGCGGTGTGAACCCCTGTTTTGCGCGGCAATATTGAAGCGATATAATAATTTCCGGTTCTTACTGAGCGCACCGTCAAGATCCAGGCTTCCCCTGTACAGATCAAAGCTGCCGAGTGTCAGGTTCACTTCACCTTTGGTAATGCCTGTAGGCTTTTTGGTTACCACATTATACAAGCCGCTTGGGTCGCCATTGGCCAGCATAAAGCCGGCAGGCCCTTTTACAAATTCGATCCTGTCTACAAAGCTCATATCTTCCGTAAGCGGTCCCCAATAGGAAGCCACAACGTTGAACCCGTTGCGGAAGGCCTGAATCTGGGATCCTCTTGCTGTAATGTTCGTATAAAGGTCGCCCCAATGCTCCAGGCGGGTAGCGCCGCTTACATTGCGTATTACCCCATCGCTCATGCTGATGACCTGCTGTGCGGCGAGCGCGCTTTGATCCACTACCTGTATATTTTGGGGCGTTTCCAGCAATGGGGTTTTTAAACGAAGGCTAACAGAAGCATGCTCCGTATTTCTATGTGAGCTGACCAATACTTCATCCAGTTGCTGTGCGGTTTCATTAATAACGAAATCGGCAATTACCGTATCACCGGCCTGAAGATTGACCTCCCGCTGCTGCACCCTGGTTCCTATAGCTGAAACGGACAAAGTCCAGAAGCCCGGTTGTACGGCTCTTATTTCATAAAGACCTTTTTCGTTGCTGATAACGGTATGCCGGGTACCTTCAAGCGTTATCGTTATGGCCGGGGCAGGTTGGCCGTCTGCTGTTGTAATTGTCCCCCTGATATGGCCTGTTTGGGCAAAAAGAATGACCGGAATAATAAATACGGATAACAGAAATGTCAGTTGTTTCATTTTTACAATGCTGCTTTTTTTTAATCGGCGCAAAACTAATCCTGTTATTGTCATTACATTTACGCAAAGCGGAAAAAATGAACCCCGGCATTTTATTACAATCCTGTTGCTGAAATCCGGTATGCAACTGCGGCCTGTAGGCTGGTTTCAAAGCGATGAGCAGGAGCATTCAGGGGTAATCTTACCACTGTAATTGAGAATCGGGCCTTTTTTAATTTAGCAGGGGATTAGTGATTGTTGTAAACAGCTTTTTGATGAGGAATAGCAAAGATCATAAAATATACGCGGGCTATATTGCGTAGGTTTATAGGAGCAGGTGCCTTTTAAGGAATAGGAACTGTACAGAAATGAGCAACCTGCCAGTTAAAGATCACTAAAACCGCAGGTATTATTGATATTGGTAGTGGTGATAGTAAACCGGTTGACTTTTTGCTGGAAGAAGGATAGGAAAAGATTACAGTTCTGGATATTTCTGAAAAAACGCCTGGAGAAGCCAGGCCATCTACATAAGGAACGTCATTCCGGCCGGATGGAGCGGAATGGGCGGAGGCATCTCTCTGGTAATACAGAGATCCCCCGGCTTTTCCCGCAATAACGGAATGCGCCGGGGATGACGATTGAAAAAATTGTCCTCCCAATAAGCTTAAATGCAACGCTTTTATAGTTGCCTCAGCCTGACATACCCTCACCTGGTGCCATTTAAAAGTCTAAACGGTATTAAACGGCAGCAGGACTGATAAGGAAAAAGGCTGCTGTTGATGTGTTGGATGCCTGTAGTGGTATATTTTATTTCAGAACAATCTCAACTGCCCATCCGGATTATCTTTTTTTCGTTGATCGGCTATTTCAAAATTGGAGATGCCAACGCCTAAGAGGCGCACTCTTTTTTCTTCAACAGGCGCTTTGTCCAGTATGATCTTTACAATAGGGAAAATGGTTTCTTTACTATTCATTAGTTCAGCAGATGAATGGCTGCGCGTTATAATAGTAAAATCATGAAACTTGAATTTCAGGGTTACTGTTCTGCCCTTCAGGCCGGAACGCAGCAGCCGTTGAGCCAGCTTTTCTGTTAGCAGCTCCAGCTCAGGAAGCATAGCTGCTTTCGTAGTCAGATCCTCCTGATAAGTATCTTCCACGCTTACTGATTTGGTTTCGCGGTAAGGTTGCACAGCGCGGTTGTCAATGCCTCTTACGATCTGGTAATAGAATTTTCCCGGCTTCCCGAAATGTTGGATCAGGTCTGTTTCAGACAGTTTTTTTAAATCGCTGCCGGTGTGCAGTCCCATTGCGTTCATCTTTGCTGCTGTTACTTTGCCAACGCCATGAAATTTTTCCACGGCCAGCTGCTCCATAAAAGCTTCAATTTTCGATGGGCCTATGAAGGTGAGGCCATCCGGTTTGTTGATATCCGACGCAATCTTTGCAACGGATTTGTTAACGGAAATGCCCGCCGATGCAGTAAGCCGCAGCTCTTCTTTAATGGCTGCTTTGATCAGCCGGGCTATTGCAATTGCAGAGCTGATGCCCTGTTTGTCATGCGTTACATCCAGGTAGGCTTCGTCCAAGGAAAGCGGTTCTATAATATCTGTGTACCGGTGAAAGATCTCGTGTATCTGTTGGGATACGGCTTTATAGGTATCAAAACGTGGATAAACAAAAATGGCGCCGGGGCAGAGCCGCTGTGCGGTTTTAGACGGCATTGCAGCGTGTACCCCATACCTTCTGGCTTCATAGCTGGCCGTAGCTACCACACCGCCGCGCCCTTCAGGTGAGCCGCCCACAATAAGCGGTTTTCCGCGGTATTCCGGAAAATCGCGCTGTTCTACGGATGCATAAAAGGCATCCATATCTATGTGAATGATCTTACGATGTGTTGCTTCCACAGCCATTCATTTTATTTCCGGCATACCTGCTGTCGTCTGTTATGAGGCAATACACAGATGCCTGCGGGCTCAAAAATAAACTTCAATCGGGATATTTTATAATTTCCCATGATGCTACCGGGCCTTCTTTTATCTTAAACAGCGCAACGGGCTCAATGCTGTTTAGCTGACGCAACTGTTGAAACCGGCCGGGATCTCTTGTCTCCAGCTTTTTCAGCAAATGTTTCATTTCATATGCAAGCTGCCCGTTGGTCACCGTTATTTTTACCGGCCGGAAGTTAAAATCAATTTTCTCTTTGTCAAAACGGTAATTCCTGGCCAGGGCGGATCCATTGCGGATGATTTTTATACCCTTTTGTTTTTCCTTCCGGTACATGCTTTGCCAGCAACGCTTCCCGCCATGCTGCCAGAAGCACCTTGGTATCTAAGTATTTCGGATGTATAGACCAGAGTCTCATCGTTGATTGTGGAATTTTGTCAATTTGCTGTGCGAAGCTAAGAGGCTTCGCGCTAATATTATCGCTTTCAGCGATTTTACAAATAGTAACAGTATATGTTCTGTTTCAAAATTAAAATTATCTGTATGCCCTGCCGTCTTTCATCTGATCAAACAGAGAACAAAAACAGGATCTGTTGGTGCACTAATAATTGATAATATAGTATATATTATCTTGTGCTTTGCTTTGAAGCCTGTAATGACTGGTAAAAGTTTAGTTGCCGCAGCACAACACCGGCAAAGTATGGAAGTTGTATAAGGGAGGCAATTCCTTTTTTGAATTGATAGTGTTGTTGGAAATAACTTCATTGGAACAAAGGAAGTAATCCTGATGCAAATTCAGCAGACGATGTTCTGCCACTGTTCTCCACCAATAGCCGGTATATAGTATGGGCCCGGGTATTTTGTGTTTTAATTGGAGGCTTATAATTGCCGGTGAAAATTTGCTGGTACGGAAAGAGCCGGTAACAGAACTATTGATCTGCTTTAAGAAGCCTGCGTTTTAGCGCTTCTGCGGGCCAGTAGTGCCCATTCAGTACTGCCGCAAAAATATCCCGGGAGTTATGAATGTTTTTGAGCGGATCTGCATTAAGCAGCACCAGATCTGCGATTTTTCCTTCTTCAACGGTGCCCAGAGAATCAGTCATATAAAGGCATTCAGCAGCATTGACCGTTGCTGCTTGAAGTGCTTCCAGTGGCGTAAGCCCTGCCTGTGTAAAAAGCACCAATTCGTCGTGCAGGTCATAGCCCGGCCGGATGCCCGCATCCTTACCGGCAAAATCGGAGCCGGTTAGCAGTTTTACCTTTGCCTGGTGCAGCTGTGTTATTAAAGGCAATAAGCGGGGGGCAAGCATTTTTTCATAACCCGTACCATGCACTCTATATAAAGAGATCAGAGTTGGATCATAAAATATTTTATGAGCTGCGATCGATGCAGCCAGTTTTTTTCCATATGTACCATACAGCTTTTTCAATGCTGATATGGTTTGCCGGGTACGAACGGTATCCTGTTCTTCATATATGACACTGCCCAAGAGCGATTCTGTATGTTCTATACTTCTTACACCTGCACGGACAGCATCTTCGGGACTAACGGCTTTAGGGAGGTGCACCACCACTGGAATATGCTGTCTTCGTGCCTCGTCACTCACGGCAAAAAAAATAGCACGGGAAAGCCGGCTGTGCACTTTAATAAAATCAACGCCTGCTGTTTTTAGAGAATCGACCAATTGGCGGGCGGCATTTTCACTGGCCGGGATCCTTGTAAAGGATGCCCGGAGCGGGCTCATTTTTTTGGGGCCGTCAATAAAAGGGCCTGCCCGTTTGATGCGTGGGCCCGCAAGTTTCCCGGCTGCTATTTCATCCCGCCACTCATCAATCTGCGTAAGATTACCGCCCATGTCCCGCACACCGGTGATGCCGTTTGCAGCAAGCATTGCCAGAGCGTCTTTGCCATAATAGGAGAGGTGCACATGCATATCCCACAGCCCGGGGATCAAATATTTATTCCGTGCTTCTATGATCGTGGCGCTATAAGGGATCTCTATGTTGTTACCCATATGCTCAATGCGGTTGCCACGGATGCTGACAGACACATTTTTTATAAGGCCTCCTTTTTTTACATCAACCACCGTAATGTGTTTGAGCACCAATACGGGTTCCTGGGCTTTTGCCAGGAATGGAAAAAATAAAAAAAGAAGTATGCCTGATCTGCTGCGCACAGTATTGATTATTCCGGGTGCTGATCGATCTGTTCCAAAACCTTATCCATGGTGCCGGAAGCAGCGGCCGCCCTTTTCATAATATCATCCAGGTCGCCATAGAAAGACAGCAGGTTCTTTGTATGGATATTGGTAAAGAATGCCTTATCCAAAACCACTTCATTTTGCGCATTCCTGTTAAAATTACTGATCAGGTAGTCCCGCACCCGGGTATTCATAAAATCATTGAAAAAACCGATCTGCTGCATCAGATCCGGAATCTTTGTCTGGTATAGATCAATGATATTGCCCTGTAAGGTTTCGTTTTTAATTACGTTCAGCTTCCCTGTTGATTTTAAGGATTCATATCGGTTACTGTTCGGGAAAAAATAAACATTATGAAATAATTTGTAACCGTAAAAACGGGTGCTGTCATTTGATGCCGTTATTTCTTTTTCCGGCTTTAAAAAATACCGGGCTGCCTGCTTCATGGAGCGCCATTTTTCTGAAGCGGCCTGCAGTTCTTTCAGATCGGTTTGCAGGTCTGTTCTTAATCCGCTCAGGAATTTTTTTTCCAGGTGATGGTCTTCTGTTTTTTCCCGCCATCGTTCCAGGAAGAGGGATAGGGAAATGGCAAAAACGATAATAGCGATCTCGATGGCTATTTCCGTTAGTTTGTGCTTGATATTTAAAGTTTTATTCTTCATAATTGAGAAAACATTGCGGGAATGTTTTAAAACTTCCAGTGAGCTCATGGTATTTTATTTATGACCCGGGACAAGCTGAATGATTCCGGTTTATATCAGGATTCTTTTGGTTTCTGAATGGTAGCTGTTTGCTGCAACGCCTGCAATTGCTTTTCCCCGGAATTGAAGATACGAAAAGATTGTATTTGACAGCCGCGCTTTTTATTTATACAGGTGCATACTCCTTGCCGCTGGCCACAGTTTCCGGAACGGATAGCTGTAAAATACGTTCTGCTATGATAGGGAAATGCCTGTTTGTAACGCCTGGCACTTGCGGGTCAATATTCAGCCTGTAAACCAGGGTTGCTTTTTTGCAGCTATTGGTATTGCCAAACAGCAGTGGAAAACCTGAGCTCTGTTGTTTGGGGCTTATAGGGGCTGACCAAAAAGTAATGTCAGACTGCCAATGGCAGGTGTTGTAAGTTGTTGGAAATGAAGCTACATAAGGAATGTCATTCCGAACGGATGGAGCGGAGGAATCTTTCTGGTAATACAGAGATCCTTCGGCTTCTCCGGCTATTGCAGGATGCGCCGGGGATGACGATTGAAAAAATTGTCCTCCCAATCAGCTTAAATGCAACGCTTTTATGGTTGCCAATGACAGATTACATGGTACGTTGAAAACCAATACTGCTTTAGTCATGCTGAATTCCTGCCCGGATGACCCCGGTGGGACGGGTATTTCAGCATCTATGTATAGCATCACTCAACAGACCTGAAACAAAAACAAATCCCCGAACAGGTCCGGGATGACATTTTCAGGATGATCCGTAAGAATGATTGTCATTGCCTCCATGAATTTGTTTTTACAACTGGAAAGCTCATATGACAATCAGGGCGCCTTTGGGTCGCCTCCAGGTCTGATAAAGCTACCGGAACCAACCAGCAAGCCACAAAAGGATCAATCTGCCAGCTTCATTACCAGCTCTTTTTGCCGGCCGTTAATGGTTAACGTAAGGTGGAGGCTGTTAGTATCATAATTATTTCCGGCATTTTCTTTTAATGAAATTTCCGGCACTTTTTCCCCGCTATATGGGTACAGAATGGTGACAAAGGTTTGCGGATGCCCGTCTGTCTTTGGTTTTTCAAATACAAAGGCCGGGCGGCTTACTTCCCTGCGGTAAGCATAGGAAACTTTGCCTTCTTCTTCTTTCAGGGATACCTGGTCTTTGTTCAGGCTTTGGATCAGCAGGTTATTGCCATCAGCATAGGTGGTATGCACTTTATGATAGTGCTGGTCAAAAACGGCTTTGCTGTCTTCTTTTAATTGAAAATGTACGCCGATGTTTCCGGTTGCTTTTCCTATGGCCCTGTCGATCATTAAAAAATATTTCTGATCGATGAACAGCACACTGCGCTGATGCTTTAGCTTCGGATAGCTGGGATTGGTATAAGTAAGGATATCCAGGCCTTTACCTGTTTTCCATTGCTGCTGCTGCGCCTGCGTAATGACCATATTGGCATTATCCAATGTAAGCGTGCTGTGCACACGGGTCTGGCGATACCAGTTCCGCAGCTTCATAATGGTTGAATCACCGGCATACACATAACAGCCGGCATCCGGAGTAAAGTTGCGCCCTTTTATCCATAGGTTAAAAGTACCGTTATCCGGCTGGGCATGAAAAGCCCCCGGAGGGCTGGCCTTCAGCACCAGCACCGTAGCATCCTCCTTCCACCCGTTCCGGAAGGTATAGAAGCCGGAGGTGGCAAGGCCGTGTGAAAGATACGGAGGTTGTTTTCCTTTGCTGCCTTGCGAAGCAAAAAACTGTATGATCGCATTATCCGGAAAAGCCTTTGCCCAACTGTTATAGGCTTTAAGCATGCTTTTTTTATCAACCAGTTTGGCATCTCCAAACATCGGGTACGTATAATCCGGAAAGGAATAATTGATGGTTGCCAGGATCATTTTTTCAACCGTTTCCCGGTAGCCGGCCGAAAATTCCCTTTCAAGCCCTGCGGCGCGTGCGGAACGTAAGGCGCTCAGGAAGGTGTTGATCATGGCTACATGATAATTGGGCGACAGCTCCCATTGCACCCCATCGGGGTATACCTGTTTTTTGATCTCGGTATTCAATATTTCAATACCGCTTTTTCTCCATGCCGGCGCATTTTTAAATTCAGGAAAGGAAGTGCCTGCAAACAACACCCGCTGCGCTTCAAACAAACGGTGATTGCCTTTGTCTGCATAATGTGTGGAAAGATAGTCGGCCTGCTGGTGATAGCTTTTTAAAAAGCGCATCAGAAAAGCAGGTGTAAAATGCGGTGAGCTTACAAAGATGCTGAAGGCCGGCGCCAGGTTCAGGATCCTGTCAGATACTTCCAGCGGGCGCCAGGCATATTTATCGTTATCTGCCGACAGGCCCGGTGGGTTTTTTGCTACCCAGTCTGAGAACTGAGCCATCCATTCTGTTGCATACCGCTCATTATGGGTAGCGCGATATACCAGGGCCATGGACTGCCACCATTTTACCCGGTGCAGTTGCCAGCGAACCTCGTTATCTTTTACCGGCCACAGCTGCCAGTTAATGTCTTTGCCATAATCAAAGAAGCCATAGCCCTTGTGGGGCTGAAACTTATGCAGTAAGGCGCTGTCCGCAGTGGCCTTAGTAGCCTTATCCACCGGCTGATCCATGCTTACATTCTCTTCTGAAGCGCTGAAATCCGGCTCCCGGTCAGCGCTTTTCTTTTTGAAATAGGTCAGAAGTGCCGTAGCTGCCTTATCATATTGATGAGCAGCTACCGCTGTTTTTACTTTTTCCAGTCCGGGGTAATTAAGGTTGATGATATCAAAGTCTTTTTGGGATATAGGCGTTTGCTGTGCCTTAAGAAGGAAAGCGATTCCTATAAACAGGATGCTAAGACCAGTATATTGAGTGCAGCGCATATGTATTGAATTATAAGAGTTCCTGAGAGGAAAATGGTTTTACTGATCCGGAGCGCTCTGTTTTTTAAGTGCGGCGTATCGTTTCAGCGCTTCAAGATAATAATAATCAGCATAGTTCAGCGGGGTATCCACTTCTGAATTATAAAGGAAGGCGCCTACGCTGTGCTTCAAGATAAAAAGATGATTTTCGCCGGGCTTTGCCAGATAAGCGTTGGAGGACAATGCTTCCAGTATTTCCTTTGCATAATCAAAATATTTTTTCCCGTCTTTTGCCTGTGTGCTCAGATCAAGCAGCGCGGAGGCCATTACAGCAGCGGCAGAAGCATCGCGCGGGGCTCTTCCGTCGGGGTCCATTGCATTGTGCACATCAAAGTCCCATACCGGTACTTTATCCTTCGGCATGCGCGGATGATGCATCAGGAAACAGGCAATATGTTCCGCCTGCTGTAAAAAACGGGGATCATGTGCATTTTTATAGCACATGGTATAGCCATACAGCCCCCAGGCCTGGCCACGCGCCCATGCAGATTCATCAGCAAGCCCCTGGTGGGTACCCCTGCTGAGCACTTTGCCCGTAGCGGGGTCATAATCTACCACATGATAAGAGCTGTAATCTTTGCGGTAATGATTCTTCATAGTAGTAATGGCATGCATATTAGCTGCCTGTGCGTAAGCCGGTATGTTAAACCGCGTGGCTGCCCAGTACAGGTATTCCAGGTTCATCATATTATCAATGATTACCGGGTAGTGCCAGGGTCCAAAATCCCAGGAGCGGATGGTGCCTGTTTTCGGGCTAAAGCGGTTATAGAGGTTACGTACCCCATCCCGCAGGGCGGGCAGGTAAACCGTATCACCGGTGATGCGCCAGGCATTGCCATAGGAACAATACAGCATAAAGCCCATGTCGTGCGTTTTCTTAATGTAACGGACGGAGTCCAGCGCCAGTGTAAATTTTTTTGCCGCAGCTGCCAGTTGCTGATCACCCGTAAGCTCATAACAATACCAGAGGCAGCCGGGAAAAAAACCAGTGGTCCAGTCCGTATAATTGGCAAGCCGTACCGTGCCATCAGGGTTGACCGAACGTGGATGATGCCCGGGGGTATATACCTGAGCGGCCCTGGTAAGCTGTTGACTAACCACATCAACCGCATGAAGGAACCAGGCTTCTTTTCCGGCCGCCTGGGCCATTGACGTAACAGAAATAAAGAGGCTGAAGCCTGCTATAATGACATTGAATCGTTTTTTCATGATTTTTTTTCTTTTACAAAACAGTAGTATAAAAGTAATTGACCGGGATAGCAGGATATTTCAAAATGGATTTTTAAATTTTAGAACTGGATGAAATTTTTAAAAGTGCACCGGAAAGCACCTTCCTGTAAAAAATGGGTTCTTAAAAATTGAAAAATTGTATTCAGTGATTTAACTGGTTGATTTATATGTGCTTAATGTGATTCGGATCATGTGTTGAAATAAAAAAGAGAAAAAATCAACCAGATTGAAAAAACTAAAACCCATTTTTAAACCCTTCGCCTGAAAGCATGGCTACATTTATAATGAACATTAGCGGCAGACAAAGCCGGTGATTTCATAAACCAGGCAACCGGACGGAACCGGTCAGCGTTCGCTGTCTTTTTGTCTGGTTTAGAATAGAACAGGAATATTGAACGATTGGTAATAACAGTTAAGAAGCGATTGCATCAAAAGATGCTTAAAAGGAAATTGACCAACAAAAACGGAAAAGAAATGCCATATAACAGTGACCTGCTCATTGACCGGAATTGGATATGCGGCATTGCTTCCTGCAACACTGCCTTTAAATAGTTCAGATACACTTAAAATATTAGTTTCACCGGTTTAAAATCACAACTAAAAATGAAATCAATTCTTATTCTGTTTTTTATGCTGATGAGTATTTCAGGGGGGCTATGGGCTCAGACGATTACTATAAAAGGAGTGGTGAGCAGTAGTTCCGGCGAACCGCTGGAAGGGGTTACCATCCATGAAAAGGGCGCTGCCAGAACAGCGGCCACCCAAAAGGATGGTCATTATATAATTGAAGCCACCCCGGATGGAGTGCTGGTTTTTTCCCATATAGGGTACGAGGGAAAGGAAGAGCGCATCGGCAACCGGGAACAGATTAACATTACCCTGACTGCAGAAGATAAAAGCCTGGACCAGGTAGTGGTGGTGGGCTATGGTACTCAAAAAAGAAAAGACCTTACGGGCGCCATCAGTTCTGTAAGCGGGGCTGAGCTGGCCAAAGTGCCGGTGCAGAATGTGGGCCAGGCGCTGCAGGGCCGGCTGGCAGGAGTGCAGGTCACCATGGCAGATGGGTCGCCGGGGGCGGAACCCTCTATTAAAATAAGGGGTGGTACTTCCATTACTCAAAGTAACGAGCCTTTATATGTAGTGGATGGTGTGCCGCAAACAGACGGACTGGCTTTTCTGGATCCTACAGATATTGAATCGGTGGATGTGCTTAAGGATGCTTCTGCAACCGCTATTTACGGTGCCAGGGGCGCTAATGGCGTGGTTTTGATCACCACCAAACAGATCAGGGCCGGCAAGGTAACGGTGAACTATGATGGATATGTGGGGGCTAAAAAAATTACAGATGAAATTCCGGTGATGGGAGCTTATGATTACCTGGTACTGGATTACGAACGGAGAGCCGGAGATTCTGCCAAGATCGCAAGTTTTACCAAATTATACGGCCCGTTTGATTCCCTGAAAACCATTTATGGCAACCGGTCCGGCAAAGACTGGCAGGACGAGGTTTTTGGAAGCATGGTCTTTAACCAGTATCATAAAGTGAGCATTAACGGAGGCAGTAAGGATACCCGTTTTAATGTATTCTATTCCCGGAGCAAAGATGATGGCATTATGCTCAACAGCGGGTCTACAAAAAATATCGGGAAGATCACCCTTACGCATAAAATTGGAGACAGGTTTACCATTAATGCGATCGCAAATTATTCCAACCAGAAAATCACTGGTTTGCCGCCTACTGAAGGTGGAAATGCCCGGCTGACCTATTTGCAAACTCTTTTGCAATACCGCCCGGTAAGCGGAAGGAATCCGGCTGACGACGATGCGCTGCTGGACCTGGAAACAGACCCGCTGGATAATCAAAGCTCTCCTGCTTTCCAAAGCCCCATTATAGGAGCCAGGTCCCGGCTGAGGGAGCGTGTCATTAACACCCTTAATGCAAGTGCAACCCTACAATATAAATTGTCCAAAAGTTTTACCTACCGCGGGCTGATCAGTTATATGGCAAAAGGAAATAAATACAAACAGTTCAATACTTCCGAATCCATTGTGGCCATCCGCAGCGGCGGTCCGTTTGGAAGTATTACTGAAGAAAATGACAGCCGGCTGAATTACAATAATACGCTTACCTATACGCATACTTTTGCAGGTGCGCATAACCTGGATGTAACTGCGGGCCAGGAATATATTTATAATTATTTTGAAAATTTCGGAACCAGCGCATCTGCGTTTCCAACGGTTAATAACGGTTGGGACGATCTTTCGCTTGGAACAATTTATGGCACACCCAGCTCTCATGCGGAAGACGACAAGTTATTATCTTTCTTTGGGCGCCTCAATTACGGGTACAAGAGCAAATACCTGTTAACGGCCAGTTTGAGAGCCGATGGGTCTTCAAAATTCGGTATCAATAACCGATGGGGCGTATTCCCTTCTGTAGCGGTTGCCTGGAGGCTGATCAACGAAAATTTTATTAAGGAAATACCTGCTTTTTCTGATTTGAAATTAAGGGTAAGCTATGGGCAGGCCGGTAATAACCGCATCAGCAACTATGCAGCACTGGGTATCTATACCACCGGTTCTTACCCGCTCAATAATACCATTACAACTTCCGCCTACCAGAACAATCTGCCAAACCCCAACCTGAAATGGGAAGCCAACCAGGCCATAAACATTGGATTGGACCTGGGGTTGTTTGACCAGCGCATCACCCTTACTACGGAGTATTATGATAACCGCTCAAAGGATTTGTTATTTGATACCCGTATTCCTTCCAGCTCCGGGTTCACAAGCCAGTTTCAGAATATAGGAACCACTTTGGCAAAGGGCCTGGAATTTACCCTGAATACAATAAATATCCGGAATGCTGATTTTAAATGGAATACCAGTTTTAACATTGCTTTTCCCAAAACCAGGGTGCTGGAGCTCAGTGACGGGGAAACTTCAAAAATTGTAAACAGCTATACTACCTTTAATGATTATATCCTTCAGGTAGGGCAACCGGTAGGACTGATGTATGGGTATGTGGCCGATGGTTTGTACCAGGTGGACGATTTTAACTACGATGCTGCCACCAAAACGTATACCTTAAAGGATGGCATCGTAAAAGACAACCGTACCGTTCAACCCGGGTATCAGAAATTTAAGGACATCAGTGGCCCTGATGGGGTGCCCGATGGCGTTATCAATGATCTAGACCGCGCCATTATCGGCAATGCAAATCCCAAATACACAGGAGGGATCTCCAATACCCTGAGCTATAAGAATTTTGACCTGAGCCTGTTTTTAAACTTTTCTGTAGGAAATGATATCTATAACGCAAACGTGCTCAATAATGCCGCATTGAGTAATGACCTTAAAAACACATTATCCCGTTTTACGAACAGGTGGATGACGATTGATGCCAACGGGAACCCTGTAACCGACCCGGCCGCACTTGCTGCACTGAACCAGGGTAAAACCATTCCTTCATATATAGGTATGGTTTCCGACAGGCCTTACAGCACGATGATCGAGGATGGCTCCTTCCTGCGGATTAATAACCTGAGCCTGGGATATACCCTGCCGTCCGGCTGGATAAAAAAAGCAAAGATCAGTAATGCCCGTGTTTATTTTACTGCATATAATTTACATGTGTTTACAAAATACACCGGGTATGATCCTGAAGTAAGCGTTGTGAATAATGCCATTACTCCCGGCGTTGATTTTAGTGCTTACCCGCGTGCAAAATCTTTTGTTTTGGGTGTAAACCTATCCTTATAACCATTAAAGCGATTACAATAATGAAATACAGAACAGTATTCAGACCGGCAATGATCATTGCCACATTTTGGGTGCTGGTAATAGCAGGAGGCTGTAAAAAAGCACTGGAAACCACGCCTTATTCCTACTTTACCAGCGATAATTTTTATACAAGCATTGATGAGGCCTATATGGCTACCCTTGGAGTATACGGCGCAGTATCTTCCTGGGACGGCTATGGCTGGAATATTCCGATGGTGTTTGATAATGATAATGACATCGGGCAAACCTCAGGAATTGCTGCCGATAACTGGCGGATCATTCCGCACTATTCCGGCATCCCTGAAACGGATATGTTCTATGGTACCTGGAGCGCTTTGTACCAGGGCATTGACCGGGCAAATGTTGTTTTGGAAAAAATTCCTGAAATGAGCATTTACAGCAGTGGGACAGATGATGAAAAAGCACAATTGAACCGGATGCTGGGAGAAGCAAAATTCCTGCGGGGATTTTACTATTCAGAGCTGGTGCGCCTATGGGGGGATGTGCCGTTCAAAACAACCTCATCAAAAGCGGGGGACGACCTGCACCTGGGGCTTACTGACCGGTACACTATTTATGAACAGATCATTAAAGATATGCAGGAGGCTGCAGCATTGCTTCCTGAAGCGATGCCCACGGATGAACGCATCAATAAATGGGCGGCAAAAGCCATGCTGGCCCGCGTGGCTTTGTTTGCGGGCGGCTATTCTTTAAGGGCCAACGGACAAATGCAGCGGCCTGATAATTATAAGGATTATTATAAACTGGCGCAACAGCAGATTAATGAAATAATGGCTGCCAATCCCTATAAGCTCAATCCAAGCTACCCGCAGGTATTTATAAATCAGTGCAAGCACGTGCTGGAGCCCACGGAAAGTATTTTTGAAATAGCGTTTTACACGCCTACAGGCCCTGCAGGTGAGGCGCCCAATGCTTCCCGTTTTGGTTATTTTAATGCGCCTGCCACGGCTACCGGCGTATATGGAGGTACTTCCGCCCGATGCTTAACGGTGCGTCCTTTTTATGAAAGTTACCAGCAAGGTGATTTCAGAAGGGATTTTGCAATAGCCCGGTTTAAGATTGATGCAGACGGCAACAGGGTGTATATTGTTTCCGGAAAAAATGATCAGAACTGGACGGTAGGAAAATGGAGCCGGGAGTACCAGACCAATTCGCCAACAGAAATAGGCAGTACCGATATCAATACAGTGATTATGCGTTATTCTGATCTGTTATTGATGCAGGCAGAGGTAGAGAACGAATTGAATGAAGGGCCCAACCAGATTGCACTGGACGCTATTAACCAGGTACGCAGAAGGGCTTACGGACTGGATATGGCCGGAAGCGGCATTACGCTTTCTGTTACCAATGGAGGATCCGGCTACACCGCTGCACCTACGGTAACCATTTCCGGTGGCGGAGGCAATTATGCTAATGCTGTTGCAACCCTTAAAAATGGCAGTGTCAGTGGCGTTACTATGTATAATGCCGGCTTTGGATATACAGCCTTGCCTACCGTGACGGTTTCCGGGGGAGACGGAACCGGCGCTGAAATTACCGCCAGCCTGGCTGCCAAGCCATCAAAGGCCGACATTGATATTCCTTCGGGTTTAACCAAGCAGGCCTTTCTGGATACGCTGATCAGTGAGCGGGCAAAAGAGCTTTGTTTTGAAGGGATGCGCCGGGCAGATCTGATCCGCTGGAACCTGCTGGGTACCAGAATTGCCCAAACGTATGCACAACTGCAGGCCATACGTTCTACCTATCCTTATCCTGCGGGTACCAATTTTGTACCCGGCAAACATGAACTGTATCCGTTTCCTCAGAATGAAACAGATGTTAATAAGAATATTACAAGACAAAATCCCGGATATTGAGTGTCACGAATAAATGATGATTTTCAAATTAGTTCTTTGACGTTATTATTTAATGCTATGTAGATGATGATGGCCGGCCCATCGGTAGCGACTTGCAGGAGTAGCTATCAAACCACCTTTAGCTGCTTCAATTAAGAGTTGAGGTAGTGAGCATCAAAGGAAAAGGCATCGATAAAGGTGTCAGGTGAGTGTTAATGAAGGCGAACAATAGTGAACTGTCATCAGAGGCGTCGAAAGGATAAGATGATGTCAAAACCAATATGCAGTATCAATGTTGGGATAAGCAATAAGGTTACCTGTTTACTGTTATTGCGGCATCCGGCGTATAGACAGCGCGATCGTAACACAGGCGTTTACATGGGACGTGAGAACCAGTCGTTGCAATGTTAAGAGAAAACTTCAAGCAAGAGACACTGTAAGAAGGAAAGTATCGATGTGCAGCACTGGGGCAGAAACTTCCGTAGTAGTGCTGATAGCTATTGAAAGATAGCAGTAGCGAAGGGGAGTTGTTTTCCAGTTTTTATTCATTAACGAAAACTGATATACTGACGAGTAAATCAGGAGGTACGAAGATGAGCAAAGCAAAACCGTTTAGTATTAGTAGACGATTGATGATGGCAGCCTATCAGAAGGTGCAATCAAACAGAGGAAGCGCAGGTGTGGATGAAGTTAGTATGAGCGAATTTGATAAAGGCTACAGAAACCATCTGTACAAACTTTGGAATCGCATGAGTTCAGGCAGCTACATGCCACCGGCGGTAAAACTGATTGAGATACCGAAGAAAGGAGGTGGACTAAGACCTCTGGGCATACCCACAATCGCAGACCGGATTGCCCAATCTGTAGTAAGAGGGCTATTAGAGCCAACGCTGGAGCCACTGTTTGTAAAAGACTCTTATGGTTACCGTCCGGGAAAATCAGCCAAACAGGCTGTAGAAAGAGTGAGGCAACTATGCTGGCAACAGTCATGGGTGATAGACCTTGACATTAAAGGGTTCTTTGACAACATTCCGCATGATCTGCTGATGAAGGCAGTCAAAAGGCATTGTGAAACAAAGTGGTTACTGTTATACATTGAAAGGTGGCTGACAGCGCCACTGCAGTTGCAAGATGGGACACAAGTAGCAAGAACCCAGGGAGTTCCCCAAGGTTCTGTTATCGGTCCGCTGATTGCTAATCTCTATCTCCATTACACAATGGATAAATGGTTAAGCATAGAGTATCCAAAATGTTCACTTGTCCGTTATGCTGATGATGCCATCATCATGTGCAGATCACAGAATGAAGGTCAGACAGTAATGAAAGCGTTAGAGAAAAGATTAACGGACTGTGGTCTTGAAATGCATGCATTGAAAAACAAAGCTGGTGTACTGTAAGGACAGTAACAGAAGATCTTACAAAGACTATCCAGTTGTCTGGTTCGACTTTCTTGGTTTTACGTTTAGACCAAGACAAGCACAGAACGGTAGAAAGGATGGGTCATTCACTAATTTTCTGCCAGCGGTCAGTACAAAAGCGATGAAAGCGATGAACGAGAAGATGAAAAAGTGGGGAGCATTAACAAAGACAACAAACACGTTGCAAGAAATAGCACAAGAGATTAATCCTGTAATCCGGGGATGGATCAATTATTATGGAACATTTTATAAAACAAAAATGAAAGAGTTTATGCACTTATTAAATGTTAAGCTCGAAGGCTGGGCAAGACGCAAATACAAAAGACTTCGAACAGGAGGTATGAAGACCGTTAGATGGCTTCATCAAATCTCTATGCGCCGACCAAAAATGTTTGCGCATTGGGAACTACTGAACTCGAAACCAACGGTTGGAAAATCGGAGCGGTATAACGGGAGACTGTTACGTACCGTTCTAACAGAATCTCAGGCTGCGATGCCTGGGTTTACTTACTAACAGAGTATAAATAAAATTTAAGGAATGAAAAATAAAAAGAATATACAATGGTTACTGGCGGTCCTGCTATTATTGGTACTGGGCGGATGCAAATCTTCAGAAAAAAAGGAAGAAACAAAACGTCCGAATATACTGATCATCATGTCAGATAATCAGTTTGCCGGGCATGTGGGGGTTTATGGAGACTCAACCGTGCGTACCCCTAATATGGATAAAGTAGCCGGGGAGGGCGTACGGTTTACCAATGCTTTTTGTAATTCTCCCTCCTGCACCCCTTCAAGAGCTGGCTTTCTTACCGGGCAGGATATATGGCGGTTAAAAGAAGGAGCCGATCTGTGGAGCATATTGCCGACAGAATATAAATTATACCCGGATCTTCTGGAAGCCTCCGGTTACCAGGTAGGATTTCAGGGCAAAGGCTGGGGGCCCGGCAGCTTTGAGGCAAATGGCCGTAAAAGGAATCCTGGTGGCAATCCCTATGAAAGCTTCGCGCAGTTTTTGCAACAGAAGAAAAAAGACGCGCCCTGGAGCTACTGGATCAGCAGCCATGAGCCGCACCGGCCTTATGAAGTAGGCATCGGTGCAAAATCAGGAATTGATCCTGCTAAGGTAAAAGTACCGGGCTACCTGCCCGATGCGCCCGATGTGCGTACGGACATAGCAGACTATTATCATTCCGTTGAAGTATTTGATAAAGAGCTGGGTGATGCGCTGCAGCTTTTAAAACAAAGTGGCGAGCTGGAAAATACGGTCATTGTTGTGTGTAGTGATAATGGCTGGCAGATGCCGCGCGGCCTGGCCAACCTGTATGATTTTGGTACCCATGTGCCGTTGATTATAGCATGGCCCGGGAAGTTTAAGCAGGGTACGGTTGCCGATGGCCTGGTTACCCTGAACGACCTGGCGCCAACCTTCCTTGAATTGGCGCACCTGCCGGTGCCTGCAGCAATGACGGCCAAAAGCCTGTTACCGGTTTTAGATAAGAACGGCAAAGGCACTCAGGAAAGAGATTTTGTAGTGCTGGGAAGGGAACGGCACGCCTTTGTGCGGCAGCACGGACTGGGTTACCCCGGAAGAGCTATAAGGACAAAAGAATATTTATACATTCGCAATTACGAGCCTGACCGTTGGGCAGCCGGTGACCCGCCTTTATATGGAGATATTGATCCTTATATGCTCAATTACCCGGGGCCGGCCAAATTTTACATGATGGCGCATAAAGAGCAACCTGCTGTAAAGCCCCTGTTTGAGCTGGGAATGGGCAAGCGCCCCGCGGAAGAGCTGTTTGATATTGTAAAGGATCCTTACGAACTGCACAACCTGGCAGCAGACCCGGTATACAAAGACATAAAGGAAAAGCTGGCAGCACAAATGCAGGCCTACCTGGTGCAAACAAAAGATCCGCGTGCTACTGGCGGCGATGTATCCATCTGGGATAAGGCTCCTTACTTCAGTGATATTGATAAGCGGGCGCACCCAAGCGCAGAAGCCATTAAAGAATTCAAGCTGGATTCAGTATACGATTATTTAAAATAGCAGTTTTCATCAAATGATTCGGCTGATACAGGTCATGCCGCTTCATGCAGTAATACTCAGATCCCGTTGAACAATATATACGCCATTGGAATAGATGTAGGGGGCTCCTCGCTGAAATGCGGGGTGATAAACGGTGCAGGAGAGGTTGTGTATGCCCTGGTACAACCCATGAGCGCAGCCGGCAGTGAAGCTGCCATTATCACACTGATCACAGCGGCCATCAGGCAATGCGCTGCAGTAGTGCCCGGAGCCGTTGCCGGCGTGGGCATCGGGTTCCCGGGGATTGTGGAAGATAATGTGGTAATAGGAGGGGCAGACAATCTGCCCGGCTTTGAAAATGTGCCCCTGGGTAAACTATTGCAGCAGCAAACCGGCTACCGCATTATTATAGATAATGATGCCAATATGATGGGCTTTGGCGAGCTGACATACGGCGCAGCCAAAGGATGCAGTGATCTTGTTTTCCTTACTGTTGGCACGGGCATCGGTGGCGCCCTGGTGATCGATAAAAAATTGTATGGGGGGTATAAAAACAGGGGTACCGAACTGGGGCATATGATCATCCAGCATAATGGAACCCGCTGCTCCTGCGGCGCCAGGGGCTGTTTTGAAGCATACGCATCCATAACCGCGCTGATCCGTAACTATAAAGCATTAAGGAATAACAAAGAGGTTGCGGTAGACGGAAAAATGATCGTGACCCGTTATTTGCAGCATCAGCCGGAGGCGGTTGCAGCTATGCAAAAGCATTTTGAATATATGGCCGCAGGCATTGCCGGTCTGGTCAATATTTTCAGCCCGCAAAAGGTGGTGATCGGCGGCGGTATCAGTGAAGCCGGCGCTTTTTATATAAAAGAAATAGCAACAAGGGTCAAACTGCTTGCAATGCCGGTTACCATGCAGCATACAACGCTGGCAGCGGCTGCGTTGGGCAACAGGGCCGGCCTGCTGGGCTGTGCGGCAAGGGTATTCCGGCCGCTTTCTTAATATTTTATTATAAGTATCGGTTCATGCGGCCCAAATAAAAATGTACAAATGCAGCAAAGAAATAATTTTTTGGTAGGGATCATATTACTGATCTGGTTTGTGATATCATTTGTTACCAATATTCTTGGCCCCCTTATGCCTATCATTATTCAAACCTATCAGCTCAGCCTTACCATGGCTTCTTTTTTACCCTTCTCTTTTTTCCTGGCTTATGGGATTATGTCGGTTCCGGCCGGGATGATGATTGAGCGGCTGGGTGAAAAAAGATCCATGCTCATCGCCTTTGCGCTGAATTTTTGCGGTGCGCTGATCTTTGCATTGAACCCCCAGTATATTATGGCACTGGCCTCGCTGTTTGTGATCGGCATTGGCATGGCCATGTTGCAGGTAATTATCAACCCGCTGATGCGTACCGCAGGTGGCGAGGAAAATTTTGCTTTTTTTTCGGTAATGGGGCAGCTGGTATTTGGTATGGCTTCCTTTATAAGCCCTTTTGTGTTTTCCTACCTGTTAAAAGAGCTATCGCTACCGCCTGCCGGCAATGCTTTGATAGAGGGGCTGGGCTCCCTGGTAAAAAACGGGCTGCACTGGACAGCATTGTACTGGTTGTTCAGTTGTATTTTTTTGCTGATGCTCTTGTTGCTCCTGTGTATCCGTATGCCGGCAGTGCAATTAAAGGAAGACGAAAAGGCCGGGGCGGCAGCCGTATATTTTGAGCTGCTGAAAAAACGCGATGTGTGGCTCTTTTTTACAGGGATTGTAGCTTACGTAGGTACAGAACAATCGCTGGCTAACTGGATGTCGGAGTTTTTAAAACGCTACCACCATGTAGATCCTGCCACGGGCGGTGCAAATGCCGTAGCCTGGTTTTGGGGGTTGATGACCATTGGCTGTTTGCTGGGGCTGATGGTGCTAAAGCTCTGGGATTCCAGGACCGTTTTAAAAGCGGCAGTATTGCTGACATTGGTTGTGCTGTCTGTTGCGCTGCTGGGCAGTAAGAGCTGGTCTTTATGGGCTTTCCCGCTTGCAGGGTTTACGATTGCGGTAATGTTCTCCGTGGTATTTTCACTGGCGCTGAATTCTGTAAGCAAACATCATGGCTCTTTTTCAGGCATCCTCTGTTCGGGCATATTTGGCGGAGCGCTGATCCCTTTTATTGTTGGTGCGTTGGGCGATTGTATCGGGCTGCGCTATGCATTGATGTTTCTGTATATTACATTAGGCTATTTGTTTTTTATTGCCGGCTATGCAAAGCCCATCATCAGTAATAAGACCATGACGGTTAAAGAATTTTTTTCAGGAAAATAATAAAGTAATCAATGATCAAAAAAAGATTCATAGCAGGCGTTTTGCTGGTATTGGCAGCCTTCCCGGTCTTTGCACAGAACGCGGGTACGGACCCGGTAACCACCCGGGTAAATGTGCAAGCTGATTCAGCCAGGGAGGCCGATATTATAGACGGGGAATGGGTGGCTGTTGGCATCAACCGGCCTTATTCCATACAAAAAGATGCAGGGCTTCCTTTTGAAGGAAGACCTTCTTATCGTTTTGAGCTGAAGACAGATGATAATTCACTGCAAGGCTATGAAGAAGGCAGTACCAAAGGAAGAGCGGAGCTTTGCTACTGCTATGCTACTGCCGATGACTATAAGAACCTGCCTCCGGGAACCTATGCAACCGACCAGGTACTGAAGCTGGTATACAACAGGGGCAAGGGGCAATGCCCGCAGGGCTCAAAGTGGGCCTATCGCTTTTCGGTCTTTATACCGTCATCACTGCCGGAAGAAGTGAACACCATCTTTGCCCAGTGGCACGGTATGCCTTCAAGAACGCTGGTACAGGACCCCTCCGGGAAAGTGATGCAGCTGACCCCGCAGCAGTTTGTAGCATTGAGTGACAGTATGATTTTTGAAAAGGATCTGGGCCATGAGAAGATAGCTGTCATTAACAAAAATGGCAAGCAATCCTTTAAGGCCGGCAAAAAGAACGGGTGGAAAGTTGAGCAGGGAGGATATCCCCCGCTGGCTTTTGGTTTTTCGGACGGCATGTTTTATATCAAAGCAAATTCCGACAGCAGGTGGATGACTGATAAAACAGACCGCACCCTTGCAAGCCCGGGTAAAGTGGGTATTATGCAGTCGGTAAGCTCTGCGTATAAAACTTCCACTATTGCTTACAAGATGCCGTTTGCAGCGTTTCCAAAAGATACCTGGGTCACGTTTGATGTAGCTATAGACTGGTCCGTTTACGGCGGTGCAAACAACAAAGTAGAAAAGCCCGGTATGCTGGATGTGGTGATGCATTATCAAAAAGATAAAAAGCCGGTAAACGATCACATCGTCAATAATCAAAAAATACTGATCGGCCGTAATGATGAAAATGGTTATTATTTTAAGTTTGGCATCTATCGTGTAGGCAGCAATACAGCGCCTGTAGTGTATAACCTGGCTGATTTTTCTCAAAAAGAACGTTAGTCGTATACTTTAAAAAGGGCTGTCAGCCTTGTGAAAAAAGTGTTGCAAATTTTAAAACAGGAATGAAGAAACAACTATTTGCCATAACATTTTTTTGTTTATGCCTGGGGCTCCGGGCCCAGCACACACCTGTCCTTAAACTTACCAGCGAAAAGTTGCATGCCCGTGTACGTGAATGGCCTTATCCCATTAACGGCATTACGGTGCCTGCCAACGCGCCCGCATTAATGTGGCCGGCAACCAACGGTGTAAAAATGGTATTGCCTATGGAAAGCGGTAGTGCCGTACCGGAAGATCCGGGTATCGGAAATGTATGCTACCAGGTAATGCTGGCAATGGATACAGGTTTTACCAGGCATCTTATAAAAAGTGATGTGCAGACCTGGGCCGTGTATCCATTGCATCAGGCACTGAAGCCCGGGCACTGGTACTGGAAATATGGGTATGCGCTTAAAGGTTCCGGCAAATGGACATGGTCTCCTGTATATGATTTTGTTGTAGATACAAGGTCGGCCGGAACAAAAGTATCCCCGCCGGTAGATGCAGTATTGCAACGCAATGAAGGGCCGCACCCGCATTTGTGGAACCTGCATTCGGGTAAGGAAACATTCTATAAAAACAACCGGAATAATCCCGAAGCAAAGCAATTTATTGCCTTTGCCGGAAAGCTGATGAAAGCACCCTTACCGGATGAGCGTCCTGTGCGCCAGATTGATACGGCGGGTAAATCAGGTAAAGAGCTGGATGGCCTGATGGACAGGATGTATCATGATTTTGGCGATAAGGTAGGCGACCCCGTACGTAATCTTTGCATTGCCTATTATTTAACAAAAGACAAACGCTTTATTAAGGATGCAAAACGCCGCGCTTTGAACCTGCTTCAGATGGACCCGGATAAAAACTGGGCTACGCGCAGTGATTTCAATAACGGTGCTGTACTGGAAGCCTTAGGCTGGTTTTACGATTTAGGAAATGATTTTATTACTGCCGGCGAGAAAACGCTTTTTAAGAAAGTAATGATAAAGCGGGCAAAAAAAATTTATGATCACCTGCCCAACCGTTTTGAGCTGCATGTATGCGATAACCATGTGTGGCAGATCACCCTGCGGAATCTTGCTATTGGCACTGTAGCCTTATTAGGAGAAGTGCCTGAAGCTAAAGAATGGTTTACATATATGTATGAAGTATGGTCAGCAAGATTCCCTGTACTGGGTACCACCGATGGCGGCTGGAAAGAGGGCAACGGTTATTTCTCAGTAAATTTCCGCTCTGTCATCTACCTGTGCCAGCTGTTTGAAGATTTTTCAGGCATGGATTATTTTCAATTGCCATGGATGCAAAACCTGCCCTATTACCTTTTGTACTCTTTTCCTCCATCAGGCACCTCTACGGCTTATGGCGACCAGTGGGAAGATCTGCGCAAGGGCATCAATGCAGGGTATGCACTGTTTGCGGATGCCCTTACTTATAAATTAGACAACCCGTATCTTAACTGGTATGTGCAGCAAATAAGAGCAGCACATCCTGCTTTTTTTAAAGGTACAGATGATTATCTTTTCTTTCGCCTGTTAAATTATACGCCCAGTCGTAAGCTGAAAGCCCTTTCGCCGAAAAAGCTGCCGCGTTTAAGAGTCTTTAACGACATTGGTCTTGCAGCAATGAGCGATGATATCGCTAAGGCCGGGGAAAACAGTTGCAGCTATTTAATAAGTAATCCTTTTGGCTCATCGGGGCACGGGCATGCCGGTCAAAACGCCGTGACCATTAATTATAAAGGAAAAACGATCCTTGGTGCCACGGGCTACTACAGCCAGTTTAGCGACCGGCACAATTTATTAGACTATCGCAACACACGGGCTTATTGTACGATACTGGCCGATAGCCTTAGTCAAAAGATTGGCGAGGAAGGATATGGATGGATACCCCGCTCTATCAGTGGTAATGAAATCCAGTACGCTTTAGGAGATGCCTCCAATGCTTATGGTACTATAAAAAGTGATTTTTGGCTGGACCGGTTTAAGCAGATCCACCTGGAGCCTGATGCGGCAAACGGGTTTGGAGACCCGGGTGTGATTTTGTATCGTCGTCACATGTTGCAGTTGGATGGTGGCTATATTGTGTTGTATGATGAGTTGGAAGCTAAAAAAGCTGTAAAATGGACAACGCAGTTTCATGCACCGTTTTATACAGTTGTTGCCGGCAAAACGGACAATACCAATCGGCAGGATTTTGAAGTTCAGACCGGTACGGGAAATGTAAATGCAAGTGTGTTTGCGGCTGCCCCTTTGCATAGGGTAGTACATGATCAGTTTGCAGAGCCCGCTGTGAACTGGATGAAGTTAATGGATGGGAACCGGTTGCGGCAATATACCAATCAGTGGCATGTTGGCATTACCTCTCCTCCTGCGCAGAAATTCAGGTTTTTAACAATTATTCAAATACATGATGGCAGGACGGAGGTGGTCAAAACCGTAAGCAATGCCAATGGATGGAGGCAGGTACAGGTTGGAAACTGGAAAATGAATGTGCAACTGGATGGCAATAAACCTGCAGCTTTGCAGGTGATTGGCGGCCATTCGTTTTTCAACTATGGTGATCTGCCGGTAAATTTTTTGGGGAAAGCATTTGCGCCCCGGGTTCCGGGCAGCTCTATGTTGCTTGAGCTGCAGGGAGGCAAAGTAGCCCGGCAGGAAGTGGTGGACACATTGCCCGATGTAGCAAAATATGATGTACAATAAATAAAAGAATAGAATATGACTATTACACAAAAAATAAAAAGCCTGCCGCTAACATTTTTATTGCTTTTTTTTACCGCTGTCAATATTTTTGGTCAAAAGCCGAATATTGTTTTAATCATTTCTGATGATCATGCCTGCCAGGCCATAAGTGCCTATGGCAGCAGGCTGACACAAACGCCCAATATAGACAGGCTGGCCAAAGAGGGCGCTATCTTTAATAACGCGTATGTAACCAATTCCCTTTGCGGGCCAAGCCGCGCCAGCATCCTTACAGGCACGTATAGCAATATAAACGGGTTCAAAGACAACATCAGCTATAATTTTGATTTTAACCAGCCCAGCTTTGTAAAAGCACTGCAGGCCGCCGGTTATCAGACTGCCTGGATCGGGAAAATGCATTTAGGCGATAGCATTCCGCAGGGGCTTGACTATTACAATATTCTTCCAGGGCAGGGCCAGTATTATAATCCGGATTTTATACGGTCCGGCAATGTGCAAAAAAGATATACAGGCTATGTTACCAATATTATTGAAGCCCTCTCAAACGAATGGCTGGATCACCGGGACCGGCAAAAGCCCTTTTGTCTTATCATAGGCCATAAGGCCACGCACAGGGTATGGATGCCGGACCTGGAAGACCTGGGAAGTTTTGACGATAAGACCTTTGACCTGCCGCACGATTTTTATGATGATTACGCCACCCGTAAGGCTGCGGCTGTACAGGATATGACCATTGCCAAAACCATGCGGATGGGCCATGACCTGAAAATGTATGATCCTGCGGATTCGGCCACCTTTGAGGATAATATAAAACGGATGAATGCAGATCAAAAGGCAAAATGGTTTGCTTATTATGCAAAGATCAAAAAAGACCTCGATGCAAAAAGACCGGAAGGGCGCGCGCTTACAGAATGGAAGTACCAGCGGTACCTGAAAGATTACCTGGCTACGGCAGCTTCCATGGACCGGAACATTGGCAAGACCCTGGATTACCTGGATAAAAACGGGCTGTCAAAAAATACGATCGTGATCTATATGTCGGACCAGGGTTTTTATATGGGAGAGCATGGCTGGTTCGACAAACGGTTCATGTATGAGGAATCTTTTAGAACGCCTATGGTGATGCGTTATCCGGGTGTTATAAAACCGGGTACGGCCATCAACGATTTTATAATGAATATTGATCTTGCCCCTACGTTGATCGAGGCGGGCAAAGGACAAGCTCCGGCCCCGGTACAGGGCAGATCCTTCCTGCCGCTGCTGAAGAATCAGCACTATACGGCACGCGATGCAATGTATTATCACTATTATGAGAACGGGGAACATTCCGTATCGCCCCATTTTGGCATCCGGACAAAAAGATACAAGCTCATCCGGTTTTACAAACGTGTGGAAAGCTGGGAACTGTTCGACCTGCAAAAGGATCCGCACGAACTGCATAATATTTATGATGAGCCGGGCTCAAAACCTGTAATAGCTGATCTGAAAGCGAAGCTGCTAAAATTGATAACAGCATATAAAGACACAGAAGCTGCAGCCATTTTTGCCCGGGCAATCTAACGGCGGCTGCGGGTAGGCCATCAGGCAGGTAAATAGGATAGGAAGGTTTCAAACTTTCGTGCCTGGCGGCTTTTGAAAGCAATGATTGTGAAAATAAGCTGGTATCAATTTTATTATCAAATGGTTTGTGAGGACCTACCTGTCGGGGCAGGCAGGCACAAACCACGGCAATGCCCCGGTCAGTGTCCGCACTGACCGGAAAATGATAATTGTGATATCAGTTCCTTATAAAAAGTGATTTTGATGAACAAAACAATTCTTATAGTGCTTCTGGCTGCTGTGGTGCTCAGCGTACCAGGTGCTGTGGTTTTTGCACAGCCAAAGGAAACAGCGGCCACAAAGATCATCACGGCGCAGTATGGTTTTGAGAAGGATCAGGATATTGAAGGATGGAAGGCACAGAACGGCAACCTTTCTTTTTCGGATGCGCATTATAAAGACGGTCAACGCTCACTGGAATGGAGCTGGCAAACGGGTGCAATGCTGGAAATAGCCGGCTTAAAAGGTTTAAAAGAAGCCGGAGCCGTTTACCCGGGCGGTATTCCTGAAGTATATGAACCATCCTTTTACCCTAAAGACCGTTACGGGGGAATGAAAATATGGCTGTACCAGGAAAAGCCTTCATCAGGACAGATCGTCTTCCAGGTGGGCAGCAGTGTGGCAGCGGCCCGTATGAATCCTAAATACCGGTTTGCCGTAAACCTTGATTTTACGGGCTGGCGTACCGTATGGGTCTGCTTTGAAGAAGATGCCCGGGTAAAAGATTACAGCGGCAGTGATGACATGCAGGCCATGGTTGCTTTTCCGCAGCATATGAAAAAAAATAAAGGCAGGTTGTTTATTGATCATCTGCTGCTGCTCAGTTTCGTGTCTAACAAAAGAAACTCAGATCTGCAGTTTGTCAACAATAAACGCAACCTGCGCTCTGCGGATGGCTATGAAATACTGAAGCCCTTCCGGGTGTACACGAATGCTGTATATAATCAGCAGGTCAATAAGCAACTGCTGGAAAAGGAAAGTGACCGGATCGCTGCCCGGCTGGAGTTCCTGATACTGGGCGATAGAACAGACGACTGGAAGCGGCGCGGCACCGGTATTGAAAAAGAGCTTGAAGGTAAAATAAAAGGGGCGCTTTCAGTATATGAGCAGTTGCAGTTGAAAAGTACAAACGGTACCGTAAATGGTGCGCCCTTATTCGCAATCAGAGATGAGCATTCCGCACCGGAAGGACGGGTGTTTGATAACGTAGCACAGGATGTGCTGTTTCCGCTGGCGGCAGATTACCGGCTGAACGGGAGCGCTGCATCAAAAGAAAAATTAATACAGGTGCTGGACTATTTCCTGGACCAGGGCTGGGCCAGTGGCAGCGCCTTAGGTACTGTTGATCATGTAATAAGATTGACGCCGATTGCTACGGCTGTTTTCCTGCTGAGAAATGAGCTCCATGCGCTGAACAAATTAAAACCAGAGGTAGATATGCTGGCCTGGCATACCCGTTTGGGCAGCATGCTGCATATTGATCACACCCGCGGTGAAAATTCGGATAAGGTACGTGGCGGGGCGCTGGTAAAGCTGATCGCCATTTTACTGATGGAGAATGATGCCCGTAAACAGGAAATGCTGCAGTGTTTTAAAGATTATATGGATTACGTGGCATCGGTAGCTCCCGGCTACAGCGATACGTTCAAACCTGATTTTTCCATCTATCATCACCGGGGCACTTACCTCAATGTGTATGGTACCAATGCCGTAAATACCATGGCACTCATCCATTGGCTGTTGAGCGGTACTTCGTATGCAATGTCGGCACAATCTACAGCCAATATTAAGCAGGCATTGCAGCGACAGGCAGCCATTGCTTTTGGGGTACAGATCCATTATGGGGCGGGAGGGCGGTTCCCGCTTAACAACAGCGCTATTGACGGGGATTGCCTGCCCGCATTTGCCTACATGAGCATGACGAAGGATACCATAGCCGACAGGAACCTTGCGGCGCTTTTTAATTATATTTACGGCATTGCTCCACCGGCAGCAATTAATAAAATGCTCCTTCCGGCGCTTACCTACTCCGGTACTTTTGGCACGCTGGACCTGATGGTGCGTGCGCACGAGCAGTCAAAAACAAACATACAGGGCCCTGCAGACGGTGTGGTGGTGCTGCCTTATTCCGGGCTGATGGCCTACCGGTATAAGAAGGCGTTTGCTACGGTAAAAGGGTATAATAAATATGTCTGGGACTATGAAGCGGGTAAAGGCGAAAATAACCTGGGGCGCTATCTGAGCCATGGGATGCTGATCATGGCACAGGGAGATGAGCGGAACGGGTTCGATTCCCTGGGTATGGATATGAACGATGGATTCGACTGGTCGATGCTGCCGGGAGCTACTACCAAAATGCTGCCTGCGGATAAAATGCTGTACTTTCCAAAAGCGGATAACAAATATATAGAAGGTAAGCACCGGAACTTTTCTGAAAGCGTTATTGCAAGCGGGCTGCAGCAGGGAGGCAACGGGCTGTTTGCATTGGATCTGAGGGACGATGTGTTTCCGGATGAGGACCGGTCTTTATTCGACAGCTCCTTCCGGGCAAAGAAATCCTATTTCTTCATTGGTAATGAGATCATCTGCCTGGGTTCCGGCATCAGCAACAAGGACAGCCGTTATAATACCGTTACCACTTTATTTCAATACCATGTTAATGAGCACCGGATGAATTATTTCAACGGGAAGGTGGTGGACGATCCTACAAATCCAGAGCAAAAGGCCGATGGGGGATACTTTACGGATCAGAACGGGTTACAATACATTATTCCCAAAGGACAGCACATTGTGTTGCAGCAGGCAATGCAAAATTCCTACCGGTCTGTTAAAGGAACATATCAGCCGGTAAGTGCCCGCTATATAAAAGCCTGTATTGACCATGGCTGCCATCCCAAAGACCAGGGATATGAGTATGAAGTTGTAATGAACACAGATGCCGCGGCATTACACCCCTATCTTGAAAAGAAAAGTTATACGGTATTGGAGAAAAATAATGATGTACATATTATACAGCATAAAGCTTCCGGCATTACAGCCTATGCTATTTATAAAGCCCATACTTCTTTAAAAGGCGTTCTGTTAACCACCAGCGCTCCGCTGCTGGCGATGGCGAAAGAAGCAGCGGATGGTATGCTGCTTACCATTGCCAACCCCGATATCGGGCAGGCCAGATGGAATCATAATATGTCGCATATGCCGGACAGTATTACCAATGCCTGGGCAAAAGGCAGTGTGGTCACCATTACCTTAAAGGGAGCCTGGTATGCTGCAAACTATACAGGTAAGCTGATGAGTGCTGTGATCAGGAATGGAAATACGGTTCTTTCCTTGTTTTGCAGGGATGGGGAAAGTATTGATCTGCCCTTACAGCATAGGGAAGAAAGTACAGAAGGAGAGGATTAGGAAATAGTAAAATATAAAATAGTGTCGAGTAAGCATGATTTTTCATTTGGCATTGCCCTGCATTTTATAGTTAACATAACAATAGTTTGTATTCTATAACCAGTAATAATTGACCAATGTATAAAAAGTTGTTTTTTTTATGGGCAGTCCTTTGCGGCTGTCTTATCTCAAACGGACAGCAAGCCCGCAGGCCCAATATTCTTATCATTATCACGGATCAGCAAACGGCTGATGCCATGAGCAATGCAGGGAATAAAGATCTGCACACACCGGCAATGGATCTGCTGGCCGCAAATGGTGTGCGCTTTACCAGGGCTTATTGTGCGCAGCCGCTGTGCACTCCATCGCGTACAGCCATCTTCAGCGGCCGTATGCCTTTTGAAACAGGCTTTGTGGGCAATGCCAGTGAAAAAGACGGCCAATGGCCGGACAGTTTGCTGATGATGGGCAAAATATTCAGGGAGGGCGGGTATCAAACAGGCTACGTGGGAAAGTGGCATTTGCCCATGCCCGCCGGTAAAGTAAGCCAGCATGGGTTTCAGTTTATAGAAAATACCCGCTTCCTCGATTACAACGATGCGGCCACGCCTTCCTATTGCGCCCGGTTTATAAAAGAAAATAAGGAACGGCCGTTTTTGCTGGTAGCTTCCTTCTTAAATCCGCACGATATCTGCGAATGGGCAAGAGGCGATGCGTTGAAGATGGACCTGCTGGCCGCTGCCCCGTCACCGGATCAATGCCCGCAGCTGCCCGCTAACTGGGCCATTCCGGCCAATGAACCCCGGATCGTAAGGGAGCAGCAAAAAGTAAGTTTCCGTACTTATCCTACCGTAAACTGGACCCGGGATCAATGGCGGCAATACCGCTGGGCGTACAACCGGCTGGTGGAAAAAGCAGATCAGTACATTGGAATGGTACTGGCATCCCTGAAAAAATATAATGTAGAAAAAAATACGATAGTGATCTTCACATCAGATCACGGAGATGGCTATGCAGCGCACCGCTGGAACCAGAAACAGATCTTGTACGAGGAAACGGCCCGGGTGCCTTTTATTATTTCAAGACCGGGAGCATGGAAGCCCCGGACAGATGACCAGCTGGTGTGTAATGGTACGGATATGATCCCTACCATTTGCGGTTTTGCAGGCATAAAGGCACCGGCTTATCTGAAAGGGGCAGACATCAGCAAAAGGATCGCCAACCCTGCTGCCCCTTTACGGGATACCCTGGTAATAGAGACGGACTTTGCAGATAATGAAAAATTGCTGGGCATTAACGGGCGTGCAGTGATCACGCACGATTTTAAATACATCGTATATAATAAAGGCGCCACAAGGGAGCAACTGTTTGATTTGTCTAAAGATCCCGGTGAAATGAATAACCTGGCGGTAAAAGCCCCGTATAAAGGCAAATTACAGGCAATGAGGCATTATTTAAAAGCCTGGTGCATCAAAAATGCAGACCCTTTTGTGAAGGATGCCTTGTAAAAGCGCTCATGGCTGGTACAGGAACATCACTTTGCTACTTTGGCATGTGAGGGGCTGGCCAAAAAGTAATGTCAGCCTGAGTTTTCCATTTGTAAAACAAAATCATCCGAAAGTTCGGATGGGGCAATGACAATTATTCTTACGGGCCACCCTGAAGATGTCATCCCGGACCTGTTCCGGGATCTGTTTTTGTTTCAGGGGCTGTTGAGTGATCATATACATAGATGCTGAAATAAATTCAGCATGACTAAAGTAGGATTGGTTTTCAACGTATAACGTAATCTGTCATTAGCAGCTTGACGAAGGCTAACTCCTTGCTTGTCTATGTTTCGTCAGGCGAAATGCTGGTCTCCTGGCGGGTACAGGAACATCACTTTGCAGCTGTAATGTGTGAGTTACAGCGATGCACAACTTGTCCCGCAAAGCGGGAGGCCTGTCCAAGACAAGTTTGATTTATGGGCCGAGCCGCTGGCTCTCAGCTTCTGGTTGCAGGATAATACAGCGAACTAAAGTTCATGGTTGTACAATAAAGCGAGGCGCTGCCCCTCGCATCGCTATTCTATTGGTTAGGTGCGCAGGCCGCCGGCCTGTTTTCATCGGGCAACTCCGGAATTTATTCCGGCAAAAAGGATGGAGACAAGATCATTGAGTGCCATAGGCACGGCCTATGCCAGGCAAGGCGAAACTGCTCAGGTAATCAGGTAAAAGATATTCAATACAGCTCCTTATTTTCTATTTCCTGGTATAATTGGATTGAAAAAGAACAGGGGTGGAGAAGACCCTGCTGGCGCAGCCCAGCAGGCAGGCATTGTCGCCCGTTTGTGCCCGGACGATCACTGTATGGCTGCTGGTATCGGGCATGGCTTTTTGCAGTACCCTCCGGGTAATTTCAGGTACATAGAAATCGCCCGCTTCGGCAATGCCCCCGCCGATAATTACTTTTTGCGGGCTGAAAATATTAACCAGGCTGGCAATGCCCACAGACATATAGTTGAAGTGCTGCTTCATTGCTGTTATAGCTGCCTCTTCACCCAGCAGGTAATTTTTTATGAGGAGCTTTCTGTTCAGGTCTGCCGGGGAAATACCTGTAAGCGCAGCATAGTCACGGATCAGTGCCTTTACAGACGCATAGGCTTCAAAACAGCCCCTGCCTCCGCAGGAGCATTCAGGCCCGTTAAAATTGATCACAATATGGCCCAGCTCTGCTCCCGTATTCCTGAACCCGCCGTACAATTTATTGTTGATCACCAGGCAGCCGCCGATCCCTGTACCCACGGTCAGGAATACAACATCCGAGCAGTTTTTACCGGATCCGTATTGCATTTCCCCCCAGGCCATCATATTGGCATCATTATCTACTATTACATTCAGCCCTGTGGAAGCTGCCACGATTGCCCCGAGGTTAACGTTTCTGAACCCCGGTAAGTTATCAGCCCCACCCACAATAATGTTGTTCTCCACGATTCCGGGAAAACCGATGCCGATCCCGAGCACCTGTTTTTCCGCCTGGCTGGCGCATTTCCGCACTGCGGCATTGATCAGCGCAATAATTTCACCTTCTGTCAGTATATCCCTGGAAGGCATTTTAAAAGTATATACAATTTCCCCTTTTACATTGATCAGGCCGCATTTTATAAAAGTGCTGCCTACATCAATGGCTATCGCGTACATTCCTGTCACCGTATATGAGTTTCAATTTTAAAAGACCAGGCGTGCTGGCTCTGTTTGTCAAATTAAAGACAGGCAGCAAAAAAGCGGTTTCAAAAATGATTTAATTTCTTTAGAAATGGTTGATTTTTGCATTGTAGCTACTCGGTTTGCTTCTGGGCTGCGTATTCTGTAGGCAAATAACCATAATATTGTTTAAATGAGGTTGAAAAATAGGATAAGGAACTAAAGCCGGATAAATAAGCCACCTCGGTAACGGAATGTTCTTTACGCTCCAGCAGCTCTGCGGCTTTTTTAAACTTGATGCGTTTGATAAAATCCGTTGTGGATTCTCCGGTGATCGCTTTTAGCTTCAGGTACAGGCTTGACCGGCTCATACCGATCTTCCTGCTGAGCTTTAATACGGAAAATTCCGGATCGATCAGGCTTTCTTCAATAATGTCAATTGCTTTGCGCAAGAACTCCTCATCCAGCGTATTAAGCGCAATATTTTCCGGTATGATCTCGGTGGCAGAGGAATAATATTCTTTTAACCTCCGGCGGGAGCGGATAATGTTCTGCACTTTGGCTTCCAGCAGGGGCACGGAAAAAGGCTTGGTCACATAATCATCTGCTCCGGCTTCCAGTCCCTTTACCTGGTTCGTTGTTTCATTTTTGGCCGTTAACAGGATAATGGGGATATGGCAGGTGATGATGTTTTGTTTGATCTTTTTACAGAACTGGATGCCGTCTATGCCCGGCATCATTACATCACTGATGATGATATCAATATCCCCGGCTTCAACGATCTTTAGTGCATCCTCCCCGTTAAACGCTTTGCTGATTCTGAATTGCCGCTCAAAATACCCCGTCAGGTATTCCACAATCTGCGGATTATCATCCACTATAAGCAAATGTTGCACATTGCCTGCATTATCGGAAGATGGTTCCACGCCTTCCGGCAGCTCCTTGTTCAGGGCATTCAGGTTGTCAAGAAGCAGCTCAAAATGATTTTCAGGTCTGAACTCATCCGCCTGGTATTGCTCCCGGTTCAGGGGAATAGCAACAATAAAGGCTGTTCCGTGGCCGGGCTCGCTTTCTATGGTTATGGTGCCATGGTGCAGTTCCGCAAGGCTTTTGGCAAATGCAAGACCTACACCTGAGCCCATGCTCATTTCTTTACTTTGTACCTGGTAGAACCGTTCAAAGACCCGCTCATGATCAACCGGGGCAATTCCCACGCCCGTATCCCGTACCGTTAAGATCATTTGTTCGTTCCTCAGGTAAAAGCTGAGCTCAATGGTATCTCCCGGCGCCGTATATTTAAAAGCATTAGACAGCAGGTTATTGCAGATCTTTTCAATAGCATCTTTATCAAAGTGGCAGATCAGCTCTTTTTGGGTGGATTTGAAATAATACTTCACGTTCTTTTGCCCGGATAATTCCAGGAAGCAGGTGTAGATCTCATGCAGAAAAGCAACAATGTCACCTTCAGATAACTCCAGCTTTTTTATGCCCTTTTCGGTTTTCCTGAATTCCATTAACTGGTCTACCAGCTGATAAAGACGTTTTGCGTTGGACAGCATACGCTCATGGTACTTTCTTAGCTTTTTTTCCGGTACCGGCCTGCCCAGCATTTCCTCTAAAGGTGCAATAATCAACGTGAGCGGTGTTTTAAACTCATGGGACACATTGGTGAAAAAATCCATTTTCATCTGGTTCAGGTATTCTGATCTTTCACGGTCGCTCCGTTCTATGGCTAAGGCGTTCCTTGCTTTGATGCGCTCACGGATAATGCGCCAGGCAATATATGCCATTGCCGCCAGCGTTGCCAGCACCAGCAGGTAAAACCCGTTACTGCGCCACCAGGGGGGCAAAATAGTTATTTTCAAAGAGCGTACACCGCTTTCTTCTCCCAAAGGCCCGGTTGCCTTTACCAGAAACGTATAGCTGCCGGGCTTTAGATTGCTATACGTGGCCTTGGGTATGTTCTCACACAACTGCCACCCGTAGTCAAACCCTTTCAGCATATAATAATATTTTATACTGCCGGGGGCGATATAATTGAACGCATTGAAAAAGATGGTGAACTGTTTGTATTCATGTGCCAGCCTGAGGGACTTTGCATCATTAATGTATTCTTTTAAAATGCCGGAGCTGCTATTGGGCGTAACGGGTGTATTAAAAACATCAAGGCCTGTAAAAGAAACCGCCAGGTGAAACGGCTTCAGCATAACAGAACGGGGATAAAAATAAATGATGCCGTTCAGCCCTCCAAACAATAACATCCTGTCGCTTGTTTTGCAGAACGCAGGAAACCCAGGCTGGTTGCTGCCAAGGCCTGTCTGGCTGTTGAACAGTTGCAGCTTACCCAGCTGCAGCTCCAGTTTTACCAGCCCTTTTCCGGTTGAAACCCATATGCCCTGGTCATCGTCGGGCTGGATCCCGTAGATCATGCCTTTTATGGCATTACCGGGGCCGGAATAGGGCACAAATTTATGATGCTGTTCGTCAAACAGGTTTAACCCATCCCGTGTGCCCACCCATACCCGGCCAAGCTGGTCTTCTGCAATACAGGTTACCAGCTCATTAGACAGCATACTGCCCGGGAATACCTCAAAATTCCCGTTGTCCGGTGTAAAAATATTGATCCCATTGATGGTGCCGACCCAGATCCTGTTTTTCCGGTCTTCCAGCAGGTAAGTAATAATGTCCGAACTAAGCCTTCGTCCGGAAGGATCCTGATTGTAATGAACAAAGGCCTGCCTTTCCGCATCCCACCGGTCAAGGCCCGAGCGGGTGCCTACCCAAATGCGCTGCTGCCGGTCCCTGAGCAATGCATGTACCATATCACCGGATATGGAAGCCGGGTTATGCGGATCATGCACATAGGTTTTTATAGTGCCTGATTTTTTATTCAGAATATTCAACCCGGCATTAAAAGTACCGATGAACGTATTCCCGTTTGCATCAAAAGCAAGGGCCTTAATGTTGTTGGAGCTGATGCAGTTACCGCCGGATTCTTTATGGGAATAGTAGGAAATGGTGTTTGTCTGCCTGTTCCATAAATTGATGCCCTTATCATTGGTGCCGATCCAGATATCCTGCTCGGGGTCTTCCTTTATAATGTTTACAACCTGGTCGTTCAGCAGAACGGTTCCTGTATTCTGGCTGAGGATATTGAACTTAATATCGTCTTTGTGATAGTAGTTGAGCCCGCCAAAAAACGTGCCCAGCCACATCCCGTTCTGGCGGTCGCGGAAAATACACCGTACAGAGTTCTGACTTAAGGTATAGTCTCCTGTAGCCTGATGCTCAAAATTGGTAAAAGTGCCCTGCTGTCCGTCAAAGATGGACAAACCCCTGAAGGTCCCGATCCATAAATTGCCGCTCTCATCAACAGCGAGGCTCCTTATGTCATTATCAATAAGGCTGTTTGCTACCTGCGGTTCATGAACGTACCTGGCAAGCTGGTCGCTCTTTAGATCAAGACAGAACAGACCGTCACTTTCCGAGGCCATCCACAGGCGGCCCTCCTGCAGCAGCAGGCTGTTGATCCGGGCACTGATGCGTCCGGGATGCACCCTTCCGGCGGCTTTGGAAATCCTGTTTATTTTACAGACCCCTTTATCTGTTGCCAGGAGCAGATCGTTGCTGACGAACATCAACTGCTGAATATTGGCAACAGCCTGCCCGGGTACATTGTAATGAAAAGGCACAAAACGGTTCTGCTCCGGATCCCGGTAATAGATCTCGCCTGTATTTGAAGCAATCCATATCCGATGCTCCCTGTCGGTTGTAATGCTGGAAATAAACCATTCCCCCGGCTTTACCGGCAGGGGATAATTTTTAAAGCGCTCCGTTTTATAATTATAGCAGCTGATCCCTTTATTGCCCCCGATCCACAGCATGCCCTCCTTATCAACAAACAGGCTTCTGATATAGCTGGAGAACAGGCTGCTGCTGTCTTCCTTTGCCGGCCTGTATACTGTAAATGTTTTGCCGTCATACCGGTTCAGCCCATCCTGTGTGCCTACCCATATAAAACCTGAACGGTCCTGCTGGATGGCAAATACCGTGCTTTGCGATAATCCCTGGTCTATAGAAATGGTCCTGAAATATCTGTTTTTGGTATAATCCGGAACGGATTGTGCGTGAATGAAGTTGCTTATCTGTAAACAGCAGAAAAGCAGCAGCTTCAAAACTACCTCTCTTTTCATCATAGGCTAAAATTAGGCAAATTCAGCTTTGTTTTATGAAAACAGCGCTATCAAAATATGCCTGTTGCTGCTTCAGGATTTATTCAGCAAAATTTTATATTCTTTTGGGGTAAGGCTTGTTTTCTTTTTAAAGAAGTAACCAAAATAGGCCGGGTTCGGGAATCCTAAATGAAATGCTATTTCTTTTATGGACATACCGGAGCTATGCAACAAACGCTTTGCTTCCAGCAGCACCCGTTCCTGTATGAATTCCAGCGCAGACATTCCATACTGTTTTCTGCAAATAATACCCAGGTAATTAGGTGTTATGTGCAAATGCCGCGCATAGAATGCCACAGATTTCTGTGTTGTAAAGTGCTTTTCCACCAGGGAATGGAACTTATAGGATGCGGAACCTGAACAGGAGGGAGGCGTATTGCCAAACTGGTGTTCCATCCACAGGTTGATCATTAAGCAGATCAGCCTGCATCTTGCATTGACCAGTTCCAGGAAGATGGTAGCTGTGGACAGCTCTTTTTTAATGGCTAAGAATTCAGCGCTTATCTTCTGATAAGCGGTAATATCCAGGTTTAGCACCGGGTGCGCATTGTGCTCGGAAAAAGGGAACTGTAGTGCAGCAGGGAAGGTTTCCAACAATGCCCGTTTTATGGTTAGCCACTGCCCTTTTACCGGTGGCTGCAGTTTCCATTGCTGCTTTTGCCCGGGATACAGTATATGGATCTGTTTTGCTTTTATTGTATAATCTTCAGCATTGATGGAATGGGTGCCATTTCCTTTTTGAAACAGCACCAGCGCGAACAAATTGTCCGCGCCGGTTTCCCAATCGCTCCCGTTTCCAAGCTCCAGATAGCTGACATAGATTCCTTTTCCGGATTGGATGGAAGTGCCCTTTACCGGGGCATAGTTTTTCGTTTTTTTTCTCATATCAAAAGCACGATCTGTTTTAAAAGCTTTTACAGATACCGCAGCATTGTTTCACAATTAAATACCCGGTGGGTTTGTGAGCTCTGTCATAAGGCTCCTACAGCCATTGCCGGAGCAATAAAAATACGCTATTAACAGGAATACGGTAAGTAGTCTTCTTTGTATGAATAAGTGAAAATAGCTTTAATATCATAATAGTTTGAGCGCTGCTTTCCAAAACTTCAGGATGCAGGGGGTGATCAAAAAGTACTATCAGCCTGAGGCAATCCTGAAAGCATTTATATTTATTACCGTTGAAAATAACAGTTAAGTTGCCAAAGCAGCTGTCATGGTGAGCCTCAAATAAAGGTGTTGCATTTAAGCTGATTGGGATGGCAATTTTTTTAATCGTCATCCCGGGCGCAGTCGAGGGGTCTTTAATATTATAGAGATTTACCTTCGGTGAAATTGTTCTCCACTCCGCTTCGCTACCAATGACGAAACTATATATTATTGATCTTCAAAATAATACAACACTTGTCAGTAACAGCCCGCCTGGATGGCAGATATAATGATCAGTGTCATGTCATTCCCTGCCTCGCCGGCCGATGCGCGATCTGCAGAAGACATATCCTGTTAAGGCTGTTTTGAAATCCAGTTGTACACTATCAGTTATTTTTGCGACTTTTCGTTGAAGCTGATCATCCAGTTAATGCCAAACTGGTCGATGATCATCCCGAAAAAATCGCCCCAGAACGTGTCGGCAAGCGGCATGGTTATCTGCCCGTATGTTGCCAGGCCGCTGAACAGCTTTTCCGCCTCGGCTTTACTGTCGGCCAGTACAGACACGGAAAAATTATTTCCCTGCACAAGCGATGCCGCCCATTGCGGGCCCATATCGCAACCCATCAGCACCGAAGCGCCAATGGGCAGTGAAATGTGCATGATCCTGTTCCTGTCGGCATCGGTAACGGTATATCCCTGTTGCTGCGGCAGTTCGCTGAACCGTGCCAGGTGGCTGAAGTTGCCGCCAAATACGGATCTGTAAAAGTTGAAGGCTTCTTCACAATTGCCGTTAAAGGTGAGGTATGTGTTTGTTGTTGCCATTGCGTGATTTTTTTTAAGGTGTTGAATTTCTTATTGCGGTTCCTGACCGGGTATTGATCAGCCGTTTCTTTTTTTTACAGCAATTTCTGTTACGTTTAGTTTTCGCCCAACCGGTTTTGCAGCTTTCTTATTTCCTGCTGAAGATCCTGCATGCGGTTCAGCAAATGCATGATGGCTTCCATTCCTTCCATATTAATGTCCAGGTCATAATAAAGATGCATGTACTTTTCAAGATCTGTCAGCTGTTCGTACGCAATAAAATTCTTTTTACCGGAACGGGTCAGGCGGATCAGGCCATGCTCATCCAGCTCCTGTACAAAAGAGGCCTCAATCTTATAATAGATACAGCATTGCTCTACAGATATTCTTTTTGCTTTTTCCATCGTTGTTTTTTTAGCGTTCCTTTGCCAGCTGTTCAAATAATTCTTTTTCTTTTGCGGTAAGCTTTGTTGGTACCTGTACCTGGTAAGTGATATACAGGTCGCCAAAGCTGCCTTCTTTTTTATAAACGGGGAAACCTTTTCCTTTCAGGCGGATCTTTGTACCGTTCTGTGTTTCGGGAGCTACTTTTAATTTTACCTTTCCACCCATAGTGTCTGTGGTTGTTTCTCCGCCCAGCAGGGCTATATAAAGATCCAGCGGCACATCGGCATAAAGGTCATTGCCTTTACGTGTAAAATGCGTGTCGTTTTTTATTTCAAAGGTAATATACAGGTCGCCGTTGGGGCCGCCGTTTACACCCGGTGCGCCATAGCCTGCTATTTTTATTTCCTGGCCATGTTCTATTCCTGCAGGCACGGTGATCCGGATGTTTTTTCCATTAACAGTAAATGTTTGCTGGTGCGTTTTGCAGGCTTCGGATAAATTTACCTGTACCATTGCCCGGTAATCCTGCCCTTTAAACCGGTTTTGTGTGCCCCTGCCGCTACGGTTGCCAAACAGGGAGGCAAAGAAATCGGAATAATCGCCGTCTTCGTCTCCATCAAAAGAATAGTATTCCCCTCCATTTCCGAAAGGATTGCCGCCAGTTCCGAACGGGTGACCGCCTGCCGCCTGTTGTTGTTTCCGGGCTTCCTCAAACTGCTCTGCATGTTTCCAGTCTTTTCCGTACTGGTCGTATTTTTTTCTTTTTTCCGGGTCGCTCAACACCTCATTTGCTTCATTGATCTGCTGGAATAGTTTTCCTGCACCCGGATCATTGGGGTTCAGATCAGGATGATGCTTGCGGGCCAATTTCCGGTAAGCCTTTTTTATTTCATCCGCGGATGCATTTTTGCTTACGCCTAAAATTTTATAATAATCAATATAATCCATCACTTCAAAAAATTTCAGGTAGTCTTCCGTATTACTGATTGCTCTGAGCCGGTGCCCGATCCCTTTTATGAGCCGGGGTCGGCGGAATACTGATCTAACATCTCTATTGTGGGCACAAAGAACAGGGATCCTGTTTGCGCTGTGCTGAAATCCAGCAACCGGTCATAATTCCCCGGAGGATCTCCGATAAACATATTTTCAAGCATTTTTTTTGTGGTGCTGAAGGTATTGGCATAGGAAATGAAATAAGTGCCTGCCTCACCTTTGGAAGGATGCCCGAATGGCATATTGTCCCGGACGATTTTCAGGTCGTTGCCCTGCTCATCCGTTATGCCGGCAAGGGCGCTGTGCGAGTTGGAAGGCTTTACCGCATCCGTCATTTCAATATCGCTTAATTTATACCGCCCGATCACCCTTTCCTGTTCTTCTGTGGTTAAGCTTTCCCAGGCCTGCATATTGTGAAGGTATTTCTGTACAAACTGGTAACTGCCGCCTTTGTAAACGGGGTCTTCATCGCCTACCAGCGCAAACAACCGGCGTTCCCCGCCGATCGGGTTTTCGGTGCCATCTACAAAACCAATAATAGAGCGCCCGTCCCAATACCTGAATCCGTGTACTTCCTCCAGGCAAAGAGCCACGGGGCTCAGCACAGCCGCTATGTCGGTTGCCATATCAAAGCAAATGCCCGCATTAATGGCCCTCAGATGAAAATGAAGATCGGCCGGGGTGGCCACAGCTGTGTGTTTTGTGCCTGTAATGGGCTCAAAATTTTTCAGCTCTTTCGGCAGCGGTTGCGGCAATCCCAGTTTTATCCAGGCGTCATGACCCACCCCCATCACGCAACTGGTTCTGCCATCGGCCACGCGTATCGTAAAGGAATGGTTCAGATTTTCTATCAAAGCGCAAAGCCTTTCAAAAACCGGCCGGATGTCGGCGTTCTCTTTAAACTTCCAAACGGAAAATATTGTATTGTTATTGGGATAATCCGTTACATTCTGCGATTCATATACTGTTTCTTTTTTCATATTCTTTTTTCATATTCTTTTTCAGCAGTTGCCGCTATGGCAGGTTGGCTGCGGGCCCCACCCATAACTGCATTGCCCTGTGATCTTTCCGGTAATCAAATTTGAACAAATTTAGCAGCTATTATCCGTTGTCTTTATATCCGTGGGATTGATTAATAATATTCGATATTTTTTTCACCGTTTTTAACAGGAACAATTGTTTCCTCTTAATATTATAATAATTATTATTGTACACCATTCAATAAGCACCGCTTTTTGGGCAGTATTACAATACAATTTACTAAAGAATTGACTTATATAATGGGCGGAATTTAACGGGTTCCTGCATTAAAAGACAATAATGCAGATTTTTCCGGGAAAACCGGTATGTCTTTTCAAAAGTTTCCTTTTGCAGAAGGTATATCTTTGTAACAGTCAGCACCGGATTTAAAATTGTTGATACCTGTACCATGCAGCACTGGGAATTATTGCTTTTTTTTGGGATCATCGCTTTTATTTATGCTTCTGTGGGGTTTGGCGGCGGATCCAGCTACCTGGCGGTTTTGGCCCTGTATGCGCTTCCTTTTAAAGAACTGCGTTTAATAGCGCTGATATGCAATATTATAGTGGTTACCGGTGGTGTTTATATTTATATAAAGAATCATCAGGTACGCTGGAAAAAGATCCTTCCGCTTGTGGTGCTGAGCGTGCCGATGGCGTATTTAGGCGCAATTGTGCGCATCAGCCAGGATGTTTTTTTTGTTATTCTCGGGTGCAGCCTGGTTATTGCAGCCGTTCTGTTATGGATAAAGAGCAGCCCTGCTTCCATTGCTGATATAAAGGAACCGCAAAAGAGCAGCTTTATAAAGAACGGCGCATTGGGGGGTGCTATCGGTTTTTTATCGGGTATGGTAGGCATTGGTGGCGGTATTTTTCTTTCGCCGGTACTGAATTTAATGAAATGGGATACGCCGCAGAAAGTAGCAGCCACTGCCAGCCTGTTTATACTGGTAAACTCTGTGGCGGGTATTGCAGGGCAGCTTACAAAGCTTCCCGGGGAGATGAATTATTACAGGATCGTTCTGTTATGCCTGGCGGTTTTTATCGGGGGACAGGCAGGATCCCGGATGGCCATAAAATTCAACCCGCTGGTCATCCGCCGCCTGACGGCCCTGTTGGTACTGGGCGCCGGGGTGGAAGTTCTGTTCAAACATTTACCTTTGTTTTTTTAAACCGGGTTATAAAAAATGGAAATAGCTGTATTGGCATTTGGTATTGTAAAAGAGATCTTCGGGGCAGCATCCGTGCACAGGGAACTGCATGATGGAGCTACGGTACTGGAATTAAAAAACGGGCTGGCAGCTTCTTACCCGGCTTTGAAGAAATTAAGCACCTGCCTGATTGCTGTAAATAATGAATATGCCGGCGACGACCAGGTCATTCACCCGGATGATGAAATAGCCGTTATTCCACCGGTAAGCGGCGGGTAAAAAGAATGTATGATTGATGTAATTATATCTGACCGGCCACTGGATACTGCTGCCTGCATCAGCAGCGCAACAGATGCAGCATGTGGCGGTGTGGTTAGTTTTGCCGGCGTTGTAAGGAACAGCACCAACAACAAAAAAGTGCTGCGGCTGGAGTATGAATGTTATGAACCGATGGCGTTGAAGGAAATGAAGAAAATTGCGAAGGCAGCTATTCGTTTATATGCTGCCCGGAGCATTGTCATTCAACACCGCACCGGTATTTTATATACAGGGGATATTGCTGTGGTCATTGTAGCAGGCGCACCGCACCGGGAAGCGGCTTTTGATGCCTGCCGCTACGCCATTGATACGCTGAAGCAAACAGTGCCTATATGGAAAAAAGAAGTTTTTGAGGACGGCGAAGAATGGGTGTCGGCGCATGCATAAGAACCGCAGCTTTCCTGTTACTGTTGTTTTTTTTTATTAAATTTATAGAGCCGTCTTTTTTACTTAGAATTATACGGAATGAAACATCCGCAAACAGCATCCATTAAGCAGATCCCCATTCAAAAAGTGAAGGATTTTACAAGCGCCCACCTGTCTGATATTCTTTCCGTTGAGGAGCCGCTTGAAATAAGGATCGGCTATGGCACACCGGGTAACCGGGTAGGAAAAAGCATTTCTGTGACAATGCGCACGCCGGGCAACGACCCAGAGCTTGCGGTGGGCTTTTTGTTTACAGAGGGAATTATTGCTTCCGGCGACCAGGTACAGTCAGCTGGGCAGGTGCATATGGAATGCGTATCGCAAAAGGAAAATATTATCCGGGTAGAGCTGTCGGAAAATTTTATACCTCAGCTGGCACAATCGGACCGGAACTTTTATACTACTTCCAGCTGCGGGGTTTGCGGCAAAGGCTCTATCCAGTCTATAAGAACGGTTAGCCCTTTCAGCCAACTGGAAAAGCCCCGGCTAAGCCTGGCCGCAGCACTTCTTTACCAGCTACCGGCAACATTAAGGGCGGCTCAAAGCGGCTTTGCGGCTACAGGTGGCATCCATGCGTCCGGGCTTTTCACCACCGGCGGAGAGCTGGTCTTGCTGCGTGAAGATGTGGGCCGGCATAATGCCCTTGATAAGCTCATTGGCAGTGCGCTGACAGATAAGCTGCTTCCGCTGAACCGGCATATTTTGCTTCTTAGCGGAAGGGCAAGCTTTGAGCTGATTCAGAAGGCAGCGATGGCGGGCATTGCCATTGTTGCTGCTATTGGCGCCCCATCGAGCCTGGCGGTTGATTTAGCCGGGGAATTTGATATGACGCTTATCGGCTTTTTGAAGGAGAACCGATTCAATATTTATAACAAAAGCAGCTGTCATGAATTCATTAATCAGTAATCACCATGGATAAAAACAATCCGTGCATTCGTGGCTAAAAAATAGAAAGAATGAAAATCAGGATTAAAGGTAACTCATTAAGATACCGGTTGACCCGGTCTGAAGTAGCAAAACTTTGGGAAGAAGGTTTTTTGGAGGAGCGGACAGCATTTACCGGCAATGCACTGGTGTATGCAATAGAAGCAGTAAGCAGTGATCAGCTTTCCGCCGATTTTAATGCGAACAGGCTTGTGCTGCATATACCAAAGCAAATGGCTGACGCGTTGTACAATACCGACAAAGTAGGCTTTGAGGATCAGTCCGGTACCGTAAGCCTGCTTGTGGAAAAAGATTTTGTATGCATTGACAATACAGAGGAAGACCAGAGCGATAATTATCCCAATCCATCCATTTCCTGTCAATAAAATAATAACAAGATGAAAGATGAACATCAGATGGAAGATGACAGCCGTTTAAAAAAAAAGGATCATTTCAATGAAAATGGGGGTTTGAAGGACAAGGGCTCTTTGAATGGGGATGCATATGAAAACGGAAAAGGAAAAAAAGATGATAAAGAACCGGATGCAGAGAACCCATATAAACTTACCGGCCACCTTAAGGTAACGCATGTAGAAAAAAAGGCTGCGGGCATACCGGCTGTAATAGCTTCTTTTGCCGATCTGATTGAAGAAAAAACGCTCATAAGGGGTACACGCGCTTTATTTAAGATGAACCAGTTTGGAGGTTTTGACTGCTCCAGCTGTGCCTGGCCCGACCCGGACGATGACCGCTCGCCAATTGCTGAATACTGCGAGAACGGTGCCAAGGCATTGGCAGAAGAAGCCACTACCAAAAAAGTAACGCCCGAATTTTTCCGGAAAAACTCGGTGTATGAGCTTTCTCAATTGGATGATTACCGGATAGGGAAAATGGGCCGGCTTACAGACCCGGTATACCTGCCCAAAGGCGGTACGCATTACCAGCCTGTTAGCTGGGAAGATGCGTTCCGGAAAATTGCGGCGCACCTTAATGCACTGGATTCGCCGGACGAAGCAGCATTTTATACATCGGGCAGAACAAGCAATGAAGCCTCTTTTGTTTACCAGCTTTTTGCCAAAGAATACGGTACCAACAATATGCCGGATTGTTCCAATATGTGCCATGAAACATCCGGATCCGGGCTGCGGCCTACCATCGGCATCGGAAAAGGAACAGTAAAGCTGGAAGATTTTTACGATGCGGATGTCGTTATTATCATTGGGCAAAACCCCGGCACCAATGCTCCGCGTATGATGAGCGCGCTGGCAAAGTGTAAAGAAAACGGGGGAAAGATCATCGCCATCAATCCTTTGCCTGAAACAGGGCTGATGGGCTTTAGGGATCCACAGGAAATAAAAGGCATCCTGGGGGATGGTGTAAAGCTTGCCGACCTTTACCTGCCTGTAAAAATTAACGGGGATATGGCTTTGCTGAAAGCCCTTGAATGGCTGCTGCTTGATTTTGAAAAGAAATCGCCCGGGGAAGTGCTGGACAGGCAATTCATAGAAGAAAAAACGGTAGGCTATGATGCTTTCATTAAACAGTTTGAAGAATACCAACTGGAGGATCTTGCAGCAGAATCCGGCGTGGCTCCGGCCCTGCTTTATGACGCGGCCCAGATGATGGCTTTTAAAAAGCGCATCATCATCTGTTGGGGCATGGGCATCACACAACAGCCCAATGGAGTGGATATGGTAAAAGAGATGCTCAACCTGCTGCTGCTGAAAGGAAGTGTCGGTAAAAAGGGCGCAGGTGTTTGCCCGGTCCGGGGGCACAGCAACGTGCAGGGCAACAGGACCATGCTGATTGATGAAAAGCCAACTGATGAGCAGCTGGATCGTCTTGAAAACTTCTTTGGATTTAAGATGCCCCGCAAGCACGGTTATGATGTGGTAAGGGCTATTAAAGCCATGTACGAAGGGAAGGTGAAAGTGCTGTTCTGTATGGGGGGAAATCTCCTGTCTGCCGCGCCGGACACCACTTACACTGCCAGCGCTTTAAGAAAGCTGAACCTTTTAGTTTGTGTTTCTACAAAATTGAACCGCGGGCACTTAATTCACGGAAAGGAAGCGCTGATCCTGCCCACTTATTCCCGTTCAGATTTTGATATAGTGAACGGCGAACTGCAGATCGTAAGCACGGAAAACTCAATGGGCGTGGTGCAGTCGTCAAAAGGTGTTTTAAAGGCGGTGTCTGATAACCTGATCAATGAAACACAAATTGTTTGCCGCATGGCAATGGCTACTTTGGGCAGCAGGTCGGTGGTTGACTGGCAGCGTTTCCACGACAGTTATGATGCGGTAAGGGACGCTATTGAACAGTGTATTCCCGGTTTTGAGAACTATAATGTACGGGTGCGCCGGAAAGGCGGTTTTTATTTGCCAAATGCAGCAAGGGATGAGCAGCGTTTTGCAGCGCAATATGATTACCGTGCGCCGTTTACCCTTACGGAAATTCCTGATAACAGGCTGGCTGACGATGAATATATGATGGCGACCACCCGCACGCACGACCAGTTTAATACCACTATCTACGGGCTGGAGGATCGTTACCGCGGTGTTCATAACGGGCGCAGGGTGATCTTTATGAACAAAAGTGATATTGAGAAAGCCGGGTTTAAACCAGGGGAGAAGGTAGACCTGTTCAACTATGACGATGGTATAGAGCGCATTGCCCCGCTGTTTATTATTGTTTCCTATCCGATACCCAAGCGGAATACGGTTACTTATTTTCCAGAAACCAATGTGCTGGTTTCGATTAATAATGTTGTAAAGGAAAGTAATATGCCGGCGTCAAAATATGTGAAAATTAAGATCTGCAAACACGATCCTGAAATATACCAACGGATCAACCGGTTGTGATGTGCGAGGGTTGGCAGGTTCAGGGCGCAACTCGTCACGCTGGTTCCTTATGTGCGTCGCAAATTGTATTTCCCCGTCACTCCTGGCTAACGCATTCTTCTTTAGAGCCCTTCCATATAAAAGACATTAAACTTATGGCCATCCGGGTCGGCAAAAACAAAACCGTAATAGCCCTTTCCGAATTCTTCAGGAGGGGAAATGATTTTTCCACCCGCTTTTTCCACTTCTTTTGCCCAATGATCTGCCTGGTCTTTACTTTCAGCAGAGAGGGTGAAACAAACTTCGGTTACATCTTGTGCGTTGGCTATTTCACTTTTTATATTGTTTTTGAGGATGTCTTTCAAAAAAAAGTGTATCACAAAACCATTCTTACCCACCAGGAAGCTGGTAAGTTCCGCATTGGGAGCTCCATTGGGCTTAAATCCAAGTTCAGTATAAAATTTTGTTGTTCGCTCTAAATCGCTTGCGGCTAAATTTGCCCATATCATTTTTGGATTCATATCATTAAAATTTAGAAAGTTTCAGATTGGATGCACCTGCCTGATCTTTCATGAACGGTATATTGTTTTTGCGGTTTCAGCATCCGGCCGGGGCGCTTTTGATTTGAGCAGGCATCCCTGTAAACGTTTGGATTGTCACCTTAAACTGTTTTAAGGCAGCCGGTAGGTGGCAATAATGACACCGGTATCTGCAGCCACGGTATCAACTAACCGCAGCCTGGTTAACTGTTTACTATCCTTAAAAAGCTGATGTCCCTTTCCAAGCACCAGCGGGTGGATCTGCAATAAATATTCATCAATCAGATCCTGCTGCATCAGCGACCGGACCAGTATACCACTGCCAAAAATGATCAGTGTTTTGTTGTGCTCCTTTTTGAGCTTGGCAATGCTGCCGGCGGCATCGCCTGCCAGCAAAGTGGAATGCTCCCAGGGAAGCTTATAATCAGGGTTGTGAGAAACAACAAATTTCTGAACACTCGTAAGCGCCTGTGCCATAGGATGAGCGGGTTGCCGTACATGCCAGGCTTCATAAAGATCTTCGTATGTTATGCGCCCTGCAAGCAACGACCAGCCGCCGCCCATATATTTACCGACCACTTTTTGTATTTCAGGATCATTCCCTGCTACCGCCCAACCACCGTATTCAAAACCATCGCGGGTATCCTCGTCCGGGCGGCCGGGTGCCTGCATCACACCATCGAGCGTCAGGGCCTCAACTGCTATTATTTTGCTCATCCGGAAAGGTCAATGGGTTTCTGTATAAGTCTTAAAATTGTCCAGTATTGCCTGCCAGCCTTGTTGTTGCATGGCTACGGGGTTTTCATTTTCTGCTTCAAACAAGGTTGTTGTTTTTGTTTTATCGCCCGCCTCTTCAAAAGTGATCGTTACTTTTCTGCCATCCGCTATAGTATATACTATTTTTTTACCGTCAATGATCTCATCATACACTGCTTCAAAATCAAAGCCGGCGCTGCCGTCTTTTGCTTCCATGCGGGCAGTATATTTCCCGCCTGCTTTTAAATCGTTTACTGCACGTGGGCAATACCAATCATCTGAAGCAAAATTCCAACGGGTAATATGCCCGGGGTCTGTATAATATTCCCAAACCTTTGCTGCATCAGCGTTTATGATAGTTTGTACGGAGATCTCCTGTCTTTTTTTCATTGTATCCTTTTTTTTAATGAGCAATCCTGCTTTTCAGTTATGTTTATGCCCTTGTGCATGATAATACCAACAAAGTCAGTCATGTCAGCCTGTTAACTCACGGGCAATACAAAAGTAGCAATGGAAATAAAAGATAATGATATGGGTTTACGGCATTTTAAAGGGGCAATTGCGGCAAAAGGGCCTTTTAATACTAAAGATGTTTCGCGCTAGCCGGAAAGGCGGTACCGGCATTTTAGAGAACTTGTCAATAACAGGCACTCATAAAAGCGCTGCATTTAAGCCTGCCGGCAGGGAGTTCATTGGTCCGATCATTTGAGCTGAACATTCAGAACGGGAGACCTCATCTGTTATAGAGGCTTTTCCATTGCTGCCGCTATCGCGGCATCCGGTCGGTCCCGATGGCTATCAGATGGCGCCCTTAGGTACACTCATTTCCAGTAACTTTATGTTATTATTTTTTCTATACCCCCCTTTAATGAGTATACAGTTACATCAGGAAAATGTTCTTTGATCAGCCGTACAGCAATGGCACTCCGGCTGCCCGAAGCGCAATAACAGATGACGGGACCGGAAAAAGAAAGCCCGTCTAAATGATCGCTCAATTCATCAAGCGGAATATTTTTTCCGCCAATATTAAAGTGCTCATGTTCTTTTTTGGTGCGCACATCTATCAATTGATGATTGCTGGCTTGCTGCAAATCGGTAAAGCTGATGGTTGCAACGGTTACAGGCAGCTCCGTAATTTTTACATCCGGTCTTTTTTTCAGATGAATGATACGGGTGCTGCCGTCCCGGGCATTGATCATCCATAATTTCCCGGCCAGCAGTTCCTCAGCCCCGGTAAAATATTTTATGGCTTCGTTTGCCTGCATACAACCCACAATGCCTGCCAGGGTTGGGATTACCCCACCTTTGGCACAGTTGGGCACCTGCGCTTTTTCTGCATCAGGAAACGCATCCCGGTAATTGGGTGAATAGCTGCCGTCCTGCTGCAATACATTCCAGATGCTCATCTGCCCTTCATACTGATAGATAGCGCCATATATCAAAGGTCTGCCGGACAGCACGCAGGCATCATTTAATAAATATTTTGTTTCAAAGTTGTCTGTTCCTTCTATCACCAGGTCAACCTCTGCGATCAGCTCCATGATATTGGATGCCGTAATACGGAAAGGATAGGAGATCAGGTTGGCCGATGGATTTTGCTGTTGTAGCTTTTTAGAGGCTACCTCAGCTTTCAGCAGGCCCAGATCCTGCGGTGTATATAAAAGCTGGCGGTGCAGGTTGCTTTCTGCCACCGTATCATCATCTGCAATGCAGATTGTGCCTATACCGGCTGCTGCCAGGTATTGCGCAGCAGGGCAGCCCAGGCCACCGGCTCCTACAATCAGTACCCGGGCCTTTTGCAAAAGCTGTTGAGCACTTTTCCCGAAACCCGGCAGGGCCATCTGGCAATGGTAACGTTCAAAGTAATCGGTCATTGCGGTTGATTGCTTTACCAATAATTAATAATCTTTTATTCAATTTATTCAATTATTTAATGCCAGTATATATTTATCAATATACAATTGCTTTTCTCTGGATTTGTATTGTTGTATAAAACGCGGATGTTCCAGTACGGTTAAATGGCCAAAAAGCTTTGCTTCCCTGTTCAGCTTACTGATAAAAGCTGCATTTTTCTTTCCCAATATAAACACTTCCGAAGTATCCAACCCAAGGCTGATATGCTTTTTCAGAGAGCTTATCATAAAGTCTTTTACCGTTTCAAAAAGGACCGTATCATCATAATAATTGGCATTGAGCCATTTGCCGTCTTTTGTTTGCCGGGTGATTGCCAATGGAAAGGGAGAGTTGATATAAAAACGCTGATAGAAATCTGCCACACCTCCATAAGCGGCTATCATTTCATACATAAAAACAGAAGACACTTCGTGTGTGTACGCTGATCTCATTTCAATGCCGCAAACGCTTTTCAGCCGCTTGGTATCAGTAAATGGCACGCCGGTTACACCTGCGCCGTGCCTGCTGGGATTGATCCCTATAATGAACTTGCGTTGCAGGGTGTCCCTGTAATACTTGTGGTAAAACTGTTGCATGATCTCTATCGTTTCAGGATTGTCCAGGTAGGGATTGATTACCTGGAAACCTGCGGGCAGCTTGCCGGAGTACCGCAGCTGGCGGTTGAAATCAACAACTTTATCGGCAAAGGTTTTTGTCATAAAAAACAGTTTGAGGCCCCGGTGCGATAGTAACCGTTTTTATTATTCACTGCAATGCTTCGGTCCCTATTATCATTTGCTCAGCAGGACTTTTGCTTTTTCTGCATCCTCAGGCGTGTTTACGTTCATCAGGGCTTCGGGTTGGGCTGGTCGCAGGAGCGTAAGATTACTGTTCTGCAATACTTTCCTAGGGCAGGTAATTCCTTTTCCTAAAAAGTCCAATAGTACAGGATAGCTTTCCGGTTCCCAAATTGCGGTCAATGGTTCGGGCAAACCATCATGCGGGCTTTCATAAGCGGTTGCGATCCTTTTCCTATCTCTGTTTTCAATTAAAAAACGGATCGTTGCTTCACCCAGCAACGGAAGATCGCAGGCAATGACCAGCCAGGCCTTATCCCTTTGGGAGCGCAGGGCAGAAAGGATACCGCCAAAAGGCCCCATGTTCAGAAACGTATCGGGCAGTGTTTTATAAGCAGCATCCATCTCTTTTGCCTGATCCGGGCGGCAGGAAATAAACACTTCCTCACAAAAATGGCTCAGCAGATCTGCTGCATAATAGCGTTGTTCTTTATTATGCCATCTGATCAGGTCTTTGTCTGTTCCCATGCGCCTGCTTTTGCCACCGGCAAGCACCAGGCCGTTTAACGGGAGCGTATTATTTTTTTCTTTTGAGATCATTTTTACCTCCGCTTTTTTCTATCAGCTTTATTTCCCGGATCACCATATCGTGGCTCAGTGCCTTGCACATATCATAAATAGTAAGTGCCGCTACCGAAGCGCCGGTGAGTGCTTCCATTTCTACGCCGGTCTTGGCCTCAACGCCCGCTGTACAATAAATGACCATGTCCTGCTGACCGTTCAGCTCAATATTGATCTCGCAATTGTCCAGCCCTATGGGATGGCAAAGCGGTATCAGCCCGCCGGTTTTCTTGGCTGCCATAATTCCTGCAATGACCGCTGTCTGAAAAACCGAACCTTTACGGGTCATAAAATCATCTTTCCGTAGCGTTTCCATAACCTGTTCCGGCAGGGTTATCATTGCCCGCGCAACTGCATTTCTGCGGGTGATCTTCTTTTCACTTACATCTACCATAACCGGTTGGGAGTTCTTATTTACATGAGAAAGTTCAGCCATAAGTAAAATTATAAATTAAAAATTGTATACTTATCTACAGGGAATACTATACTTTGCCCTCCATTTAAATTGCGCTATATTCATTTTATTTTGCCCTGAATATCTTTTTCAAAGATAATCGAATTTATTTGAGGTATCGGGTGTTCCGCTGCATGCTATCAGCTATCAAATGTTGCCGGTTGTTAAAAACTGACCTTAATTACGGATACAGGGCTCTTTTAAACGAGGCCGGGCAATTGCAGTCTGCCGGGTAGTGCATCAGTGGCGATAAAAACAAATAAAAACAATTGCAGAAGAATTGATACAGCCCCTGATAGCATTACTATGCCGGCTGGTAGCGCCACACCTTATAAACCTCGCCCTTCTTAAACTCATTTTTCTCCAATGGTAATTCTATAAAAGCATCCGTATAGATGAGGTTGGAAAAATCACCGGAGCCGTTGGTATCAACAGGTGTTGCCTGCCAAAGGCCCTGATGGCTGGTATCCAGTTTTACCTGTGCAAAATATTGCAGGGGATAAGGAAAATAAATGTCCTTTTGTAAAACGGCATACCCCTGTAACTGTGATTGTATTCCCAGGGTATTTTCCAGCCAGGGAATAAAATACCGGTGCAGGCACATGAATACGGAAACCGGGTTGCCCGGAAACGCAAATACTAAGGTGCGGTTCCCCTGCGTACCAAACCAGAAGGGTTTTCCGGGGCGCTGCTGCACTTTGTGAAATAATTTCTCCACACCCAGTTCTTCCAGCACCTGCGGCACATGATCAAATTTCCCCATAGAAACACCACCGCTCATCAGCAATACATCATAGTTGCTCAGGCAGCGGGCCAGTTGGTTGCTAATCAGCTCAGCATCGTCTTTCCAATGCTGCAGTTGTGCATTGATCTTATATTTTTCCAGTACCGATTTGATTACAGTTCCGTTGGAACGCCGTAACTGGTAAGGCGTGGGCGTTTCTTCAGCGTTTACCAGTTCATCGCCTGTGGTAATGATCACTGTCCGGGGAAGTTTTTTGACCCAAAGCTTTGTTTTTCCAACAGCGGCGGCCAGCCCGGTCAGTGGGGGAGTAATGATCCTGCCGGCATTGGCTACCACATCTCCCTGCTTTTTATCCTTTCCCCTAAGATGAATATTCTGGCCCTTTTTGATCTCAATATTTTTTATGGTGGCTATGCCATCAGCTATATCAATGTCTTCATACCGGATCACAGTGTCTGCAGAATCATCCAGCGCCGCACCGGTCATTATTTCAATACAATCATCTTTTGCTGTAATCGTAACAGGATTTTCACCTGCGGCTTGCGTCGCCTTTATTTTGAAAGAACGCAAGCCATCATTATACGTACTGAATTTTATTGCGATACCATCAACGGTGGATCTGTTGAACGGCGGTAAATCTCTGTCGGCATAAAGGTGCTCAGCTAACACACGCCCTAACGCTGTTTCATAAAAAACTTCTTCAACACCAAAGTGGCGAAGCTGTGATTGAATAGTTTTTTCTGCCTGTTCTACGGTAATCATACTATCAGCCTCCTATTGTTGCCATTGATTGCTGCGCTGATTTTTGTGCCGCCAGTCTGTTCTCTGCTTCCCATCCGTCTGTTGGTTTTTTTAGGACGGCATTGGTGATCATTGTTTCCAGCTCTTCATCGGTACATCCTCCACGTATTATTTCTTTTAAGTTGAATGTGCCTGCATCATACAGGCAGGTCCGCAAAACTCCTGTAGGCGTAACGCGCAACCTGTTGCAGGAGCCGCAAAACGACCGGGTATAGGCGGCTATGATGCCTATATTTCCCTTATGCCCGGGAATATGATAATTAAAAGAAGTGGAATGGGGCGCGTCTGTAATTTTCTGAATACCGGGAAAATGTTCCCGGATATGTTCCAGTATGCGCAGGTAACTCCATGCCGGCGAAACGGGATGCGTGCCGCCGTTGAAGGGCATTTCTTCAATGAAGCGGACGCTTACCGGTGCTGTTTTAGTGAGCTGTATCAAAGGAACAATATCAGTAATATTGCAGTGTTCCATTACCACTGTATTTATCTTTACGGCAATATCGTCAGCTAAAAGCGCATCAAGCGTTTTTAATACTTTATCCAACCCGTCTCGGCGGGCGATGCGGATAAAACGGTTTTTATCCAAAGTGTCCAGGCTAAGGTTTACAGATTTAATGCCCATTCTTTTTAATTCAGGAACCAAAGGTGCGGTCAGTAACCCGTTGGTGGTAAGCGTCAGCTCCTGCAACCCGTTCATGAGCGAAAGGTTTTGTAAGAAGGGCAATACATCTTTTCTTACAAAAGGCTCACCACCGGTGATGCGTATTTTTTCTATGCCCATCTTTACCAGCAGCGAACAGATGCGCAGCATTTCTTCATAGGTCATCAGCTCTTTGCGGGAGCGCCAGTCCAGTCCTGCTTCGGGCATACAATAGGTACAGCGCAGGTTGCACCTGTCCGTAACGGCAAGCCGCAAATAATTGATGATGCGTCCGTAGCTGTCTGTTATCATGGCTGTTCCTGTTCTGCCCGGCTCACCACTACTTTGCTCAGGCATTTAATAAACCTGCGCCCTGTTTTGAAATCGGTTGGCGTTACCACTAAGATCCTGCTGCGCATATCCTGCAAAGCCTCACCGTTTATTGAAGTGACGATAAAAATATGATTACCTGTGGGCGAATTAAAGATCTCATTCCAGGAATATACCACTTTGTACTGATCGCTTGCAACAAAGGTGAAATAAAACTCGCTGAACCGTTTCAGATTATCTTCTTTTAGCGGTATGTCTTTCAACAGGTCTTTTACCAGAACGCCCTTTAGCTGTTTTAATGTGTCGCGTGGCTCTCCTTTATGATTGGTGATGACGATGTCGGGGATAGGGCCGGAAGGCGATCGCTCAATAGCTGCAAGCGTAAACTTCAGCTCGTTTGTGACCGCCCCGGTGACCAGGAATTCGTTGGTGGCTTCGATCGCCTTCTGTCCCCGGGTGGCTATGCATAAAAGCATCAGCATTATTGTTATCAGTTGCTTCATCTTTAATGATTCGTTATTCCCGGCTGGTGCATTTGTATTTAAAAACCGCCATCCGGCTTTTCCTGTTTAATAAACGGATGATTACTGCCCCAAATTTAGCATAAGTTGAACCATGAATTGCTCATTTCTGATAATAGATGATATTCGACATTTTTTTCACCTTTTCTGATACAAATAATTCCCTGCCTGTGCCTGCTAATTATTATTTTGCAATAACCTGCTGCAGCGCAGTTTTATCATGTATTTCAACATACTTATGCAGGGGTACCGGACTGTGGTACATACGATAGCATCATTACTCCGGGCAGGAACAGAGCGGATGTTTGTAACAGTGACCGTTGTCATAAAAAATTAAGCAGCGCTTGGGGTTTGCTGCATTCCCGGCTATGTAGATCCCTGAAGACAGGAGACGCTTCAAAAATGATTCCTTTGCTTACTTCAATCTTAATAAATCTTAAATTCTTTTTATGGAAAAGATAATCGGTATAGATCTGGGAACAACCAACAGCTGTGTGGCTGTAATGGAAGGCAACGAACCGGCCGTGATCGCCAATGACGAAGGGCGCCGCACCACACCGTCTGTTGTAGCATTTTTGAAAAACGGGGAACGCAAAGTGGGGGATCCTGCAAAAAGGCAGGCCATCACTAACCCTCAGAATACTATTATGTCCGTAAAGCGATTTATGGGGCGTAAATATGATGAAGTGCGGCATGAGCTTTCGCATGTAAGCTATAAAGTAGTGCGGGGAGATAATGATACCATCCGCATTGATATTGACGGACGTCTGTTTACGCCACAGGAAATTTCTGCCATCATCCTGCAAAAAATGAAAAAAGTTGCGGAAGACTACCTGGGGCAGGAAGTAAACGAAGCGGTGATCACCGTGCCCGCTTATTTTAATGATGCACAGCGCCAGGCCACCAAGGAAGCCGGAGAAATTGCCGGTTTAAAAGTGCGGCGCATTGTAAACGAGCCAACGGCAGCCGCCCTGGCCTACGGTTTGGAGAAAGGGGATAAGAGCCATAAAATAGCGGTGTTTGACCTGGGTGGCGGTACGTTTGATATTTCCATACTGGAGCTGGGCGATGGCGTTTTTGAAGTGAAATCCACTAATGGTGACACGCACCTGGGGGGTGATGATTTTGATAAGATCATTGTAGACTGGCTGGCCGATGAGTTTAAAAAAGATGAAGGCATTGATCTTCGCAAAGACCCTATGGCCTTACAACGGCTGAAAGAAGCCGCAGAAAAGGCAAAGATTGAACTGTCTTCCGCTACGGAAACAGAGGTTAACCTGCCTTATATCACCGCTGTTGACGGGGTGCCCAAGCACCTGGTTAAAAAACTGACCCGTGCAAAATTTGAACAACTGGCCGATCCTTTGTTTGAGCGCTGTTTAAAACCCTGTGAGGCTGCGTTAAAAGATGCAGGGCTTACTGCAAAGGATGTTGATGAAGTGATACTGGTAGGGGGCAGTACCCGTATTCCCAGGGTACAGGAGATTGTTGAAAAATTCTTTGACAAAAAGCCCAACAAGGGCGTAAACCCCGATGAAGTGGTAGCCATTGGTGCCGCTATCCAGGGCGCGGTACTGACCGGGGAGGTAAAAGATGTGGTGCTGCTGGATGTAACCCCGCTTTCTTTAGGCATTGAAACAATGGGGGGAGTAATGACCACCCTTATTCCTGCCAATACGACCATACCGGCAAAAAAATCAGAAGTGTTCTCTACTGCCAGCGATAATCAGCCCGGCGTGCAGGTGCATGTGCTGCAGGGCGACCGTTCCATGGCTACAGATAATAAAAGCCTGGGGATCTTTAACCTGGATGGGATCCCACCGGCTCCCAGGGGCGTACCTCAGATTGAAGTAATTTTTGACATTGATGCCAATGGTATTTTAAATGTGAGCGCAAAGGACAAGGGAACCGGTAAAGAGCAAAAGATCCGCATAGAAGCCGGCAGCGGCTTAAGCAAGGAAGAAGTGGAACGCATGAGAGCGGATGCCAAAGCCAATGAAGCAGCAGATAAAGCAGCCAGAGAAAAGATTGACAAATTAAACCAGGCAGACAGCCTGGCCTTCCAGACAGAGAAACAACTGAAAGAATACGGGGATAAGATCTCCGCGGAAAAGAAAACGGTCATTGAAGGGGCACTGGCAGCTTTGAAATATGCGCATGAACAGCAGGATATACCGGGTATAGACAGGGCCGTTGCCGATCTGAACACAGCCTGGTCCGCTGCCAGTGAAGATATGTATAAAACAACGCAACAGGGCGCGGCAGACGGAGCACAGGCCGGTAACGCACCGCAGGGAGGCGACCATCAGCCCGGTGGTGGAGAAGATGTAACCGATGTGCCTTTTGAAGAAGTGAAATAGAACCGGTCCTGAGGTGTTCTGTGAATGGTTTAGTGAGGATTTAATTATAAACTGTTTATTGAATGCGGCGATTGAAATTCCGCTGGTAGGCAGGTGCCGCATTCCGGCCGGAGGCATAATTCATTAACCGCGGCACTATCAGGCAGCAGGCCAGGTATTCCTCTTTATGCATTCACAGGATACAGCCAATCCGGCCGGTAAACAGGAAAAGTGTAAATTTACTTTCTGATAATTGGTTGAGTAGCGATATTTTTTTAGTGATGACGTGAGCCTTCCTGTTAAACATAAGATCTATACCATCGGGCATTCCACCCATAGCTTTGCTGTATTCCTGGAGATGCTGCAATCTTTTGATATCAGTACCCTGGCCGACATCCGGCGCTTTCCAGGCTCGCGAAAATATCCCTGGTTTAATAAAGAAGATCTGGCAGCAGCGCTGGAAAAGAACGGGATCCGTTATATGCACCTGGAAGAACTGGGCGGAAGGAGGAAAGTACAAAAAGACTCGGGGAACAGCCGCTGGCGCAATGCGTCCTTCAGGGGATATGCGGATTATATGGAAACAGCCGCTTTTGAAAAGGCTGTCCTGAAACTGGAAGCGCTTGCCCTGGCACAGCCAACGGCTTATATGTGCTCAGAAGCCGTATGGTGGCGCTGCCATCGCTCTATGGTGTCGGACTATTTAAAAGCAAAGGGGTGGAAGGTACTGCATATTATGGCAGCAGGCAAAGCAGAAGAACATTCGTACACGTCGCCTGCCCGGGTTGTTGGCGACCGTGTTTTTTATTCAGACGAAAATCTGTTTGATCAATAAAAAAATCTGATAATGGCTACAACATTCAAAGTAGGCGATGTGGTAAGCTGGAACTCTGAAGCCGGAAAGGTTTCAGGAACAATAATAAAAGTGCATACGAAAGATTTTGATTACAAAGGCTATACGCATCATGCAACAGAAGCCGATCCGCAATATGAGATCAAAAGCAGTAAATCGGATCACATTGCAGCCCATAAAGGCACTGCGCTTACAAAGGTTACGAACCGTTAAGCCATAGGCATTAAGATTTAACTGTGTTTAATTTTAACGCCTGCATGCAGGAGCAGGCCTGTTTTATTCATATCAGCTTCTGCCCGGTATAGTTTGGCATTGATCCTTTTTTCATAATTTTGATCAGCTCTTTTTGGGATCACGATCAGGCAATGGAACTGATTAGTGGGCACCATACACACATAGCATTTCCTCAGGCCGTATTCTGATGAAACCCAATCGTAAAATTGTTCAATTAAAATGATCACAAGGCAACGCACCAACTGGCTGCAAATGTTATTTATCTGGAAAGGTTCTGTGTTAAGGAATATCATCATCCAGCTTATTCTAATTGCAGTATTTTCATTAACCATTCTTTATTTTAACGGAAGAATATATCATTATAAAGTGCACCTGAACCCTACCATTTTTACCCTCATAGGGCTGGCGTTAGTGATTTTTATGGGTTTTTATAATACAGCAAGCTATGACCGTTTCTGGGAAGGCCGGAAATTATGGGGCACCCTCATTATAGAGGCAAGAATGCTTACAAGGCAGGTGCTGACCTTAGTAAGGATTCCTCGCCTGAATCCGGGGAAAGTAAGACGTCCTTTATAAAAATGATCGCAGCCTTTGGATGGTTGCTCAATTACCGGTTAAGGCATAATACAGGTACAGAACAGCTTTCCCGTTTGCTTACTGAAGAACAGCTCAGCTATTTAGAAGACAAAAAATACATCCCGGTAATGATCCTGGATCTGCTGGGTAAATGGATCAGTGAGCAAAACAGAAAAAAATATATTGACAACATTGTTTGGGTTGCTATGGACAAACAACTGAATCATTTTTCTCAGATCGTTGGCGGATGCGAGCGGATCTCTAATACCCCTTTACCTTTTGCATACAGCGTTTTGCTGCACCGGACCGTTTATTTCTACTGTTTCTGGCTGCCCTTTGGCCTGGTGGACAGTCTGGGCTGGATGATACCGGTAGTGGTACTGCTCATCAGTTATACTTTTATAGCACTGGATGCGATCATCCAGGAAATTGAAGAGCCATTTGGAGAAAAGGAAAATGACCTGGCATTGAATACTATCTGTCAGAGCATTGAATATTCAATCTTTGAACAGGCACAGATCCCGCAGGAAGAATACAAACCTTCCGGCTCATATTTTATTGACTGATCCGGGCAGATAACAGCCGGTTACAGAATGCTTGTCCGCTAGGCTATTACAGGGGCATTATTATTCTGTGTTTCCCGCGCAGAGAAGCGCTGATTGTAAATTATATAAAAAAAGTACCTTTAAGCATAAAGGCTCATACCGGTGCCGGTAAAGGCCTGCACTCCCTGTTAACAGAAAAAGTATAGTAATGGATAGCAGATAAACATTTAAAATGATTTTTTATGGCAATGCAATCGATCAATCCGGTAAACGGTAAAATTATCAGAACATATAAAGAGGATACCCAAAAAGCGCTTGTACAAAAAATTGAATCAGCAGAAAAAGCCTGGCAGCGATGGAGAACAACTTCCTATGAAAAAAGAGCGCAACATCTGTTAAAAGCGGCTTCTTTATTAAGACAGCAGGAAAATGAGCTTGTAAAACTGATGGCATTAGAAATGGGAAAACCCCTGAAGGATGGTGCCGCGGAAATTGAAAAATGCGCCCTGGCCTGTGAATATTATGCAAAGAACGGAGCTGCCTTTTTGAAGGATGAAGTTATAAAAACAGATGCCAGGAAGAGCTTTGTTACCTTTCAGCCCATAGGGGTTGTACTGGCCGTTATGCCCTGGAACTTTCCTTACTGGCAATGCTTCCGTTTTATTGCGCCGGCCTTAATGGCCGGCAATGTGGGGCTGCTAAAGCATGCCTCTAATGTGCCCGGCTGCGCGCTGTCTATTGAGCAACTGCTTTTAAAGGCAGGGTTTCCGAAAGGAGTATTTCAAACCCTGCTTATTGGCAGCAAAACAGTAAACAAAGTAATTGCGCACCCTTTGGTAAAGGCCGTAACCTTAACGGGCAGCACTGAAGCGGGCATGCGCGTTGCGGAGCAAGCCGGAGCGCTGATCAAGAAAACGGTTCTGGAGCTGGGCGGCAGCGATCCTTATGTGATCCTTGAAGATGCAGACCTGGAGCAGGCTGCAACGGTCTGTGCAGAAAGCCGTTTGATCAATAACGGACAAAGCTGTATTGCGGCCAAACGCTTTATAGTGGTAAAAAAGGTGGAAAAAGAATTTGTTCGTTTATTCAAAGAGAAAATGAGCCATAAAAAGCTGGGAGATCCCCTGGACGCGCAAACGGAGCTGGGGCCGATGTCGCGGGCAGACCTGAGAGATCAGCTGCACCGGCAGGTACTGGAAAATATTAAGGCAGGGGCTACCTGTATACTGGGAGGGGCGATCCCCGGTTTTAAAGGAGCGCATGCATTCTATACGCCTACAATACTGACCGGTATCAAAAAGGGGATGACCGGCTATGAGGAAGAGCTTTTTGGGCCAGTGGCCTGCGTGATTACTGCAAGGAATGAGGCGCATGCAATTGCAATTGCGAATGACACTGTTTTCGGACTGGGCGCTGCGGTGTTTACAAAAGATATAGCCAAAGGAGAACGGATAGCCAGGGAAGCATTGCAGGCCGGATCCTGTTTTGTGAACGGGCTGGTAAAATCTGATCCGCGTGTGCCGTTCGGCGGCATCAAACAATCCGGTTACGGGCGTGAACTGGGCAGCTTTGGAATCAAAGAGTTTGTTAATATAAAAACGGTCTGGCGGTAAGACTCTTTCCTTTTTTTGATTACAGGCTTTCAACCCCTTCAGAAGCATCGCTTCCGGTCGTTGATCGCAGCCGCTCAATCACATTTTTAATATTGCGGCGTCCTGCGCCTTGGGCCCGTTATTGTTTGTTGCTACGAATGTTTGGCTGCGGAGCAGCCAGGCTTCGTCAGTTGTTAATAGCAAGTGTTGTAATTTATTGAAAATAATTCTGCATAGAGAGTTGCATAGAGAGTATCATCCGATAACCATCGGATCCGGCCGGAATTTTTCCCAAAAGCAAAACGGACGGAAGAACTATTTCCGTACTGACCGTGAAGAAAAATAATTTTGATACCGGTTCCTTATAAGGTGCAGCGCCCCCGGTACTATTTATAAAACCCTTCAAAATGATCACAGAGCCGCAGCGCGGCATGATGTAAGCCTCCGCCGGCATGTTGCTGCCAGTAACATTGTTTTGAAGAAAATAGTTGTGCCCGCACTACACAGGCCAGGGTATTACAGCTTAAGACAAAAATACCCGGATAGCGCTGCTGTCCGGCTGTGCGGGTATTAATTTGTTCATGTTGCAAGGAACTTTAAAGGCACCTCACTTATAAAGAAAAACTGATGCCTGCATTCCAGTTGGTGCCTGCCTGGGGAAAATAATAGTTTTCGGTAGTGAAGCTGCCTCCCGTTAAATAACTGTAGGTATAACCATTGTTTTCATATTTTTTATTGAGCAGGTTATTAACCAGTACAATAATGCTGATCTCTTTAAATGCCCTTGTGCGCAGTTGATAGCGCAAACGCAGATCCGTTAAAGCATAAGGGTTAATGCTTTTCATTTTATCGGAGGCATTGTCCAGGTACTGACGGCTGATGTATTTTTCAAGAATATCCACATACAGATGCTGGTTGCCGGTGATCTTATACAAAGGTTCCACGGTAACGCTTCCGCCTGCAATTGTATTCGGCGAAAACGCAATATCCGTATTACTGTACTGAACGGACAGCTGTCCGCCGTTATCATAATCATCTGAGTACTGCGTAATATTTCGGATCCTGTTCCTGCTGAAAGTAGCATTGGCATTGATCTGTATCCAATCTGCCGGTTTGGCACCGGCCGTCAGCTCTATGCCGGCACGGTAGCTGTTGTCTACATTGGTTCTGGCATAAGCGCCCACATCATTGATCTTCCCGGTAAGGATCAGCTGATCCTTATATTTCATATAATAGGCGTTGATACCTGCCTGGAACAGGTGGGCATTGTATTGATAGCCGGCTTCAATATCCTGCAAATGCTCGGGACGGGGTTGTTCAGATAAGCCGGCTTCAAAGTCATCCCTGTTGGGTTCTTTATTGGCAATAGCATAGGATGCATATAGCTTGCTGCTGCCCTGGTTGTGGTGGTTGATGAAATAGCTGATCCCTACTTTGGGATTAAAAAAATGATACGTGTTGCTGATATGTATGCTGGTATCTTCCCTGAAACCATCAATCGTGTAAACAACATTGCGGTATTGCAGGTCTGCAAATGCATAAAAGTTGGGGGCTATTTGCTGCTGTAACTTTGCATAGATATTAAAATCACCTTTAAAGGAAGGCAGGTCATACCATTTATAATCAAGCGGTACCCCATAGTCTGCCCAGGTTACATAACCATATTGCCCGCCATCATAACGGGTGTAGGCACCGCCGAAAGTGAAATTGGTTTTGGCGGTATTATAGCTGGTTGAAAAAACGGTTCCGTAATAATAATTATCCAGCCAGAGCTGTCGGGTAAGGTTGGTTGTTTTCAGGGTGTCGCCCGGCGCCTTTACAAAACCGGGTAAATAGTAGTCTGCAAAAGACTGGTCGCTCTTGTATTCATTGTAATACCCTTTTCCCCTTGTTAAAAACGTTGCGATGTTTAAAGACCAGTTATTGTTGAGCTTTTGATTCAGAAAGAGCTGGTAATAGTCCTGCCAGTAATTATCCGTCTGGTCGTTATAATAGGTGCTGTCATTAATCTGGCCCAGGGTGTTGGTCCTTCTGCCTGTCTGATCCAGCACTGTTTCATAATTAAAATCAGCCGGATCGTCTTTATCGGTATAGGTTACCCCGATCCCGTTCCAGGCCTGGCCGGTACGCTCTTTGCCCGTGAGGTAATTGAATTTGATGTTGGTGGCTTCATTTTTTGATGTCCAGGACCCGATCACCTGTGCTGCGGACAGGCTGGAGGAGGAACGATCTATATACCCGCCGGAGCTCATCTTGGATAAGCGGATATCAAACTGGAAGCCCCCTTTCAGCATCCCTGTTCCGGCGCGCAGCGTATGCTTCCACGTGTTATAAGACCCATAGGAGTTGCTGAGGGATGCACTGGCTTCCCTGCTTTGTTCCAGGTTGGAGATATTAATGGACCCGCCAAATGCCCCTGCACCATTGGTAGAGGAGCCGGCGCCCCGCTGGATCTGTATGGTAGAGGTAGATGATGCAAGATCGGGCAGGTCTACAAAAATGGCGGCCTGGGATTCTGCATCATTTACAGGGATCCCGTTCATGGTTACGTTAATACGCGTCATATCGGTTCCCCGTATTCTCAGAGAAGAATAACCCACTCCCAGGCCATCATCTGCGTTCACGATCAGCGACGGAGTCTGGTTTAACAGATAGGGTAAGTTTTGCCCCAGGTTTTGTTTCGACAGTTCTGATGCCATAACATTGGATGTGGCAAAAGGGGCGCGGTTGCTCAATCGCAGGGAGCGTACTTCTACAGGAGACAGCTGGTAAAAGCTGTCTGTTTTTGCGGCAATAGTGTCTGTTTGTGCAAAAGAAAGTTGTGCTGCCATTATAAGGCACGCGGAAAGAAACATCCTCTTCATTTGTTTTTTCATTTTAAGATCCCGCCGCCGGCGGAACAGGTAAAAAAATAATGAGAGGGAAATGCTGAAAAAGAAAGGAACCATCCTTCCCTGCGCAGGCATTACCCTGATCAGGTTTACGGGTATTATCTCAGCCTTTATCCGTTATTAGCGGAATCAAGCACCCCGGGAACGCTGAAAACTTTATTGGCTTGCTGAACATTCAAACAAGCGCGCTTTCATTTTTTGAAAGAACGGATGCAAAATTATAAAAAAAATCAAGATAAAAGGAACTGTGTAAAATAATTAATTCCGGAATGCTTTTGTTATATCGGTTTTTTGTTCTATCTTTGTAGTGCGAGGTAGAGCAGCGGTAGCTCGTCGGGCTCATAACCCGAAGGTCCCAGGTTCGATCCCTGGCTTCGCAACTAACCAAATCCCGTTCTATAGCAGGCGGGATTTTTTATTTTGCATATATAATACATATAATATGTGCAGGGTTTATATAGTATATGGTAAAAAACCAGCAAAAATTTATACCGGTTTAAATTCCCGATGCCGATTCAAATCCAATGGATTTTAAGTTTATTTTTGTTCTCCGGGGCAACAGCATAAGGGATGCCGGCAAAGACGCCCCGGACAGCGAAATAAATCGTTTAACCATACCAGGGTCTATACAGTAATGAAGGCAGGTTTTGTAAATATTTTCGGAAGGCCTAATGCGGGTAAAAGCACTTTGCTGAACGCCTTAATGGGGGAGAAGCTGGCCATTGTTTCGCCGAAAGTACAAACCACGCGGCACCGGATCAAAGCCATACTTACAGAAAAAGAATACCAGATCATTTTTTCAGATACCCCGGGTATTATTGAACCCCAGTACAAGCTGCATGAAAAAATGATGCAGGCAGTAAAGAGCGCACTGGAGGATGCCGATGTGGCTTTGCTGATGGTGGATATTAATGATAACCGGGAAGAATGCGATCAGATCTTTTCGGCCCTTAAGCTTAAAGTACCCTGCATTTTGGTGATCAATAAAATTGATAAGGCTTCAAAAGAAAAAATTGAAGAAACGGTCGCCTGGTTTAAGGATAAGCCTTATGCAAAAAACATTCTGACCATTTCTGCGCTGGCGGGTGTGGACTATGAGCATTTTATAAAACCGATCGCTGACCTGTTGCCGGAGGGCGCGCCTTTTTATGATACCGACGAGATCAGCGACCTGCCTACAAAGTTCTTTGTCAGCGAGCTGATCCGCGAAAAGATCTATGAGCTGGCACAGGATGAAATACCTTATCATACAGCTGTTTTGATCCGCGAATTTAAAGAAAAACAAACCCTGGTAAAGATTATTGCAGATATTATTGTGCACCGGGAGACCCAGAAAATGATCCTGATCGGCGAAAAAGGAAGCATGGTCAAAAAAATTGGTACGGCCGCCCGTAAGGATATTGAGGCGTTTTTAGACCGGAAAGTGTTCCTGGAGCTGTTTATAAAAGTAAAACCCAAATGGCGGGATAACGAGTTGTATTTAAAAGAATACGGGTATGGAGCTTAGCCCGGAAAAGGGCAGCTGCCTGGAAAAATAAAATTGCAGGACTGATAATATTTCGCCATTTTTGCCAAAATAAATAACTTGCCTTGCCCGAAAGGCTTATAAAACAAAATAAGATTTACATTGGTTCCCGGGCAGAAACAGTGAGGAGAATTTAAAAAATTAAATGGCAGTACCACAAAAACCAACTTACAGACCACCAGGTACAGGATTTAAACCGGGTGGCGGTAACAGGCCCAAAGGAAATTTCAGAGGAAGATTTCAACCTCAAAAAGAAGCAGAACACCGCATCAATCATTTTATTCGTGTGCCACAGGTACGGCTTGTTGGCGATAACGTTGAGCAGGGTATTTACCCTACTCAGGAAGCACTTAAAATGGCACAGGACATGGAGCTGGACCTGGTGGAAATTTCACCAAAAGTAGACCCACCTGTTTGCCGTATTATAGATTATAATAAGTTTTTATACGATAAGAAGAAAAAAGAAAAGGAACTAAAGGCAAAAAGCAAGACCACCGAGATCAAGGAGATCCGGTTTACGCCGAATACAGATGATCACGACTTTGACTTTAAAGCCAAACATGCTGAAGGCTTCCTGAAAGAAGGAAACAAGGTAAAAGCCTATGTGCAGTTTAAAGGACGTGCCATCCAGTTTCAGGATCGCGGGCAGCTATTGCTGCTGAAATTTGCAGAGCGCCTGGCAGAGTTTGGCACATTGGAGAATATGCCTAAGCTGGAAGGCCGGCGTATGCTGGCAATGATTGCTCCTAAACCTGCAAAGAAGAAATAAACATCGTTTTTAATTGTTTTTAACAGGAAGGCCCATTTTGTATGGGCCTTTCCTGTTGGTATGCAGAAGCAGGCGGGTACTAAAGCGCATCAGAAACGGATATCATTCAGCAGCCCGCTTTTAAAGGTGTCATAGAACAGCTCCCAGAACATAATGCCCCCCAGGTGATTTTGCCGGATGTATTCCGTTTTTAATTGCAGGGACCGCTTATTGTCGCCTGTTACAAAAAGCTTTCGATCTTTATTGAACCAGTAAGGTGCTGCAGCATGCTCGTCCCAGTATTGGATAAACCCGCTGCTTGCCGAAAGAGAATCCGTATTCCACCGGTAGCCACTCATGAACAGGAATTTGCCAGGCTGGAAAAGGCCGTTATTGATCGCAGTATCTACCTGAAAAGCGCGTACATAAAAAGGTACGCCCACAACAATCTTCCGGAGCGGAAAATTTATTTTTCTGAAGAACCGGATAGCCCTTTCAACAGACTCTTCATCGGGCGCAGCAGAATATAAGGATGACTGATGCCCCGTTTTTGTGGAATAGCCATGCACCAGGTCATAAGTCATCAGATTCACAAAGTCTACTGTGCCGGCGATCTTCTGCCATTCAACAGATTCGTTTAAATAATATTGAAAGCCTCCTGCAGCGAATGTTACCAGCTTTTTGGCGCCCAGTTTTTTTCTCAGGCTTACCACCAGGCTGGTGAAGTTTTGCTGATCGGCGGGTGAGAAGGGGTGCCCGGGTACTCCCTGTATGGCGGGATACTCCCAGTCAAGATCAATGCCGTCAAGCCGGAAGTCCGCTAAAAAATTCTTTACGGATGCAGAAAACTGTTCAATACTATCCGGGTGACTGAATGTACCTGAGCAGGGTCTGCAACCGCCCCAGCCACCGAGCGCGATCATTGTTTTGAGATGCGGATACCGGCGCTTTATGATCTGGAATGCCTTTAATGCTGCTGTATCTTTTGCCCTGAATACGGCAAACTTTCCCAGGCTGTCCAGGTGCCCGAATCCGTATATAAGATGAGTAATCCTTCCCAAATCATACTGTAACAGGGTAGCACTGTCGCCGGAATAGTAAGCAACGATCTTATAATTTGTTTGCCGGGCGTTTGCACTGAGCAATACCAGGAAGAAAACAGCTGTTAAACTCCAATTTTTCAAAACTATTTGGTTTTGTACCGGAATATACTACAATTCAGCAATACATGCCGCTAAAAACCGGATCGGCCCTCGTGCTTTTGCAGGACCGGAAGGAGGGCCAAAAGAATGTAGATATGTGCAATCAACAGTCCTGCATAATCAGCCCATCTGCTTTCAGGTGCCCGAATAATAATAGAACGCCCGGTACCTGTGCCGGTTCTTTTCGGTAGGAGGGCTCATCAAAAAACCGCACTGCTGCAATTTCATTTCGGGGCTCTATATCCTGTGTCAGTTCATACAGAAAGCAGTCCTGCTCCATTATAATATAATCCGCTTCTCCATAGGCAGGCGCAGTAATGTGCCGGAAAAATGTCAGTTCCTGTTCTTTTATAACCAGGCTCAGTTCTTCTTTTATTTCTCTTATAAGTGATTGAACGGCTGTTTCTCCTTTGTCAATTTTGCCACCGGGTAAATACCATGCCTGCCTGTTCTTGCTATAAGCTAATAAGAGCTGCCTGTTTTTTATAACCACCAGTCCGGCGGTTGGCAGCTCTTTTATTGTATTGTTCCTGTTCATTTTCCTGCAAACTTTAAAATAGCGCCGGCAAAGATAACGCCCGCGCCTAATAAGGCAAAGTGGATTAAAGGATCAGTTGCTCTGACCAGTGAAGCCCTCCGCTAAGCCCAGCATCTGAAAATTCAATATGGATGACCCTTCTTCTTTTTTTATTAACGGTTCTGCCTGACCTATGCAGGAGCAGGGGCTTCATGATCATGATACCGCCCCGCGGAACTTTGCAAATGGTGGGTTGCTCCCTGTGCTTATTAAAACGATCCGGTGAAAGAATCCCGCTTTTATGAGAACCGGGAATAACTTTTAATGCACCATTGTATTCATCTGTATCGTCCAGGTGAATACGGATGGTAAAGTTGTTCTCTAAAATTTCAACGGGTGGCTGAACTGCATATTGACCCTGCTTAACCGTCCATAAACTGTAGCCGTCCGTATTTATTTTTTTATCCACTGAAATGGTCAGATCCTGATGGTATGCCACGTACCAGTTGGATGTTTCAGGCTTATCGAAGTAAATGCTTTTGGTTACAAAATAGATGCTTCCAAACACCTCATTAATGACTGCTTTCAGCCGTTCATTAAAAATTAACGGCAATACTTCAGGTATCTCTTTTAAGAACTGCCGTATTGCAAAGAGATCCTTTGATCTCCGGAACGTGTTGTGGTGGGTATCTGTATTGCTGATGGCAGCAATGAGCGTATCTATTACGCCGGGGGTATAAATATCCGGGATGATTGCGAACCCATTGGTGTTTATAGCGGATTGGACCTGGTCAGGATGGTTCATAAAAAATCAGATTAACAATAAGAGCTCCGGCCGGATTACAAGTCTTTCAATAAAATTGGGCCCGGCCCATTATAAGCAGTCACTCCCGGGTTTAAAAACCAGCCTTTTTATAATTTTATATATCATCTTTCGCTGAGCGCGTTAATGTCTTTAACTTCTAATACCTGCTGCAGACTTCCTTTTGTTACAGCATTGATCATTGCCCTGCCTACCTGCTGCAGGGTGCTTACGCTATCGGGAGCAATTGCTTTAAGCACCGGGTAAAGCCAGCTCAGGTACCTGTAAGCGCGCAGGGTAAACTGCTGCCCGGGCACTGCTTTCATAAATGCTGGCCGGAACATAAAGGCATTGCTGAACCCGGCTGCCAGCAGGCCGTTTTCTGTTTTTCCTTTTACCCGGGCCCACATGGAGCGCCCTTTTTCCGAGCTGTCGGTACCGCGTCCGCTTACATAAATAAAAGTTATCTGCGGGTTCTGGCGCAGCATCACCCTGGCAAAATGCATAGTTGTATCATAGGTAATGGTACGGTATTGATCTTCCTTTATGCCGATACTGCTGATGCCCGCACAAAAGAAGCAGGCATCATAGCCTTTCAGCATTTCATCATCCATCTGAAGTTCCCGGAAATCGGGCACCAGGTATTCTTTTAATTTAGGATGTGTTTTCCCTGCCGGCCTGCGGCTTACAGAAAGAACTGCTGCTACCTGGGGGCTCTGAAGGCATTCCAGTAAAACGCCTTCACCAACCATTCCGGTGGTTCCGGTAATTATTATTCTGATCCCCATGTTTTTTATTATTATAATGGTTTGTGTAACGCTACTGCACCTTTTTGGGAGGCACAGTATTGCCTGTTGTTTTTTTAAATGCCCACCCCATACAAACCGGCCATAGTTTACCGGTGCCTGAAAATGGACCCGTTTTATGATCAGGCTGGTCCCATCACTGCAAAGACATAAGTCCAGATAATGAAAAAAAGCTGCAGTGGAATCCGGAACCACAGGTACTTTACTCCCTGCCCTGTAAATGTTGTTCTTGCTCCGCCTTCTCTGGAAACTGCAGCATAAATATTTGCGGGCAGAATAACCAGGAAAAAGCAAATAAGCATCCAACCTGTAAGGATGCATGTTTGTGTAAATAAAAGTCCTGCAGCTGCGGCTATTTCGAGGATCCCGGTAAGCAGAATGAGCAATATCCTGCCCGGAATGGCTTTGGGCAGCATCAGGGCCATTTCCTTTGGCTTTGCAAAATGCGCAATGCCGGTAAAGAGCAGCATTACTGCCATTGCAATGCGCCCTGCCAGGGAATAGTCGTATACGCCACTCACAAGCCTGATGACGAGCAGGCTGAGTATAAAGGCAATGATAAGGATCAAAAAGGGCTTCATATGTTCAATAAATGGGTTTTTACTTTTGTGTATGATGTTCCTGAAATTGCAGGAGTTATTTTTAAAGATAATAAAAAACAGGCAGCGCTGACAGTGAACCACATTGCTGTTCATTTTTCGTTCAGCAAGATCCGCAAAATTAATGAATACTGGTTTTTGAGAACACATGGATCACTATTACTCCGGCTATGATCAGCGACAGGCCAATAATAGCAGGAAGATCCGGTATCTGCCTGAAAAAAACAATGCCCACTAATGTGATCAGTACAATGCCCACGGCCGACCATATGGCATAGGCAATGCTAACTGGTATTGTTTTAAGGGTAAGGCCCAGGAAGTAAAATGCCAGTATGTATCCTGCAATGGTTGCTACAGAGGGCAGGGGCTTTGAGAATTGTTCGGATGTTTTTAGTGCCGAGGTGGCGATGGTTTCAAATAGAATGGCAAGGAACAGGAAGATGTAATTTTTCATTGCATATTTTTTACACAGGCAAAAATAGGACTGTTGCTGATGAAATGTTGCTGGTTTGCAGTAAAACGGAGCGGTTTCTTAAAAGCCTGGTGACAGTATTTCTAATTATGATCGATCATCCACATACTGATGCCGAAACCGGCATAAGTGCCTTGCGGGTTATCCTCATTGGGCCCCTGGAAATCATAAATGTCGTTGTGCCGGTACACCATCCCGATGCCCTTTGCATACTTTTCAAATCCCACTTCTTTTAAGCCTAACTGTGTGCCGGACGTTGGGGGAATGTTTAAGACGGTATTGTTTTGCTGAACGGACCATACGTCCCTGTAGGTGTGGTTATCAACCGTTGTATCTCCAAAGTTATAGTAGCTGAAATTCCAGGTATTCATATCCCTGCCGGCCTGTGTATCATACAGATCGGCATAAGGGTCTGCTGCCAGGTAGGCATTGCCTTTCCAGCTGGCACCTGTGTAAATAGGGTTGGTAATCTTTATTACCTTTATATTGTCTTCAGTAACTTCAATGCTGTTCTCAGCCGGCGTTATGTAATAAAGGCCATCATCTTGCCAGTTGCCCGTTCCATCGGCATTACGGAGGGTACGGTGCACAACAAAGGTTTGCCTGCCCTGGTTATCGGTGGTTACGGATTCTATTAAGTGCTTTACCTGGTACTGATGCACCGCTACCTGGCTGCCGCTTCTGACAAATACGGTAGAATCAACCCGGTAGGTGATATATTTCCCTACTGAAAGCGGGTAATAATCCTTTATACTGTCTTTCGGCACAAAATCGCTGTTCTTATTTCCGCAGGAAAATAAAAGAACGTTCAGGATAAAAAGGGGCAGTAGGAAAAACAGTTTTTGCATTTGGCGTTGCTTTGAATACAATGAACAGGATTACCGGGCAAAAGGCGATCTGTTGCCGGAGCGGATGATGCCCCCACCAATAACGTCATCGCCTTCATAAAACACAGCGCTCTGGCCAGGCGCAATGCCTTTGGCATTCTGGTAAAAAGCCACTTTTATATCGTTCCCTTCGGGGTACAAATTGGAAAGGGTGCCGCTGTCCTTGTAGCGGATCTTTGTAATGGCTTCCATGCCTGGCGTAATGCTGTCGTATTTTATATAGTTGATCTTTGTAACCTGCATTTCATTTTTCTCAAGATCCACTTCATCCCCCAGCATAACGGTATTGGTGTCCGGATTGATCTCTGTAACAAAAGCCGGCCTGCCAAGGGCTATATCAAGCCCCTTCCGCTGCCCGATGGTATAAAAGGGATATCCTTTATGCTGCCCCAGCACTTTCCCGTTCTTATCTATAAAATTGCCGCCGTTTACACGGTCTTCCAGTCCGTCTACCCTTCTTTTCAGGAAGGAGCGGTAATCATTGTCCGGCACAAAGCAAATTTCATAACTTTCGCTTTTTTTTGCCAGTTCCGGATACCCGTAATCCATTGCCATCTGGCGGATTTCCGTTTTATGAAAGCCACCCAGGGGCAGGATGGTTCTTTTGAGCAGGTCCTGTTCAACGCCCCAAAGCACATAGCTCTGATCTTTGGCAGGGTCAACCGCCTTGCTGATCACATAGCGGCCGTTGTTATGCCGGCGAACTTTTGCATAATGCCCGGTTGCAATAAAATCGCAGCCCAGGGCATCGGCTCTTTTTAACAGCGCACGCCATTTAATATGTGTATTGCAAAGCACGCAGGGGTTGGGTGTGCGCCCTGCCAGGTATTCCTCTACAAAATCATTCACCACAAAGTCGCCAAATTCTTCGCGGATGTCCAGGATAAAATGCGGGAACCCGTGCTGCACAGCCGCCATACGGGCATCATTAAAACTATCCACATTGCAGCAGCCGGTTTCTTTTTTGCTGCCACCGCTGCCCGTGTAATCCCATGTTTTCATAGTAATGCCGATCACTTCATAGCCCTCATCATTCAGCATCAGTGCTGCCACTGTGCTGTCGATGCCGCCGCTCATTGCTACTAAAACTTTTCCTTTTTTGCTCATAATAATAGTTTGCAAAGATAAACCAAGAAATCGGAATAAAACAGCGCCCATTTTTTATGGCACCATCTGGCGGGCATACAGGGCTGGCACTGCAGGTAACGTGTTGTGAATCAGATGATACGCACTTTATCACCGGAGGGTAAAATTTTATGGTGATTCTGCCTGAAAAGATTATCTTGCCGGATGAATTTGTAAATTAAAATAAGAGCACTATGTTAAAAATGCAGATCATCGGCAATCTGGGAAGGGATTGCGTTGTAAATAATGTGAATGGAAAAAGCGTGATCAATTTTACGGTGGCGCATACTGAAAAATACCGGGACAGCCAGGGCAATAACCAGGAAAAGACCACCTGGGTGGATTGTGCCTGGTGGACAGACCGCACCACCATTTCTCAATATTTGACCAAGGGAAAACAGGTATATGCGGAGGGAACTCCCGAGGTAAGAAGCTTTACCCGTACTGATGGTACCAGCGGTGCCGCGTTATCGCTCAGGGTTCGGGAGGTACAGCTGCTGGGCGGCCGTGCAGACGGCAGCGCTCCTGTAGCTAACGGGGGATATAGTTCTGCTTCCGGGAACGCTTCCAACCCGCCTGTTGGTGGCGACGATACGGTTGATGACCTCCCGTTCTGATCAATTGATTTTTTTTAGCAGCCCCTGCATAAGGGGCTTTTTTGTGAACGGTATTCTGTGCAGGGGCAGGGTCAAAACAAAGCGGTCCGTTTTGCCGGGCGCTTTTTGATCGGGCTAAATGCCTCTTTCTTACCAGCACCCTGTTGTTATGCCTGTGTTTAATGCCTGTGAATGCACGGCCCCCGTTTGCGGAAGCGTGATTGAATGTAAAGCCGGTACAGGCCGGACTGATGGGTCCGGGGTTTTTATACAGCTTCTCAAATACGTTCGTGCCATAGTGGCGATTGATCCCATTAAATTTATGTGCCTTACCTCAATTTTGCGCTCTATTCATTTTATCTTTACAAAAAACGATAACTGAATGAGACCTGTTTTTATTGTTGCGCTGGGCGTAGTACTGCTTGGAGGTTGCAACCTTAAACTGAAATCCAATACAGATATTCATAAACTTTCAGCCAAAGAGGCTGAAGCTGTTTTACAGGGTAGCTGGCTGATTTACGAGGTAGGTGTTAAAGAAACGGACGATGAGGTACAGGATTTCTTCAGGGATACGCTCCTGCATCTTAAAAATGCAGCAGAATTAACAACGCTGGCCATTACACCCGGTCATCATTTTATTACGGAGGACAGTCTGGGCAACCAGACCCAAAGAACCTGGGAGTTCTTTCCTCCCAACCTGATCGGTTTTAAGCACGATGATATGGTGTTTGAGATTGCCGGTTTATCTGACAGCACGCTCACCCTGGATCTGAGGCTGGATCATAAAAAAAGAACTGTAAATGTGCTGCTGGCCTGCTACAGGGTGAGCCCGCAGCAATATGGAAAAGCGCTTACTGATCCCTCCTTAAACAAATGGCGGGCAAAACCGGGCAGGGCCGAAGATCCTGCAGCCATTGCACAGCGCGTGGTCAGCCTGTTGCAATACAATGCTGTTTATTTAAAGGCGATTGCTGATTCCCGCGCAGATTATTTTAATACGCGCAGGTTCCATTTGCCATTCTCCTATTATAACGGAGGCGTCGGATTAAGAAGTTTTGATTCCACCTCACAGTTTGCCGGTTTGTTTTTTAATACAGAAAATGCCAGAGAAGCTTATGCATTGTTAAAAGAGAACCTAAATGTACGGCCGTATCCCCGTATAGATAATTACATGCTGGCCTATGCCGCCTTCTTCAAAGACCTGGGAGAAGTGATTGCGTTAAACACATTCCAATAGGACATTTCAAAAGCAGGCCCGTTGTTATTGAACCACCTGGTCAGACGCGTCGGCGGAAGATAAGGTTTAACACAAATAGGATCACAACAGCACCTAATGCACCTTGTAAAATGGTGCCGATAGTGCCGGAGCCAAAACTGATATGCAGTTTGCCCAGCAACCAGCCGCCTACAAAAGATCCTAAAATACCAATGATGATATTTCCGATCAGCCCCAGGCCGCTGCCCTGGAAAATAACGGATCCCAGCCAGCCGGCAACGGCCCCGATAAGCAACGTCCAAAGTATATCCATTTGTTGTAAGATTTAAATGTTCAGGTCTTTTATTTCTAAATATATTGATTCTTTTTGTTCCGGCGCTTAAAGGCCAGATTTTTTTTACAGAAGATTTATGGCTATTGTTGTTACTTTGTAAGATGCAGGAAATGAACTATTCCCTTGAACATTTACGTGATTTTACGATACAGGTTTTTAAGAAAATAGGCTGTTCTGATAAAGACGCAGCAACGGCAGCAGCAGTATTGCTTTCGGCTGATTTGCGTGGGGTGGATTCGCATGGAGTGGCACGCCTGGCCGGCTATGTGCGGCTTTGGGAAGTACAGCGCGTAAATGCAACGCCTGGTATAAAGGTGATCCATGAAACCCCGTCTACAGCTGTTGTTGACGGAGACAGGGGGCTGGGCCTGGTAGTGGCTCCCTTTGCCATGCAGATTGCTATTGAAAAGGCAAAGAAGGTTGGCACCGGCTGGGTAAGCGTACAGAACAGTAATCATTATGGTATTGCAGCAGCACATGCTATGCAGGCACTGGCGCATGATATGATTGGTATTTCTATGACCAATGCAAGCCCGTTGGTTGCCCCAACTTTTTCAACGGCAAAAATGCTGGGCACCAATCCTATTTGCGTGGCAGCTCCGGCCGGCCGGCAGCCCGCGTTTGTGGCAGACCTGGCAACCACTACAGCGGCAAACGGGAAGCTGGAGATTTTACAACGTAAAAATCAGAAGGCACCGCCTGGCTGGGTACAGGATGCGGAAGGAAACCCGACTACCGATGCGGATATTTTAAAGCAAGGCGGCGCTTTGCTGCCCCTTGGTGGCGACAGGGAGCATGGCAGTCATAAAGGATATGCATTGGGCGCAGTGGTAGATATTTTTTCGGCAGTATTAAGCGGAGCTAACTATGCACCCTGGGTACCCCCGTTCCCGGTATATGTACCGATGCCGCAAAAGCAGCCTGGTAAGGGGATCGGGCATTTTTTTGGTGCCATGCGCGTGGATGCCTTCAGAACGGTGGATGCTTATAAACGGGATATGGATGACTGGATCGAAGGGTTCCGGAATGCAGCTACCATAAAGGGGCAGGATAAAGTACTGATACCGGGCGACCCGGAGCGTGAAACAGAAATAGTAAGAAGACAGGAAGGAATACCGCTGTTGCCTGCAGTTGTAGCCGACCTGAAAGCCCTCGGAGACAAACTGGGTGTGGCTTTTTAAAATGAATGCTGTTTACTGATGATTTTTTACGAAATTCGCGACCGGGCAAAATTGACGGGCGCTGCCGGGCATGGCAATGCTTTTTGTCAGGAACGCTTCAAAAAAACAAAAAATAAAAAAGAAATAAACAGGGACACTCATGAAGGTAATGAAATTTGGAGGTACCAGTGTTGGTAAACCGGAACGGATGAAACATATTGCAGCGCTTTTGCAGAAAGAAACAGAGCCTGCTATTGTAGTGCTTTCCGCGCTTTCCGGAACCACTAATGCACTGGTTGAAATTGGCAATGCGATTGCAGGGGGCGACAGGCATACTGCGCAGCAACTGATCAATAATTTAACAGAGCACTATAATCAGTTTATACAGGAGCTGTTCTCAAAAGCGGAATCATTGGCAAAGGCCCAGTCAATTGTTGACGAGCATTTTGAATTTTTGAACATCATTCTTAAAATATCTTTTAGTGAAGCGCTGAGCAAGGACATCCTGGCCCAGGGCGAGCTGCTTTCCACCAAAATATTTTCAGCATACCTGGAAGAGATCGGCGCTTCCTATGCGCTGTTGCCCGCGCTGGAGTTTATGAGCATTGATGAGAACGAGGAGCCCCAGATTGGCAGTATTCGTATTAAGCTGACACAACTGCTGAACCTGAATAAGGATAAAAGAATACTGGTAACACAGGGCTATATCTGCCGGAATGCAAGAGGAGAGGTAGACAACCTTAAAAGGGGCGGCAGCGATTATTCCGCGTCCCTGATCGCAGCGGCCATTAATGCATCGGTTTGTGAAATATGGACGGATATTGACGGCATGCATAATAATGACCCCCGTGTGGTGGGCACAACCCGGCCTGTTGAACAGCTGAGCTTTGAGGAGGCGGCGGAACTGGCCTATTTTGGCGCCAAGATCCTGCATCCCGCTTCCATATGGCCGGCACAGCAATATAAGATACCGGTGAGGCTGCTGAACACCATGGAGCCGCAGGCAAAGGGCACATTGATTACCCTGGAGCCCAGCGGGCATGGCGTAAAAGCAGTGGCCGCAAAAGATAATATTATTGCCATCCGTATAAAAAGCAGCCGTATGCTGCTGGCTTATGGTTTTCTGAGAAAGATATTTGAGGTGTTTGAAAAATACAAGACCTCAATTGATATGATCACCACTTCCGAGGTAGCCGTTTCACTGACTATTGACAGCGCAGAGCACCTGGAACAGATCATTAAGGAACTGGAAGTATTTGGAACGGTGACGATAGACAGGGAGCAAACCATTGTTTCTGTTGTAGGCTATAATATTAATGAAACCGAGGAGATCATAAAAAAGCTGTTCGGGTCCGTAAAAGATGTGCCTATCCGCATGGTGTCTTACGGGGGAAGCCCGCATAATATTTCTTTACTGGTATCTGCTGATGAAAAAGTACATTTGCTGAAGCAGCTGAATAAAGGGATGTTTGGGCTGGATTAAACTCCCGCAGAACGCATAGAATGATGCTGAATAATATGTTTTTCTTCGTTCCGAGGCTCCGGAACGATGGGGAAATATACCCGGCATAACTATATCGCTGATCTGCTCGTTTTTGCAGGCACCCGCACAGCAGGGCCGCTGAACTGTATTTCCGCCATTGTATCCGTTTGAAAAAAGTCTATTGCATACCGGGTTTTGGGGTTGATGAAAAGATTTACGGTAACCTGAAAATTGAAAATGCAGCCTTGCATTTCATCAACTGGCTGGACCCGGAAGAAGGAGAGTCTTTCCGCCATTACTGCCAGCGGATGTCAGAACCGATCGATTCCGAAGACCCGGTTATTATAGGCATTTCCTTTGGAGGGATGGTAGCCCAGGAAATTGCAGCTTTCAGGAAAGTAAAACTGATCATCCTGATCTCCAGCATCAAAACAAGAGCCGAAATGCCGTTGAGCATGCGGATAGCAGGTACATTGCGGCTGAACAGGCTGTTCCCCGTTAAAATGATCCAGCAAAGCAACCAGGTCTATAAGATCGCTAACCGCAGATTAGGCGCCTATACAAAAGAAGAGCAGGAATTTGCAAATGTTTACCGTAAAAATGCAAAGATCAGTTACGTGAACTGGTCTTTTGATCAGATCCTGAACTGGCGAAGCGGGGGAACGCCGGAAAAGATGATCCATATCCATGGCAGCAAAGACCGGATCTTTCCTATAAGAACCATTCAGGCCGATTTTATTATTGAAGGCGGAACGCACATGATGATATGGAACCGGTCGCAGGAAATAAGTCGGATCATTAACGACCAGCTTGCTGATGAATAGGAAGGAACTGCCCGAAAATGCGAAGAGGCATTACATATTCCCAAAACTTATGGGGCTACCGTGGAAATTTTTAATTTTCCCGCTGTTCAAATGTCTTTTTCGTTGCATTTTTAACAACGAACCTGTAGCTGCTTTTTGACAGACCGCCCCGATGGCTTTTAATCCGTATGAGATAATCTTATTACAGGGATATTGCCTCTGCGAGGCAGCAGTTCCATTGGGAACGGACGCAGGAACCAATCCCTTGCTGAAAAACAAGATCCTCCCCGGAAGGCACTGCCTGCATTCATATTTCCGGAAATCCCCGGGAACATTTTTATGCAGGACGCATTAGCTGGTGCTGTGGCTAATAACCTGTTTTGGCAAAGGCCTCCTCCTGTTTTTTGATTGCTGATTCCCCGAGGTGCTCTGCAGCGATGATGACCCTGTAGGTGAATTTTTTGCTTTCTCCCGGTTGCAGGGTAAGGTTCAGGGAATCTTTCCCGTTACTGAACACAAACCTTCCCAAGGGGTTCAGGGCAAACAAGCCATATCCCCGTGCATGCCAGTAAGTAGGGTACCCCGTATTGGAAGGATGGTCCAGCAGGGCAATGGTAATGGGAGCGCCGTCTTTCCGGCCCTGCAGCATGGCCCAGGTCCCCTGGCTGCTCCATACCGCATCTCCTTTCAGCCCGTTTGATGCATAATACATGCCGGTAGCTTTTGGGTTGCCCGATGCGGCGACTGTTGTTGCCGTACCATGCACATCTGTAAATGTTTTTGATTCCGCGGAAGGCATTTCCAGTTCTTTGGCTACTCTTATTGCAAAGAAGCCATCTTTTACATCTTTAAAGACCACTGGTTTTTGAAGGGCTGTAAGCGTGGTAGACCGTGTTATATAGAACAACCGGTCTTTAACCTCAAAAAAATAAGTAGTGGTTTCATTCAGCAGTTGTTCTCCTGAATGCGTAACCCAGGTAGCTGTTGTTTTTAAGGTAGCAGTAGTGGCTGTCTGTGCTTTATCAGTGATCTGCCGGTGCATGATGGTGCCGTAATGCTCCTTTTTTGAAGCAGGAATGGCAGAGGAATTATTCCAGAAATCGATCCCGTTCACTGATTCATAATTCAGCCAGATGCCTACATGGTGCGGATGGTCAGTACTTTCGCCGGGTATGGGTTTTACGGGGAAACCGCGTGTAACTGTAATTCCGCTCAGTGTATTTACAGGATAAAGAAATGGTTTTGCAATGCTGTCCGTATAACAATAGGCGGTCAGCAGCCGGCCATTATAAAGCACTGCCACCTGCTTCCGGGCAGGCTCATCCACCAGTTGAAACCCTGTAAGGGCCTGACTGTTTGCGGTCAAAAACAAGGTTATCGCCAGGAGGGAGAAGCTGTATTTCATATGCTTGTTATTATTCTATTACATGTCAAGTGCCAATTCTGTGAGTATCAAATGCTGCCGGGTGAAATTTAAAGGCCGGCTATTTACCGGATAAAATGATCACTCAATCGTTGTATCTATTCAAAGATAGTCAATGGCTGCTATATTCTAATGGTACCCGCTAATGCAGTGTATAACCTTTTGTGGCCCGGGAAGCTACCGGCCATGGTTTGTAGTTTATGAACCAGAAATATAGCATGGTCCCGGAGGCTTTGCCTTCTTCAGTTCCGACAGATAGCTATTTTCTTCAAACTTATATTACGCCGCGCTGCGGCTCTGTGATTATTCTGGATGGTTCAATAAATAATATAGGTGCGCTGCACCTTTACCATACGCTATTTGGAAAGCATAGCTGCTGAGCAGGCCGGTCCATAGCAGCAAACAATCATAGCCCCCCAAAGGCGCGCAGCGCCGTAATATTAAAAACAGGATGGACAGGGTGCGGCCAGTGACCGGAGGAAATGCTTCTGACGGACGGGTAACCCTGATGCCCGTTATTATAAGGGTTATTTTCAAAAAACCTGGCTTTTACTGCTGTACTGCCGGCTACAAACAAAAAGAGGTGATCTGTACGACCCCCTCTGTATACTTTAAAAACAATGATATTTAATTGTGCCCCGGCTGCACCTTTATGGCTGGGCCGGTCTTTTTAGCGCCTCTTTTTAAACCGCCTTTCAGGTCAACAAGAACAGGAGCCGCCACAAAGATAGAAGAGTAGACCCCGGTTATCACGCCGATCAGCATCGCAAAGGCAAATCCTCTTACTGCCTCACCACCAAAAATGAACAGGATCAGAACCGTAAGGAATACTGTAAGAGATGTCATAATGGTACGGCTCAACGTGTCGTTGATGGCTTTATTCACCAGTTGCTTCTGATCCAGGTTGGGGTACAACCGCCCGTCTTCCCGTATACGGTCAAACACCACCACCGTGTCGTTCATGGAGAAACCGATCACGGTCAGTATCGCCGCAATAAAATGCTGGTCGATCTCCAGCGGGAAAGGCACAATATCCCGGAAATAGGAGAAGACAATCAGTACCACCAACGCGTCGTGCAACAGGGAGAAAATGGTGCCCAGGGAGTACCTCCAGTCGCGGAAGCGGAGGAAGATATAAAGGAAGATGGCCAGTATGGCCAGGATCGTGGCCTTTACCGCGCCCCGTTTCAGATCGTCCGAAATGGTAGGTAATACGATTTTGGAGCTGAGTTTATATTGATTGTCGAACTGGGCAAAGGTAATACCGGCTGGCAGATAGGTTTTTAACCCGTCATACAGCTTATGCAGCACGATCGAATCTGCCCGCTGACTGTTGGGATCCTTGATCAGGTAAGAGGTCGTAATATCCAGCGTGCTTGCATCACCTACTGTTTTGATGCTGGGGTTTTCATTATCAAAGGTTTTCTTCAGGTCATCACGTACTTTCTCAACATCTACTTTTTTATTGAAATCAATACGATAGGAGCGGCCTCCGTCAAATTCCACACCATAATCAAACCCATGGAAAATGGTACCTAGTGAAAGCAGCAGGATCACTACTGAAATAGCGTAGGCAATTTTCCGGAACTCAATAAATTTGAAAGCGCTGTGTTTGAAAATGCTGCGGCTCAGGCTGGTAAAATACTTGAGGTGACGGTTCTTATCGGTGAACCAGTCCGTAACCCAGCGGCTTACCAGGATACCACAGAACAGGGAGAGCAACAGACCCAGTATCTGGGTGGTTGCAAAACCTTTTACAGGCCCCAACCCAAAATAATAAAGAATGATTGCTGTGATCAGGGTAGTAACGTGGCCATCCAGAACGGGAGAAAGGGACCGGTTATAACCTTCATTGATGGCTGTAATATATCCCTTGCCCTTGGTGAGCTCTTCTTTGATCCGCTCATAAATGATTACGTTACTGTCCACCGCCATACCAATAGTCAGTACAAGACCCGCAATACCCGGGGCAGTCAATGTTGCTCCAAGGCCCGCCAGCACGCCCACCGTAAACAGCAGGTTCAGGATCAGGGCAATATTAGCAATCCATCCACTGGTATTATAATACACCAGCATCAGTATAAAGATGACAATAAATGAAATGGTGAACGACATTAAGCCCCCTTTAATGGCTGCCTGTCCAAGTGTGGGCCCAACCGTTTCATCAGAAACGATTTTTGCCGGTGCGGGCAGTTTCCCTATTTTCAGGATATTGGCAAGGTCTTTTGCTTCATCCTGGGTAAAGCTCCCGGAAATGCTGGAACGGCCTCCTTCGATCACATCATTTACGATAGGGGCAGAATAAACCTGGTTATCTACCACTATCGCTATATAACGGCCCTTATTGGCTCTTGTCATGTCGGCCCAGATGCGGCTTCCCACAGCGTCCATTTCCAGGGAAACATTGGTTTTGCCCGTCTGGTCAAAATCATAGCCGGCATTGGTTACATGCTCGCCCTCCAGTTTTGCTTTATCTTTCCCGTAGGTCTTAATGGCATATAGTGCCACCATATTGCTTTTCTTGTTGCCGGCACCCACTCTTTGAGGAAGACCATACATCCAGGCAACTTCCGCCGGGAACTGTGCTTTTATAGCTGGCGTGTTTAAGATCTCCCGGACAGCAGCAGTGTCTTTGATGTTCACCTGGCCAATCATACCCACATCCGCCAGGCGGCCCTGCTGATCCATAGCGGGTATCAGCCAGCCCCAAAGGTGCTTCCTGGCTTCTGCCTCCTGACTGGAAGCTGCATCAGTGGTTTTGGGTGCATTCTTATCGCTGCCGGCCAGTTGCTTCAGTTGCTCTTCCAGCTTTTTGGAACTATCCTGGGCAGGGGCTTTTGTTGAATCGCCGGCTGCCCCGGCTGCGGCCGAATCAGTTTTTGCTGTACTGTCTTTTGCCGTTTTTCCGCTGTTCCGGGCAAAGAACAGTTCATCCGTTTTTTGCAGGTTGGCCCATAGTTCAGAAATATTGTACACTTCCCAGAACTGAAGGTTGGCTGAGGCCTGCAGGTTTTTACGAACTCTTTCCTTATCCTGTACGCCCGGCAATTCCACGGAAATGATCTGCTTATTCGGGTCAGGGTTAATGCCCGGCTGCGCTACGCCGAATTTATCAATACGGGTAGTGATCAGTTTGGCGGTATTGTCAAAGGCCGCTCTTGACTGATCCTGCAAAAATTTGATCACTTTTGAATCGCTGTCGGTCACTTTAATGCTTTCATGGTTTGCTGTAGCAAAGATCGAGGCCAGCGGGGTGTTCGGGCTTAATTTCTTAAATTCTTCAACAAACAGGCTGATGAAATTCGCATCACTGTTACCCCTGCGTTTGTCGGCATTATCCAGTGCTTTCAGAAAAACAGGGTCGTTTGAGTTATTCGCCAGTGTTTTCAGCAACCCGGTCATTTCCACTTCAAGGGTCACGTTCATACCACCCTGGAGATCCAGGCCAAGGTTCAGCTCTTCTTCTTTGGCCTTCTGATAGCTGATAGCGCCGGTGATGCCATAGGTAATGGTTTCATCTTTGGTGCTATCCTTCAAACGGCTCAGGCGCTCATTATAAATATGCGTTAATGTTTCCTGGTACACTTCCTGGGAGTCCTTATTGGATGGGTACTTTTGGACAGCAGTCTGGTAATTGGCATTCACATAATTCCGGGCAATCGTCTCTAATTTCTTTTCATGGTTGCGGACAAACCATGTAAATGACAGCTGGTAGAGTGAGTAGATAATGAGTAAGATTGTAAAAAATCGAACCAGTCCTTTGAGTTGCATACGTTTTTGTTATTTTAATCTTGGGTTCCTCTTATTTTTAAAGGGGGCAAAGATAAGGTTTATAGGCATAAATTGAATTTCGTTTTATACACGGTTTTTCTACTGGATAAATTTCTGAGTTGCCTGGTTTTTTATAGAATATTTCAATTTTTAGACCTGAGAAGTTCGATCCTGTCTTTGTATCCCCTAAATTTGCGTGAATTTATTTAAAAAATAATCTTTAAAAATTTAAAATGTCGTTATCTTCTCTTTTACAGCGTTTTAGTGAACCTGAGACCTTAAAGATGGCCAAGCTGGGCCGAGAATTAAGGGCGCAGGGCATTGATGTGATTGATCTGAGCCTTGGCGAACCGGATTTTGATACCCCCGAGCATATAAAGGATGCCGCTATAAAGGCTATTAATGATAACTGGAGCCATTACTCGCCCGTTCCGGGATTCTTAGATGCCCGCGAAGCAGTTTGCACCAAGTTGAAGAGAGATAATAACCTGGAGTATAAGCCGGAACAGATCGTAATATCAACAGGCGCCAAACAAAGCCTTGCCAACGCGATCCTGGCTTTGGTAGATGATGATGAAGAGGTGATCATTCCAACCCCTTACTGGGTAACTTATTCAGAACTGGTAAAAATTGCAAGGGGCAAAGTAGTGGAAATAAGGACAACGGTTGAAAAGAAATTAAAGATCAACGCGGACGATCTGGAAAAAGCCATTACCCCAAAAACAAAGGCTTTCCTGTTTTCTTCTCCCTGCAATCCTTCCGGCGCCGTGTATACTAAAGAAGAACTGGCCAGCCTGGTGGAGGTATTTAAAAAGTACCCGGATATCTACATTATTTCTGATGAGATCTATGAATATATTAATTATGTAGGCCGGCATGAAAGCATTGCCCAGTTTGATGAGATCAAAGACCGGGTAATTGTAGTAAACGGGCTGGCAAAAGGTTTTGCGATGACGGGATGGCGCATTGGTTATACGGCATCAACCGTTGAAATCGCAAAGGGAATGGAGAAGCTGCAGGGACAGATCACCAGCGGTACCAACACGATTGCCCAGAAAGCAACAGTGACCGCGCTTACGGCAGACCTGGCTCCTTCCATGGAAATGACGAAAGAATTTGCCCGCCGTAAAAAACGGGTAATGGAACTGATCAGCGATATACCGGGTATTTCCTGCACAGAGCCGGATGGCGCCTTTTACATTTTTCCGGATATGAGCTATTATTACGGTAAATCTGATGGGGAAACTACGGTAACGAACTCCGCAGATCTCTGTATGTATTTGCTGAATAAAGCACATGTTTCATCAGTAATGGGAGCTGCTTTCGGGGAGCCGAATGGCGTTCGTTTTTCTTTTGCTAACAGCCTGGAAAAGATTGAAGAAGGATGGGCGCGTATTAAGAAAGCGCTTGCGGCGCTGAAGTAAATTTCTATTGGTTTTATCATATAATTTTTTTGAGGATGCTGATCGGACCGGCATCCTTTTTTTGTAAATTTATAGTAACAACAACCTGATCAGAGTTCTGGTAGATCACACTATTGCTTTTAATTAAAAGAGCGCATTAATTGATTTTTAAAAAACTAAGCATCACAAAACAATTGTTGGGTCCTGCTTTTTAGAGAACATGAAGCTTTCAGGGGTAATTTTTCTGATACTTGTTACCGGCCTTACCGGAACAACATGGATGGGGTGCCAAAATGGAGCCTCTCAGCAGGTAACGCATATGACTGCTGAAGCAAAGGGCATTATTGCAATGCCTGATAGCCCTGCAAAGGTAGATTCAATCATTGTTTATACCGGCCGCAATCGTAAAAAGAGCACACTGGATACCTTATTTAAAATAGGGTTTGAACTGGTGGAACGATTAAAATACCGGCAGGCAGAGCCCAAACTGCTGGATGCTTATGGTGTTTATAACCGCGATTTTTCGCGTTACGACATAGCGCTGGAAAGTCATCAGAAAAGTATAGAACTGGCCAGAAAGAATAAGGATGTTCATACCGAGATCCGTGCATTGAATAATATAGGTGTAGTGTACCGCAGGTTAGATGAGAACGGTAAAGCAATTACCAACCACATGGCGGCCCTGCGGCTGGCAGAAAAGACAGGAGATGATTTCAGCGCCAGTGTTGCGCTGAACAGCATTGGTAATATTCATATAGTGCTTGGAAACTACGACGATGCAATCCGTTATTTCCAAAAAGGACTGCCCATTGCCCAGAAGGCAAAAAATTACCTGGGCATGGCCATGAATTATAACAATATTGGTGAGGCCTATGAATTAAAGCGGGAACTGGACTCCGCCGACAGCTATTATAAACAGTCTCTGTTCTATAATGAAAAAATAAAAAGCGCCAAAGGTATAGCCATCAGCTATAACTCCATCGGGAGCATTCTGAAAAAAGAAGGCAAATTAAATGAAGCGCTGACCTTGTTCAAAAAGGCAAGGATCATTACAGACACGCTGGGCGATGAAATTTACCGGGCAGGCAATTACAACAGCCTGGGGGATATTTATTTAAGGTTGAAACAGTACGACAGTTCCAGAAATAAGTTTCTGAGCGCGCTGGTGATTGCAAAGTCGATCGGAACCATGACGGAAGCCCGGAATGCCTATGAGGGCCTGATGCGGCTAAATGAACAGACAGGGCACCTGGACTCAGCGCTTAATTACAGCAAGCTTTTTAAGGCATATAGCGATAGTATTGTAGCGGAAAGTAACAACCTGCACGTGCGCCAGATGGAAGCTTTATATTCTACAGAAAAAGAACGGGCAAAGATCAACGCGCTTGAAACCAAACGCAGAAATGATCATATATTCGGATTTGGCGCACTCATATTATTTATACTCATACTGGTTTCCGGTATCTTATATTATTTAAGGTACCGTTTGCTGGAGCACAATAAACGGCTGCAGCAGCAGCTGGAAATAAGAACGCAGATTGCATCAGACCTGCATGATGATATGGGCTCTTCCCTCAGCAGCATTCATATTTTTAGTGAGCTGCTGCGGAAATCAGGAAATAATAAAGAAGAACTGCTGACCAAAATAGAGGAGAATGCAAGGGATACGCTGGATGCGCTGGATGACATCATCTGGCTGGTAAAGCCTACCAACGATCGCTTTGAAAATCTTTGTCAGCATATAAGGGAATATGCAGTGCCCATGTTTGAATCAAAAGAGATCCGTTTTACCATTGATTTTCCTGAATCAATTGCCGAAATCCCGCTGCCAATGGATGTACGCAGAAATATTTTCCTGATCATTAAGGAAAGCGTGAATAACCTGGTAAAATACTCCCAATGTACTGAAGCTGCTATTACTGCCATTGATGAAGATACTGTAATATTCTTTGCCATAAAAGACAATGGCATTGGCTTTGACGCTGCAAAGCTTACCAACCGGAATGGTGTTAAAAACATACAGGCCCGGGCTAAAAGCATGAAGGCTGATATAAAAATCACCACCGCCAGCGGTGCGGGCACACTGGTTGAGTTTTGGGTAAAGAAAGACCGTACCGCCGCTGCCGAGGCATCCTGAAATGGCAGCATCGGTCATTTGCCAGTTGCGGAAGCTGATCAAAAGGCGGCAGGATTAAAATTTTCAGGGCCCTCTCTTTTGAGATCACCTTATTGCCCTGCCTGCAATGAGCAGGAGCGCTGAAAGGCGAGCCTGCCGGAGGGTTGTAAACAACTCACGGCTCATCAGGCTATTAATGAAATGGGCATTAATGAAAAAAATATCACTCTGTACCGATCCCGATGGTTATTGGGATCAACGAAGGGTGAGGTTACAATCAAATCATGGTTCGTCAAGTTCATCATGACATTCGTTTTGATAATACCCAGGATTATCCGTCATCCGAATGACCGGATCCAATGAACTTAATTTTCCCTTTTATAATTGACTGTTAACGCTAATAATAACAGGATGTCACCCTGCCTGCCGAAGGGGGATATAACAACATCTTTGTTTCGAGTTCACCACTGCATTATACCATTCAACAGGTCAGAATGCCTGAGAGGTATGAAACCTGGTAAAAAAATCAGGCGCGTAGTGATCCCCGCTGATGGAATCCGTGCCCTTCCCGGGGCTTACCCGAAAACGTTTTCGCATTTTTTTTAATATTTATGAAAACGATTTCATAACTTTTCATTTCATAACGATTACTTTTTTCTAATCAAAACGATTGGTTGCATATGTCTAAGATGTTAAATCTTCAGATAAAGAGCCTGCTAAATGTTCTTTGTCTGATCCTGCCGTTTTTTCTTTTTCCTGTTTATTCTTTTGCACAGCTGAAAACGATTTCAGGAACTGTCAGGGATGAATCCGGTAATCCTTTGGCGGATGTTTCCGTGGTGTCTGCCAAAACCAACACGGGTACCAAAACTGATGCTTCCGGGCATTATCGTATTTCGGCTGAACAGGGCGCCTCGCTGCTCTTTTCGTCTGTAAACTATGAAACGTATACCCTTGTGGTGGACAACCGAACGAGCTATGATGTAGTGCTTAAGCTGATCAATAGTGATTTGGCCGATGTGGTGGTGGTAGGTTATGGAAAACAGAAAAAAGTGAACCTGGTAGGGGCGGTATCCATGGTAAAGATTGATGATAAAACCACTGGCCGTGCTTTACCGAATGTATCTTCTGCCCTGACCGGTTTGGTACCCGGCCTGTCTGCCGTACAAAACTCAGGTATGGCCGGTGCCAATGGAGCACAGCTCATTATCCGCGGTTTGGGCACTGCCAACAACAGCTCGCCGCTGGTTGTGGTAGATGGTATGCCGGATGTGGACATTAACCGGGTGAACCTTAATGATATTGAAAGTATCTCCGTTTTAAAGGATGCCACTTCCGCTTCGGTGTATGGGTCCCGGGCGGCCAACGGTGTTATACTGATCACCACAAAATCCGGTAAAGGCAGTTACAGAACCGCCTTTAATGTTTCAAGCAATATGACGCTTGAAGTGCCCAGGAAAGCCTATGAGTTTATGGCAGATTATCCCAGGGCGCTTACCCTGGAGCAGGTAAGGGCCGCTACCAATACATTACCCGGGAACCAGCTTTTTAAAAATGGTACAATTGACCAGTGGATGGCCCTGGGAATGATTGACCCGCTCCGCTATCCGAATACGGACTGGTGGGACATTATTCTGCAAAACGGGGCATATCAAAACTATAATGTATCTGCTTCAGGGGGCAATGACAAGTCGAACTTTTTCTCATCTGTAGGTATGCTGGACGAAAGGGGCATGCAGATTAATAACAGTTACCGGCAGTACAACGCCCGGTTCAACTTTGATTACAAATTAAAGTCCAATATGAATACGGGTGTCCGGTTTAGCGGAAACTGGTCCAACTATACCTATGCGCTGGCCGAAGGGTTTACCGATCCCGCTTCAACCAATACAGCGGGATTTGATATGCAGTATGCCATTGCCGGTATTACGCCCTATGACCCCGTATCCGGTCATTATGGAGGGGTCATGGCCTATGGGGAAGATCCGCAGGCTTATAATCCTTATACGCTTTATCAGAACCAGCTGAACCACCGCAACCGACAGGAAGCGTACACTTCCATGTACTGGGACTGGACACCTGTTAAAGGGCTGACAGCAAGAGTTGATTATTCATTGAACTATTATAACCAGTTTGCCTATACTGCTAATATGCCCAACCAGGCTTTTAACTTTCAAACGAATACCTATGGCAGCCGTGTATATGTGGGGCAGAATGCAGGCATCACCAATAATACCAGCACAGGGTATAAAACGATCCTGAACGGCCGGCTAAACTATCATACCGTCATTGCAAAAGATCATGATATCAGTGCCCTGTTTGTATATGCCGAAGAGTTCTGGTACGACCGTACGCAGGGAAGCGCAAGGAATGACCGGTTATATCCGACCTTGCATGAGATCGATGCGGCGCTTACTGATATACAGAGCACCAGTGGTAACTCAAGTACCGAAGGATTGCGCTCTTATATCGGACGGGTCAATTATACCGCCTATAACAAATATCTGCTTGAAGGTAATTTCCGGGTTGATGGATCTTCAAAATTTTTACCGGGCCACCGTTATGGATTCTTTCCTTCCTTAGCTCTTGGATGGAAATTTACGGAAGAAGGGTTTATCAGCAATTTTACGGATCAGTTTCTTTCACAGGGCAAACTGCGGGTATCCTATGGAGGGTTGGGTAATAACAGCGGTATCAGCCGCTATCAGCAACAGCCTACACTGGCTACTATGAACTACATCATCGCCAATAATATTACAACGGGGTTTGTAAACTCAAAAATGACCAATCAGGAGCTGACCTGGGAAAAGACAAACGTGCTGAACATCGGGCTGGACCTGGGCTTTTTAAACAACCGGCTCACAGCGGAGTTAGATTATTATGACCGGTTGACCACCGGAATGCTTCGTCCTTCAGACATGTCCATACTCCTTACCGGTGCCTACAATCCTCCTCCCAACAGGAATATAGGCAATATGCGTAACAGGGGGGTAGAAGCGAACATTTCCTGGAAAGACAATATTGCGAAAAGCATTAGTTACGGGTTTAGCCTGAATGCCAGTTATAATAAGAACCGGCTGGAATCCTGGAATGAACTCCTGACACGGGGGGCTACCAATAATGGTAATAATGTGTTTATAAACATGCCTTATGATTTCCTGTACTATTATGATGCGATCGGTATTGCACAAACCTGGCAGGATGTGTATAATGCCACGCCGCAGGGGGCACAGCCCGGTGATATTCTGCGCAGGGATGTAAATGGCGACGGCAGAATTGACGGGAATGATCAGATCGCTGATCCGAAGTTTAACCAGACAACACCGTCGTTCAACGGATCTTTAACCAGCTATATTTCCTGGAAAGGCATTGATCTTACCTGTATGCTTCAGGGAGCAACCGGCAGAAAAGACTTCTGGCTGAATGCCTTTAATAACGTTAATTTTAATACCTCCCGGTACGCCGTTACCTGGGATCACTGGAATAATCCCTGGTCGGTGGAAAACCGTGATGGCACCTGGCCGCGGCTTGGGGGAAGTGGCAATAATACGGCGACCTCTACTTTCTGGCTCGATGATATGAGTTACCTGCGGTTGAAAAATTTGCAGATAGGTTATTCGCTTCCTCCCTCTTTATTGCAAAGGGTGCATGTGGCCAGCTTGCGCATAGCCGGGTCGGCGGAAAACCTTGCCACCATTACTTCTTACAGGGGCCTTGATCCTGAAAAGGCCGGTAATAATAATAACATGTATCCCATTGTAAAATCTTATTCACTCGTTATTCAACTGGGTTTTTAAAAACGTTTAGCCATGACGAAAACAAAATTGATACAAAATGCTTTATTAGCACCTTCAATGGCATTGCTGCTATTGATGCAGGTTTCCTGCAGGAAGGATTTACTGGACAGGGAGCCGACCACTGAACTTGCGCAGGTAAGCTTCTGGAAATCTGAGTCGGATGCTACAACCGCTTTAATGGGCGCTTATGCCGCAGTGCGCCCCTGCTTCGACAGGGATTATTATCTGGACGGTCAATCGGAGTATGTGCGCACCAGGGGTACCAGTACCACTAGTGGTAACCTTTCACTGGGCGATGCATATAACGGGGGGAATTATAACCCAACCGGCTATGGAGGCAGTTTTGATAAAATGTTTCGCTATCTCTACGGGGCGGTAAACCGTACCAATTATGTTATTGATAATGTGAACCGGATGCTTGAAACTGCTGAGCCTTCTTCTGTTGCAGGATTGGAGCGGGTTATAGGAGAAGCCCGCCTGTTGCGCGGTATGGTCTATTTCCGGCTGATCTCCATGTGGGGCGATGTGCCTTATATTGGTCATGAGGTATTTAATAATTCTGAAGTGGCCGGTTTATCCCGGATGCCGATCGCCCAGGTAAAGGACTCGATCATGGCGGATTTTACATATGCTTACGAAAAATTGCCGGACAATGCCGGTGAGCTGGGCAGGGCTTCCAAACCTGCGGCCCTGGCCTTCAGGGGAAAGCTGCAATTATATTGGGCTTCCTGGAAGAACTTCGGGTGGCCGGAACTGGAAGGGTTTACCGCAAATGCCCAGGAAGCAAAAACAGCATATGAAGCGGCTGCGGAAGATTTTAAAAAAGTGATCACTGATTATGGGCTCGATCTGTATATGGGAGGTGAGCCCGGAGAAATTTCCCCGCCGGGAAAGGCGGATCAACTCCCCAATTATTATTACCTGTTTACACCAAAAGCCAATGGTAATTCAGAAATGATCATGGTGTTTACGCATGGTGGAACGGGCACCGGCCAGGGAGAAGAACTGATGCGTGATTTTGCGGGTCGTTCACATGAAGGGTCGCAATGCTGGGTATCGCCCCGTTATGAAATTGCCGATCGTTACCAGTCGCTGACCACCGGTGATTTTGCAACGCCGATGATTCCGATGAACCCGTCTACCAATACCGCGGCACGGACCACACCCAATTCGGCGGTCAATCCGCAGAGCTATGCCAACCGGGATTACCGGATGAAAGCCACTATTGAATGGGATTACGAGATGAGTATTGGCATGGTTTCCCTGAAGTCTACCGGTTTTGTACCTTTTATTTATAAAACCTGGGCACAGCCGGTTACCATTGATGGAGTGAAGTATACCACCTATAATACGGATGGAACCAATTCCGGCTATGTGTTCCGCAAATTTGTGCGTGATTATGCAGGGCAGGGCAGAAGCGACGGCGATTTTGCCTGGCCGGTGATGCGCCTGGCCGATGTGTTTCTGATGTACGCGGAAGCAACCAATGAATTGAACGGACCGCAGGATGATGCCATCGCCCTGGTGAATCGTATCCGTCATCGAGGTAATCTTCCGCCGCTTGCCGCTGATAAAACCGATACTAAAGAGCATTTCTTCAGCGCAATAGAACAGGAGCGGATCATTGAACTGGCAGGTGAGGGGATGAGGAGCTTCGATTTGCGCCGCTGGCGGGCACTGGAAAGAGTATGGGGCCCTCCCGGCAGCGCAGGGGTCTGGCGTATAGACACCTGGGGCGCCAATCAGCAGCGCTATTTCCAGAACACTTCCGAAAGAGAATACCAGCAGGATTATATATTCAGGATCCCTCCCAGCGAAAGAGACAAAAATCCCAATCTTACACAAAATATTCCGTGGAGATAAACTTCAATAGTACTAAAAAATGAAAACAATGAAAACGTATATAATGGCACTCGTTATTAGTGTAATTGCGTTTGCCGGTTGTAAAAAAGATTATCCTGTTGATGAAGACGGCCTGCTGATCACTACCCGTGCAGAATGTTATGTGAGCAATTTTGAGTTACTGGGTACTGATTTTGTAACCGTATTAAAAGGAGCGCCTGTAATAGATACTGTAGCACAAACAATCAACGCACAGGTGGTTTATGGTACGGATCTTAAAAATTTGTATCCGCAGTTTACACTGGTCACTGATGCAAAGCTGGATCCCAAGATTACCGGGAAAGTTGATTTTTCAGACCTCGAACATCCTAAAGTATACACGGTTGTTTCGGGTAATCGAAAAGTAAGGAAGCCCTATACGGTTTATATAACAGTACAACCGAGATAAAAGAAGTATTTAAATAATTCAAAAATTACGGTGATGTTACACAGTATAAAAATATTCAGCAAAACAGCAATACCGGTGTTGGCAATGATACTTTTTTTTACCGGTTGTAAAAAAAAGGAGTATGCAGTTCCTGTACCAAAGGATGTTTTGCAAAATGATGTAATTAAGCGAACGCTTGGGCCCAATATTGTAGGGCAACAGATAGAATTTGCTTATGCAATGGCCATTTTGCCGGAGAAAGGCAAACTGGTTGCTGCACAGGTAGAAGCGTCCATTGCAGGTGCAACCGGCACCTATCTGGAAAACCATTCATATTATACCAATGGCAGCGGACAGGATGTTGGTGTTTCTGTAGCAGAGCCATCTGTTACAAATGGAACTGTTACATCCGTTACCTATAATGTAGACACTTCTGCTGCTACGCTCCGCTACTATTACGTAATTCCGGAAGAGGCCCGCGGTAAACAGGTGTCCTTTACCTTTTCAGCCAAAAGCAGCAATGGTGAAACCGTTTCCTATAAGATGGGCCCTTATACGATCGCTCAAATGAATATGGTGCGGAATTTAAAAATGCATACCGGTGATTCGGCATATATATCGATCGCGGATATGAAAGTGTACGATGCGGCAGAAGCCGCCGCCAACCCGGATAAGATTGACCTGGTCTATGTATATTATGCTGATCCGGTTGTAACATTTAACCATGCATTGGTTTCCCCTGCTGCTGATGTGCAATACCTGCCGGGAGTAAATTTACCTGCCGGTTTAAATAAGAGCACGAAAGTGCAAAAGGTATTTAACCTGCAGGACTATAATTTAGCGCAATCTCAATATGGCATCTATATTGATGATCCTGATTTTCAAAAGCTGGATCTGTCCAATGCGCCCAACTTTGCTATAAACCTGAAAGCAGAAGCGGGTGCCTGGGTGGAAACCAGTGATGGTAAATACCGAGCCTATATCTACTTCAATTCGGTTGATAACACGAATCAGCGGGCTATCATCAGTATGAAGCGGTATGCAGTGAATGCGCAATAAATTGGATGAAAAGAAAGCGAATGATGCGCTGTGAATGGCAAGTACTGTAAAATGTTAATAAACAATAATAACAGGATGTCGCTCTGAGCCTGACGAAGAGTGGTTTTACAATAGAATCATGCTTAGGCGGGCTCAGTACGACCATCATTTTTGTTATTTTAAGAACTTGCCTGCTGACCGCAGGAAGGTTTAATCGCTTTGTTATTGGGAACTCTAAAATAACAGATAGGTATCATGCATTGAGAATCAATATGAGGAAAAGGAACCTGATTGTTCAATGACTGATCACAACTTTTTATTGATGATAAAACTCCACTAAAAATGGTCTGTATAAAGCACAATGTCCGGTTGTTGGTATTATTGGCGTGCTCTGTTGTAATATTAACACAGTCATTGAAGGCACAACAGATGCTGCATCCGGGTATCAATCAAAATGCGGCGGATCTTGCTGAAATGAAACGCAGAGTAAGGGCCGGCGAAGAGCCCTGGAAAAGCGCTTTTGACAGGCTTAAGGCAATAGCCGATACTCCCTTTGTTGCAAGGCCATTTGCTCATGTGCTTCGCGGGCCTTATGCACGGCCGAATATTGGCGGCAATGAATTATCAGCGAGTGCGGAAATGGCGTATAACTATGCATTGGTATGGTATATAACCTCAGACCGGAAATATGCGCGCAAGGCAATAGCTATATTAAATGCCTGGTCGCCGGTGCTGTGGGATTTTGATTATAATGATGCCAAGCTCCTGGCCGCATGGACAGGGCATGTGCTTTGTAATGCTGCAGAGTTGCTGAAATACACCAATGCCGGATGGGAACAAAAAGATATTGATGCATTCCGGAATATGCTGATGACCGTTTATTACCCGTTATTACGGTATTATTTCCCCGAAGCAAATGGTAATTGGGACGGGGCGATCATTCATAGCATCATGGCTATAGCTGTATTTACAGATAACCGGGCTATGTTTGATAACGCCGTTGATCACTTCCTGCATGGTCCCGTAAATGGCAGTGTGTTTAAATATATCTATCCCAATGGTCAGTGCCAGGAAAGCCCCCGCGACCAGGGACATGTACAATTGGGCCTGGGCGAATTTGCAGGTGCCGCACAGGTAGCATACACACAGGGTCTTGATCTGTTTTCCATTGGTAATAACAGAATAGGCATGGGCTTTGAATATACAGCAGGTTTTTTACTGGGGAAAGAACCTCATTGCTACTGTACCATATCAGAGCGCGCTAAGAATGCCGGAGGTAATTATGAATATGTATACCGTCATTACAAAGCTATAGGAGTGGAGCTGCCGTTTGTAAAAAAAGCGGCAGATGCGGTGAGGCCAAAGGCTGCCCGCAACGTGCTGACCTCAGTAAGGCAATTTGATAAAAATGCAATTGAAAAATCAAAGCCCATCCGGCGGTATCCGCTGCAATCCGTGGTGGGTGCAGGTGCTATACCGCAAAATCCGGACACTGCAGGTGCTGTTTTAGTGCTGCCCGGACAATCGGTACAGGCTGCAATAGATAGAGCCGCCGGTTCCGGCGGGCGGGTATTGATAAAGGCGGGCATACACATATTGCCGGCAACCCTTCAGCTCCCTTCCGGCGTACATATATACGGGGAAGGAATGGCTTCCGTTCTATTCCTTGATCCGGCATCAGGTATGAGGGATGCGATCGTGAATAAGGAAGAGGATATGCATAATATTGCCCTGAAAAATTTAGTGATTGAAGGTTCCGGTAATGTTGATCCCGGAACGGACCCCAACTCTAACCGCGCTTTTAAAGGACGTTACAACAGGGGCGGCATCATATTCCGTTCTTCAAAAGAAGGCGGTATGCATAATATTACGTTAGAACACATCACCGTAAGAAACTGTACATTCAACGGCGTGCTGATCAGCGGAGCGGATTCAATAGCTGTTTCAGGATGTGATCTTAGCGAAAACGGGGGAAACGTTATCCCGGGAGCTTCACTGCAGCATAATCTCCTGCTGACTCATTGTCAAAACATAACAATCAGTAATAGCCGGCTTGTTACCTCGCCCTATGGGAGTGGTGCAGCACTGGAACATTGTAAGCAAGCCTCACTGACCCGTTGCGAAATAGCAAGAAACGGCTATTATGGTGTATTGATCAGTGAAAGTGAAGCTATCCTTGTACGTCAGAATCTTATTGAAGGCAATGACCGCAGCGGCGTGCTGGTTGCTTTTTTATATAAGGGCTCAAATAAAGTCATAACGGAGCAGAATCTTATACACTACAATGGTGGCTACGGATTGGAATCGTATGCTGCAAGGGGCAGCAGGTATGAGAAAAATATATATGAAGGGAATGGTACGGGGCCTTTACAGGAGAAAATATCTGAAGAGAAGTCCATACTTATGTATTGATGGTATGTATCATTTATAATCAATCACATCATATGAACAGTCCAGTACGATTATTGCAGAAAGGAAGCATACTTCCGCTGTTTATTGCAATGCTGCTACAGGCCGGCATTACTACCAACCTGTTTTCCCAGACTGATTCAATAGCTGTAACTGCTGCTATTGGTAATCATCCGAGGATATTGCTGTTGGAGCATGAGGAAGAAAATATCAGGAATACAATTGCCGCAGATCCTGTATGGCAGCGTATGCATGAGGCTATCCTGTCGGAGTGCGATAAAATAGTAGCTGAACCGCCGGTTGAACGCATAAAAATCGGGCGCAGATTACTGGATAAATCCAGGGAAGCCCTGAGGCGCCTGTTTTTTCTGTCGTATGGGTACCGGATGACGCAGCAAAAGAAGTACCTTGATCGTGCGGAAAAGGAAATGCTGGCCATTGCAGCGTTTAGTGACTGGAACCCTTCTCATTTTCTGGATGTTGCCGAAATGACAATGGCGGTATCGATCGGATACGATTGGTTGTATCAAGAATTGCCAGCCGGTTCAAAAGCCGTCATTAAAGCGGCCATTATTGAAAAAGGGCTGAGCCCTTCCCTTGATCCCAAGAATAATAGCTGGCTGCGGGCCGAGCACAACTGGAACCAGGTGTGCAATGCCGGCATGACATACGGTGCTATGGCGGTCTATGAAGATGCTCCTGCATTGTGCCGGAGTATCATTAACCGTGCTATAAAAACGATCGTAAAACCTATGCAGGAATATGCTCCGGACGGTGCCTATCCGGAAGGGTATGGGTATTGGGGTTATGGTACAAGTTTTAATGTGCTATTTCTGCATGCGGTAAAAAAATGCTTTGGCAGCGACTTCGGGCTGAGTAACAGCCCGGGCTTTTTAAGGACCGCTTCTTTTCTGGAAAATATGACCGGGCCAACAGGAAAGCCCTTTAACTTCTCGGATGCAGGAGAGGGCGGCAGCGGGTTACAGCCCGCTATGTTTTGGTTTGCCGCCGCGCTGCATGATCCGTCTGTATTATGGGTAGAGCGCGGGCGGCTGCTTGAAAACAATTTTTCTGCATTTATGAACGACCGGTTGCTGCCGGGGATCATGTTGTGGAATAATGGCATTAAGATAAACTCCATTACGGCGCCCAAAGAGCTGATATGGGTGGGCCGGGGCAGGACACCTGTTGCGCTGATGCGGACTTCGTGGACGGATACTTCAGCCATTTTTGTAGGTATGAAAGGAGGATCTGCATCGGTGAATCATGCGCATATGGACATTGGCTCCTTTGTTATGGATGCCCAGGGCGTTCGCTGGGCCATGGACTTTGGAGCACAGGATTATGAATCGCTGGAATCAAAAGGATTGCAGATATTTGGACGAACACAGGACGCCCAGCGATGGACGGTGTTCCGCTATATTAACCAGGTACATAATACGCTTACTGTAAATGACCGGCAGCAGTTAGTGAAAGGATATGCTCCTATAACCGGGCACTCTTCCGACCCCTCCTTTCTGAATGCTACTGCTGATCTTAGCGAAATCTATAAAGGGACGCTGGTAAAAGCCCTGAGGGGCGTTGCAATAGTTGGTAAAAAATATGTGGTGGTACGGGATGAAATGGAAACGGCAGCAGCTCCTGTAACCATAAGATGGACAATGCTGACTCCTGCTGAAGCGAAGATTACAAATGATCATACCATAACGCTTACCCAAAAAGGCAGAACGCTGCTGCTGGACGTAACTGCATCGGGCAAAGTAGTAATGAAAACATGGTCCACAACCCCGCCGCACGGGTATGATGCGCCCAACCCCGGAACGGTGCTTGTTGGGTTCGAGCTTACAGTTCCTGCGCATACGAAAGCATTTACTGCGGTGCGCCTGATACCGGGAAAGAGCGCCGGGCAAATGGTTGTGCCCTCTTTGAATAAATGGCCTGCAGGCAAATAATGTATAATGATGTATAAACCTTGTATGAAGAATGAAAGGTTATATGGAAGAAGCAGGTTTTTCAGGATCATCTATTCCTGCTGTTATGGCTTCTGCCTGTTATATAATACCGCTGCAGCACAGAATTTAAGAGCAGATGGTTATAAAGGCATCTGGTTCACATTAGGGCAATTTACTGCGTACGGCGACAAATATTCAGGCGGGCTGGGTACTTATACTTCAAGCCATGTACCTGTTGCAATCTATTCCAAACAGGTGCACAAAACCTTTTTTGTGTACGGAGGCACAACAGCGCAGCATGAAAGACACCTGTTAATTATGATCTCTTATTTTGATCATAAAACGAAAACAGTGCCCCGGCCGGTTATCGTATACGATAAAAAGGGAGTAGATGATCCCCACGATAACGCTTCGCTCTCAATAGACGGTAAAGGATATCTGTGGGTATTTGTGAGCGGGCGGAATACCAGTCGCCCGGGTATCCTCTTTAAGAGCCGCGCACCGTATAGCATTGACCGGTTTGATGAAATTTTACAGGGAGAGATGACCTATCCCCAACCCTGGTGGGTAGAGGGGAAAGGTTTTTTATATCTTTTTACAAAATATACAAAGGGAAGAGAGCTGTATTGGAAAACAAGCACCGATGGGATCAACTGGACAAAAGATCAGAAACTGGCAGGTATGGGAGGGCATTACCAGGTAAGCAATCTTCATAATGGAAAATTATATTCCGTTTTTAATTATCATCCGGGGGGAAATGTAGATAAGCGAACAAATGTTTACCTGGTTCAGACAAAAGACATGGGAAAAAACTGGACAACCGTGGATGGTAAAACTATTCAGACACCTTTAAGCTATCCTCAAAATGATGCACTTATTAAAGATTATGAGGCTGAAGGAAAACTGGTATACCTGAACGACCTGAATTTTGATAAAAAAGGCAATCCTGTAATTCTTGCCGTAATTAGTAAAGGATACCAGGCGGGTCCCTCCGGTGATCCGCGTGTATGGACCGTCATACACCGGACAGGCAAAAGCTGGAGCTTCGATCCGGTTTGTACTTCAACGCACAATTACGATATGGGCTCACTTTATATTGAAAAAGATAAATGGCGTATTATAGGCCCTACAGAAACAGGCCCGCAGCAATATGGAACCGGGGGAGAAATGGCACTATGGGAAAGTGTAGACGAGGGAAAGACCTGGATAAAAAAGAGGGACCTGACGTTGCATAGTACCCGTAATCATTCTTATGCAAGAAGACCATTGAATGCCCATTCCGATTTTTATGCATTTTGGGCAGATGGTAACCCGGACAGCCTATCCGTATCCTACCTGTATTTCTGCAATAAAAAGGGGGATAAGATATGGCGGCTCCCCTATACGATGCAGCATGCACAGGAAACCCCCGAGTTGCTTTTAAAACAAAAATAAATCTTGATAAATCTGCGCAATATATTTCCGTTCTTATTCAGCAGGTCTTTTTTGGGCAGAACAGTTGCTGTCATCTTATTAGGTAGTTTTACCAACACCTCCGTCTGCCAGACAGCGCATCCGCATATACTGGTCAATGCTTCAGATAAGCAGCTCATATTGGATAAGATCGCCAGACAGGCATGGGCAAAAAAAGTATTCGATAGTATGCGGTCCGCTATTGCGCCTTACGCAGAACGGCATAAAACGGATCCGCAATGGATATTGAGCCGCTACCTCATGAACCGCGTTCCCGGAAAAAGATATACCCATTTTTATGCTGATGCGGGAGGATCGGCCCTGATAGGCTATAGCGGGGATGCCCCGTTCCCCACTGTCCGGGTATCATCAAATAAGCGGCCGCCTGTAACAAAAGAGGGATTGAGCTATAAATTGCCAACCATAGAACAATTAAAGCCTTATGATACAGCAATGCTGATGCAACTGGAGCGCTTAGGGCCGGATGCACGGAAGGAATGGGTGGATCCGCAGTCTTTTGTAGAAGTGCTGAATGGTAAAATCAACCAGCTTGCATTAGAAGCATCGGTTATTTTCTGGTTGACCGGTGAACAATCTTATGCGGCGTTTGCCGCTGATATTCTGGATCAATGGGCGCATGGGGCATCGCAGCAGTTCCCCGTGGAAGGCGCCTGTCGCACAGGGTTTTTATCTGTGCAGAGCTTAGGCGATGGTCAGTATGAAGCAATGCCGCTGATATATGATTTTTTATATGATTACCTGCGCCGGCATCATTATGGAACTTCCTGGTATGAAAGCGTATTTGAAAAGATAGCGCACACCATGACCTTTAACGGGTTCTGGAATAATAACTGGTTTGCCGCACAGTCGCCTGCAATGGTATTTGCCGCGCTATCACTTGAAGACCGATCAAGGAAGGATTTTTATCTTAATTTCTTTTTAAATAAAGATACGATCAACGGCTCCTGCGGGCATCTTGCGTTGCCCTCTGTCGTAAAAAAATGGCTGACGCCCGATGGCCACTGGAAAGAACCGGGCGGGTATCATAATTACCCCGTCAGCAATTTGTTGATTGCAGGACTGGCAATGGAAAAAAACGGCTATCCTATATTCAGGCAGTTCCCCCAGTTGCTCAGGGCTTCATCCGTTTTATTGAAATATTCCTTTCCGGATCTAAGTGCCCCGTCTTTTGGTGATACAGGGCCGGCGTCACAAAGCCCGGAATGTCTTGAAATAGGATTGCTGATGGCAACCAAATATAAGGACAGGATACTGCCGCAATTACAATCGGCAATGCATACACTTCAACAGAAGAAGGGCTACAGGCGGGAAGCATCCGGTTATATGGGCTTACTGTGCTATCTTCCTGAAACAGCATCCTGTAGTGCTGTTTATAACTGGCCCAGGAGTGGCGCATTGGATTTTGCAAAATGCTATCTGCAGCGTAACGGTACCGGCAAAGAACACGGATTAATGTATGCCGTGCAGGGAGCCACCTATAATCATAATCATGCCAATGGCATGTCGGTGGAACTTTACGGATCAGGAATGGTGATGGGGGTGGATCCCGGGAAGGGAGTGACTTATGAAGTGCCTGTGCATGTAAATTATTATGAACAATGGGCCGCACATAATACGGTGATAAGCGGCAGCCGGTCTGCGTCCGTTCCTTATTTTCACGGAGGCGGCGGCGCTAAAAACATAGGGCATATTACGCTTTCTGCTATGGAGCCCCTTGCAGACAGTAACGCAATTTCTCCGTTTTGCTCATTTACTGATACACGTTATACAGATATTGCCACCAGGGCAAAGCAGCAAAGGACGCTCGCCATAATCCGGCTGTCTGATAGTACGGGATATTATCTGGACATTTACCGCTCCGATCATCCGCAGGACAATGAGTACATCTATCATAATACAGGGGATACGGTAAGCCTGCTGAACAGGGATCGTAAGCCTTTGGAATTGAAAAGAGCCGCTATTCCGCTCTGCCGGTCGCCTTTTGATCCTCCCGGTCTGAGATATATACGAAATACTTTAAGCAGCGCAACCGGTGAAAATATTACTGCATTATTTCGTCTGGAAAGGAACGGTACGGATCAATACATGCAGGTGCTATTTGCAGGGCAGAATGACAGAACTTTTTACGCCGGCGAAGCCCCTTCTACCAATACTGCACCGCCTGTTTACCGTAACAGGCCCACACCTGCTATAGTGTGCAGGCAGCAGGGAGAAGCCTGGGCACGTCCTTTTGTAGCCATCTATGAACCCTTTGCAGGAAGCGGGAAATATAGTGTAGACCGGATTGAAATGGAATCTGAGCGCGGCGATAAAAATTTTACGGCGCTCAGCGTATACAACCGCGATGGCAGCCGGCAGCTGATTTTACAATCGGCAGATTATACTGTTTTAAAGCAAACAGCCATTTCGAAGTTTGAAGGTGCTTTCGGGGTCATTAACCTTGTAAAGGATCAGCCGCGCTATCTTTACATGGGATATGGCCGCTGCATTGAATACGGGAAATATGGTATAAAAATGAAGAAACCCGGAGCTGTAAATTTATCTGTTTCAGCTAAAATATTAGAGATATCCTGCAGCGGGGAGGCTTATATAACTATAAAAGGGAATAAACAGATTGCTGCAGTTTTTTTAAAGGGCCCGACAGAAAAAAAGCTCCTCATTGAAAAGACCGCAGACGGTATCGGTTTTAGTGTTCCCCCCGTAAAAGGAGGGATTATTCAGTTAACTGTTAATCATCAGCCATAATAAAATTATATGAAAATAGTTGTATCTGTATTTTTACTGACACTCTTTGTATCTGTTAAAGCGCAGGAGAAAGATCTGTTAAGCGGTAAATATTCACGGAATCAATTGCAGCAGCGATTGATCCCCCAAAAAGAGTGGACGCCATTCCCCCGGTTAACTGACAGAGCCGCCTGGAGCAGGGCAGACGATACGATAATGAGAGCGTACCTGAAAAAAGCGGAGTCGTATATTCATTACGATTGGCCGGCTATACCTGCCACTACTTCATTGCTGATAGAACGGACAGGAGACAGGGCCTCCTATGAGCAAATAAGTTTTCAGAAAAGACGTGTGCTGGGTACATTGCTGCTGGCAGAGGTATATGAAAACAAAGGAAGATTTATTGACCCTATCATTAATGGGGTATGGTCTGTTTGTGAAGAATCTTTTTGGGGGGCCTCTGCGCATTTGCCCCGTACAAGGGAATATTCGGGGCTGATGGATGTATCAAAGCCGTTTGTTGAATTGTTTAGTGCAGAAACTGCAACGTTCCTGGCATGGGTTGATTATTTGGTAGGGGATAAGCTGGATGCAGTATCGCCACAAATCCGTAAGAGGATTTATTATGAGGTCAACAAAAGGATATTTGAGCCGCTGATGACGAAGCCGCACGGCTGGATGGCTGCTAACGCCAATGGCAGGCCGCCCAATAACTGGAACCCGTGGATCTGCTCCAATTGGCTGAATGCGGCGTTATTACTGGAAAAAGATGAAAAGAAGCGTGCCGATATGGTATATAAAATTTTAAATGTGCTGGATCAGTTCCTTAACCCTTATCCCGAAGATGGAGGATGCGACGAAGGGCCGGGATACTGGGGCGCTGCAGCGGCTTCACTCTATGACAATATTGCTATGCTGAACCTTGCAACCAAAGATGCCTTCCGGTATGTATATGCCAGTGAGAAAATAAAGAATATGGCGCGGTTCATTTACAGGGCGCAGATCGGTAAAGACTATTTTATTGATTTTGCTGATGCAGATCCCAGGCCGGGTATGGCCGCCAGCATGATTTACCGGTTCGGAAAAGACATCGGAGATGAAGCTATGATGCATTTTGGCGCATTTTACCGGAAGCCTAAAAACGGTGAAATTGGCAGCTTTCAGTATTTCAGGAATCTGTTTGAGCTGTTTATACAGGATGAGTACAGAAGCGCTCCGCAATCACTGCCCCTGCCTTCAGATGTATGGTTGCCGGGGATACAGGTAATGATTGCGAGAGATAAAGAAGGCAGCTCCAAAGGCCTTTTTGTGGCTGCAAAAGGAGGTCACAATGATGAGAGCCATAATCATAACGATGTGGGCAGTTATATTGTATATTATGATGGCCTGCCCGTGATTATTGATGTGGGGCGGGGAACTTATACCAGGAAGACCTTTAGTGATAAACGGTATGAAATATGGTCCAACTGCTCGGATTATCATAATTTACCATCAATCAATGGTGTTGCACAGCCCCCGGGAGCCAACTTCCGGGCCGCTGATGTTTCTTATGTGAAAAACAAAAAATTTTCTGAACTGTCTTTGAATATTGCCGGTGCATACCCTGCCGGTGCCGGGATTCAGCAGCTATGGCGTACTGTCCGGCTTAACAGGGCAAAAAACGTGGAAGTAACAGATAAACTGTCCCTGCAGGCCGCTGGCACCGTTACGGAACATCTGATGACCTGTTATCCGGCCGTATTGAAAAAAGAAGGCAAAGTTGTTATTTATTATAAACAGGAAAACGGAGAAAATAAAAATTTTATAGTACAATACGATCCTGAGCAGATGAAAGTAGTGATAGAGAAAATACCACTTGTTGCAATGGAGGACAAAGGTATAAAAGAAAAATGGGGCGATACTATTTATCGGATCAGCTTTTCGGGGAACACCGCCGGAAAAAGCGTGGTAAAATTTACCATCAGACCTGAATAAAAGCCGTACAAAAAACACTGACCTGGATTCATTGCAGAATAAGAAATATGGAAGCAAAAAAGAATAAAAAAGAGAAGAATTCCATACATGAAATTGCAGCAGCATTGCACTTGTCTCCGGCAACGATCTCACGTGTATTGAATAACCATCCGCATGTTCATGAGGCTACAAGAAGCAAAGTGATGGCAATGATCAAAAAAAGGGGATATAAGCGCAATCTGATCGCATCCAGCCTTCGTACCAATAAAACCCACACCATAGGGCTGATTGTGCCGCGGATCTCTATGTATTTTCATACTGAGGTAATTACTGCCATTCAGAATCAACTGCATGCCCAGGGATATAACCTGGTTATCTGCCAGTCGAACGACCAGCTTGAAATGGAAAAGGATCTTACCCGTATGCTGTATGCTTCCCGGGTAGATGGGGTAATTGCCTCCTGTACATTGTTTACAACAAACTTTGACCACTTTGATATTCTGGTACGGAATAATATTCCGGTGATCTTTTATGACCGGGTTCCAATGAAGCCCTATCCGGCCTGTATTATTAAAGGAGATGATGTCAGGGGCAGCTACCTGGCCGTATCCCACCTGCTGGAGCTGGGTGCAAAAAGGATCGCCTTTATTAATGGCCCGCTGAGCTGTAATTTGTATGTAGACCGTTATGCGGGGTTTGAAAAAGCCATGATGCAGTACAATGTGCCCATTCATAAAGAAGCTGTTTTTTACCATGAGCTAAACCAGGAAAATGCCCGCAGGTCATTGCATAAGCTTTTTAAAAAGCCTCCTTTCCCGGATGCGCTTTTTGCAGCAAATGATATTACGGCGCTTACTGCGTTGCAGTTTGCCAAAGAGCGTGGCATTGCAGTGCCTGGCAAATTACGCATCGTAGGTTATTCCAATGATCCCAGAACTTCAATAACCTCACCATCTGTTACAACGGTCAATCAGTTCCCCGGGCGTACGGGAAGAGTGATCGTGCGGGAACTGCTGAAACTGCTCAAAGAGCCCGGACAGGTAAAGACAGATCAATTGCCTGTTATTACGCCGGTAGAACTGATCCGGCGCATGTCAACATAAGCCGGTAAAGAACAAAAAAAATAAGGTTATTATACACCATTTACAACGATTTTGACACCATTATTCTTATATTCTTATCTTCTGTTATTGTATCAGCAGGGATCTATTCTCAATTTCTAGGCAAACCATGTTGCTGTAAATGGGAAAGCAAGGCAACCAATCGCCTCCTTTAATATCAATTAGATGCTTTAAAAAAGTATTGTCATCCTGACGAAGGAAGTTTGTCAAATGAATTATGGTTCGACAAGCTGTCACCACGACATTGCCTATTGAACGGATTTTAATGTAAAAGGTATAATACCCGGCTTTCCAATGTTCTTCATGTTCTGCAAGATTGACGCTTGTGTTATTATTTGTTAATCAATGACTTGTAATTCATTAGTTAGCAATAATTTTTACTTAAGCACTGATATTTATTCTGAAACCCTTTACTGCTGTTGTTCTTTTTTTATCCTGAACGTCTTTAAAAAATGAAATCTGTATAAAGATGTGCCAGTGGAGAGGCAAATAAAACAGGCGCTTAAAAAAACTGTTTAAAAATAAGGGCAGCTCTGAAAACAGAGGGGTATGTATACTCATGATTACATCGGTTAATAAAATAAAAATCCCAAACAGGGCAACAATTGCCGGCAAATACTATCTTTATTAAAATGAACTTATATGAGGGAATTTTTTTATATACCATTTGTATTGATTGCTATGAACAGTGCGGCACAGATAAAATATCCTGTAACTAAAAAAGAAACGGTTACTGATGATTATTTCGGAACAAAAGTAGAAGACCCTTACCGCTGGCTGGAAGATGATAACAGCGCGGCCACCAAAGCATGGGTAACAGCAGAGAACCATGTTACAGAAGCCTACATGGGCACTATTCCTTACAGAACAAAGATCAGGCAACGCCTGGAAGCCCTGTGGAATTATCCCAAATACGGGGCGCCCTTTTTAAAGGGCGCTTACTATTATTTTTATAAGAATGACGGGCTGCAGAACCAGGCAGTGCTGTACCGTGCAAAAAACCTGGACGATGCCCCGGAGGTGTTCATTGATCCCAATACATTAAGCAGCGAAGGAATTGCGGCGCTGAGTGGGGTTTCTTTTTCAAAAGACGGGAAACTTTGTGCCTATTCCGTAGCAAAGGCCGGCAGCGACTGGACAGAGATCTTTGTAATGAACGCAGAAACAAAAGAACTGCTCTCTGATAAAATAAACTGGACAAAATTTGGTGGTGCTGCCTGGAAGGGTGATGCCGGTTTTTATTACAGCGCCTATGATGAGCCGGATGAGCAATCAAAACTGAGCAAGAAAAATGAATTTCAGAAAGTGTTTTATCATAAACTGGGTACCGCTCAAAAAGAAGATAGCATTGTTTACCAGGATAAAGAGCATCCGCTGCGGTATTTTGGTGCAGGTTTAACAGAGGATGAGCGGTTCCTGATCCTGAATGTAACAGAAGGCACCAGTGGCAGCGAGATCTGGTACCGGGATCTGCAGGATGCCGGTCAGAAAGATTTTGCCCTGTTGGTAAAAGGGTTTGATACGGAATCGTCTGTTATTGAAAATAAGGGCGGCACCCTTTTGCTCAATACAAATTATAAGGCCCCCAATTACAAGGTGGTAGAGGTAGATCCAAAACATCCTGCAAGAGAAAACTGGAAAACAATCATCCCCGAGCAGCCGGAGGCGTTGCAGGGGGTTGGCACTGCGGGTGGTAATCTCTTTGCCAGTTATCTGAAAGATGCTGCTTCCAGAATTGTTCAATATGATTTTGACGGTAAGCTCATCCGCAATATTACATTGCCCGGAATTGGCTCCGCAGGTGGTTTTGGCGCAGCAAAAGAAGATAAGGATTTTTATTACACTTACACTTCATTTGCCACACCACCGGCTATTTATAAATATACCATCTCTTCCGGGGAATCCACGCTATACAAAAAAACAGAGCTGAATCTGAAAACAGATGATATTATAACTGAACAGGTGTTTTTTAAAAGTAAGGACGGTGCAAGAGTGCCCATGTTCCTGACATATAAAAAAGGCCTGAAAAAGGATGGAAATAATCCCGTGCTGATCTACGGCTATGGCGGCTTCAATATTCCTATGACGCCCGGCTTTAGCGTCAGCAACGCTTTTTTTGTAGAGCAGGGCGGCATCTATGTGGTTGTGAACCTGAGAGGTGGTAGTGAATACGGCGAAAAATGGCATAAGGCCGGAATGTTGCTGAACAAGCAGAATGTATTTAACGATTTTATTGCAGCTGCAGAGCACCTCATTACAGCCCGCTATACCAATAAGAGCAAAATAGCTATCCGTGGCGGAAGCAACGGTGGTTTGCTGATAGGGGCTGTAATGACGCAACGGCCGGACCTGTTTAAAGTGGCCATACCACAGGTGGGTGTTATGGATATGCTGCGTTTTCAGAAGTTTACGGTAGGCTGGGGCTGGGCCGTGGAATATGGTAGTTCAGATTCCGCAAAATATTTTCCGTACCTGTACCGCTATTCCCCCTATCATAATCTGAAAAAGGGAGTAACCTATCCTGCAACGCTGATCACAACAGGAGATCATGATGACCGTGTGGTGCCGGCGCATTCCTTTAAGTTTGCCGCACGGCTGCAGGAATACAATAAAGGCACCAATCCTGTATTGATCCGCATTGAGACCAACGCCGGCCATGGTGCCGGAAAGCCCACCAATAAGGTGATTGATGAAGCTGCAGATATCTGGGCGTTTACCATGTACAACCTGGGCATGGAGTTCAGGGAAAGGGAATAGTGAGTGGGGAAGAGGCAGATGGAGAGCAGCAGGCAGGGGAAAGCAGGTTCCTGATCCTGGGTCTTGCTATAGATTCTCAATGCTGAAAGCTGACCACTGAAGACTGATAGCCGGTAATGGTTGATGGTTCATAGTTCATGGTTGATGAACAGTCTTATTCTGATTCTGAAATCTGCTAACCGAAGACTGAAACCTCGTAGCTCATTGAGTAAGTGGTAGCAAATAGCGAGTAGGAATGTCAATGGTCTGTTCAGTGATACTGCCGGGTTCTGACTACTGAAAACTGGCAGCTGATAATTGAAATCTCAGGTACTCAAATCTCAATCCTTAAATCTCAGATTACAGCTTTTTATAAACAACGGACAGCAGTTAATTAAGTTATAACAGTTTGTTAACGTTGTTTTTTACGTAGATATTCGTACTTTAGTTACGAAGAACTTCGTCAAATCAACTCAAAAACTCAGCTCATGAACAAAAACGCAATTTTAAAAATAGCCATGTGGATTGCATTGCCCCTTACCTGCGTGGCTGTATTATCATTTACTTTTTTACCGCAACGGGCGCGGTCCGGTAATCTGCTCATCCACCAAAAGAAAGATACGATCCCGCCGGTAACAGAATTTGAAACAGGCAGGCTGGATGAGGCATTGAAATACCTTGATGAGCGAATGAAAGATTTTAATAATGAGTGGGCAAACAAAACGGGCAGGCATATTCAGCAGCAGGTTACAGATGCTATTGCAAAAATTGATTTTTCAAAAGCACAGCTGGCAGCAATGGAAGCCATTAAAAAAACAGACTGGGATAAAATAAACAGGGATATTGAAAATGCAACAGCCGGTATCAGTAAAGCCGAAATAGATCGTAAAATAGCAAAAGCAATGGCGCTCGTAAAGCCGGTTGATAAAGAAAAGATCCGGAGCCAGGTGGAGGAGGCAATTCGTAATGTTAATCTGCAGGTATTGAAGATTCAGATGGATGAAGCAAGAAAAAAGCTGCAAAAGCAGCAATTGGATATGGATCAGCATTTAAAAAGCATACTTCCGGGCATCAACGATCAGCTACTGAAAACAAAAGAACAGTTGCAACGCCTTAAAGATGCAAGCCTGCAGATGCAGCGGGACGGGCTTATTGATAGCAACTCCGGTAATAAGATACAGTTCATAAAAGGAAAGCTATTCATTAATGGCGTTCAGCAACCGGATAAAGTGAGCGATAAATACAGGCATTATTTTATAGACAGGAAGGGGTGTAGCAGGGAGCAGTCAACAATAGTAGCAGTTTAAAGCGATACGCTTGATGCAGCGGCCCCTGGTGTTACCGGGGGCTTTTTGTATTTATTAACAATAACGAAGCGGTTACTTTTTATGACCAATGTTTTAAGCCTTAAAATAAGCCGCTTGTTTTAGAAAGAATTGCTTCGATGGAAAATCCGGAAAGCCCATGCCGCTGTTGTTTTTAGCCGTTGATGATCGTATCATTACAATCAGGGATAAAATACGGATAGGTATTGAGTTTTCTTTTTACGATGCCGGTAGCATAGGTTGCTGCCCCGGGCCTGGAGCAATGGCACAGGATGCAACATTTAATAAGAACCTGTAATTTTGAATGGAACAATTTTATATCGGTTTACAATATGCATTTAAAGAAACTGGTGGTTTTAACCGGCGCAGGCATCAGTGCCGAAAGCGGTCTTAAAACATTTCGCGATAGCGACGGGCTTTGGGAAGGGTATGATGTTACGGAAGTGGCATCACCCGAAGGGTGGAAGCGGAATCCTGCGCTGGTACTGGATTTCTACAATATGCGCAGAAAAGATGTGGCAAGAGCACATCCGAATGCAGCACACCTCGGACTGGCTGCCCTGGAAGAAGATTTTGACGTATCCGTCATTACCCAGAACATTGATGACCTGCATGAACGGGCCGGTTCTACAAAAGTGCTTCACCTGCATGGAGAGATCTTTAAGATGCGCAGCGAACGGTCGTTCAAACCCTCCTTTGAGGTCAGGGGCGATATTTATATGGGTGACAGTGCGCCCGATGGCGGCCAGCTACGCCCGGACATTGTTTGGTTTGGCGAGGCAGTGCCCATGATTGAGCCGGCAGCAAGACTGGCTGCACAGGCCGATATTTTTGTTGTAGTGGGTACTTCTATGCTGGTATACCCGGCCGCCGGGCTGATCGAATATGTTGCAGATACCGTACCGAAATATATTATTGACAAGTCCATTCCGCAGTTACGGCGCATGGCGAACCTGGTTGCCATTGAAAAACCCGCCACTGAGGGGGTGCAGGAATTGAGAGGGTTGCTGAGAAGGTTGTAGGGGCAAGAAGAAAGTAGTCAATGGTCAATAGTTCCCGGATACAGGCTTCTTGATGCTGGGTACTGAGAACTGAAAACTGATAACTGCCCGCTCAAATCCCGATTCTCAAATCTCAATACCATCACACATATACTTCCTCATAAAACCGGATGCCTTCCGGCTCCAGTGCTGTCAGTACAGGATCGTAGATCTCTTTTACTATTGGTATATGCAATCCATTTATTTTTATGGCCCCGTTCAGCAGCAAACGTGTGGCAATAGCAAGCGGCAAACCTACTGTTTTTGCCATAGCCGTCTGAAGGGCATTATCTCCTTTTACAATAAGCGAGCTGAACAGTTGTTCTGTTCTGTTGTTCAGGGTAAATGTAATTTCATGGATCATGATGATCATGTCTTTGTCCTCGGGGCTCAGCGCCAGCCTGGTTTCCAGGAGGTACTGTAAAACATCCGCGGAACTTTTTGCTGAAGAAGGAATCCGTTCCTGGCTGAATAAGCCCAGGTATTCAAAAAGGCGTTTTACAAGGAGCTGGTGAAGCGGTGTTACATGGCGTTTCAGGTAATCATCAAACGTTTCAGTTTTCGTATAAAAATTGAGACAGGCCGTGAACCAGTCGTTGATGGATTTATCTTTAAAGCCTTCAATGATGCCGGTATCAAGCAGATTGGTCAGTCCGGCTGCAACTATATATTGCCACCCTGTGCAAAAATCCGGATGACGCAGCGTACAACGTACTACTGTTTTGGCGTTTTCCAGTTGATAGATCGGGATGTATTGAAGCGAATTGCGATTGGGGTAACAGGCCCATTTGCCCAGGGGGGGCACTTCAATGACCGGGCAGTTCTCAAAAACTTCGGTGTAAAGAAGGTGTTTGGTAATATTATCTTCTTTATAAACGGCCCCGGCGCTTCCTGCCAGTGTAATATTACGTGGGTTCCAGCTTACTTTATAATGCCAGGGATTATTGTCGTCTTCCGGCGCTACCAGTCCACCACAGTGCGATTTGAAACTGTTGATCTCGCCACCGGCATACCTGATCCGGTCAAAGATCCGCATGGCGCTCATATGATCCAGCCCCGGGTCCAGCCCCATTTCACCAAGGAACAGCAGCCCGTTTTTTTTGATGTCCTCTCTTAAAAGGAGCAGCGCTTCATCTATATAAGATGCGGTAAGGAAATTCTTCTTAAGTGCAAGGCAACTACGCGCAATTATAATATGAAAGGCCGGCGGCAGCATGGATATAACAACAGACGCCCTGGCTACCAGTTCATGGATAGTAGCTGTATCTGCCAGGTCAACGGCAACGGCTTTTCCTGCGGGATGCCCGTTGATTTTACTTTGCGCCAGTAAAAAATCCGCATCAGCAACTATAAGTTCCCATTTTTCTTCTTCGGCATATTGCAGGAAATATTGGATGAGTACTGTGGCTGACTTGCCGGCCCCGAACAACAAAATTGTTTTCATATGCAGCAAGTTAAAAAAATATAGCGAAACCTAGCTGGCGGATGCGGCCGGATGAGAACGCGGAAGCTGAAGGGCCTTCAAAAATGTCCGGTTCATGCATTATAATGAGCGGCACGCATCTCTCAGAGAGCAGGCAGTAAAGATGGGGATGGCACTGAAGCCGGCAAAAAAAATAGCTGCACCATTGTAAGTACAGCTATTCCTAATCTAAAAGAACTGTTATAATTTAGTAATAACACCGCAGCCAACTCGTGGCCCGCTGTTGCCGGTAGGTTGCGTTTTATAATCATCGGTACCGCCATGCACAATTACCGCCCTGCCAATGATGTCCTTATCGCCCTGGTCAACGCTCCACAGATCAGTAGTTACGCTTTTGGTACCATGGCCCTGTGCATCCAGTTTAATATTGCCAATGTCACCGGAGTGAAAAGAAGCGGAGCCCCATTCGCCATGCTTGGATTTTGTAGGGTTCCAGTGGCCATGAGAGTTTTCTCCCTTCATACCGCAATCTCCATGTTCGTGAAAGTGTACCGCAACATTGCTGTCGGCTCTTTCAGGCATATTGATTTCCACATCAAGCCTTATTTTGCCATCTGCCAGCTTATAGAACTTTGCGGTTCCCAGGTTTTTTGTACTGTCTGCTGTTGATTGCAGGTTGGCCACTGCTACCTGTGTGCCTTCCGGTGCCGGAGCAGCCGGTGCTGTAGCTGAAGAATCGATCTTCGTAGTGCTTACGGTTGTTGAATCTGTTCCGGATTTTTCTGATGAATTGTTTCCGCAGGATGCCAGGATAAAGAGGGCGGCGACGCCTGCTGCAAAAATCGTCTTTTTCATGATCTATCGTTTTTAAAAGTGTTGAGTTACTACTATATTTACTACGTAAAGCTAACAGAATTATTGTTACCAACAGCTCCTAATTGTTTATGGAACAATAATTGTTGTTTTTATAACTCAAAAAAAGTACCAAATGTCAGCAACAAAAAATCCATGGAGGATAATTGACCAGCAAGAGATGTATGATAATCCGTGGATCAATGTTACCGCCTATGATGTGATCAATCCGTCCGGGGGTAAGGGTATTTACGGAAAAGTGCATTTTAAGAATATTGCCATTGGCATTGTGGCGCTGGACCAGGAGATGAATACTTACCTTATCGGCCAGTTCCGTTTTGTGATCGATATGTACAGTTGGGAACTGCCGGAAGGGGGGTGCCCGGAAGGCACTGATCCGCTGGAAAGCGCCAGGCGCGAGCTGCTGGAAGAAGCAGGGTTGGAAGCAGCCCAATGGAAAGAATTGCTGCGGATGCATTTGTCGAACTCGGTATCTGACGAGCTGGCCATGGTTTACCTGGCTACCGGACTGGTGCAGAAAACACCGCAGCCGGAAGAGACGGAGCAGCTACAGGTAAAAAAGCTTCCGTTGCAGGAGGCTTTTGATATGATCAGGGAGGGACTTATTACAGATGCTATTTCTGTAGCAGCGTTGCAAAAAATAGAGCTGCTGTTGCTGAAAGGTATTCCACTGGTTTAAACTTTTCATATGGAACAATCATCAACCGGGAGCACACCCGCCATACAGGATAAGCGCCTGAAGCTCATCAGGCGCATCAGCAGATTGCTGGACGAACAGTTTTCGGTAGGCGGTTTTAAATTCGGGATCGATCCGTTGCTGAACCTGATACCGGTGGCAGGGGATGTGGGTGGTTACCTGATGTCGATAGGGCTGATCATTACCATGGCCCAATATGGCGCTTCCGGTAAGGTAGTTGCAAAAATGGTGCTCAATGCTACACTGGATGCCCTGGTTGGGGCCATACCGGTGCTGGGATGGATTTTTGATTTTGCCTATAAAGCAAATACCAGGAATGTAAAGCTGCTTACAGCCCATTATACGGAGGGCAGGCACAAAGGAGGCGCCGGACCGGTTATTTTTACTGTATTGATTGTAACGGGGGTCATTTTGATACTGGTGCTGTTCATTGCGTTTAAATTTTTACAATGGATGATGCAATGGGGCGATAAGGCCATCGGCATTAAAATATAATTTTCAGAGTAGCCGCAGGATTTCTTTTCTTTGCGGGGTGAAAGATTTCAGAAAAAAACAGCACCGGCCTAAAAAATCGAGCCTGGTTTATGGCCGGGAAGCAGTGGTGGCAGCGCTTCAGGAAGGGGCGGTGCTTGACCGCATTTATCTGGATCAGCAGCTGACCGGCCGGTTTGTAAATGATATCAAACGCCTGGCCGCTAACCATAGTGTTCCTGTAAATTATGTGCCCAAAGCAAAGCTGGATTTTTTTAATGTAGACGGACATGAAGGCATAGTGGCGCAAAAGGCCAGGATCCGTTACCAGGATCTTCAGGATATTATTTCGCTGGTTACGGAAAATGGTGAAGTGCCTTTGCTGCTGCTGCTGGATGGGATTACAGACATCCGAAATATTGGAGGCATTGCCCGGACGGCCTGGTGCTGTGGCGTGCATGCGATCATTATACCGGACAAAGGGGTCGGGGCATTGAATGAGGATGCGATCCTGACTTCAGCCGGGGCTTTGGAAAAGATTCCCGTTTGCCGGGTGAACAGCTTAATGAAAACCGTTGATGAGCTGCACCTGAACGGCATAAAAGTATTTGCAGCTGAGATGGAAGCTTCTAATCATATATCGGAAGCCGATTTTACCATTCCTTCAGCTATTGTAATGGGGAGCGAAGAAAAAGGCATTTATCCCGCACTGTTAAAGATATGTGACGAAAATATTTCTATCCCTATGCAGAATCATTTTGAAAGCCTGAATGTTTCGGTAGCAACCGGGATGATCCTGTATGAAGCGATGAAGCAGCGGATAAAGGGCTGAGGCGGGAAGGGCGCCCATGGTCAATAGTCCATAGCTGCTTTCTGCCTGATCCGGATCCCGGTAACTATCAGAACTGAAAACTGAGTACTGATCGCTGAATTCTCAATTCTCGACTTTCAACTCTTCTATACCGGCACTGCATCCAAATGGCTCCATAAATAAAGACAGGCATAGGTACGGTAAGGTTTCCACTGCTCAGTAACCGCTATGATCCTTGCCTCATATTCTTTTTTGCTGGTGAAGGTAATAGCGTATAGCTGACTGATGGCTCTTTGCAGGCCCAGGTCGCCGATGGAAAAGATATCTTCCCGCCCCAATGAAAACATCAGCAGCATTTCTGCCGTCCATTTACCAACGCCTTTGATCTGTGTGATGAGTTCAATAAACGCTTCGTCCGTTAACTGATGCAGTTTGGAATCGGTTAGCTTATTGTCCAGAAAAAACTGGCAGACGTTCTTGATATATTGGGCTTTTGCATTTGACAGGCCGATGCTTCTGAGCGTTTCATGCGGAATGGCCAGTATTTTACGGGCGGTTGGCTTTTGCCCTTTAAACAATTGCAGAAAACGTTCCCTCAGAACAGCTGCTACTTTTGTGCTCAACTGCTGCCCCAGGATAGAGGTGCAGAGCCTCAATAAAATGTTCTGTTGCAGCTGAAGGGTATAGATGCCATGCTCGCGGATCAGCCGTTTTAATACTTTGTCTTTTGAAAGATGTTTTTTATAATGCATCTGAAAATAAATAATCGGTTCCGGTTCCTAAATTAATAAAATTGTAACTTTAAAAAAAAATATGCTGAGCCGCGATCATCTTCTTGCACAGATATGCCGGTTTTTTGAAACTATTACTAAAGCAAAGCAGGCGCTGGGCGATAAACAGTATGAATTGCTGCGCGGTATTGTAAATGAAAATTTTAACGAAACCGCAGTTCAGGCATATATAGAGGAGGGTGATAAAGTATTATCAGAAGAAGAATATCAATATCTTTTATTTCAGTCGGAACTGCTTTACCTGCAATTGAAATTGCTGAAAACAACCGGTCAGCCTTATACGGAGGCATCCAAATGCTACCTGGATCTTGCTGATAAATTAATGAAAGCGGATGCTGTCAATTTTAACCTGGCTTTGCACCATCAGTCAGGACTGGTGAAAAAGGGTGCTTTCTGAAGAACTGTTCTTCAGAAGCTCCTGCTGAACGAACAGACCATAGCAGATGGCATACTTATTTAGCGAAAGTCAGCATCTGCGGGATTATTATATCATACCAATAATCCTGTTGTCCCGGATAGCTGAATGCGCGTTCAATAGTCCGCAGCGATCCATGATCCTGTTCGGGCCTGATTGGCGGGTATTTCTGAGATGCGCGGGTTACCCATATCTAAATGTTGCCTGTCGTTATATATCCATAAATTACTGATATTTGCCGGATGGATTTTATGGCTCCTATACAACTGGAAAAATTGTCGCCGCCTATAACGTACGGTGATAAGATCTTGCTGGTCGGTTCCTGCTTTACAGAGCACATCGGCAATGCATTGCTGGAGCATAAGTTCAATGTGCTGCAGAACCCGCACGGCATTTTATTTGATCCGGCCAGCGTGTATCACAGCCTGATGCGCTATATAGACGGAGCGCCTTACAGGGATAAGGATCTGTTCTGCTTAAACGAGGTATGGCAATCCTGGCATCATCATTCGCGGTTTGCTGATGTTAATAAAGAAGCAGCTCTGGACCGGATGAACCAGGCACTTGAAGAAGCACATGTTTTTCTGAAGCAGACCGACTGGCTGATCATAACACTGGGCTCATCATTTGCTTACCGGTTGAACAGTAATAACCCCGATGCAGCGCTTGCCGGGTTAAAAGTAGCGAACTGTCACCGGGCGCCCGGTCAGTGGTTCGATAAAAAAATGCTGGAGATTGATGAAACAGTTGCACTGCTGGATAATTTATACCATCGCTTAAGGATCTTTAATCCTAAAGCAAAGATCCTGTTTACCATAAGCCCTGTACGTCATTTACGCGATGGTGTGGTAGCCAATAACAGGAGCAAGGCGCGTTTGCTGGAGGCTGTGCACCATATTGTAAATAAATTTGATCATCATTATTATTTTCCTGCCTATGAACTGGTGATCGATGTGCTTCGGGACTATCGTTTTTACGATGCAGACCTGGCGCATCCCAACTATGCCGCTACCGGATTTGTGCTGGAAAAATTTACAGCAAGCTGTATTGATGAAGCATCACAAGCGCTGATGAAAGAAATACAGCCACTGGTAATTGCCCGGCGGCACCGGCCTTTTCATCCGCAAACCCAGGCCCACCGGCAGTTCCTGGCGGCACAATATGAAAAGGCGGAATTATTGATGGCAAAGTACCCTTTCCTGGATCTGAAGGAGGAAATTGCTTATTTTAAAGGAGATGAACAATAGCGGCTTGAAAGGAATAACCGCCGCCTGTTCCGCCAGTTTTCAGCAGACAGTTTTTTTATTCCTGATCCGGATTTTCAGAGGTCTGGGGTTAAACAACTGATAATATCTTTGTAGTTTTGTACTTTGATTGCTGGCACAAAAACGGGCGATTTTATGATCGCAACAAAAGGATATGCAGCGCATAGCAAAACAGACCCGCTGAACCCCTGGGATTTTAAAAGACGTGAACCGGGAGATGATGATGTACTGATTGATATTCTTTATTGTGGTATTTGTCATTCAGATATTCATCAGGTGCGGAGTGAGTGGGGGCGGGCTACCTATCCGATTGTTCCGGGTCATGAAATTGTAGGACGTATTGCTGCCGTTGGTAAAAATATTTCGGGCTTTAAGGTAGGGGATACGGCCGGTATTGGCTGTATGGTAAACTCCTGCCAGTACTGCGATAGCTGCCATAACGGATAGGAGCAGTTCTGTGATAGTAAACAAACCGTATGGACCTATAATTCGCCTGAAAAAGACGGCATAACGATTACCTATGGAGGTTATTCCAATAAGATCGTTTGTGATCAGCATTTTGTGCTGCATGTTTCTGATAAGCTGGATCTGAAAGCGGTTGCGCCATTGTTGTGCACAGGTTACCACTTACTCCCTGCTGCGGAAATGGAAGGTTGGCAAAGGCCATAAAGTAGGTGTGCTGGGCGGGTTAGGCCATATGGCGGTGAAATTTGCTGTTTCCTTTGGCGCTGAAGTAACCCTGTTAAGCACTTCAGCATCAAAAGAAGCAGATGCAAAACGTTTGGGGGCGCATAAATTTGTACTTACAAAGGAGGCGGGACAGGTTAAACATCTGGAGCGTTATTTTGATTTTATTATTGACACGGTTTCTGCACTGCACGATTATAACCTGTACCTTCAGTTGCTGAAAACGGATGGCGTGCATATCTGCGTAGGGATGCCGCCTGAACCGCTGTATATTATTGGCGACAGCTTAATGCGTGGCAACCGTGTACTAACCGCTTCGTCTATCGGGGGATTCCGGAAACACAGGAGATGCTGGACTACTGAGCAGCGCATGATATTGTATCAGACATTGAACTGATTGATATTAAAAATGTAAACGAAGCGTATGAGCGGGTTTTAAAGAGCGATGTAGAGTATCGTTTTGTAATTGATATGGCCACGTTATAGTATCCCGTCTTTTAGCTGTACTAAAAAGTTATTAAAAAGCGGTGCCTTTTATCATCAGCGGCTACAGGCTGAAAAGATCATATAACCAGATCATTAGCAGCAGCCCGCCAGAGCATACAGATCCGATACCTGCAAATAATAAAATTCCAAAACCAATGATCTGGAACCAGGTGCGGGCGTTCTGCAGTTTATTGTTCAGGTAGCGGTACAGGTAAATGCCTGTGAGCACCATAAACGGAAGCACCGACAGCGTTATTAATAACTGAAGCCCGGACATATCGTTTATACGTTTAAAACACCGGTTAAGGTTTCAAAAGGATCTTTCCCGTTCTGTGGCCTTCTTTTACAGCATTCACCGCTTTTATAGCTTCATTGAGCGGATAAACTTTTTCAACGTTCACTTTTAAATCCCCGTTTACAATCTGCCGGGCAATATTACTGAGCTGCTCCGTATCGGGCCCGCTATAAATTATTGTTGCATGCACCTGGTACCGGGAAGCTTCTGCTTCTGAAGGAGGTTGTACAATACTGACCAGCCAGCCGCCCTGTTTGATAACCTTAAAGGATGCTTCCTGTGTTTTTCCGCCAATGGTATCCAGCACCACATCCACATCCTTTACAATAACGGAGAAATCCTGTCGGGTATAGTCAATAAATTCATCGGCGCCCAGTTTTTTTATGCGGCTTTCATTTTTGCCGGACCCGGTTGCTATAACATAGGCCCCGGCCAGCTTTGCCAGTTGCACTGCCATTGCGCCCACGTTACCGGAGGCACCGTGGATCAATACTTTTTGTCCGGACTGTAAGTGAGCCGTTTCAAAAAGAACCTTTCTGGCCGTCAGTGCAGCTACAGGGGTTGCTGCTGCTGTTTCAAACGAAAGCGCTTCCGGCTTTTTAACAAGATCAGTAGCTTTTGCTACTACCAGTTCTGCAAAGCAACCGCCAAAGGTCGACAGGGTTCCAAAAACAGCATCTCCTTCTTTCAGTTGAGTAACACCTTCGCCAACGGCAGTTACTGTTCCGGATAGTTCGGAGCCCGGGATTACCGGAACTTTTACGCCCATCTCATTGCCAAAGATCTCAATGATCTTCCGGTCGTAGGGGTTTACCGCGGCATATGCGGTTTTAATTAAAACCGTACCGGGCGGGGGCACAGGAGCCGGTACTTCTTTATAAGTCAGGTTATTGATGCTTCCGAATTTTTCTAATACAACGGCTTTCATTGTTTAAAATTTAGCTGGAGAATCTTTTTTTCTTTTTAATGCTTTGGGCGGCTTAACCTGCAGCCAGTCAACAACTGTTGTATACAGACTTTGACGCCAGCTCTAAGTTAGCACATATCTTTGAGCTGATCTGTTTTTTGATGGATCAGTCCCGGAGTGCGCATAAATGATAAAGCCGCTATCAATTTTATTAAAATATCCATAGTTTCAAATGTCTGTGCGGATCTGGCGGGCTATCCCCGGCAGGTATGAACCAGGTGATGGAGAGCCTTCAGCAAACCCCGGAAATTAAATATATGATCATCCTTTATAGCGGTTAACATTAGGGGGTACCTGCGGCACACCTTAAAAGCCTGACCACTATATGACTGCAAATGGGGCGCCTATGTGAGACAAAGACACCGGAGGAGCGCGTGCAGGCATTACAGATATTCTTCCCTGTTCCTCATTCTTTGTTACTATACCGTAGGCTTATTAGCTCTCAGAACGGAATTGTGCAAGAACAGGTGGTGCCGTGTAGCAACTGCTCCTGTAAATAATGTAATATCCGGTCATTAATAGAGGCGGTTTCTGTTTCGTTTAAAAAAGGGCCAGGGCGTTAGCAGAATTGTTCCTGCGGCAACCTGCAGCACGTGCCTCTAATGATAAGGTGGCGACTATGGAGCTCTGTGCTGGCCGGAAAAAAGATAAGTTGATGTTGGTGTACTATGAACGGCTGCGTTACATCATTACTGCTCCAATAAGAAACGGTCGGCAGCGGGTATTTGCAGGGGAAAAACACCCGGGATTATTTTTTAAAGACCCTGTAAGGCCACTTCAGCCGGTTCCATTTTATAAAATAATAGGGTTCCAGAGTGGCCCCGAATTTTTTATAAAAAGCTTCAATTCCTGCAATATTGCTGCCCTCAAAATCAAGGATCAGCCCGGATGCAGCAAATTCCTGTATCAGCCGGTCATATAGGAACGGGTTAGCATTGGCTTTCCTGCCGGCAGCCGTTGTTGCAGAGCAAATATTATAAATGCGTTGCTCATCCCTGAAAAAAAGACTGATCGCCAATAGCTCATTATTCCTGTTGACCTGACGGGTAAAACAGTTGCCGGTGGCAAACATTTGTACTGCCAGCTGTGTTAATTGCGAGTAACATTTGTTATCTAATCCCATTTTTCCCCGGTACAGCTGGCGGTAGGTATTAACCGCTTCATGAATGTTGGGTTCGGTGCAATAGGTAAGCTGTTGTTTCAGTGCAGGTTTAAGGCTGTTATTAATGAGGCTTTTGTAATAGCTTGCCCTGATCAGGGCATAGTTTTTATCCAGCGCAAGAGTATAATTTTTTTTTTGTTGTGAAGGCTGGGCAGGAGCCTCATTGATATTGATTTCTGCAAAAGGGAAGCGTTCCCGGGCGCTTTCTATGAACTCGTCTTTTATGGCGTCTGTGACCGGCATGCCGGAATAGAAGCCCAGTTGCTGGGTAAAACGGGGCTGCGCCAGATAACTGATGCCATACTTCTTTTTGATGGTGAGCGGCATTACAGCAGAATAGTCTTTATTAATCAGTGCACCCCAGCCGGGAGAAAAAGCGTCCAGCCATATACTTGAGGCGTAGATCCGGTACTGGATACTTTTCCGGATAAAAGCATCCCATTGCCGGATGTTCAACTGCTCTCTTTTAAAAAAATGGATCTCCAAAATTATTATAGCCGTTTATTTACCTTTTCCCTGTAAAATTATCCGGAAAGTATGTAACATGATCTTAAGATCAAGAGATAGCGATATATTTTCAACATACATCAGATCATACCGGCTGCGCTCAATCATTTCATCCACACTTTCAGCGTAACCGAATTGTACCATTCCCCAACTGGTTAAACCTGGCCTTGCCTTCAGCACATATTTATATGTGGGAAAGCGTTCAGTGATCTGATGGATAAAATAGGCCCTTTCCGGCCTTGGCCCTACCAGGCTCATATCGCCTTTTAAAATATTCCAGAGCTGAGGCAGCTCGTCCAGCCGCCATTTACGCATAACGCGCCCCCAGTTGGTAACCCTGGGATCATTGTCAGAAGATAAAAGCGGAATCTGCTGCTCTGCATTTTTCTGCATCGACCGGAATTTGTATAAAATAAAAGGCTTGCCTTTATAACCGATTCTTTCCTGTTTGTAAATAATAGGTCCCCTGCTGCTGAACCGTACCTTTAAAGCAACAAAAAGATAAAAAGGAGCCAGCAGCACCAGCCCGGTGATGGCCACTATGATGTCAATGGTTCTTTTAACATTGGCCTGCCAGTTATTAAGCAGGGTGTTGGGCACATTGATCAGTATGCCGCCCAGGACGCTCCTGGTTTTTACGGAACCGGATAAAATATCCACTGTTTTGGCCACTATATTTATCTCCACGTCTTTCTGGCTTAGCCTTGCCAGCAGGTTCTCTAAAGAAAAATTATGCCAGTGGTTATTTATGATGACCATTCTGATCGCATTCCGGTCTATAACTGACTCCAGGTCGTTCAGGCCGCCCAGCCGTGGCATTGCGGTGCCGGTGCTCTCATTATTGTTTTCCGGCGCAATAAACCCTTTATAATGAAATCCCGCATCGGCTAAACCGGGGGCGGTTGTGGCAACGGTGGGGCTGACTTCGTTTTCATGGCTGATGAGCAGGGTATTGAAAATGATAGCTTTTGCCTTTATCTGGGCCTTAACCCTGTTCAGCACCAGCCACCGGAAAAAATAGGTAAGGCCGCAATGCAGCGCCACCAGATGTACCAGCATAGGAAAAATGCCTATGAATAAAAGATACTTCAGCTCAGGGAAGGAAAAAAGGAGTATATCACAGCCCATTAAAGAACAGCCGAGTGTGATAATAAATTCTTCAGTTCTTGATTTTTTATAAAGACTATGATAACTGCCCGCAAACATGAACAACAGCAACCAGAAGGCAGGCACAATGATGAGCGTAATTATCCAGTCGCGGTTGCTCAGGCTATAAATACTATTCCGTAAAAATACGATGAAGAGCAGCCAGGATAAGGCTGCGCCCAGATAGTCGGCCAGCAGGTACCATAGCAGCGGGATTTTTTTTGGGTGTTGCACTAGCTCTTTATTGAATGATGCCCTATTTTTTCCAAAATAAGATGTGCGACTTCCATGGCTTTTAAGCCATCAATTTCTGAAACAACTGTTTGGGTATTATTTACAATAGCGTCTCTGAACTCTTCCAGTTCCCGTTTAATAGCGTTGACCTCCGGTACCACAGGGTTTGCAATAGCGATGGTTTTTTTGCCGGAAATAGTATCAATATCAAAAGCAAATACATTGGCATCTGACGGTTCCTTTAATTTAATGATTTCTGTTTTTTTATTCAGGAAGTCGATACCAATATAGGCATCTTTCTGGAACAGGCGCATCTTGCGCATTTTTTTCATTGAGATGCGGCTGGACGTTAAATTGGCAACACACCCGTTGTCAAATTCAATACGCACATTGGCAATATCCGGCGTTTCCGTAAGCACGGCAACCCCGCTGGCGGAAATGCGTTTTACATCACTCTTTACAATGCTTAAGATAATGTCAATATCATGAATCATCAGGTCAAGGATCACACTTACCTCTGTGCCACGTGGGTTAAATTGCGCCAGGCGATGTACTTCAATGAACATGGGTTTCAGGGAAACCTCTTTTAAAGCCAGGAATGCAGGGTTAAAGCGCTCAACATGGCCTACCTGCAGCTTTATATTAGACTCTTTGGCAAGCTTTACCAGCTCACGGGCCTCATCCATAGTATCTGCAAATGGTTTTTCCACAAAAACGTGGCGGCCCATCCTTATCGCTTTCTCGCACCACTCATAATGGTAGGTGGTAGGGGTTACAATGTCGATGGCATCGCAAAAGCTCAAAAGGTCATCTGCATCAAAAAAACGCTTGATCCCGTATTTTTCAATAACCTCACTGGCAGTGGCATCGTTAGGCTCATAAAAGCCTGCCACTTCCACGTCTCCGATCTCCAGCCAGTTATTTAAATGAAACTTGCCCAAATGGCCTACTCCAACAATCCCTATTTTTAACATATGTGTATTTATAAGGTCAAATATAAGCTCAAAGATAGGTATTGGTATTTTTTATTAAACTAAATCTGGCAATAAAACCGTCTTTAGCCTCCGGTCTGCGGCTTTGTGATCTTATAGCACCACCTGAAAAGTTTTCCCTCAAAATCAAAAGGTGTAGTAGCTCTTGTAATATTACTGATGTTGCGGGAATGGACCTTTTCGCTTTCCAGTACGAACTTTCTTGCATTGGTGCTGAAATATAAGCTGCCGCCAGGTGCCAGTATTCTTAGGCAATCATTGATCAGTGAAACATGATCACGCTGAATATCAAGGATACCATCCATTTTTTTGCTGTTGCTGAAGGTGGGCGGGTCCATAATAATCAGGTCATACATGCCAGGAGCTATGGTTTTCAGGTATTGCAGCACGTCTGCCTGTACAAAAGTATACGCTGGATCTGAAAAACCGTTTAGTTGCATGTTCCGTTCCGCCCAGCTGGTATAGGTATTTGAGAGATCAACAGTGGTGATTGCTGCCGCCTTCCCGGCCGCCGCATAAACTGAAAAAGAACCGGTATAGGCAAACAGGTTCAGCACTTTTTTGCCTTCGCTTTGCTCCATTACCATTTTGCGTGTGATGCGGTGATCTAAAAATAAGCCGGTGTCCAAATAGTCGGTAAGGTTCACAATGAACTTCAGCCCGTTTTCCTGAACGGTCAGCTCATTTCCGGAAGCCGCTGTTTTCTGGTACTGCCCCTGCCTTCCCGCTTTACGCTGACGCAGTTTTGTGCAGATGTTTTCAAGGGGAATGCCGGTGACCTCTGAAATAATACTGGTGGTCTGTTCCATCCACCTGTAATGAGCCGCTTCATCCATATTGTGGTTCCGTTTGTATTCAGCCACGTAAATGTGTTGTTCATAAATTTCTATACAAACCGGAAACTCCGGCAGGTCATGATCATAGATCCTGTAGCAGGTAATGCCCTGTTTACGTGCCTGTTTTGAAAGATGCCGGAAAACTTTTGTTAACCGGTTGCGGAACATAATAAATTTTTCCCCGTTCAAATTTGATTTTTTTGCGAAATTAGCCTTTTTTAAGGATGCATTATGCAATTGTAGACATAGAAACAACGGGTGCTTACGCAGCAGCAGGCAGTATTACAGAGATCTGCATTCAGGTGCTGGATGAAGCAGGTACTATTGTAGAGCGTTTTGAAAGCCTTGTTAACCCCGTGCAGCAGATACCGTATTCTATTCAGGCACTAACGGGCATTACCAACGAAATGGTGCAGGAGGCGCCGCTGTTTGAAGAAATCGCTGAGCAGGTGTATACCTTGTTGCTGGATAAGGTTTTTGTAGCGCATAGCGTAAACTTTGATTACTCATTTGTGAAAAATCAGCTCTCTTATTGCGGTTTTGAACTGAATGTAAAAAAGCTGTGCACTGTTCGCTTAAGCCGTAAGATCATCCCGGCGCACCGGTCTTATAGCCTGGGAAAACTTTGTGAGGCGCTGGGCATTCGTCATGTAAATAAGCACCGGGCAGGAGGCGATACAGATGCAACCGTTGCACTGTTCCGTTTGCTGCTGGAGAAGGATACAGAAGGCCATATTGCCAAAAGCCTTAAAAAGACCTCAAAAGAGCAGGTACTGCCTCCTAATGTTCCTAAATCAGACTTTGATCAGTTGCCTTATACACCGGGCATTTATTATTTTCATGATGAAAAGGGCCGGATCGTGTATGTGGGGAAGGCTAAAAATATCCGGTATCGTGTAAGCAGCCATTTCAGTAATAATTCCACCAGCCGGCAACGGCAGAACTTTATGCGCCATGTATACCGCATCAGTTTTGAGGAATGCGGAACGGAGCTGATGGCTGCTGTTAAAGAATCAACCGAAATTAAAAGGTGGTGGCCACGGTTCAACTCATCGCAGAAAAGGCGGGAAGATCTTTACGGGATCGTGGCTTATGAAGATCAGAACGGGTACCTGCGCTTAGGGGTGGAAAAAATGAGCCGTGGCCGGCAACTGCTGAACTCGTATCATCATATAGAAGGAGCAAAAGCTGCCTTGCGCCAGTTAGTACATGATTTTAATTTGTGTCCGCGGTTATGCTTTATTGGCGAGGAATTGTTTGATGAACAACTGCACAGGGCATTGTGCGCCGGTGCCTGCATCAAAAAGGAAGCCCCTGAAGTGTACAATAGGCGTATAGCAGCAGCTATGGAGCATCTGAAAAATCTTCCTTCCTTTGCGATCATTGATAAAGGAATTCATCATGATGAAAAATCCTGTATCCTTGTATGGAACGGCAGCTTCTATGGCATGGGTTTTATTGCAGGTGATGTCCGGATTGAACAGCCGGAGCAGTTCAGGGAATATGTAACTCCTTATAAAGAGAACAGCGCCATTACCAATATGTTGTTTGCTTATGCAAAAAGATACCCTTCAAAAATTATTCAATTCAATAAAGTCGTTTAAAGTAAGATTATGATCAAGAAAACAGTGTTGTTATTGCCATTTGTGTTGTTATTATTTGCTTTCCTGCCCGCTAAGAAAAAGAAAGTGATTTTTTTCGGCGACTCTATAACCCAGCAGGGTGCACGGCCGGGAGGGTATATTACCCGCATTACGGATCTGTGTAAAAAAGAGGGGCTTTCTGAACAGTTTGACTTTATAGGAAAGGGCGTTGGCGGTAATAAAGTGTATGATCTTTTTTTGCGCTTTCAGCCGGATGTACTGGATCAGAAACCCGATATCGTTCTGGTGTATGTTGGCATTAATGATGTATGGCACAAAACATCTTCTGGCACCGGAACCGATTTTGATAAGTTTGGAAAATTTTATGACGCCATTATTTCAACATTGAAACGGCAGGGTATTCAGCCGGTTGTCTGCACTCCTTCTGTGATCGGGGAGCGGAATGATTTTACCAACCAGCAGGATGGGGATCTGAACCTTTATGCAAAGTGGATCCGCGAATATGCTGCCCAGAACAATGTACCTCTGGTAGACCTGCGCAGAATATTCCTGGAATACCTGCAAAAGAATAATCCTGATAATGCTGAAAAAGGAATTTTAACGGTAGACAGGGTACATCTTAATGAGAAGGGGAACCAGCTGGTAGCGGAAGAAATGTGGAAAGTGATCAAAACATTGAAGTAGAAGCCGCCTTCCCGGCTTTAGCAGGATAGCTGCCGGGATTGGCGAAGGGCAATTTTTACAATCGAATCATGCTTTGACAAGCGCAGCACAACAGCCGTTTTGTTATTTTAATGAGCATAAATGCAACGCTTTTATGATTGCCTATTAATGACAGGTGTCTTATTGTATTGAGAGCTAACAATATACAAAATCGTCGTCTCAACCGAGTTCGGAGAACGAGCGGAGAGATCTCTGTAACAGATGAGATCCCTCTGCGCACCCGCTGAAAGCGGGTTGGGGATGGCGATTAAAAAAACTTGTCATACGAATGAACTTAAATGCAACGCTTTTATTATTTCCTGTTAATGACAAATGCTGTAATCTGTTTGAAATGAATATGCATAATCGCATCATCCGATAGCCATCGACCGAAGTTTTACCCCAAAAGCAAAACGGGCGCCTGCCGGCAGAAACTCTTCTGCTATCGCATGTTGCGCTCCGGCACATATTCCGGGGAAATTATTCCATAGTTTCTACGTGGTGAATCAGTTTACCATCTATTGTCATGCCTTCAATAACCACGCGGAACGCATCTGTAACATCATTATTATAAAATGAGATGGTTATCTGTTTTTTCTTCGGGTCAATGAGCACATTGGGGTTCCAGTAAATAGTGGTTCGCAGATCTTTGTCCGCATCAGGTGCGGTAAACTGGCTGTAATATTTCGGCACATAGAATTCTTTAATAGCGGTATATCCTTCAATTCTGCTATCCGATAAGCCCTTGCCGGGTTCCTGCTTTATATCGCCTCCTTTGCGGGTATAAATAGCAATGGCTCCATTTGCACCTCCGGTGCCACCCATAAACGGGGGGCGGAACGCTTTAATATAGGCGATGTCATTTACATTCAAACTGGATGCAAAGCTGACGTCTGCCGGCATTTCATCAATATAGATCTGCGGAGACCCGCCGCGCCAGCTCAGGGAAGCATTAGAGCCAGACCCTGAGATCTGCAGGCCGGCTACTTTGCCCTGCAGGTAGGTAAACACATCCATAGCGCTTTTTGCAAAAGGGTCATTTAACACATCCAGTTGCACAGAATTCATATCTCCCTTAAAAAGCCCGGAGGCATATTTCTCATCCAGCAGCTCTGTAGGAGATTTGGTCTTTGCCTTAACAGTTACGGTTTCCAGCTCTTTATATTTGTTCTTTTCTAAAATGGCATTAGCAGCCGTGGCCATTTTCAGATGATATGCGTTACCGGCAGTATCCGCTTTAAAAGGCGTTGTCCAGTAATTGCCCGCTGCAGGGGTGCGCAGACGGTCCGACATGAATTGCACCATAGAGCCATCCAGCGTTTTATCCTGTATTTTATAAAATACACGGGCCGTATCAAAAAATATAGCAGAAGGATCGTTAAACCGGCCGTCTTTGTTAATAGGCATCATCAGCACTTTTCCATCGGTGGCATCCTTTTGTTTCATCATAACAACGATGGTGGATGCAGGGGAGATCTGGGAGGGCATAATGCCCGCCAGTTTTCCGGAAACGGTGATGTAAGAGGTATCCCTTGGATATTTAACTGCCGGCAGTTCCCCCGCAATCAGTTTGTCCCAGTTAAAGCGCCGCCATCCGTTGGTAAGCATTACCAGGTCCAGCTGTTGTTCCGCTTTTAAAGAGCTGTCTTTAAAATAATAGGCGGGGTTATATACTTTTCCCTTAAGTTCCCCTGTCAGCATCAGGCCGGAGAGGATATTTTCACTGCTGTCTGCGCCAATGGCCAGGTCCGTTACTGCCACAGACAGTGAGGCCGGCGTGCTGTCCGGCAGTGATATTACCAGTTCGTTCCTCGCCCGGTGGCTAAGGCCCCAGTGTTCCACCTCCATGGTAGCCTCTTCTCTATAGGAAGGATTGTTTACATAAGTGATCCGTTCTGCCAGTGGTTTCCAGTTTTTATCAAAGGCTGTGATCGTTAAAACACCATAAGGCAAACTCTGGAGGGGAATGGTTCCGGTTATAGGCTCCGCGCTCAGTGCTCTTGAAAAATTAAATACCACATGCTGGTACATGGTGCCAATGATGTGCAGGCTGTCACCGCCCGAAACAATTCCCGGCGATGCAGCGATCTCAAAACTCCGCTTGCCCGGCAGCACAGAAACCCTCATGGCAATGCCTTCTGGTTTAATGGCGGGTAAAGGAGTGGTGTATTCCGTTTTTTTATCGTCTTTCCATTTGGCGGTATATTTTGTATTGGCTTTGGGGGTGAGCAACAGAAAACCCATACCATCATGTATATTTCTGAGACTGTCAACAAACTTTCCTGCTTCATCTACCACAACGCCCGTTATCTTTACAGGGTCGCCAAATGCATTAGCGGCTTTAAAGGCAATCTTGTTGGGAATACCGGCAACGGCATCACCCCCTTCCGGGAAAAAGGTGAGCGACGGGGGCGGAAGCGGGCCTGTTTTACCTGCTGCTTCAGGATTGATGACAGGAATCTTTTTATAATACAGGAAAGAAGAATCAAAATTCAGCATCCAGCTCGTATAGGCTTTTACCGTGATGGATTTTCCCTGATAGGTGGCAGGTAAATCGAATTGCCCATTGGTCATACCGGTGATCAGCGGGCTTATCGTGTGCTGCAGGATCTTCCCTTTATCATCGATCCAGTCTACATACAGGTTCTTGCTGGCTTCAGCCGGGGCAATTTCTGCTAACGTATAGGCTTTGAACCAGATGGTTTCCCCGGGCGAATAACTGCTTTTATCATAATGCAGGTAGGTTCTTTCTGCAGGGAACCTGCCTGCAAAATTTTCAATTTTGGTATTAATATCCTGGCTTTTTGCCAGGGAAGCAATGCTGAAAAATGCGGTAACTAATAAAGACGGTCTTAAAAGCTTCACAAATTTATTGTTCATCATATTAAAGCGAAAATTAACACTTGTAACGGAATCGGTACTATATGGGACGACAATTTTACTATTTTTTAGCGGTTAACAGCCTGCAAATCATTTATATTATGCTATTTTATCAGAAATATGTACATTGTATAAAGGTTTTTTGTACTTTTGCGCTCCGTTTTTTACGGAACATTACTGAAGAGGTTCAACAAGGGTTCCAAACGATTGGAAACACCTCAAAGGTGTAACAAAAAATAACAGGTAAGATGCCTAAAGTAAAAACGAATTCCAGTGCAAAAAAACGTTTTAAAGTAACTGCAACTGGTAAAATCACTCACCAAAAGAGTTTCAAACGTCACATTCTGACCAAAAAATCAAAAAAGCGTAAACGCGCTATGCGCATTGACGGCGTTGTAGACAAAACCAATGTACATTTTGTTAAGCGTTTATTACGGTTAAAGTAATTCGTTGCTTGATTTTTTATTTTATTCATTACAATTAAAATTATTCAGATATGCCACGTTCAGTAAACTCCGCCGCTTCCAAAGCCCGCAGGAAAAAAATATTAAAACAGGCCAAAGGTTTTTATGGCAAGCGGAAAAATGTATTTACCGTTGCCAAAAACGTTGTTGAAAAAGGGATGACCTACATGTATGTAGGCCGTAAATTAAAGAAAAGAGATTACCGCGCTTTATGGATCGCACGTATCAATGCTGCCGTTCGTGAAGAAGGGCTTACGTACTCTGTTTTCATCAATAAATTAAAAGAAAAGCAGATTGACCTTGACCGGAAAGTGCTGGCTGATTTAGCCATGAACAACCCGGAAGCTTTTAAGGCTTTGGTAGCTTCAGTAAAATAAGCCCTGTAAAGTATTTATTAAAGAGAGGGGCTGTATCAAAAGTTCACTATTGTCTTGCTGAATTATTTCAGCATCTAAAATGAGATATAATTCTCAATAGATTCTGAACCAAGTTCAGAATGACATTACGTTCTAAAATAACTTTTGATACAGCTTCATTTTTGTTAATGGAGGTAATATCTTACGCCCAGGCTCACATACCGGATCCTTGATTTTTTATCGCGTAGCATATAAGCCTCTTCTTTATACAACCGGGTAATATATTGTGTACCGGTAGCCAGAACAGAAAGGTGGTTGGTAATACGCTGCTCTACCAAAATGTTTCCGGATACGCCAAAATTGTTGTATTTGTCTTTAGTGTTATCCTTCTTTTCCGATATCAGATAGGTATATTGAGAAGCTGCAGGCAATGGTTCCAGCTGATAATTATAAGTGTGGGCGCCCAACAGGAGGAAAGGCGCAACCCCCAGGCCAATATGGGTATGCTTTGTTATTTTGTAGCTTGCATTCAGATCTGCACTCAAAAATAGAAAACGGGTCTTTCCTATATCTTCTGTTTTTGCAGAAGGGTCAAATGTACTGTTCGTATTATTGAAGAAAGGGGTAATGCCCGGTATAAAAAAAGGATCTCCGTAATTTTCATAATAACCAGCCGTAGAAGAAACCCCATTTAGATCATCTATGGATCCGGAGCGGGTCGCATAAGATACATTGGTCTTCTTTCTGAACCGGATAAAAGAAAGCTGCAATGCAGGTTCGGCAGAAAACTTATCAGATAAAGGAATTTGTATGCCTCCTTTTATATTAGCACCCGCTCTTTTTTCATAAGAAGCGGCAATGCTTGTGCTTACTACAGTAGGGTTGTCTGTCACTACCGCCGCATAAGTGCTGGTATTGGTAACCTTTGGCAGGATCGATAAATTGCCATCAGCCTGAATAAACCAGTGCACCTGGCTATACCCGGTTTGCATAATAAAAAGGAGTAACAAAGGCAGAAACGTTTTGGGATAGTTCATACAGTTTTTTGATTTGCTGCAAACTTAAAGGAAATATTATGAAGAGCCAATTTCCTTCACTGACGGAGGCCCCGGAATTGGAGTATATGTTCCCTGCCCATTGGTGCTTCCTGCCGATGGGAGATAATAAAAATGTTGGGCACCCGGAATGGTATATGAGCAATTCCCTCACTGCTCAGAAACATTTTCAAATTTTCAAATTGGCTAATTGCTTAATTCAGTAATTTAGCGGGCAATTTTTAAAACATAAAGCTGCCGGCATTCACCGGATTTTTGGGGTAATGAATAATTCATACTTAGGCTTGGTTGACCAGACCTTTAACTTTCCTCAGGAGGGAATAGAAGTAGAGGAGGGGTATTTGAAATTTAATGGCATTGACCTGAAGGCCTTGATTAAAAAACATGGTACACCATTAAAAGTAAGTTATCTGCCAAAAATTGGGATCAACATTAACAAAGCCAAACAGTATTTTGCCGCTGCTATGAAGCGGCACAAGTATGAGGGCAGATATTTTTATTGCTATTGTACCAAAAGCTCTCATTTTTCTTTTGTAGTGGAAGAAGCCCTGAAGCATGATATTCACCTGGAAACTTCCTATGCTTATGATATTGATATCATTAACCAGCTTTACAAGAAAAGGAAGATCAATAAAGACATCAATATCGTTTGCAACGGGTTTAAGCAAAAGCCGTATACAACGCGTATTGCCAAATTAATTAACAGCGGTTTCAAAAATGTGATCCCGGTTCTGGATAATAAGGACGAGCTGCAGATGTATAAGCGCAGCATAAAAAGTAAAGAGCCCTTTAAACTGGGTATCCGCATTGCCGCAGAAGAAGAGCCTTCTTTCCCTTTTTATACCTCCCGTTTAGGCATCCGGGCAAAGGATGTGCTGGAATTTTATGTGGATGAGATCGAGGGGAATGAAGATAAGTTCCAGCTAAAGATGCTGCACATCTTTTTAAACAAGGGTATTAAAGATGATATTTATTACTGGAGTGAATTGCGCAAGAGCATTAACCTTTACTGTCAGTTAAAAAAGATCTGCCCGGAACTGGATTCCATTAATATCGGTGGCGGGTTCCCCATCAAGCACAGCCTGGCATTTGAGTATGATTACCAGTTTATGATCAATGAGATCATCAGCAATATTAAATCTGCCTGTAAAAAAGCAAAAGTGCCGGTTCCGAATATCTATACGGAGTTTGGCAGCTATACGGTAGGGGAAAGCATGGCGCATATCTACAGCGTAATTGGTGAGAAGACCCAGAACGACCGTGAAACCTGGTATATGATCGATTCTTCTTTTATTACCACCTTACCGGATACCTGGGGCATTGGTGAAAAATTCCTGATGCTGCCGATCAATAAGTGGAATAACGAGTACCAGCGCGTGGTACTGGGCGGCATTACCTGCGACGGGCACGATTATTATGATTCAGAAGAGCATATAAACGAAGTGTTCCTGCCAAAGATCAGGAATGATAACGGGGTAGGCGGATTGGGTGTTCCATCCATTGAAGCTTCACCAAAAAATACGGCAGAAACTGATAATGAGCCTTTGTACGTTGGCTTTTTTCATACGGGCGCTTATCAGGATCAGATCAGCGGCTATGGCGGCATTAAGCATTGCCTGATCCCATCTCCCAAGCATATTATCCTGGAATATGATAAAAACGGGAAGCTGATCGAGTGGGTATACGCCAAGCAGCAAACTTCGCAAAGTATGCTGAAGATACTCGGCTACCTGCGGTAACCACCGGCGTATCTGTGCCATTCTGAGAACGCTGTGAGCGCCATTATTGCACCTTTTTACGCTTTGCAAAGAGTATATATCCTGGGGTATTTGTCCGCTCTTAAAAAGAAATTTTAAATAAAAATGAAAAAAGTTTCTTTCGTATTAAAAAAGACATTATCTTTGCAATCCCAAATCAAACGGTAGTACCTTCAAAAACTACTGATAAGTTCTTCAAAAGCAATTAATTAGAGCAATAAAAAATCAGAATATTTTTAAAAATATTTTTGTTATTTTGAAAATTGTATGTATCTTTGCAACCCCAAAATGACGGGTTGGTGAGCGATGAAGAGTGAGGGCAGTTCTTTACTGTGTTATAATGCATCTGGTGATTATTATGGTGGTTCGATTCCGCCGGTGTTATCAGGAGCGGGTTGATGGGTAGCAATACTTTGATATCTGTGAAGATCTTTGAAAGTTAGGAAGCAATAGCACAATCTAGATTCTGTTTCGATAGTTATCGGGATGGGATCAAGGAAGGTAAGTCAAAGCGAAAGAAAATCGATTTGACACGTTTAATTTACTTTAGAGGGAATTAGATGTCAGAATCAAAAACTCATTTACAACGGAGAGTTTGATCCTGGCTCAGGATGAACGCTAGCGGCAGGCTTAATACATGCAAGTCGAGGGGCAGCGGGGGCTTCGGTCCGCCGGCGACCGGCAAACGGGTGAGGAACACGTACACAACCTACCTTTAAGCGGGGGATAGCCCAGAGAAATTTGGATTAATACCCCATAGGATGGTTAGTAGGCATCTACTGGCTATTAAAGATTTATCACTTAAGGACGGGTGTGCGCATGATTAGGTAGTTGGCGGGGTAACGGCCCACCAAGCCTACGATCATTAACTGGTGTGAGAGCACGACCAGTCACACGGGCACTGAGACACGGGCCCGACTCCTACGGGAGGCAGCAGTAAGGAATATTGGTCAATGGAGGGAACTCTGAACCAGCCATGCCGCGTGGAGGATGAAGGTCCTCTGGATTGTAAACTTCTTTTATCTGGGGCGAAAAAGGGTTTTTTTAGGCCAACTGACGGTACCAGATGAATAAGCACCGGCTAACTCCGTGCCAGCAGCCGCGGTAATACGGAGGGTGCAAGCGTTATCCGGATTTACTGGGTTTAAAGGGAGCGTAGGTGGGCTAGTAAGTCAGTGGTGAAATCTCCGGGCTTAACCCGGAAACTGCCATTGATACTATTGGTCTTGAATACTGTGGAGGTCAGCGGAATATGTCATGTAGCGGTGAAATGCATAGATATGACATAGAACACCAATTGCGAAGGCAGCTGGCTACACAAGCATTGACACTGAGGCTCGAAAGCGTGGGGATCAAACAGGATTAGATACCCTGGTAGTCCACGCCCTAAACGATGGATACTCGACATACGCGATACACAGTGTGTGTCTGAGCGAAAGCATTAAGTATCCCACCTGGGAAGTACGATCGCAAGATTGAAACTCAAAGGAATTGGCGGGGGTCCGCACAAGCGGTGGAGCATGTGGTTTAATTCGATGATACGCGAGGAACCTTACCTGGGCTAGAATGCGAGTGCCGTACCCTGAAAGGGGTATTTCTAGCAATAGACACAAAGCAAGGTGCTGCATGGCTGTCGTCAGCTCGTGCCGTGAGGTGTTGGGTTAAGTCCCGCAACGAGCGCAACCCCCATCACTAGTTGCCATCAGGTAACGCTGGGAACTCTAGTGAAACTGCCGTCGTAAGACGAGAGGAAGGAGGGGATGATGTCAAGTCATCATGGCCTTTATGCCCAGGGCTACACACGTGCTACAATGGGGCGCACAAAGGGTTGCGACCTGGTGACAGGAAGCCAATCCCAAAAAACGTCTCTCAGTTCAGATCGCAGTCTGCAACTCGACTGCGTGAAGCTGGAATCGCTAGTAATCGTATATCAGCAATGATACGGTGAATACGTTCCCGGACCTTGCACACACCGCCCGTCAAGCCATGAAAGCCGGGTGTACCTGAAGTCGGTAACCGCAAGGAGCTGCCTAGGGTAAAACTGGTAATTGGGGCTAAGTCGTAACAAGGTAGCCGTATCGGAAGGTGCGGCTGGAATACCTCCTTTTTAGAGCGACAGCCCCTCCTGATTCTTCCCTTCATGGGAGGGATAAAGAGGAAGGGGTGAAGATTTACCTGTTGCTATTGTTTCCTGCTTTTAAATTTATTTGTTTTATGAGCTATGGTCAATGGACTATGGACTAAAGGGGGGAAGTTCTTTAAAATAAGACCTGATGGCCAATTTGGAATACGGCATCTAAAGCCAGGGATAATTACTAATTATCACATTAGCATATTAGCACATTGGCACATTATTTAAATAGATCCGTAGCTCAGCCTGGTTAGAGCACTACACTGATAATGTAGGGGTCACCAGTTCAAATCTGGTCGGGTCTACACCTTATTAATTTAAAGTTCTGAATTTAGAATGTTAAAATTTTAAATTAAAGGAGGGGGGTTAGCTCAGTTGGCTAGAGCATCTGCCTTGCACGCAGAGGGTCATCGGTTCGACTCCGATATCCTCCACAGGAAATTTTAAATAATAAATGTAAAATTTAGAATTTAAAATGAAGTTCTTTAGATATTGATAATACCTGAGAGGTGTTTAGTTGGCTCGAAGCCAGATTATCAACTTAGGGTTGTGTGGTTATTTTCAAATTTTCAAATTTGCATATTATCACATAGATCAAAGATCTTTGACATATTGGAAAAAGAAACTGTTAGGAGAGTACCTAACAAATCGCAATCACAATTTGTAAGAATCACGCTATAAAAATTTTATGGATGGTCTGAAGAAATGTGGTTGGGTAACAATCTACAACAAACCTAAAAAAGAAAGTCCAGCAGGGATGCTGGCCTCATATTAATTAAGTTTTTAAACTTTTTTAAAGCGAATAAGGGCGTATGGTGGATGCCTAGGGTCTGAGAGGCGAAGAAGGACGTGGTAAGCTGCGAAAAGCCTGGGGGAGCTGCACACAAGCAATATATCCCGGGATATCCGAATGGGACAACCTGGTATACTGAAGGTATATCATTCCTGCTGTAAGGCGGGAAAGCCAACCCGGAGAACTGAAACATCTAAGTACCCGGAGGAAAAGAAAATAAGACAATGATTCCCTAAGTAGTGGCGAGCGAACAGGGAAGAGCCTAAACTTGAGCGGCGTGCCGCTTGAGGGTTGTAGGACTACTATTAGAAATCGTTATCAAGCAGAATTTTTTGGAAAATTAAGCCAAAGAGGGTGAAAGCCCCGTAAGCGGAAATTAACGAGGACGTGTAGGATCCTGAGTAGGGCGGGACCGGAGGAATCCTGCCTGAATCTGCCAGCACCATCTGGTAAGGCTAAATACTCCTCAGACACCGATAGTGAACCAGTACCGTAAGGGAAAGGTGAAAAGCACCCTGAATAAGGGAGTGAAATAGTACCTGAAACCGTACGCCTACAAGCGGTCGGAGCGGATTTATCCGTGACGGCGTGCCTTTTGCATAATGAGCCTACGAGTTACTCCTCACTGGCGAGGTTAAGTTATTGAAAACGGAGCCGTAGCGAAAGCGAGTCCGAACAGGGCGTATAGTCAGTGGGGGTAGACGCGAAACTTTGTGATCTATCCATGGTCAGGTTGAAGGTGTGGTAACACACACTGGAGGACCGAACCCGTTGACGTTGAAAAGTCTTGGGATGAACTGTGGATAGGGGTGAAAGGCCAATCAAACTGAGAGATAGCTCGTTCTCCCCGAAATGTTTTTAGGAACAGCCTCGGATAATAGAAGTGTACTAGAGGTAGAGCTACTGATTGGGCTAGGGGGCTTCACCGCCTACCAAACCCTGACAAACTCCGAATGCTAGTACATATCTCCGGGAGTGAGGCTGTGGGCGCTAAGGTCCATGGCCGAGAGGGAAATAACCCAGAATAGCAGCTAAGGTCCCCAATACATGGTTAAGTTAGACAAACGATGTGAAATTTCTATAACAGCCAGGATGTTTGCTTGGAAGCAGCAATTCATTTAAAGAGTGCGTAACAGCTCACTGGTCGAGAGATTCTGCGCGGAAAATAATCGGGTATTAAACCATGAACCGAAGCTCTATGATTGCCACCAGGTGGTAAATCGGTAGGGGAGCATTGAAACGGCGTTGAAGGTGTGTGGCGACGCATGCTGGAGCGGTTTCAAAAGAAAATGTAGGCATAAGTAACGATAAATAAGGTGAAAAACCTTATCGCCGAAAGTCTAAGGGTTCCTGATCAACGTTAATCGGATCAGGGTTAGCCCGGACCTTAGTCAAACCCGAAAGGGGTAGACGATGGAGAGCAGGTTAATATTCCTGCGCCTGCTATGCGATGAAAGTGACGGAGCATGTTAGCTGCCTAGTCTGACGGATTAGACGAGTGGAACCTTCGGGTGAAGCGCAGCAGTGAGAGTGCTTCCAAGAAAAGCGAGTATAGCAGCCGGTACCGCAAACCGACACAGGTAGACGGGATGAGTATTCTAAGGCGCTCGGGTGAGCCGTGGAGAAGGAACTAGGCAAATTGACGCTGTAACTTCGGGATAAAGCGTACCACAGCGATGTGGTCTCAGTAAAATGGTTCAACCAACTGTTTAACAAAAACATAGGGCCCTGCAAAATCGAGAGATGACGTATAGAGCCTGATACCTGCCCGGTGCTGGAAGGTTAAGGAAGGATGTTCGGAGCAATCCAAAGCTTCTGACTGAAGCCCCAGTAAACGGCGGCCGTAACTATAACGGTCCTAAGGTAGCGAAATTCCTTGTCGGGTAAGTTCCGACCTGCACGAATGGTCTAATGAGTTGAACGCTGTCTCCTCCACGAGCCCGGTGAAATTGTAGTATCGGTGAAGATGCCGGTTACCCGCCACGGGACGGAAAGACCCCGTGAACCTTCACTACAACTTTGCATTGATTTTGAATTACGGATGTGTAGTATAGTTGGGACGCTAAGAAGCATTGCCGCCAGGTAGTGTGGAGCGGTCGTTGAAATACCAACCTTCTTTGATTTAGGATCTAATGACGCGAGTCACACAGTGCATGGTGGGTAGTTTGACTGGGGTGGTCGCCTCCTAAAGAGTAACGGAGGCTTGCAAAGGTTCCCTCAGTACGGTTGGTAATCGTACGCAGAGCGCATTAGTAAAAGGGAGCTTGACTGTGAGGCAAACAGGCCGAGCAGGGACGAAAGTCGGCTAAAGTGATCCGGCGGTTCTGAATGGAAGGGCCGTCGCTCAAAGGATAAAAGGTACTCCGGGGATAACAGGCTGATCTCCCCCAAGAGCTCATATCGACGGGGAGGTTTGGCACCTCGATGTCGGTTCGTCACATCCTGGGGCTGGAGAAGGTCCCAAGGGTTCGGCTGTTCGCCGATTAAAGTGGCACGTGAACTGGGTTCAGAACGTCGCAAGACAGTTCGGTCCCTATCTGTGGTGGGCGTTAGTAAATTGCGAGGACATGACCTTAGTACGAGAGGACCGGGTCGTACGTACCGCTGGTGTATCAGTTGTGCCGCCAGGTGCAGTGCTGAGTAGCTAAGTACGGAAAGGATAAACGCTGAAAGCATCTAAGCGTGAAACCTGCCTCAAGATGAGTTTACTTTTAAGAGCCGTCAGAGACGATGACGTTGATAGGCTACAGGTGTAAAGGTGGTAACATCAAAGCCGAGTAGTACTAATTGCTCGTAAGCTTTAATTTTATTTTAGAGTTGGGTACTCTTTCTAATATTTTTTTTCCGATATGTTAATTTATTATCTCACCTGACCTTTCCTGAAGGAGAGGGATAAGATGAGAACCTTTTTATGGTGGTTATACCAAGGGTGTTCACCTCTTCCCATACCGAACAGAGAAGTTAAGCCCCTTATGGCCGATGGTACTGCACCACAATGCGGGAGAGTAGGTAGCTGCCATTCTTATTAGAGAGAGCCTCACAGTAATGTGGGGCTTTTTTTTGTGCGTATACGTACTACCTGCTACCGGTTTACTGGCTGACGAAGATGTGAACAGATCATCCGGCAGCGCACAAACGGAAATGATACCATTCCCCCGGGAAGAACCAAAAGAAAAGCTTCGCGCCGTTCAATGTTTCCGCAGAAATCGCTGCCGGCGAGGCAGGGAACAGCGCTGACAACGGTTCCTCTGCGCTTCCGTCAATAGCGGAAGTCTGCGTTTCGGGGAAATTTTCGGTCTGATTAAAAGGGCACTTCCCTATTACTTGCCAACAGATGCATTCACGCAGACTTACTGCTAACCTGCCTGATGCAGGATCAATTTCCTGATCCTGTATGATCTGTAAGTGCAACCGTTTGCACGGTAAACAGATCACTTTTTATCTTAATATCGTAAAGTAAAGGAGTTTAAAGATTGTTTTTTGCTTGTTTTATAGTTATGCAGTTTGTGAATCTGTAAATTTCTTTCAATGATAGCAGTTCACAAATATTTTTATTACTGCCTGACAAGGCTATAACTGGTTCAGGGAATCCGGTTCATTTTAAAAATTCAGCATGATCGGTTATAATCAATACAGTGACCAGGAGTTGACAAACCTGTTGAAAGCAGGAGACAGGGAGGCTTTTAATGAGATCTATTTTCGTTATTCCTCCCTGCTGTATCATTATGCTTTAAATATCCTGCAACAGGAAGATGAATGTACAGATGCACTACAGGACGTTTTTGTATGGCTTTGGGTGAACCAGAAAAAACTGAATATTACCTGTCTGAAAGCTTACCTGATGGCCGCGGTAAAATACAAGCTTACCAGGGTGATCCTGGCCAGTAAAAAAAGAGCTGAATTACTAAGCAGAACATATGCGTTAAAGGAAATGGCTGTTGAAGAGGACAGTATTGAAATAAAAGAGCTGAAAGCCGCGATCAATGATTTTGTAAATAACTTACCACAGCGTGCAAAAGAAATCTATCAGATGAGCCGGGAACAATACCTGAGCAATAAAGAAATAGCTTCCCGTTTGGGAATTACTGAAAAAACGGTTGAGAACCAAATGACCATTAACCTGAAAAAATTAAAACTGCATTTAGGTAAAATGTCATTCTGGAGCACTTTCCTGTAAATTACCGGCCTCTTTTTTTATTATACAGGCAGAGAGGTTCTCTACAGCAACCTTATGAACCGGCCACCTCGTGCATACAGCTGTTTTGTGGCATTATTTCAGTTTCCAAATTTTCTTAAAAAAAAAGCTCCGGGCTTTGGGGGTAGGTCTTCTTTTATGTCCCTATCATATAAAGGAACGTTAAATATCGTCACTTAAAAAAATGATCAGCGCGGAGGAACTTTTAAAAATTATTGAGCGTATTCAAAACAATACGGCTTCTGAAGAAGAGCTGCGCATTTACAATGCCTGGTGCAATTTACAGCAACAGCCAGACAAACAAATGCCTTCAGAGGCATTTACTCAAAAACAAGGGGCATTATTTCGCAAAATAAACAAACTGATTAACAGAAAAAGAAATGTGACCCGGTTGTGGGCGGGTATTGCAGCGGCAATTATTCTGATTGCTGTTTTGCCTGCTACTATTAAACTGCTAAAGTCCCCGGCCAGTGACCACAGCCAGATGGCAGCGGCTCCCGAACGGGATATAGCACCGGGAATAAACAGCGCAACATTGATTTTGTCAAATGGGCGCAGAATCACTCTGGCTGCAGGAATGCAGGGCAAGTTAGCAGAAGAATCAGGCACTGAAATTATCAGGACATCGGACAGCACTGTTCTTTATAAGAACTTTATGTCTATGCCGGCAAATAGCAACGGGGCAATTGCATATAATACACTTACTACTGCCAGGGCGCAACAATACCAGCTAGTACTTCCGGACGGATCAAAAATATGGCTTAATGCGGCAACATCAGTCAGGTTTCCGGTAAGTTTTTCAGGATTAAAAGAACGCAGGGTAGAACTGGATGGAGAGGCCTATTTTGAAGTAGCCAAGGATGCTTCCAAACCCTTTATTGTACACTCAAGACAGCAGGATATAAAAGTGCTGGGCACGCATTTTAATGTAAATAGTTATGCAGATGAATCAGAAGCAAGAACAACTTTATTAGAAGGGTCAGTAAATATAAACGGAAAACTAACATTGAGACCGGGAGAACAGGCAAAGCTGGATAGAGAAGGCAAAATTGAGATTGCAAAGGTTAAAACAACGGCTTCCATTGCCTGGCAGAAAGGTTATTTTGAATTTAACGATGAAAATGTATATGAGATTATGAGAAAGATTTCCCGTTGGTACGATGTGGAAGTGATTTATGAAGGAACTATTCCTTTAGATAAGATGGAGGGAACTGTATCCCGTTTTCAGCAGGTATCTAAAGTGCTTTCGATTATGCAGGCAACAGGTTTATTGAAGTTTCGTATTGAAGAGAAAAGAATTTATGTAAGCAGGGGATAAATACTTTTTATTTTAATTACTGCCAAAATTTGATTGCCGCTATTCTTAATAGACAATATAATATATCCTACCAATAATTTAAAAAACCAAAGTATGTACGGTAAAGTTTTGTACAGGATAGCCGATTCGCTATCTGAGACCGGATCGCCAAGAGGCTTATTTGCACGGAAGATGCTGGCTTTTTTGCTGCTGTTTTCATTTTTACAGGTAAGCGCCGGGGGGTATGCGCAGCGGATTAATCTGTCTGAAAAAAATGTGCCGCTGCTTAAAGCAATGATGGCCATCCGGGCTCAAAGCGGGTATGATTTTTTTTATGTAAAATCTTACCTGCAAGATGCAACGCCTGTAACTGTTACTATAAAAAATGCTTCTTTGAAAGATGCGCTCGATCTTTTATTTCAAAACCAGCCCTTAACTTATGAAATAAAAGACAATGTAATAGTTATAAAACGAAGAGAAGTAACACCGGTTAATGCTGCAACGGCCATGAATCTGTATCAGCCTGTTACAGGGCAGGTGAATGATGAAAATGGCAAGCCGTTAGGAGGTGTCAGTATTTCTGTAAAGGGAAGTAACCGTGCTGCAATAACAAACCAGGAGGGAAAATTTACAATTGACGTAAACAAAGGAGAAACAATTGTAATCAGTTATATTGGTTATGAAACCCAGGAAATCATTTATGAAGCCCGGACCACATTAGCAGTTGCGCTTAAACTGGCTAATAACCCCCTGACAGAAGTTACAGTAATCGGATATGGCAGCTTACGTCAACGGGATGTAACAGGAGCCATTGCCAAAGTATCCGGAAAAGACCTGGATGTGAGCATTACTTCCAGCTTTCAGCAGGCATTACAGGGGAAAGCTTCAGGGGTGCAGGTTACCCAGGGCACCGGTCAGCCCGGCGCGGGTGTATCTGTGCAAATCAGAAGCAACCCTTCATATGCAAATGCCGGAGTGTTATATGTGATTGATGGAGTGCCGGTAAATGACGCGGCCGGCGAGCCAAAAATTGGCGGCGACATCGGCGAAAAATACCAGGTAGGCGGTGTAGACAAATCGCCGTTAAACTTTATTAATCCCAACGATATTGAATCCATACAGTTTTTAAAAGATGCCAGCGCCGCCTCCATTTACGGGGCCCGGGCAGGCTCCGGAGTGGTATTGATCGTTACCAAAAAGGGCAGTGCCAATAAGGCCAGGCTCCAGTACTCGGGCTCTTATGGCGTACAAAAAGCAGATAAAATGTGGCCCGTTTATGGTGCAAAGGAGTATATGGAGGAACGTAATGAGCTGGCTCTGGAAAAGTGGTATAAGGATAGTTCCATAGCGCCCTATTACGGCACCAGGGATGCGGCTTCTGTAAAACCATACACGCCGGTATTTACACAGGACGAGATCAATAATGCCCTTTCAGGAAAATCAGCAACTGAGGCCATCACCAGGAATGGCTTTACGGAGCAGCATAATATATCTCTTACCGGCGGAAATGGTAAAACCAGCTATTTTGCATCGGGTAACTATTTTGACCAGCGCGGAGTGATTATTGGTACGGACTACCGCCGCTATAACGGCAGGCTGAACCTGGACCAGGTTATATCTGATAAGATTAAGGTGGGAACCAATATTGTGGTATCTAATTCGGAAGCTAATAACACTGTTACCGGCGGTGAAAACGAAAACGGAGGTATTGTTACAGCTGCAATTTACTGGGCGCCTATACAACCCTTGCAGGCGGCTGATGGCAGCTACCCGCTTAGCCCGTACTACCCGGCCATTCCCAACCCGCTTTCTTATGGCACTGTAACAGACCTTACAAAAGCGAACCGGCTGTTGACCAGTGCGTATGGAGAGTGGACGATCATACCGGGGTTGAAAGCCAAAGCCAACTTTAGCTATGACCAGTCCTATACCAAGCGGGCCACTTATTTTCCCAGAACTTTTTTGTACGGATCTAACGCAAATGGTGCCGCAAGTATTTCAGAGTCCGATGCACAATCTAAATTATATGAATACACCCTTACCTATAATAAAGATCTGTCAGAAAGGCACCGGTTAAACGCGGTTGCTGGCTACTCTTATCAACAAACAGGCTGGAGCGGCTTTAACGCAGGAAACCAGAACTTTCTTTCAGATCAGACGCTTTATTACAACTTAAAATCAGGTGCGGCACTAACCCCAGCGGTAGGCTCCAGCAGGAGCGAGCAGATCTGGGCCTCCTATTTTGCAAGGGCCATTTACACCTATAACAACAATATAACCCTGCAGGCCTCCATAAGAAGAGACGGGTCTTCTGTTTTTGCGCAAAATAAAAAATGGGGTTATTTCCCGGGGGTATCAGCCGGCTGGGTGCTTTCAGACGAGCCATGGTTGAAGGGGATCGGCGCGATCAGCTATCTTAAGCTGCGTATCGGTTATGGAGAAACCGGGAACAGTTCTTTCGGAGCCTCTGCCTTTCCTCTTTACCAATCATCCCTCAGCCCGTATTTCGGAAGCGGCAGCATCAATACCGGGGTTGTATTGACCCAGGCCGCTAATCCAAATCTTACCTGGGAAACGGCCGGGGAATTTAATACCGGCCTGGATTTTGGATTTTTAGATAACAGGATTTCCGGCTCCTTTGACTATTTTAATAAAACCATCCGGAACCTGATCTTCTATGTGCCTTATCCCACCGGTTTTATTATCAGCGGCGTGTATGACAATGCAGGTAAAACAAGATCCACCGGCTATGAGCTCAGCTTCAATACAAAAAATATCAGGTCAGAATCGCCCGACGGGTTTAACTGGTCTACCAGCATCAATTTCTCTCATTACCTGAACTACTGGGTGGAAAGGTCTGCGCTGGCATTGAAACAATTAGCAAAATATGAGTATGCAACCGGCAGCAAAGCCTTGTTCAATCCTGTTTTTGGTTACCTGTCTGACGGTCTCTTTACCGGCCAATACGGAACGGCGCCGGCCTGGATGCCCAATATGCTGCCGGGCGGCCTTATTTTAAAAGATATTCATGGTTATGATGCTGACGGAAACCTGACAGGGCCTGACGGGAAAATAACAGAGGCCGACAGGACTTATCTGGGCAATGGCGATCCTCAGTTTAACTTTGGTTTTGGTAATAATTTCCAGTTCAAAGGTTTCGACCTGAATATCTATATGTCCGGCATGAAGCGCAAATTATGGTCTCCGTTGGAAAGTGGAAGAGCTACAGAAACCAGCATGGCATCCAATAAGGGCTTTAATGGAATGCCTGTTACCAACAGATGGGGCATTAACAATATAAACGGTACTTTTCCAACGGCTCTTTATGATCCTACCTATAGCGGCTATCAGAACGGTGCGAGTTACTGGCTGGTAGATGGCAGCTTCCTGCGGGCCAGGAACATTACACTGGGCTATACCCTGCCGGGGAGTTTAATGGCCAAACAAAAAATATTTTCTTCAATACGGGTTTCTTTTGATGCGCAGAATCTGTTTACCATCACCAGCTATCCAGGGCTGGACCCTGAGCTAAGTCAGGATAACTTCTACCCGCTGGTGAAAAGTTATGTCTTTGGTATCAATGCTACATTTTAAAAAGTAAAAAAAGAAATATGAAATTATCTATCTCATATAAGAGCATAATAACAGCCGCATGCAGCGCAAGTCTGCTGCTTGTACTGGCCGGTTGCGAAAAGAAACTGGATTACACAAGTTACGGCGATCTGAATTCAGTAATCAAAACACCTGAAGGCGTGGCTGCCACCGTAAATGCCGCTTATACCGGACTGGCCGGCGGTGGCGACTGGCAAGGCGGAGCAATGGCCGGCACCTATAGCTGGAAGACCCAGGCCATGATGACCACCGATGAAGGTGTTTGCGCATGGGGTGGCGACTGGAGCCGTATGTATAGTTTAAACTTTTCGCCGGACTTTGACTGGGTAACCCATAATTACGGCAACTACCTGGCTTTTGTTTCCAGGGTTACAATTGCACTGGATGGTATTCAGGAAGTTACTTTGGACGAAGACCTGAAAAAAAGGTATATAGCTGAGCTGAAAGCATTACGCGCCTATTATGCGCAGATGTTGTATTTTAATTATGGGCCGCTTACCATAATTACCGATGCCGAAATAGCGTCCAACCCGGATGCCGATCCGGTACCGCGGCCCAGCAGTGAGGAGATGGTAGCCCAAATTGAAGCAGACTGGCAGGATGCCATCAACGGGCTGCCGCCCAAATTTACCGGTGGCGATTATGGCCGGTTTTCCAAAACCGCGGCGCTTACTGGTCTTATGAAGTTGTATATGCACGAAAAGCAATGGCAAAAGGCAGTAGCAACCGGGCAGCAGATTAAAACAATGGGCTATTCGCTGGAGGGCAGCTATCAGGATCTGTTTAATATTAATAACAAGGGAGGTAACTCTAAGGAGATCATCCTTGCGGTGGTATGCACCAATATCGCCAGCGTAACCAACTATACCAATATGTGGCTGGCGCATGCATTACCCGCAGATTATATAGACTCTACCGGTATCAGCCTCACCGCATGGGGAGGCTATAAAATGCCGTGGAAAAGCTATGATAAGTTTAATCCGCAAGACAAACGGTTAAATGTATTGTTACGGCGGTACCCCATTGGCAAAAACGCAGATGGCAGTGTTAAGTATAAAGATGCGCGAGCTGCAGGAGATATAGGAGCCGTGCCTATGAAATACGCGCCTGATCCGTCAAAAGCTAATTCGCAGAACAGTGCCGTCGATATGCCGATTTACCGGTATGCTGATGTATTGCTGATGCTTGCTGAAAGCATCAATGAAGCAAATGGAGGCCCCAATTCAGAAGCGTATAACGCCATAAACGATGTCAGGGCAAGAGCAGGTCTTGCTGCAATACCCACCGGATTAAATCATGATCAGTTCCTGCAAAAAATTCAGGATGAACGCTTGTTTGAATTATGGGCGGAAGGTCAGAGGAGGGATGATCTCATTCGCTGGAACTTATATACCCAACGTGCTGCAAATGATGGTTCCACTACTGCAGAGCCTTATAAAGTATTATTCCCTCTTCCCAGAACGGCAGTTACACAAAGCAATGGCATTATTAAGCAAAACCCCGGCTATAATTAATTCCCCGCAACCTGACAGTTCAAATGTGGGAGGCTTATAATGCCTCCTCATTTTATGGTATAAAAACTCCGGTGATATGCTCCTTCTGAGTTCAAACAGCAGTAACTCATTTTTTAATGACAGGTAATATTTGACCATGAAAAAAAAGGGATTTTTACAATTATGTACAGGTATCCTGTCTCTTTTGCTCTGTACCCGGCTTTATGGTCAGATCGAGAATTTTTCGGCACAGAGGATCGCTCGTATTATTCCAAAAGAGATCGATAGTGTATTAACGAACCCGGGAATCGGCTTCACCACTTTTCAGCGGTTCAATGGTGATACGCTGAATCAGGGGCTGGAATGGACAGAAGGCAGGCCCATCGTTTATCAGCCATTCAAGGGAAATTTAACCAATAAGGAATACCCGCTTACATCCATTGCTTATTTCAGGGTTTACTGGCGGTTCCTGGAGCCGGAAAAGGGTAGGTTTAACTGGAAAATCATTGATCAGGCACTTCTTACAGCTCATGAGCGCGGGCAAACGCTCATGCTGCGCGTGGCGCCCTATGGAGAAGGCGATGACAAAGATAGTGATGTGCCCGGCTGGTACCGGGCTATGGTGGGATCGAAAAATGAATGGTTCACAGATTCTGCCGGCTGGCGGGTAAATCCGGAAGATCCGCGATACGCGCAATATTACGGGGGAATGATTGCCGAACTGGGTAAACGGTATGATGGGCACCCGGATCTGGAGGCCCTGGATCTTTCTATTGTTGGCTTCTGGGGGAAGGCCGCGGCGCTTCGCAGCTTTCCCGGCAAACAAGGGAAGCTTTGGTGGACGCCTATACAGACCATTTTAAAAAGACGTCTTTGATTGCTTTGTTAACCGATAAGAAAACAGAAACATATGCCCTGTCAAAAGCCGGTATTGGTTGGCGCATCGACTGCCTGGGTGATATGGGAGGCTTTGATAAGAACTGGTCGCACATGCTGGATTATTATCCGGAAGGCATTATCAATTTCGGAATGCAGGATGCTTGGAAGAAAGGGCCTGTGAGCCTGGAAGTTTGCTGGGTAATGCAAAAATGGAAAGATGAGGGATGGAATATTGATTATATTATAGATCAGTCGCTTAAATGGCATGTTTCAAGCTTTAATGCTAAATCATCTGCCGTTCCAAAAGAATGGTGGCCACAGGTGAACCGGTGGCTGAACAAAATGGGGTACCGCTTTGTAGTGCGCAGGTTCACTTATCCGAAGGAGATCATGCGTGGCGGAAAATTATGGTTCACCTCCTGGTGGGAAAATAAAGGCGTAGCGCCCATATATAAAAGAGATTATTGCTTCGCAATACGGTTGCAGAACAGGCGGGATACGGTGATCCGTACTACTGATGCTGCTATTACGGAATGGATGCCGGGAGATAACCTGTATGATAATGCAGTGTACCTGCCTTATGATTTACCGGCAGGTAATTATCAGCTTGACATTGGTATCATAGAAAAACAGACAAATGAGCCCAAAGTAAAACTTGCTATTGAAGGCAGGACAGCAGATGGCTGGTATCGCCTCGGCAGCATCAGTGTTAAATAAACAGTAACTCAGGGCTTTCCGGAACAAGACAGTGTAAAGGCCCCAAATTACTGTTTGTTATAAAGTGACCGTTATTGTAGTGATCCTGTAGTAATTACAGCCAGAAATAAAAAACGCAATCAATATAAAAACAGACTAATGAAAATTTTTTTTACCTGGTACTGATCCTATCCGCTATAACCGCCAGTGGCCAGCAAAACAAGAATGAACAGTTGCACTTAATGGGTACCCGCAGCTGGATACGTGTAGGCTGGGATACGGTACCCGGCGCAAAAGAGTACCGGCTTTATTGGTCCGCGAAAGGAAAAAAGCCCGGGAAACCGGATACCATAATAAACGCAGGATCAAACCGGTTTTACATACAGAATGTGCAGCCGGAAGCTGTGTATAAAGTATGGGTGGCGCCGGTTACTGAAAGAAAAATAAAAGGCGTGTTAGCCGGTATTGTCAGGACACAGAAAAAATGGATACAGGATCCTGAAGAATTAAAGGAATTAAAAATCAACCCCAGCTCCGCAGCAGTGCCAAAAGGCATGAAGCTTTTCTGGCAGGATGAATTTAACGACGCATTATTAAACCGGAATAAATGGACGACCAACTATTTTTCTACGTTAAATTATCTGAGCCCGCAATCCCGCAAAGAAATGCTTAAAGATCAGTTGCCGCAACCGGCTTACAGGATGAACGGAAAAACGATCGATCTTTTTGTGAACGACTCATTGCCCGTAAGATTATATGACCCCAAGGGGAGCCAGAAAATATCCTCAATTCAAACCTATGACTGGAGAACAAATGAAAATCTTTTGGATAACAGCCGGGGTGGTTATTTTGAAGTAAAAGTAAGACGCAGCAGCAAGGGCAACCCAAAAGGCCTGAATACAGCTTTCTGGCTGGACTCACCAGGGCCGGACCTGCGTTATTATCTGGAGCAGGGAACTGTGTTAAATGGCGTACATGGCATCCGGCCGCCAGGTCAGGTTTTTGAGATCGATGTGTTTGAAAACCTGAACGCCCAGTTTGTATTGCACGGGCAGGTAGATAAGAACGGGAAATTTATACACAATCTAGCCACGCATATTGCTAATGGGTATCAGCACAAGGACAATTGGGTCACCCATGGCATTTTGTGGACGCCGGTCAGCATTAAACATTATATCAACGGCACCCTGATCCATGAGTATACAGACAAGCATAAAATTTATTCGCCCAATCATTTTATGAACGTTTTTTTGGGTAGCTATGGATCCGGCAACGCCGTAAATATGGAAGTGGATTATATCCGGTATTATCAATGGCCCTTAAAGGATAGTAACGAATTGCCCAATCCGGGTTTTGAAGATAGCGAAAGTCTTGTACCCTGGGAGGGTACCGGCACGCTGACAACGGGTACCGGCAGAAACAGCAACCGTGCCGTATTACTGGATCCCGGCCAGATGATTGAACAATATGTGTATGTTGATCGTCAATCCGATTATAAAATGGAATATTGGTTCAGCGGAGCGCGCATTACAGCAACCATTGAAGACGTGGCACCGGTAAATGGCGCCCTGACCCCGCTTGCGGTGCACAATGAAAACGGGGAGGGCTCTTTTAAAAAAAGGATAATCCGTTTTAAAACAGGCAGCGATTTCAGAAACAATAAAAAAACGATCCGTATCTCATTTGCCAATCATGGTGCCTCAGCTGTTGTTTTAGATGATATCACTATAAAAAAATAAACCGGCATTGAAATGTATAAGAGGTAAAAAATGTTGCACCTCTACAGCCCGCTTCGGGAATCTTTTGATCTGCCTAATTTTTCATTACCGGATAAGAGCATATTCTTTATAATTTTACAGGAAAACACGGTTTTGATCATACAACGGTATTTATGGGTTTTTGTGACGCTTACAGCGCTGGCTGCGGGCAGTTGTGCGTCCAAAGCCCCTTTGCAAAGCACATTCCATACAGAAGCACTGCATCATAAATGGAAGATAACAGCGCTAAAGGATTTTCCATTGTCAATGCCTTATGCTTTCCTGGATCTGAGGAATGTATACCATTCTACGGCTGCAATTGGCTGCGATACGCTAAGCGTGACACCCAGGCTGGGCTACAACCGGATAGAGCTGGACGACCGGGTATCCGCCGGCGGCCCCCCCAATTGTACAGACAGTGCTACCCGTTCCTTATTTATAAAGCAACTGGCTGATGTATATACGTATAAGGTTACTGCCACCCGCCTGGAGTTACTGGACCGGAAAGGTGCAACCGTTTTACAGGCTGAGATTGATCCAGAGGATGAAAAAGGGAGCCTTAACCGCAGATGGGCTATTGTAAAAATGATCAACGTTACATCGGACAGCTTTAACCTGCTGGATCCTTTTATTGACCTGACCGATCTTACCCGGGCCCATGCTTTTGCCGGCTGTAATCAACTGCGGTTCCAGGCAAAGGCCGTTGCGCCCTATTCCCTTTCTTTCAGTAAGGTGGCCGGCACCCGCAAATATTGCAAAGCAGCAATGGAATATGAATCCATCCTTACAAAGGCGCTGCCATTGGTTACCAAATACCAGGTCATCGGTAACCGCTTAAAATTATTTGATAAGGAGAATGTGCTTTTACTGGAGGGAAGGGCTGCTCTCAATGAAACCGGCCTTTCAGGGGCAAGTATGCCTGTCAAAAGCCCACTGAACCGTCAGTGGATGCTGACCGGAATGGAAGGTTTTACCAAAGGCGAACTGATAAAAGCAAAGGCTTCTATTGATCTTACTGACTTACAGCATGCCGGTAGTAAGGTTGGGTGCAATACGATCCGTTTAACGGCCATAGCACAGCCAGGCAACCGGGTTCAGTTTACGAACCTGTCCTCAACAAAAATGTATTGTGCTCCTTTTATGAAACTGGAAGCTGCCTGCATAGAAAAGCTGGAACAGGTACGGGTATATACCCTTGAAGGGCATAGGATTCAACTGAAAGACAGCGCAGGGAACCTGCTGATAGAAGCGGTGGCGGCTGATTGGGATTAAAGCCGGGCATTAAAGAGCTTTTTGTGAATGGTGAAAGGTGAATGGAGACAAAAGATAAGGACTGACTAAAAAGTCTGTTTATAGTAGATTGTCGTTCTGAACTTGTTTCAGAATCTATTGACAATGACAAAAGGGGCTTTTGGTCAGCCCCGGATAGCTGATACCTGACCGGGACGATGAAGGGAGTGACACAACCACGCCGGGCCCTGTTCTGCAGCCGGCTAAAAAACAACAATTAATACGCTTTTCTTCCGGAATTTGTATTGATTCTGACCGGGAGGAGTTTTTCATTCATCTTTGTGAAATTTTATAAGTGAAAAATTTTATGTACGTTTAAAGGGTATTTTCAGCTTATTTTGCAGGAATTTCCTACCTTTGCAGCCTTAAATTCCATTCTTTGGGTTCAGTTGGCTACTTGTATTTGTAAAACGCTGGTAATTAACAGGATGGAATTTGTCAAACAAAATCATTCAACTTTAGAACAATCATGGCAGATTTAAAATTTCAAAGGAACTTTGGTATTGCCGCTCATATTGATGCCGGTAAAACCACTACAACAGAGCGTATTTTACGTTATACCGGTATGATTCACAGGATTGGGGAAGTGCATGAAGGCGCTGCCACCACCGACTGGATGGAACAGGAAAAAGAGCGTGGTATTACCATTACTTCTGCTGCGGTAAGCTGCCAGTGGAATTTTCCTACCGATAAAGGAAAAGTAACACCAGAAACAAAAAAATATTCTTTCAATATCATTGATACTCCGGGGCACGTGGATTTTACTGTTGAAGTAGAGCGTTCCATGCGTGTACTGGATGGCCTGATTGCATTGTTCTCTGCAGTAGACGGGGTAGAGCCGCAATCAGAAACCGTTTGGCGCCAGGCAAACCGCTACCGTGTACCGCGGATCGGTTTTGTAAACAAAATGGACCGCCAGGGCGCCGACTTCCTGAATGTTGTAAAGCAGGTAAAAGAAATGCTGGGCGCAAAAGCCGTTCCCCTGCAATTGCCGATTGGTGCTGAAGATCATTTTAAAGGAGTGGTAGACCTGATCAAAAACACAGGGATTATCTGGGATGACGCAACTGAAGGGATGACTTATACAGAAGTGCCGATTCCTGATGACATGAAGGCTGAAGTGGAAGAATGGAGAGCGCACCTGATTGAAGCCGTGGCTGAATATGATGATCAGTTGATGGAGAAATTCTTTGACGACCCGAACACTATTTCAGAAGATGAGATCCATGAAGCCATCCGCAAAGCCTGTATTGACCTGAGCATTGTGCCGATGATGTGCGGATCTTCTTTCAAAAATAAAGGGGTGCAGACAGCGCTGGATGCGGTTTGCCGTTACCTGCCTTCTCCGGTAGATATTGAAGCGATCGAAGGTACGGACCCGAACGACCCTGAGAAGGTACTGACCAGGAAGCCGGATGCAAAAGAGCCTTTTGCAGCATTGGCATTTAAGATCATGACAGACCCGTTTGTAGGCCGTCTGGCATTCTTCCGTTGTTACAGCGGCCACCTGGATGCAGGTTCTTATGTATTAAATGTAAGAAGCGGTAAAAAAGAGCGCATCAGCCGTATCATGAAAATGTTTGCGAACAAGCAGAACCCGGTTGATTTTATTGAAGCGGGTGATATCGGTGCAGCCGTAGGCTTTAAAGAAATTAAAACGGGAGATACACTTTGCGATGAGAGCCACCCGATCGTGTTAGAAAACATGTTCATTCCGGAACCGGTAATCTCTGTAGCAGTAGAGCCTAAGACACAGGCCGACGTTGATAAAATGGGTATGGCTATTGCAAAGCTGGTGGAAGAAGATCCTACTTTGCGCGTAAAGACCGATGAAGACACCGGCCAGACCATCTTAAGCGGTATGGGTGAGTTGCACCTGGAGATCATTGTAGACCGTATGCGCCGCGAATTTAAAGTAGAAGTGAACCAGGGGGCGCCCCAGGTAGCTTATAAAGAAGCGTTCAATGCAACTGTTGAGCACAGGGAAATACTGAAAAAGCAAACCGGTGGCCGTGGTAAATTTGCGGATATCCAGTTTAGCCTTGGCCCGGTTGATGAAGACTGGAAGAAAGAAAATCCTGATAAGAACTACCAGTTTGTAAATGACATTTTTGGTGGTGCTATTCCAAGGGAATTTGTTCCGGCCATCCAGAAAGGCTTTGAAACATCCATGACCAGCGGTGTACTGGCCAACTACCCGGTTGATAATATGAAGATCCGTGTATTTGACGGAAGCTTCCACGCGGTAGACTCTGACTCAATGTCTTTTGAGCTTTGCGCCAAACAGGGTTTCCGTGAGGCTGCCCGTAAGGCAAAACCCATTTTACTGGAGCCGATCATGAAAGTGGAAGTGATCACTCCGGAGCAATATATGGGGGATGTAACAGGTGACCTGAACCGCCGCCGTGGTATGATGGAAGGTATGGATACCCGTGCAGGCGCGCAGGTGATCAAAGCACAGGTTCCGTTAAGTGAAATGTTCGGGTATGTAACCCAGCTGCGTTCCTTAACTTCCGGCCGTGCATCCAGCACCATGGAATTCTCTCATTACGCTCCGGCACCCACCAATATAGCCGAAGAGGTAATTGCGAAAGCAAAAGGAAAAGTGACTGCATAATTATAAAGTCAATACTTTTAAGATACAAGCCCTGGCTCTGGCCGGGGCTTTTTCATTTGAGAATAGGATAGCCTCCCGCAGAATGCGTACCTGCCTGGGGCGAAGCAGGAAACAATGCAGAAGAAAAGGTTCCCAACTATCCTGTATTCATAGTAGTGGTCGGGAAAAAAGATTCCGGGAGGCTGCTTTTTGTAAAAAACGTTAATTTGCTTATTTTGACCCCAAAAAATCTCCGTACGAATATGAGCAAACCAACTGGCCGCATCAGAAATGTAAATATTGTAAGAAAGTTTGTTCATTTTACAGTAGGGATTTTTACATACCCGGGTATCGCCATTTTTAATAAACTAAGAATCCATGGTGCCGAAAACCTGAAAGCACTGCCAAAAAATAATGTACTGTTCGTAAGTAACCACCAAACCTATTTTGTAGATGTTATTACTTTTTTTCATATCCTTTCTGCATTGAAATGGGGCAAGAAGGAGCGTTTGGGTATCCCGTATTATTTTCTGAACCCTTATACAAGAGTGAACTATGTGGCGGCAGAACAAACCATGAAAAGCAGCTGGCTGAGCCGGTTGTTTTTGCTGGCCGGAGGGCTTACGGTGAAACGCACCTGGAATGAGAACAGCAATGAAAAAAGAACAGGGCTGGACCCATCGGACACCCGCAAGATCCAGCGGGCTCTGGATAAGAACTGGGTGATCACTTTTCCGCAGGGCACCACCACGCCCTATGCTCCTGCAAGAAAGGGCACTGCGCTGATCATAAAGCACCACCAGCCCATTGTTATCCCTGTTGTGATCAATGGGTTTTCAAAAGCCTTTAATAAAACAGGTATTACCTTAAAAAGAAGAGGGACACAGCTTACAGTAACTTTTAAACCCCCGCTGGAGATTGATTATAATGCATCGGCCCAGGAAATCACCAACCAGTTAATGGATGCGATTGAGCAGAGCAAAGAATACATGCCGGAAGTGCTGAAATAGTGAGTGGTGAGCAGGGAATAGTAAATGAGATGGTTGATAGTTCATGGCTTATGTTTTTGCCCGATTCCGGGCTCTGGTTTCCCGATTCTCAATTCTGATTGCTGAAAACTGATAGCTTATACAATAGTGAAATTTATTATAGCCCTAAACAAAGTATTGCTACTAAAAAACCGGGGCATTAAAATTCCTCCAAAGCAGATGGGATCTATTGATTCCCGACACTCTGGTATTTCCAGGAAGCACCAAAAGAAAAGGTACATGCAGTAAATGCTCCCGCGGAAATCGTGCCTTCCTGCCGGCGGGCTACCCTGTACACATATCTTTTGCTAACAGATATAAGCGTTTCTGATTATTATACGCTGCTTTTTCTTGTTTTTCATCCGAATGTTCGGATTCCGGAACACAATTACGACTACTACAGCTAACCGGCTTTGCGGCGCCCGCCCGTTGAACCAACCGTTCGCCTGAACTGCCGAACGGCAGGCAGGGACGAGCCGCTTTTAATAACTTCGATTACTTGTTTTCTTTCTGATCCTTTTTGTTTGCCCAGAAAGGATCGCAAAAAGGGCAGCCGGTTCCGAAATTTCGGAAGGTTACAGCACGATTCCGGCAGGGCACTACTATCCGCTTTAGAATATAGTGGTGTGTCCCGCCACAATTGACCAACCCGGGAGGGCGGGACGCTCGACTTTAGAATTTCTATGATTAGGCCCAGGCAGCTTTACAGCTATCCGAAGTTCGGATATTTTGCCCGTCTCCTAAAGGCTAATTACAATTACAGTTACTACACGCTCCCTGATAATATGAGAAAATAGTTGTAGGTACAGCGTAGCTGCCGGCGAGGCAGGGAATAGCGCTGATAATCCTCCATCTGCGCTTCCGCCAATGGCGGAAGCCTGCGTTCCGAAGGTTCGGAACAGCGGGACGTAACACGATAGTGAAATTCATTACAGGCAATAAAAAAGGGTTGCATTTTTGCGGGAAACTTTTTGGTCTGATTAAAATGCCATATCCGTATTACGTCTGAATTCCTTTCCGCATCCGGTTCAGCCGCAGCCTGTTGAACATGCTGATCAATGTGCCGATAACGGTAATGATCACACCTCCCCAGAGAAGGTTTATATATGGGAACTTATAAGCCTTTAAGGTAACATATTCCATAACATTGGAGGACTCTTTAACGCCGATCTGCGCAACACCGTTTACTACATTGTTCAGCATCAGCACGAGGCTTTGTGCCATTACTGTATCCTGCGACTGGAATAAGGTCTGCCCTTTGCCCCTGATCATTAAAAGATCCGACTGATAGGAGGGGCCTTTAATAGACTGTACTTTCAGCGAAGCGGTGTAACCGGTATCGCTCTTATCAAAACCGGCGAGTGGCAGGTTGTCTTTGCCAGCCAGTTTTTCCAGCACAATAAATCCGCGGCTATAGAAGATCGTATCACCTACTTTTTTGGTGCTGAACGCAAATTGTGCGGTATCCTTGTTCTTTTCCGGATTGGGCAATGCGGAAACATAGGCAAATATATCATGATCCCAGTAATGCCTTGCAGAAGGATTGGCCATCAGCCCCTCATTGCCTTTGTAATTGATGAAGGCATTCGGGTGCAGCATAAAGCTGTCGGTGGGGGATCTGAACCAGATCTTAAAATAGGTCTGCTGCTTTTTGGGATGGGCAGAGTCCCCGATATAGGTGACATCATAAGGCCCCATTTTCATAGAAATGCCTTTTACCAGCGTCAGGTTTTCCCCGCTCACTTCTTTGCTGTCCTTACCAAAATCAATAGCAATGCCGCTGGTATTATAGGAAAGCACTTCTTTTTTACCCGCAGAAAGCAGGATGCCTACCAGCACCAGGCCAAACCCAAAATGCGCAATAGAGCCACCGCTGTTCCGGATATTGCCTTTCATTGCGGTGAATAGATAGGCCAGGTTGGCTACAACGGCATAAACACCGGCAACCAGCGCTATCCAGATGTTGATGAGGAATCCCAGGCCTTCTTTATCATAGTTGATCTTTATGACTACAAGGATGAACGTGGCAACCAGGGCGCTGATCAAAGTAGGTACCGCTATCTTTTTTAAGAACAGGTTAATGGGGGTTTCCTTATAACGAAAGTATTGGACAATGGCTGTGAGGATGCCCACAATAATAGCCACCAGTACCTGGATCTGGTTATAGGAAAACTCATTGTTTTCTCCTGGTGCTGCATTTATTTTATAAAGCTTGTTGAATACCGGTAAGGACGTCTGGAAGATGATGATCAGTGACGACAGGAAGAGCACGAGCGAGCCGATGAACATCCAGAACTCCCGGCTGCTGGCACTTTCCTCTTTTTTGGCTGCGGGCACCTGCCGGTTCATGAATACAATAAAAGTAATGATGCCCCCCAGGATCACATACAATGGAAAACCGGGAATGACCTCGCTGAGGAAATAAGTGCCCAGTGAAAGCAGCACTGTAACGCCTGCAATGATCCATCGCTGTTTATTGGTGGTGGCGGCCATCAGGGGCATTACCCAGGTAAATACCAGGAGGAACAGGAACAACTGGCCGTTCATTCCTATATCTGCAAAGGCATGCACAGAGGCTTCGCCCAAAACACCGCTTTTGGTAAGGAAGGTGGAGTACAGGATAAAAATGAACGAAAGCCCGAAGAACAAAAATGTAGCACGTAATGAAAAACCGGTATGCTTAAAGACCAGTAAGGTATGCACCCCGGAAACCATGATAAGCCAGGGCACCAGGGAGGCATTTTCTACCGGGTCCCAGGCCCAGTATCCTCCAAAATTCAGCGATTCGTAAGCCCATTTTGCACCCATCATAATACCCAGTCCTAATACGGCTACAGAAAAAAGTGCCCATGGCAATACTTTGCTGATCCATTCTTTTGTTCTGCCCGTCCACAGGCCGGCCATTGCATAGGCAAAAGGAAAAAGGGTAGAGGCAAAGCCCAGGAATAATACAGGCGGATGGATCGTCATCCAGTAATTCTGTAATAAGGGGTTCAGGTCATTACCATCTTTAATCAGGGTCATATAATCCGGGCGGATAGGATTGGCCGGATTGAAGCCAACGTGCATAACAGGCGCATTATCCAGCACTCCGGATTCCCTCAATAAGATAAAGGGGTCGGACCCGATCTTTACATCAAGCACATAAACGCCCAGGATCATGGTGGCAAGGAAGAATTGCGCAAAGCTCACGATCATCATTACCGGGGCCTCCCATTCTTTATCTTTTTTAATAACGATCAGCCCCAGCACACAGTGCCAGAACGTCCACAACAGGGTACTTCCTTCCTGTCCTTCCCAAAAACCGCTGAGGATGTATTTTAATTCCAGGGAACGGCTGCTGTGCTGCCAGGCATATTTGTATTCAAATAAATGATGATAAAGGATATGAAAAAGGGCGGCAAATATGACAATAACGGAAAAGGCCTCTGTAAGAAAGGAAAGGCGCGCCAGTTTTAACCAGGATTTCCGGTCGTCCGGAACAGCTGACCGGGTTACTTTAAAATAACTGAAGCTGGCAACAAATGATGCAACAAGAGACAGGATTACAAAAAAATGTCCAATTTGTCCGGGCAGTGAATCCTCGCCGATATAATTCATTTCTTCTATTATTGTTTAACCATGGCAGCGGGTGGCTGGGTACTTGTATAGGAGGTCCTGGTATCGCCTGGCTGTGGTACATGTTTGGAGGGGTCTTCGTCTTTGTATTTGCTCGGGCATTTGGTCTGTATGCTCTGGCATTCAAAAACCCCGTTATTGTATTTCCCTTTCAGCACTAACCGTTCGCTTAATTCAAAATTCTCCGGTTTAGGGTTGTGATAGACGACATTTATTTTTTGCCCAAGGCTGTCAACAGCTGTAAACTCCATAAAATTCGGGTCTTTAACGGCATCATACTGAAGCGGTTCGCTCTTATCCCATTTTGCCATCAGATGCACAAATTTGCCCGGTTTTGCCTTTGCAGTAGCCACCGTATCATAAGTAGTGGTAGTTTGCAGAAAGCTTACTAAAACGGCTATTGCGCCAGCCACCAGGACCAATAATATAATGTGGATTTTCTTCATTACCGGGGTTTAAAATTTTTGGCAAATTTACATCAAAAAATCGGCATCTTTTACACTAACATTACAATTGGAAAAATGTTGCAACAAGGTTAAAGTTTATTTTAGGATTGTAAAGAGCCCGTTCAGGCTAAGGCGTTGAACAGTTCAGTATGCCGTTTGTTTTAAAAAGTAAATAGGTGAATGCCAGGAGCTCACGCCTTTTCTTTAAATTGATTAATTTTGCAGAATGGATAATGTAACAACAACAGCACCTGTAACGTTTACCCCCGGTGCTGTAAAGGAAATAAAAAGGCTGATGAGCGCTCCTGATTTTGAGCAGGAGCAATTTTTGCGCGTAGGCGTAAAAGGAGGCGGGTGCTCGGGTTTAAGTTACCTGCTTGGTTTTGATAAAAAAGAAGCGAACGATAAAGAATTTGAAGTGGAAGGCATTCCCTGCATCATTAATAAAGCGCATGAAATGTACCTGGCGGGGATGGAGATCGACTGGTCAGAAGGACTGGACAACCGCGGCTTTACCTTTTCTAACCCTAACGCCTCCAGCACCTGTGGCTGCGGAACCAGTTTTGCCGTTTAAATTTTATTCATGTCCCGGATCCACTATTCCAGTTGCCCCGTTTGCGGAGCTGCGCAACTCAATACTGTTTTTTCAGTAAAAGACTATACTGTTAGCGGGGAATTGTTCCCTGTTGTTGAATGTGCCGGCTGCACCCTGCGTTTTACACAGGATGTTCCTGCGCAGGATGCCATAGGCGCTTATTATAAATCCGAGGACTATATTTCCCACACCAATACCCGTAAAGGACTGATCAGTAAGCTGTACCAGGCAGTGCGTACCAGAACAATGCAGCAAAAAGCAGAAATGGTTAGGAAGTTTACGAAGAAGAAAACGGGCCGGCTGCTGGATCTGGGCTGTGGTACGGGAACCTTTTTGCATACCATGCAGCAGGAAGGCTGGGAAGTTACAGGCCTTGAGCCGGATGCGGATGCCCGCCATATGGCAAAACAACTGTATCAACTGGATGTAGCCCCTTCGCCTGAACTTTACCAGCAACCTGAAAATTATTTTGATGCGATTACGCTATGGCATGTGCTGGAACATGTGCATGAGCTGCAACCCTATATAGCACAGTTAAAGAAGCTTTTAAAGCAGGAAGGCGTTTTACTGATTGCTGTGCCTAATTATACCAGTAAGGATGCCCGGGTTTATCAGCAGTACTGGGCTGCTTATGATGTGCCCAGGCATTTGTATCATTTTTCGCCCCGGGCGATAGAAATACTGCTGGCGCAGCACGGTTTAAGGATCTCCCGGATGCTGCCCATGTGGTTCGACAGTTTTTATGTGGGCCTGTTAAGCAGCAAATACAAATTTGGAACCACGCGATACATCAGCGCTGCGCTGCATGGCTTGTCTTCCAATATCAATGCCATTGGCAATACCAAAGAATGCAGTTCGGTGATTTATGTAATCCGGAAAGGGTGAGAAATGAATAGTTAATAGTAAGATGTGAGCAGTGAGTGTGAATAGAGTGAAGACGGATCATTATTGACTGCTGAAATCTTAATTCTCAATTCAATGTCGTTTCCTTTGGAGACCGAATATCTTCCGCTGGCGGGAGTCCCCGAAGGGGGAAGGTGGATCTCTTCCCCCGGCCTTCGGCCACCCTCTCTAAGAGGGGGACAATTGCCAGGCCTTCACTAAACGAAAAAAATAGTATACGCCCTATGCACCTGTCAACGTAGAACTTTACATATCTCGCTTAAGGAAACGACATTGATTCTCAATTTCCAAACTGCACTTCGTACAACTCCGGCCATTTTTTCCCGGTTATATAGATCTTTTTAGTGTCTGAATCATAGGCAATACCATTGGGAACGTCATCCCGTGGATTGAGCTCCGGAGCGATTTTTTTGATCCTGTCCCAGATGGGAGTAACGTCAATTCTTCCGGTAACCCGTCCGCTGGCCGGGTCAATTTTACAAATATAAGGCTGTTGCCATTGGTTGGCGTATACGGAACCTTCAATAAATTCCAGTTCATTGATCGAATTGATCAGGTCACCGTTTAATGTTACGGCCTGAGTGCTTAGCAGCCGGAAAGTATGCGGATCATAAAAGTACAGGTTGCTGGTACCATCGCTTACGATCAGTTCTTTGCCATTATTAGTCAGGCCCCAGCCTTCAGTAGTAATAGGGAATTCTTTCAGCTTTTTAAAATTCATGTCATAAACAAAAACAGCATGCTCCGTCCAGGTTAACTGGTAAATGGTATCGTTCAGAATGGTGATGCCTTCACCAAAATATTTTTTATCAAGGTCCAGTGATCGCAGGATCTTACCGGTGGTTATATTGGTTTCTAATAACCTGGATGGCTGGCTGCTGACAACGTTGGAATCGTCACCGCCGGTGCCTTCATACATCCGGCCTTTATAAATAATAAGGCCTTGTGTAAAAGAAGTAGTGTCATGCGGATAGGTTTTAATGAGGGAAAAGCTGATATTTTTTACATTGTCAGTCTTTGTAGTGTCTGCAGAAGTGTTGCCATTACTATTACCGGTATCTGTACATGAGAGAGTGAAGATTGGAAGCAGGATAGCTATTGCCAGCGAAAAAAGGAGGTTTTTTATCATTAACAAATATAACCGAAAAACTTCCGGGTGGCCGCGTGCATCAATTTATTTTTTACTGAAATGGGCTATGAATAAGATTCATCCGCAATGCCACGAATAAGCGCCCAATGGCGCTATTCGTATCCGTTTAAAAAAAAACGTATTTTGTTTATTCGTGTATCTGTGGCATAATTGTTTACAGATTTATGCGTTCGGCTTGGTTGATGTGCTTACATTAATTCCCGAACTGCACCTCATACAGCTCCGGCCATTTTTTCCCGGTTATATAGATCTTTTTAGTGTCCGGGTCATACGCAATACCATTGGGAACATCCGCTGCCGGGTCAATCTGTTTGATGCGGTTCCAGATGGGCGTTACATCAACCCTTCCTGTAACCTGCCCGCTGGCCGGGTCAATTTTGAAAATATAGGGTTGCTCCCATTGATTGGCATATACTGCACCGTCAATAAATTCCAGCTCATTAATGGAATTGATCAGATCACTGTTTAATGTCACGGATTGGGTCCTTAACAGTTGGAAGGTATGCGGATCATAAAAATACAGGTTGCTGGTACCATCGCTTACGATCAGTTCTTTGCCATTGGTGGTCATTCCCCAGCCTTCTGTATTAATGGGAAATTCTTTCACCTTTTTAAAATCAGGGAGCGTATATACAAATACCACTTTCTCTTTCCAGGTCAGCTGGTATACCGTGTCATTTAAAATAGTAATACCTTCTCCAAAATATTTACCATCCAGCTTTACTTTTTTCTCAGCTTTGCCGGTAGCAAGGTTTACTTTCATTAAAGCAGAACCAGCTCCCTCCGGGGCATAATCGGCCCCGCCTGTTCCTTCATATAACTGTCCTTTATAGAGAACCAGGCCCTGGGTAAAAGATGCCGTGTCGTGAGGATAGGTTTTTATTACGGAAATACCGATGTTTTTTACATTGTCAGCCTTTGAAAGATCCGGAGTGGTGCCGGTGGTGTTTTTATCATTATCCCGGCATGAAATAGCCAGTGCGGAAACAGTAACTGCGATCACCAGCGAAAAATAGCTGCTCTTTATCATATTCATATTATTTATTGCCTTAGGCGGATGCAAAAATAGCGAAAACAGTAAAGCTATTCTGCTGTATCAGCCTACAGGGGAATGATACAGGGTGGTCCTCTTTTTTAGAATTATTGTTTATAAAATGTATAATTATAAGAATAATATTCTATTTTTTTTATTTATTCAGAATAATATTAAATTTGGGGCATGGAAAAGAGAATGATTCACCTGGATGAAACGGATCTGGCCATTTTAGAGCTGCTGCAGGAAGATGCCCGCATTACCAATGTGGCGCTGGCCAACCAGTTAAAAATGGCACCATCTGCCATGCTGGAACGGGTACGAAAGCTGGAGGAAAAAGGAGTGGTGAAAGGATATAGCGCTGCAATCGATCCGCTGGCGGTAAACAGGGAACTGCTGGTCTTTATTTTTATCAAAACGAAGGACAGCTTTGCCAATGATAAATCTGCGCGGGCGCTGGCGGCTATTCCCCAGGTTATGGAAGTGCATCATATTGCCGGCGATGATTGTTACCTGGTAAAGGCGCGGCTCTCCGGCCCGATGGAACTGATGGAAATGAAACGGTCAAAGTTCAGCAAGATACCCAATATCATTTCCATGCGCACCACTATTGTACTGGAAACTGTAAAAGAATCTTCTCATATTTCAATTGAAAAATAACATGAATCTGAAAAAAGCGCCATCCACTTTACTGGTTATAATGGCGTTTGCTGCTGTATACCTTATCTGGGGCTCTACCTACTTCTTTATAGAAATAGGAGTGCATTTTATACCCCCTATGCTGCTGGGTGGTCTGCGGTTTGTGACTGCAGGCATCATTATGCTGGTAGGAACTGGTTTAAAAGGCGAAAAGATATGGAACCCATCAGTTATTATACATTCAGTCATAAGCGGTGTGCTGCTGTTGTTTGTGGGTAATGGGGCGGTTATATGGGCAGAGCAGTATTTGCATAGTTCGTTTGTTGCGATCTTTCTGGCTTCTGCGCCTATCTGGTTCCTGGTTTTTGACAAGCCCAACTGGTTGGAGAATTTTACCAATAAATTCACCCTGCTGGGGGTAGCCATGGGGCTGACCGGCGTCATTGCCTTATTTTATGAAAAGGTAACAGGCCGAGATCGTAATCAGAGCCTGTTGCCTGTGCTGGCTATTTTTATCGGCAATATCGGCTGGGTGGTGGGATCCCTTTATTCAAAATATAAAGTAAAGGTAGTAGCTCCGTCTGTAAATGCTGCCTGGCAAATACTATCCGCCGGGGTGGTATTTTTTATTGCCGGGTTTGCGGATGGCAGCATCGCCCATGTGAAATGGAAACAAATACCTGCGGAAGGCTGGATGGCGCTGGGTTACCTGGTCCTGTTCGGATCTGTTATTGCTTACAGTGCCTATGTGTTCTTACTGGGCGCACGTAGTGCTGCACAGGTTAGCAGCTATGCTTATGTGAACCCGCTCGTAGCAGTGCTGCTGGGCGTTCTGATTAATAAAGACCCGTTGACAGCGTTGCAGGTTACGGGGCTGGTAGTTATTTTATGCAGCGTACTGTTTATTAATCTTGCCAGGAAAGAGCGGGCAAAGAAGCAGGCGAAAACGGGCCCTCAACTTCATTCTGCGACGCAATGCACAAATAAAGAAGTACATCCGGTTTGCAATCAGAGCTCCTCCGCCTGAATTAATTTTAACAATGGGGTTGATAGAGGCTGACCAAAAAGTCTGTTTATAGCAGATTGTCGTTCTGAACTTGTTTACAATCAGATGCCATTTTAGATGCTGAAATAAATTCAGCATGACAAAGGGGACTTTTTGGTCAGCCCCACCTGTAAAACAATGGAGCGGCCTGTTAGCAGCGGCGGCCTTGTGTGGCTTGCTTTCTATGCTTTAGTATCTTATCGGGTACCGTTTTTTGCGAGCCGGATTTGGGGCCCGGCTCCGGCGGCTTGTAAAATCTGAATGTTGATTCTATAAAAATAGTATCTTCAGACCTGATAAAATAAACGAAGCAAATATGGATAAGGAGATTCAGCAAAAAGCAGATCAATGGTTGCAGGGCAATTATGATCAGGAAACCAAAGAGGCTGTAAAAAAACTGCAGGAAGACCCGAAAGGGTTAACCGAAGCCTTTTATCAGAACCTTGAGTTCGGTACCGGCGGCCTCAGGGGCGTTATGGGGGTGGGCACCAACCGCATGAATAAATATACGGTTGGAATGGCCACACAGGGATATGCCAATTATCTGCTGCAAACCTACCCGGGTACAGAAGTATGCGTGGCCATTGCGCATGACAGCCGGAACAACAGTCGTTTTTTTGCGGAGACCACTGCCCATGTTTTTGCTGCCAATGGCATAAGGGTGTTCCTGTTTGAAGCGTTGAGGCCCACTCCGGAGCTTTCATTTGCCATACGGGTCTTAAAATGCCAGGGGGGTGTGGTTTGCACCGCCTCGCATAATCCAAAAGAATATAACGGGTATAAAGCCTACTGGAATGATGGCGGGCAACTGGTGCCGCCCCATGATAAGAACGTGATCAGGGAAGTGGAAAAAATAGCTTCGGTAGATGATGTGAAATGGACGGGCAACGATGAATTGATCACCATCATTGGGAAGGATATAGACGAGCAGTATATTGAAATGGTGAAGGGCCTGAGCGTGTTCCCGGAGGTAATTGAAAAACAAAGCGATCTGAAAATTGTATATACGCCCATTCATGGAACCGGTATTACGCTGGTGCCGCAGGTACTGGAACGTTTTGGCTTTAAGAACGTGCATATTGTAAAGGAACAGGAAACGCCGGATGGCAATTTCCCTACGGTGGAGTATCCCAATCCTGAAGAAAAGGAAACCATGAGCATTGGCCTGGAGAAGGCTAAGGAACTGGATGCGGATATTTTGCTGGGAACAGATCCGGATGCCGACCGGGTAGGCATCGGTGTAAAGGATAACCATGGCAACTGGGTGCTGATGAATGGCAACCAGACCGCTGTGCTGGCTTTTAATTATTTGCTGGAAGCAAGAAAGGAAAAAGGCCTGGCACAACCCAACGATATGATCATTACCACTATTGTAACCACCGGTATGATCGATGAACTGGCCAAAGGATATGGCGTGCATTGCTACCGGGTGCTGACCGGTTTTAAATGGATCGCAGAGCTGATCCGGGAAAAAGAAGGAAAAGAAAATTATATCATCGGCGGCGAGGAAAGCTTTGGACTGATGATAGGGGATCAAATCCGTGACAAAGATGCAGTAAGTGCTGTGGCACTGCTTTGCGAAATGGCCGCATATGAAAAGGATAAGGGTAAAACCCTATTTGAAAAATTAGTGGAGCTCTACATCCTCTTTGGTTTTTATAAGGAACGGCTGATCTCTATTACCAAAAAAGGAATAGACGGCCAGCAGCAGATCGCTGCTATGATGCAGGACTACCGCGATCATTTGCCCAAAGAAATTAATGGCTCCAAAGTGGTGCGCGTACTGGATTACCAGAGCAGGAGGTCTACAGACCCGCATACAGGTGCCTTCACTGATATTACACTGCCCAAATCCAATGTGCTGCAATTTCAATTAGAAGACGGCAGCCTCATTTCTGCAAGACCCAGTGGCACAGAACCAAAGATAAAATTCTATTTCAGTGTAAAAGAAAAATTAGCCGGCGCAGATCAGTTTGATGAAGTGAACCGGCAACTGGAAACAAAAATTGACCGCATTATTGCGGATATGAAGTTATAGCAAAGCTTCTTTATTTGTAAATATACCAAGTGTACCGGCGAATATTTGCCGGTACTTTTTTTGCAGGAATAATGCTTACTGATAAGGAACGAAAACCAGCATATTTCAGGCTGAACTACGCGGACCCGCATTCATATAAGTGAATTTATTGCAAAGGAAGATAAAGCGTTGCGTTTCTGCCCGTATGTTTTTAACGGCAGTTTTTAGTGTAATTACAGTAAGCAGGCAGCCGGATAGAGGATCCCGTTTTACATGAATGACTCAATAAAATCCTGGTGCTAAAATGTATACTTACTGCCGGGATAAAGCTCCTTATATTGCCTGTACACAATTTGCGCTTCCCTGTACTTTTTATTTTCCTTAAAAAACCGGATGATCTGTTCCAGCTTTTGCTGAGAAGGGATAAATGTATGTCCTGCGCTTTCCGAGAATTTTTTATAGGAGTTTATAATAATATCCGGCTGCCGGGATATTTCTTTAAAATCCACTTCATATCCTGTAAAAATAAATTTTAACGCGTCGTACAGAGCCGGCAGGGCAATAGTGCCATGGTCTTCCTGTTCATAGAATTTGTATTTATGTTCAAGAAAGGGTATTCGGCAGGCGCCCACTACATTGTTGAACTGTTCAGTAGCATCATTACCGGCGTCAAAACTGGCTGATTTGGTCTTATTGTTGGCCTGTGCAAGGTATAGCTTTGTTTTATGGCGTATTTTTGAAGGTGCCAGGCTCCGCGCTTGTCGTAAGATGTACGCATTGTCCCACCAAATGCTGGGATCCATTAATATATATGCGTTAAACAGGCCGGCATGATGCACCAGAATATTCGAAGCCGCCAGGCCGCCAAATGAATGGCCGCTTATGATCCTGTAGTCATCAGTTCTGTAATGCCGGCTGATGTACGGGAACAATTCCTTTGCCAGAAATTGAATAAAGTGCTCATTGCCACCGCTGTTTTGAAACAGGCGCACCGTACTGTCATCCGGTGATCTTATAAAAGATTTTGTAGGGGTCAGGTCCCTCGTGCGGTCTTTGTTTTTAATGCCAACAAGGATCATTTCAGGCATACAGGCATATGCACCCTTGCTCAGGAATTGCGTTACCGCTTTATAAAAGCCGATGCTGGTTTCCCCATCAAAAAAATAAAGAACGGGGTAGCGCGCCGCGGAATACCGGGCATCATCATAACCCGGCGGCAACGATATATAAATTTCACGGTCTTCATTAAGGATATCAGAATGAAGCGTTGCGATGGAAAAACTTTTATTAAGATCCTGCGTGCGCCCTGCAATAAAAAAACAGAGACAGGCAACGGTAAAAAAAAATGATTTTTTCCTCTCCCGATACTTCATATTACCTGGTTTGTATTTTATTATTGAAATGACCTGCCTGGTAAAGCAATATGCAACGGAGCAAATATACCCGGAAAGGAACGGCTGCATTTTCGAATTCAGGAATTTTTGATAGCAGGGGTTTGCTGTCTGCGATAACCGGCGCCTAACAGGCCCGGGTCAGAACAGGCTTTACTATGGGGCCCGGGACGTATCAGCGGGCTACAGAACACTTACGGGCGTAGTGAAAAGCCGGTATGATTTTCCAGCTCCAACAAAGGATTGCAGGCTCTTTTATTCCTTTGTTTCTATTTTTTCCACTTTCTTTTCTTTCGGATCTTTTTTGCTCCAACTGCCTACAGTTACAAAACCCCAGTGTGTTTCATCAGCATATTCAAAATCAATCTTATGTTTTTCAGGGATATTCCCTTCCGCTAATGTACCTTCTTTTACAGAGGGAAAGATTTCTTCAAAAGTGTGCATAGATGTCAGCGATATCCTGCGGTACACATGTGAACGGGTGATATCGCTCATACTTTCCAGCCCCGCCGCGCCCATCAGCTCTACAAAAGACCGGACAGTGTTTTTATGAAAGTTGGCCACCCGGTGCTTTTTGTCGTCCACTACAAGCCCTTTGGTATATTTAGGATCCTGTGTGGCCACTCCGGTTGGGCAGCGGTTGGTATTACAGAGCAGCGCCTGTATGCACCCCACGGCAAGCATCATGGCCCTTGCGCAATTGCAGGCATCAGCACCCAATGCTGCGGCACGTGCTATATGAAAGCCCGTAGTGATCTTTCCGGATGCAATGATCTTTATATGATGGCGGATATTCAGCCCTCTCAGTATGTCATCTACAAAAGCAAGCCCGTCTAAAAGCGGCGCCCCTACATAGTTAGAGAACTCCTGGGGTGCGGCGCCGGTTCCTCCCTCGCCACCATCAACCGTAATAAAATCGGGATAAGTGTCCTGGGAGATCATGGCTTTACAAACTGCAATAAATTCGGTTTTATGGCCGATGCATAATTTAAAGCCTATGGGTTTGCCGCCCGATAGATTTCTTAATTGCCTTATAAACCCGATCAGCTCCCTGGGAGAGCTGAACGCTGTGTGATAGGGAGGTGATTCTACCGTAGTGCCCGGGGCAATATGCCGGATCTGTGCGATTTCCGGTGTGTTTTTTGCAGCCGGCAATATGCCCCCATGACCGGGTTTTGCACCCTGGGAAATTTTAATTTCGATCATTTTCACAGCAGGGATCTTTGCTTTTTCTGCAAACAGTTCCGGAGAAAAGTTGCCGTTTTCATCGCGACAGCCAAAATACCCGGTGCCGATCTGCCAGATCAGGTCGCCTCCGTGCTTTAAATGAAACTCGCTCAGGCCTCCTTCACCGGTGTTATGTGCGAAGTTTCCGATCTTTGCACCTGCATTCATTGCTTCAACTGCATTTGAGCTCAATGACCCGTAACTCATGGCAGAAATATTGAGGATACTGCCATTATAGGGTTGTTTGCAATCTTTGTTTCCAAAGAGCACGCGCGGATCATGATCCAGGGTATTAAAACCTTTCGGAGCAATAGAGTGACAGATCCATTCATATCCTGGTGCGTACACATCCAGTTGGGTGCCAAAGGGCATGGTGTCATTGTCTTCCTTGGCACGCTGGTAAACGGTTGACCGGTCGATCCGGTTCAGCGGACGACCGTCAATATCTGATTCAATAAAATACTGGTAGATCTTGGGGCGCAGCTCTTCCATCATATAACGCATACGGCCAAATACCGGGTATATGCGCCGGATAGTGTGCTTTGTTTGTACCATATCATAATAACCCATAAGGGAAAGCACCAATGTGGCCGCAAAGATAACATACCAGTTCTTGCTGATATACCAGGCAAGGAAGAACGTAACAATGAGCGACAACAGGGATACAAAAATAAATATGCGTCTCATAGAAAACCGGTTCATTGAATAGACGAAAGTAAGAAGAAAAACCATTCCGTCAAGATCTGCTGAACGGAAGCCTGTTCCCGATGGAATGTATAAAATGCCGGCTGTTCCGGAACCAGCCATCACCTCCAAGGCGCAAACAGTCCCTGTTTCCTCACAGACCGTTTTTTCTTAAGAAATTATCCGTAACAGACTATTTGATATATATTTGCAATATAGTTGCAAATAAAGAATGAAAGTTGCAGGAACATATTACCAATATATGACGGCCATACTTTTGATGGCTTATTTGTTTATTGCGGCTCCTGTTCAGCTATGGCATCACCACCCTGTTATTAAGCAGGCAGGGCAAAACGGAAACGCGGTGCAGAGAGCCATATTGCAGCAAGGAGTTTTTTATTATACCAGAGACTGCCCTGTTTGCGACCATCAGTATTCAATATATCACCATTTTGTTTTTGAGGTAATAATACCATTCATTACCTGTGGCCTGCAAACGCATGTGTTTTATTTTCAGCCATCTTATTCTTTCTTTTACCTGTCTTTTTCCAATAAAGGGCCGCCCTGTTGCCATCTATCCTGTTTGTAAAATATCCGGAAGAAGATGTAACTGCTCAGTGCTCTTTTCCCGGAAAATAAAAATGGGTCTTAAAATAATTGAAGGACGGGGGTATCTCTTATTCCCGGTAAATGGCAGACGTGGAAATTTCCTTATTGCGTAAAGTCATTTCCTTATATAGTAAATCCTCAGATGCATACTATCTTATCTTTATTAATGATCAGGTTATGACCGGCAATCCTGTAACCAGGATGTTTTTTGTTGCTATTTCCGGTATCCGTTTTACCTGCGTCCCGCTCCGGCCCAAGCCATTACCGGTTCAGAAACAGAAGCCTTACTGTAAAAGAATGCCGGCCGGCATGGGGTATCCGGAACGTTCATTGAATTACGTTACTTCATTTTCATTATTCTATAATATAAAAAAATGGTTATGAAAGAGGATTTTAATTTTAGTCGCAGGCAGTTTATTAAAAGTACAGGTATGGCAGGGCTGGCAGTTAGTGTTGGCCTGGATTGGAAGCAGCAGGATGGCCTGCCTGCACCAATCGGGTGGGTCCAGCAGCCCCTGGGATACAGTTATAATGCACTGGAGCCGGTGATTGATGCGCAGACGATGGAAATACACTATACGAAACATGCTGCTGCCTATGCAAAAAACCTGGCAGAGGCTGTAAAGGAAGAAGGAATATCAACCGGCATTTCTGTTGAATCTGTTTTAGCCCGGATATCGAAATATAGTGCGAAAATGCGTAATAATGCCGGCGGGCATTACAATCATGAATTATTCTGGAAAACGCTTCACAAGCCGGCTGAGGGAAACCTCCCTGGTGAAAAGCTGGCTGCGCTGATCCGCCGGAACTTTAATTCCTTTGAGGCTTTTCAGAAGGAATTTAACACTGCAGCGGCTGCGAGGTTTGGAAGTGGCTGGGCCTGGCTGGTTCGTACACCGGATAGTAAACTGATCATAACATCCACGCCCAACCAGGATAACCCGCTGATGGATATTGCGGAAGCAAAAGGATTCCCGGCCTTTGGCCTTGATGTGTGGGAGCATGCCTATTACCTGAAATATCAGAACCGGCGCCCTGATTATATTGCGGCGTGGTGGAAACTGGTAAACTGGGATTTTATTGAATCCCGGCTTGCCTGATCCGTAAAACGAAAGGCAGGCATCATCCTGTTGCAAAGAGCTTCCTGCCTGAACGTCGTTCAGGGGAGAAGACTGCGTCAGGCCGGCCTGCCGGACGTTTCCCGACAGTGATCAATCAGAGAACAACTGCCTCGCTTTTGTTATCACTAATGTGCCAAAAGCGGCGGTAGCAGGATGGGTGGCTTCTATAAAAAGATGCAAGGTTCTGTAACCTAAAGGGCGCCTTACTTTCTTTGCGCGGGCCTTATCACTGACAGGCATGAGTGTTGCCATGGTTCCACATTGCGTCAGGAATTCCCCATTTGCGGTATAACCTGCCGGAGAGCAATCTTTTCCCGGTAAAGCGCTTACTATAAAAGCGCTTTGTCCATTGTCTGTAGCTTTACCAGTTGATGAATTTTTCCGGTATGGTATTTGGCCGGAAGATTAGATAGCTTAAAATATTATTTTATGAAGATCTTAATTTTAGCCATTGTCGCCGTCCTGGTTGGAAGCTGTGGTAATTCGTCAAGAGAAACACCGGAACAGACGGATAGCATGAACGGACCTGTTACAAACCCGGGAAACGGATCAATAGGAGACAGCCAGCAAAACCGTATTAATGATACAGCAACTTGGGAAGGGGCTACCAGCGATACCAGCCATAGGTAGGGTGCCGGTTTATCGGGCTGACTGTCTTTGCCTTATTGAAAAGGAAAGCTGAATCAGCCGGTATAAAATATAGAACCATCAGTTCTGTGTCCCTTTTATCTGGATATAATCTTATAATAAAGGTGAACGACACCCTTGTTTAAAATACCCTCGTGCAGTTTCGCCATTTAAGGCGGGTGCTGTTTACAGGCCTTATCCAAGGTTACAGGTAAAAATTCCGGGATCTTTTATCATCTATCCAAATCAAAATAACGTTTAGTCCGGGTTAAATGTAACCACCAGAGACTATTCTGCAGCCGGGTAAGTGATTAAGCCGGTTGCAGTTCAATGCGTGTTCTCTGCTCGTTATTATCTTTACCGTAAGGTTCCATGACCTGCTGCCTGAAGTGATCCGGTATTCTTTTATCATTAGGAACCGGATGGTGAAGCGCCCCGTTATCCGGATCTGTTGTGCCCGAGACCGGCCTTTATCCGGATGCCTGCATATATCGAATCGGAGCGTATCATTTACAAAACGGAAAATAAAGCAGGGAAGAACGGGGCCGCCGGGGTTTATGAGAATTTGGTACAAATCGACAAAATAATGAACAAGAAACGCAGATAACATTTATTTTCTTCGCATCATAGAATCGGTAGCTCAAATTGTTTGTCCTTATACTGAATAAAGATACGTTGGTAAAAGATGATCTTCATTGAACGGTGTCTTGAAATTCAGTTATGAATGGTCCACAGCAGTAAGGCTGAATATATTCCCTTTAATGTTGATGTTGTTTTAAAAAACACAGATAAGTATGCCGGAAAAAACGGGGCATAAAAGAAAAATGAGAAATGAAATCGCATCCTGCAAACCAGGTGTCGTTTTTTCAGTAATTAAATGTGCAAATAGGGTTCATTAATTTAAAAACGGTTGTTTATGCATAACGCTACCTGGAAAAACCTTGGTGTATTTACACTTACTGATTTTGCGCTGCGGAACCTTGTACATTAATCTGCCGCAACGCCGGCAGTTCCGCTATTTCAGGCTGGTGCCCAAACCCGGCCACGACAGCCAGAAGCAGCCGGCCTTGGCAGAAGTGGCCACCTTCCGGTTGAAGGACTAAGCAGTGCTGCAGCTGATCGTAATAGTTGTGAAACCACGAATACACTGCTGTTCATTCGTATATTCGCGGTAAAGAATACATTATTTTATCCTAAGCAGAACATCAGATTAGTGATGGAATGGATTGAACAATTTAAAAGTTAGCAGAATGAATAAAAGCATCTTTACGGTATTGTTGTTATTTCCTTTTCAGTTTTTATTTGCGCAGAGAGATGCACAGACCCGTTTCCCCAAAGGCTATACGCCTGAAGAAGTGGGAAAACGGGCTGCCTACCGTTTTGTGCATGTCAAGCACATGCTTCACGTAGGAAAGTGGATCAGCTATCCGGAAACCTTTTACTGGAACGGCGCTCCTGGAAAAATAGCAGGCAAATAAAACAGACTATTCTTCAATCAAAAACAATGCGAAAAATTTTATTATCAGCCGTTTTTTGTTGCCTGGCAGTTGCCATAGCTGCTCAAAATGCCGGAACATACAGCAATCCACTGGATGTACAGTTTGGAGACCCCTACATTCTGCGCACAGCCGACGGTAAATACTATATGTATGGCACAGGAGCCGGCGCCCACAATGGTTTTGCCGCTTATTCGTCAAATGATCTGATCAACTGGAAGCGTGAAGGGCAGGTCTATTACGGGAACAACAGGAACGGCTGGGGCGAGCATTCGTACTGGGCACCGGAAGTATATGAGCGGCACGGAAAATATTATCTGTTTTATAGTGCGCAATGGAAGGTCAATCCCGGTAAAGAACTTGAAAATTTCAGAATAGGCGTGGCTGTTGCCAGCAAGCCGACCGGCCCTTTTGTTGATCTGCAAAACAAACCTGTTTTTAACCCCAGATATCCGGTGATCGATGCCAACGTATTGTTTACAGAAGATGGTAAAGTGTACCTCTATTACTCAAGATGCTGCTACAAGCACCCGGTGGAAAGCGAAGTGGCAGCATGGGCCCGCAAAAAAGGCTGGTTCAGCCAGGTGGAAGAAAGCTGGGTATATGGAATAGAAATGAAACCTGATTTTAGTGGTGTCATCGGCGAGCCTGTTTTGTTGTTGCGCCCGCCGGTAAAAATGAGCGATCCGCAGGCGGCATGGGAAAGCCGTTCCGTTACTTCAAAAGAAGTGAACCGCCGCTGGACAGAAGGCTCCTGCATTTTCAAAAAGGGCGATACTTATTATATGATGTATTCGGCTAATTATTTCGGAGGAAAAAATTATGCGGTAGGGTATGCGACGTCCAAAAACCCACTCGGCCCTTTCAAAAAAGCGGCTAATAATCCGGTGTTGCAAAAAAATACGGCAACAGGCGGCATTGTTACCGGTACAGGGCATAACAGTGTTACTTACGCCCCTGATGGAAAAACGATGCTGTGCGTGTATCATGGCCGTACCAGTAAAACCGGCGATGAAAGGGTGGTGTTTATTGATCGGATGAAGATAACAAAGGATGGTGAATTAATGGTGGAAGGCCCCACCACTACAAAACAATTGATGCCCGGGGCGCGCTGAAATGGCGCCGGTGCCGCCCGCATAACAGGGCGATAGCATTTGGTGCGTTGTACTGCTATACAGGTAGGCGTGCATGGTACACCAATGTTCAGGCAGCATTTTAGAGTTTGAAACGATTTAACAAAAGAGGCTGTCAAAATAAAAAAGCCGTCATATCGGCTGAAGCGAAGTAGAGATATTTCATAATCAATACAAAACATTTTATAAGATTTATTGGCTACACTACATTTCGAAATGACGACTTTGGTTACACCCTTGTAGCTACTTATTTTGCTATGCTTAATCAGCGTATTAAAATATCCTTTAGAAAAATAGTTCAATGAAATCCAGATTATCCGCTCTTTTATTTTTATGTGCAATCTTTCCCTCTCTGCACAATTTAACCCTGGTGTGGGAGCAAAATCAGCCAACACAGTTTGTTTTCAGAATATAAAAATAGTTTATGATGCTCATGATCCTGTATGAGAGGGCCTCTCGTTTACGCTATACAGGTAGAGTAAACAAACCACAACATGCTGCGATAATCAAAAGTTATGGTAGTGAGCGATGTTGGAAAAGGCTGCTAAAGCAGTCAGGTAAGTATTAAGGAGTTGAACGAAAGTGAACCGGCCGATGGCCGATCGATAAAACTACAGATCCTGTCAAAATTATCATGATCCTATGTATGGTAAGAATCAATTATAATGGTTACCTGTTTACTGGCTATAAGGCAGGCAGTTGTAAGGCGGCAAGAACTTAATACAGGCTATTGGAACTTGAGAAACTACTTTCGTGATGCGCGAAAGCCTTACAGGGGTTTGGAACTATCCTTTCCATCCTTTTCTTTAAAGGAGCTGTAATTCAAGGTATCCCTAAGGGAGCCGATGCACGAAAGAGTGGCGGACTAAGCCATAGTAGCGAAGACGTCCTGTGAAAGCAGGAAACAGCGAAGGGCTTGGGTTATCCATGTAATGAACTTACACAACCATAACCAAATGGGAAGATGAAAGATGCAATTACAAAATCACTGCCGGTAACATACGATATGGTGTGGATAGCGTACCTACAGGTTAAGGAGAACGGAGGAAGTGCAGGAGTGGATAAGGAAAGTCTCACGGATTTTGAGGCTGATTTAGCTGCGAACCTGTATAAGATCTGGAACCGGCTTGCCAGTGGAAGCTATTTCCCACCACCCGTTAAAACGGTGCTTATTGACAAAAAGAGCGGTGGCAAAAGACCGTTGGGCATTCCAACGGTTGGAGACTGTATTGCACAAACAGTAATCGAGCAGTACATTGAAGCAAAGATCGACAGCCTTTTCTACGCCAATTCCTATGGTTACAGACCGGGCAAAAGTGCGCATGAGGCTATTGCTTCATGTGAAAGGAATTGCAAATTATATAACTGGGTCATAGACCTGGATATTCGCAATTTCTTTGAGACAATAAACCATGACATATTAATAGAGCTGATGTGGCATTATACCCAGGAAAAATGGGTAGTAATGTACATCCAGAGATGGTTACAGGCAGATATCCAGCAACCCGATGGGAGCATACAATCCAGAAAGCAGGGCACGCCGCAAGGCGGTGTGATCAGCCCGCTTCTGGCCAATGTATATTTACATCATGTTTTCGATCAGTGCATGGCCTGCAGTAACGAGCATCAATTTCAATTGTTTGAAAGGTATGCTGATGATATTGTGGTACACTGTCGTAGTAAAGCTGAAGCTGAAAAGCTATTAGCTGCAATCAAGGTAAGACTGGAGGATTACCAGCTTGAGGTACACCCGGATAAAACGCGGTTGATCTACTGCAAAGACTACAGAAGGAAAGAAAAGCATAAATCAAACAGCTTTACATTCCTTGGATTTGGTTTTGAGCCGGGAATGAGGTATATCAGAGCGGCAAAGAAAATGACGATGCGTTATTTTCCCAGCATTAGTAAAGATGCCAAAACCAGTATCCGGCAATCCATGCGAAAAGTATTGATACCAAGATGGATTGATGTAGATCTGGAAGAATTTGCACATAGATTAAATCCGAAGATCAGGGGATGGGTACAGTATTACACAAAATTTGACAAATGGGCCATATCACCGGTGTTCATATACCTGAATACTTTAATTATGAAGTATCTCAAGAATAAATACCGTATCAGGACGAAAGATAAGGTCTATAAGAAATTTGTAGAATTACAGACCCAGCAACCGAAGTTGCTTGTGCATTGGACTTTTGGAATAAGAGTAGGTTTAGGATAACAAGAGCCGGATGCGTTGAGAGGCGCACGTCCGGTTCTGTGAGCGGCTGATGCTGAAATGCATGGGTCTACTCGACTTAGCAACGCCCGGCTTTTTCTAAGGCTGGGCTTTTTATTTTTTGTGAGATCTGCCATTTGGAATAAAAAAAGTCAGGATAGGCCATACTCCTTTATTCCATTTATATTTGCCTTTTATTGCCAATTGCTTTCACCAACTATGAGAGATAAAGGGGAAATATTACAAAATGATCAAAGAATACCGGATCGCCTGAAAAACGGATTCGAGCGTATTTATAAAGAACATTTACAGGTATTGTGCATCGCCGCGTATAAAATTGTTCGTGATAAGGAAAAGGCCAAAGACTGTGTTCAGGATCTGTTCATGGAGCTTTGGGATGGCAATAAGATCTCCAGGCTCCTGGAAATGGAAGATGCTGGAGCGTATTTATTTACGTGTGTGCGTCATAAATGTTACAGACTGCTTTCTTTGGAAAACCGGCAGGGTAAAGTGAATGACCTGCTGTCCGGTTTGCAGCAGGATACGCCGGTGCTGCCGGAGAAAGAAGAAGATCCTCGGAAAACTGCTGTTTTAATGGACGCTGTTCAAAACATGCCTCCCCAACCTTATAAAGCGTTTCAGTTACACGTGATTGAAGGAAAAAAAGAAAAGAAGTAGCCAGTTTAATGGGAGTAAGCATCAATACTGTTAAAACCCATTTGAAAATCGCTTTCCGGATCGCAAGAAATAATATTGTTAAAAATTCTAAAAATATTCACCCTGATTCGTAAATCGGGTATTATATAACTGAGGCAGGTAAACAAATGGAAAACTGGAGCAAAGATACTGTAAGCAGGAAGTTGATACAAAAAGCGCTCAATAAATTGAACGCAGAGGAAAATGTGGTGTTGGAAAGAATGATCAATGAAGATGATGCCATTAAAAAAGAATGGGAAGAAATAGTATTACTTACAGAACAATGGCCCGATCTTCCGGATGAGCAGGCCGGCTGGTTGCAACTGGAACCCCGGCTTACAGATCCGCCGGCATACCTGAAACCTCTAAAAAGATCTTATAAGAAGCTTATTTCAGTAGCGGCAGCCCTGTTTATAATCGGTGTATTGTCTTACATAGCTTTTTGGGCCTTTAAACCTGCTTCAGAACCCATAACTGCAACAACAGATCCGGTAAGGAGTAAACAATTAGCGCTAAAGCTGGGGAACGGGCAAACAGTAAACCTGGGGAAGGTGAGTAATATTGTACTGGATAATGGCATTAAAATAGAAAATGATTCATCAGGCAGGATGCTTTCTTATAACGGTGAAGTGAATACGGATGAAGTAAATACGCTTTTTGTTCCGCCCGGGTTGGATTACCGGCTGAATTTATCAGACGGAACAGAAATTATGCTCAACTCTGCAACGACCTTAAAATTTCCCTTTAAATTTAATGGGAGCAAAAGAGAAATCACCATTTCCGGGGAAGCATACCTGAAAGTGGCGCATGACGCAAACCGGCCCTTCATTGTTCACTTACCTAACGGAGATGTAAAAGTATTGGGCACTGAATTTAATGTAAATACCTATACACAAAGCGAAAAAGTTTCTCTGGTAAAGGGAAGCATTGACTTTGTCAGTGCCAATGACAGTGTCAGGCTCAGACCCGGCTATGCTGCCTTGGTCTTAAAAGGGGGCTTTAAAACAGTAGTACTGGACCAAAACGATCTTGCCTGGATCGAAGGCAGGTATATCCTGGATGGTACTTCTGTCAGGGAAATTGCACAGTTGATCCCCCGCTGGTATGGGGTGGATGTAAAAATAGATAATGAAGAAGTGGCGAACCGGGTTTTTGATGGGGTCATCTATAAAAATAAGCCTCTGGACGGGTTGCTTGAATTATTAAAAGGCACAACGGATGTAGACTATTATTACCAGGGCAATGTTTTGCATTTAAAATAGTTCATATTTTCTTTAAAGCGGTTTCTTAAAAAGACTTGTTCCCGGGCGTGTCCCTGCCCGGCTGCGAAGAAATATTTTAAGTTCATTCAAATGACAAACCTTTTTATCGTCACCCAGTGTTTTCAATTCGTTTGCGCCAAATCACCCAAGGAGCGGATGTAGCAATGACAGATTTGCCTGCCGCCATCCTGAGTTTTCCATTTGTAAAAACAAAATCAATAAGGCAATGACAATTATTCTTACGGGTCACCCTGAAGATGTCCTCCCGGACTTATTCCGGGGATCTGTTTTTATTTCAGGGCCAAGGTGAGCGATAAATAGATGCCGGAACAATTCCGGACTATCGGAACGGCATGACAAAAAAGAAAGATTGATTTTCAAATCAATAACACATCTGTCATTGGCAGCGTATCCGCCAACCGGCGGAGAAGCCGAAGTATAATTGACCCTCACTGCTCAATGCCTTCTGTCATTGGCTGTGCAATACCGGACCTTTGTAACGGGAGATCCTTCTGAGCGAAAGTGCAGGGCGCACAATATATCAAAGCCGGCAGACAGCAGGGAAAAAGAACCCGTAAGCTGTTTTTCAAAAAAAATATTTTTTTTGAAAACGGTTCACCCGCTTTTGCATTTTATGTATTATACTAAATAAAACATTCCGTTTTAATTAGTCAACTTTTGCCTATGCCAGTTAAATTCCTAAGCAAGGATCTGTGTGTTTTATTGCTTTTGCTGCTTTTATCGGGGTTACATGTATACGCCCAACAACCGATTGAAAAGGTATTTATAGATCTGAATCAGAACAATGTTCCGCTGTCGCAGGTGATGAAAGAAATTGAAAAACAATCAGGTATCAATTTCTTTTACAGCAGGAGGCACGTGAATAGTGCAGCAAAAATAACTGCTGTTTTTAAGCATGAGCCGCTGAATAATGTTCTGGAAGCGATCTTTCCTCCAAAGGGATTGAAGTGGAAATACGTTCCTCAGCAAAATGCTATATTATTAAGCCCCGGGAAAGCTCCTCCGCCCTTAAAAAAAGATCCGATGAATGTTCAGAAAAAACCCTCGGGCGATTCAATACCCATCACTATATCAGGTACGGTAACGGATGCGCTGAACAATCCCATGCCCTCGGTAACCATTAGTGATATAAATTCCGGCAGAACAACCATCACTGACAGTTTGGGCAGATACAGGTTGCCGGTAACTGAAGGGCATGATGTGCTGTTTTCTTATGTAGGGTATAAACCGTTTACCACTACCGTAAAGGACCGAATAACGATCAATGTAGTACTGGAAGCAAACCCGGGAAGCATGAATGATGTGGTAATAGTTGCCTATGGGCAGCAGAAGAAAATAACCAGTGTTGGTGCGGTCAGCACCCTGAACCCCGAAGAGTTGAAACAACCTGTTGCCAACCTGTCTACAATGCTGGCAGGCCGCGTATCGGGCGTTATTGGTATGCAGCGAAGCGGTCAGCCGGGATATGACGGTGCCGATATTTATATCCGGGGTATATCCACCTTTACCAACAGCAGCCCCTTAGTGCTGATTGACGGAGTAGAACGGTCTTTGTCAGAAGTGGATCCTGAAGACATTGCCAGCTTCAGCATCCTGAAAGATGCAACCGCCACTGCTATGTATGGTACGAGGGGCGCTAACGGCGTTATTCTTATCCAGACCAAAACCGGCAAGCCGGGAAAACCTCAGATTAATTTTCAGTATGATCAGGGGCTGACGCAATTTACACAGCTTCCGAAATTTGCGGATGGGGTTACTTATATGAAGATGGCTAATGAGGCCTACAGGAACAGCAACCCGGATGATCCTTTACCAAAATATTCCGATGAAAAAATAAAAAATACAGAACAGGGCATTGATCCTGATCTGAATCCTAATGTAAACTGGTTTGATGCGTTGTTCAATAAATTCGGACAAAACAGGCGTGCAAGGGCAAATGCAAGCGGAGGGTCTGAAAATGCAAAATACTATTTGTCTGTAGGATATTATGATGAAAACGGGTTAACCAAGGTAGATGAGCTGGCCCAGTACAATTCCTCATTAAAATATAAGAGGTATAATTTTACTTCCAACCTCAACTTAAATGTAACCAAAACCACAAAAATTGATTTCGGCGCTTCAGGGTGGATCAGCAATGGCAATTATCCGGGCACAAGTATTGAATCGATATGGGGCAATGCTTACCGGCATACGCCCATCAGCATTCCTGTTAAATATTCCAATGGGTATTTTTCCCAGATAGAGTCCGGGGATGTTATCAATCCTTATAATCAGTTAACACAGACGGGTTATATAACCGAGTTCAGAAGCCAGCTCTGGAGCAATCTAAGGGTAACGCAGGATCTTGATGCCCTTTTGAAGGGACTGTCGGTTACAGGAATGTTTTCCTTTGACAGCTACAGTTATAATACCATAAAGCAAACAAAGGAGCCGGATACCTATCTGGCCACCGGAAGAGATGCAGATGGAAACCTGGTCTTTAAGCAAACCAGGGTAGGAACAGGCTTTCTGAACTATGATAAAGATAACGGGGGCAGCCGTCAGTATTATACGGAAGCTGCCTTGAATTATTCAAGAAAGTTTGGTTTGCACGCTGTCACCGGAATGTTCCTTTTTAACCAGTCGGATCGATCTAATGGTTTTTCCGGCGATTATATTGGCGCAATCCCATACCGGATCCGGTCACTGGTGGGGCGCTTTACCTATGGATATGATGATAAATATTTATTAGAGACCAACTTCGGTTACAACGGGTCCGAAACATTTGCACCGAACCACCGGTATGGCTTTTTCCCTTCTGTAGGGCTTGGGTATATTGTTTCCAAAGAAAAATATTTTGCTCCGTTAAATGATGCGATCCAATTCCTGAAACTTCGGTTCTCTTACGGTTTAACAGGCAATGGAAATATTGGCGGCAACCGGTTTGCCTATTTATCAAAGGTAGGATCCGGTGGCCCTTATGATTTTGGCAATAATGTGAACACCCATTTTGACGGTTATTATATCGGGGAGTATGGGGTGGATGTTACCTGGGAAAAGGCTAAGAAAATGAATGTGGGTATTGATCTGAAAACGTTGCACAATGATCTTACATTGAACCTGGATCTTTTCCAGGAAGCCCGCACCGGTATTTTTCTCCGGCGGGCCGATGTGCCGCTTTATGTTGGGGTAGGCAACCTGCCCTATGCCAATATTGGTGCATTTAACAACAGGGGAATTGATGCCACCATAGATTATAACAAGCGCATATCTTCCGACTTTAATTTTCAGATAAGAGGAAATATAACCTATACCCATTCTAAAGTAATTGATGATGCACAGGCACCCTGGCCTTATCCCTGGCAGCAAAGGATCGGAAGAAAATACGGTCAACGGTTTGGATACATAGCGCTGGGCCTGTTTACCAGCGATGAAGAAGTAGCAAACAGCCCGCAGCAGGCTGGCACTACAAAAGCCGGCGATATAAAATATAAGGATCTAAACGGCGATGGTGTCATTAACACGTATGACCAGGGCCCCATTGGTTATGGCTCGATGCCGAGCGTTGTATATGGGTTTGGGCCAACGATAACTTTTAAGCGTATCTCGGTCGGAGCGTGGTTTAAGGGGATCAGTGCTGTAGACATCATGCTGAACGGGGATGGATTACAACCTTTTAGCCAGGGTGGGGAAAGGGGGAACCTCTTTGCTGAAATTGTAGACAGGTGGACGCCGGATAACCCCAGCCCGCATCCTATGTATCCGAGGCTGACTTATGGTAACGATAATATGAATTACGTGGCCAGTAGCTGGTGGGTAAGGAATGGCTCTTTTTTAAGACTCCAGACCTGCCAGTTGAGTTACGAATTTAAACGGTCAGACTGGTTGTCGAAATGGGGGCTCAATAGTCTGAGCTTATACTTTATCGGGGAAAACCTGGTCACCTTTAGCCGGTTTAAACTTTGGGACCCGGAATTGGGAGATGGCAACGGTGCTCAATATCCTTTGATAAAAACGTATAATATAGGTATAAGATGCTCTTTTAAATAGCAATAAAAAAACGACACATGCAATATCTTTTTCCGATGTTAAAGCCACAATATAGTATGAAGCATACGTTCATTGCTCTGTCCTTTGTAATGCTGATTGGTTTTGGTTCCTGTAAGAAATTTTTCGACCAGGTGCCCAATGATCAGATCACCATTGACCAGGTTTTTCAGAAAAAAGCGGCTTCACAGAATTTCTTAGCTAATGTTTACAGTTACGTTGATGATGAATCTAAACAATGGACCGATTTCCCATGGACCGGGAATTCGGATGAGCTGGATGTGACCTGGTCCAAATATGCAACTTATGATCTGGCGCGCCTGAATATGAGTGCCGGCAATGTACTGTTTAACAAGTGGGGAGAATATTACAGGGGCATCAGGGCGGCTACTTATTTTATCAATCATATTGACGGTAATCAGGAAATTCTGGCGCTCAACGGCCAGCAATTAATAGATCAGTATAAAGCCGAAGCCCGTTTTTTAAGAGCCTATTATTATTTTTTGCTGATGCGGCAGTTTGGCCCCGTAGTGATTATTGGGGAAAATGAGCTCCCTGTTGATGCCACAGCCGCTGATCTGCAATTGCCCAGGTTGCCTTTTGATGAATGTGTTGATTATGTTGTAAAAGAACTGGATATGGCGGCATCCGTGCTTCCCTTGGTACCGGAGGTAAACGGTACGCCCAGCGCTTCGGAGGCCGGAAGGGCCACAAAAGGAATGGCTTTAGCCGTTAAAGCGCGCCTTCTTTTGTATGCGGCAAGCCCATTGTACAATGGCAATAAAGAATATGCTAATTTTAAAAACCCCGATGGAACGCCATTAATTAATCAAACCTATGATGAAAGCAAATGGAAAAAAGCGTCAGACGCTGCCAAAGCGGTCATTGATCTCAACCAGTATTCATTATTCAAAGACCCGGGTGGAGACCCTGTAACTACAGCATCCAATATTTTATTATCGCCCTGGAACAATGAGGCCATCTTTGTAAGGAAAAGCAATTCTTTAACGGACTGGGATAAAAATGCTTTTCCAAGGCAGGGCGATGGATGGTGCGGTTTAGGCCCCACACAGGAAATGGTGGATGCTTATTTTATGAGCGACGGAAAACCCATATCAGAATCACCTTTATATAGCGAATCCGGGTTTACTGATGTGAACGGTGTATCTGTGTATAATATGTACAGGAACAGGGAGCCGCGGTTTTACGCATCCATTACCTACAATAACAGTTTATGGATGAGCGGGCAGATGACCGCTCCAAAACCGATCTCGTTCTTTGTAGATGGCCCCAATGGCAAAAACGGTCATCCGACAGACTGGACAAAGACGGGTTACCTGATCCGCAAGAACGTAAGCTGGAACCAGACAGCGCGTCCACTTGTTTTATTTCGTCTGGGAGAAATTTATTTGAACTATGCAGAGGCATTAAATGAATATGACCCGTCTAATCCTGATATTTTAAAGTACCTGAACCTTATCCGGGAGCGGGCCGGTATACCACAGTATGGCACGGGGAGTAATGCATTACCGGTACCTGCCGATCAAAATGAAATGCGGAAAAAGATATGGGCTGAACGGAGAGTAGAGCTGGCATTTGAATACCACAGGTGGTTTGATATAAGAAGATGGAAGATTGCCGGGCAGGTAATGGGCGACCTGCATGGGATGGATGTGAATAAGACCGGGAATGATTTTTACCATCGTGTGGTAGCTACCTCCCATTTGTTTAAAAATGCGTTCTACTGGTTTCCGATAGAGCAGTATGAGCTGGACCGCGCCCGTATGATTGTGCAGAACCCCGGCTGGTAACTGTTGTGACCATATTGAGCAAAAAGGGCCCGGAACCCACTAAAAATATAAAATATATACAGATGAGATTGAAGATAATAAATGCATTTTTCCTGGCTGCTTTATTGGCGCTGGCAGGTTGTTTTAAGGATTCAGTGTCACTGCCTCCGCAACCTTTGGAAAATTATATAAAAGTATATATGCCACAGGCTGTCAATAACCCGGCGGTTTACTCCTACAGCACCAGCGATAGCAGTGCGCATACTATAATTTATGGCGCCAATTATGGGGGCGCCGGATATCCTGACGCAGATATAGAAGTACAGTTTGCTGTTGATGCGGCTGCCGCCGATAGTTTTAACACTGCTAATAATACGGATTATGCGCTGCTGCCGGAGAAAAGTTATAAACTGAGTAGCTTAACAGGGTATATAAAGAAAGGAACCTTGTCCACAGACCCGTTGCAACTTACGGTTACAACATTTGGTAAGAATGCTCCTGATGATATTTCAAAAACATATATACTTCCTGTAAGTATAAAAACGGCTACTGAAAAAATAAATGAGTCGTTAAGAACCTTTTTCTGTATTATAAAAATTGAGCCTACCTTCTTCAACAGGACTGACTGGATCATCACCGGCTTTTCTTCTCAGGAAAGTGTAGGTGAGGGAGAGAACAATGGCCGCGCGATCTTTATACTGGATGATAATAAAAATACTTACTGGCACAGCCAGTGGAAAGACGGCCAGCCGGGGCCACCGCATTATGTTACCATTGATATGGGAGCAACCAAACAGGTGCGGGGTTGTGGTTTTATAGGGCGGCAGAGTTCTAATGCCGGTAAACCGCAGGATGTACAGATCTTTATGAGCAATGACGGAAGCAACTGGGAGCTGGCATTTACACAGACATTGCAAAATATCAATGATCTGCAAAGATTCTTTTTTGATAAGGCTGCAGAGGGGCGATATGTAAAACTGCAGATCAATGCTGCCTATGGAGCCACCTATACACATTTGGCAGAGTTTTATTTATTTTAAAAGAAACAGAAGCCGTTTGGAGCAGTGCGATTGGCAGGAGGTATATTGTGCCGGCGGGAAAACAGCGGCCGACATATCAAAAGCTTTTAGTGATAATTAGGTTATTAAAGGGCTGGCCTATAAATTTGGGGAAAACCGAATCGGGTAAACAGATATGAAAAAAGGAATAGTTACACTTTTATTTGCTGCAGCGTTTTTTGCAAACCCTGGTGTATGGGCGCAGCAGGATCCTGTAAATCACTTATTCTCTGCATCAGATACAGCATCTGTGCCTTCAGAAATTGAAAACCCGGAATGCCTGGGCATCAATAAGGAACCGGCGCATGCCACACTGATGCCTTATGCTTCATTGCAGGAGGCATTGGCCGCCAACAGGCATCAGTCCTCCTTTTACAGGAGCCTGAACGGGACCTGGAAGTTTAAATGGGTGCCCTGGCCGCAAAAGCGCCCGGTCGATTTTTATAAGGAAGATTATGATGTTTCCGGGTGGGCCGGTATTCCCGTTCCGTCCAACTGGGGTATGCAGGGGTACGGTACGCCGGACTACAGTAATTTTACCTATATTTTTAAGAAAGATTTTCCGCGGGTCATGAGCGCGCCCTCTGTTGACTATACCACCTACAGGGAGCGGAATCCGGTAGGCAGCTACCGCCGTGATTTTGAGGTGCCGCAATCCTGGATCGGCCGCAGGATCTTTGTGACGTTTGACGGGGTAGATGCAGGCTTTTTCCTTTGGATCAATGGCAAAAAAATCGGCTATAGTGTTAACAGCCGCAATGCTGCAGAGTTTGATATTACGGATTATGTAAGACCAGGCAAAAACATAATAGCGGTTGAAGTATACCGGTTTACTTCCGGAAGCTATCTGGAAGACCAGGATATGTGGAAACTGAGCGGCATATTCCGGAATGTTTCCTTATGGAGCAGCCCCCAGCTGCACATCCGCGACTTTTTTATTACAACCGGTTTTGATGCGCAGTATAAGGATGCTGTTGAACGGATAAAGACAAAAATAAAAAATTTTGGCATTACTGTTATGCCGGAGGGCGAAGTGGAAGTGGGTGTATATGATGGCATTTCAAAAATAGCTGGTATTGTACATAAAGTTCCTGCATTAGCCCCGGGCGAGGAAAAAGAAATTACCGTTGAAGTACCGGTGAAGCAACCCCGCAAATGGACAGCAGAAACGCCGGTGTTATATACTACTGTTATAAAATTGAAACAGGATGGCAAAGACAATGAAATTATTTCTGCAAAAACCGGGTTTAGAAAATTAGAGATAAAAGGGCGGCAATTTCTGGTAAACGGAGTGCCCATAAAATTAAAAGGGGTAAACAGACACGAGAACTGGCCTGATGACGGGCATGCTATTACTGAAGAGCAGATGGTCAGGGATATTGTACTGATCAAACAGGCGAATTGCAACCATGTAAGGACCTGCCATTATTCTGATGACCCCCGCTGGTATGAGCTTTGCGATGAATATGGTATTTACCTGGTAGCAGAAGCCAATCTCGAAAGCCACGGTTCAATGGGGGAATTTGATGAAGAGCCCCGGGTGAAACAGGCGATCATTGACCGGAATGTTGCCAATGTTGAAAATTTCAAAAATCATCCGGCAGTCATTATATGGTCTTTAGGCAATGAGTGCGGGGAAGGCGGCTCTAATTTCAGGGCGGCGCTGCAGGCTATAAGAACAATTGATCCGACCCGCCCCACGCATTATGAAGGCTTTGGTATTGAAAAAAGCAACCCGGCCGATCTGGATAGCCGTATGTATACAGATATCTATAACGTGGAAAAAATTGCTAATGATGAAAAACGTGTAAAACCCTTTTATTTATGCGAGTATGCGCATACCATGTTCAACTCAATGGGCTCTATTGACCGTTACAATGCGCTTTTTGATAAATATCCCTCCCTGTTAGGAGGCGCTGTCTGGGAATGGCAGGATCAGGGATTGTATAACAACCGCGATCCGCAGCACCCTATTACAGCATACGGCGGAGGTTTTGGCGAAGTGCCAAACGATCGCTTTTTTATTCATAAAGGCGTTGTGTTTTCTGACCGGACTTTGAAACCGCAATACCCCGAATTAAAACGTGCCTACCAATGGATAAGTGTGCATCCTTCCGATATTGCAAAGCAACAATTCCTTATTAAAAACAGGTACCAGTTTACCGATCTTAAAACTACTACTGCTAAATGGGAGCTTAGTGAGAATGGTATAGTGATCCAGTCCGGGAAATTGAATACAGGATCCCTTTTGCCGGGTCAGGAAAAAGAAATCCATATCCCGTACCATTATAAGCCCAAAGCAGGAGATGAGTATTTTATACGGGTCTTTTTTGAACTGAATAGTGCTACAATATGGGCTGATAAAGGGTTTGAAGTAGCATCCGTACAACTGCAGCTGCCCGGTATTAAAGCTGTGGAAAAAGAAAATAACGGCAGCGCAGTAACATTATCAGACAAAGAAGGAGTGTACGATATCAGGGGTGATGGGTTCCGGCTGGTATTTGATAAGCATACCGGAACCTTTGCACAAATGCAGAGAAACGGCAGGCAATTGCTCATAAAAGATGGCGGCCCCAGGCTGCATCTGTGGCGGGCGCCGCACCGGAATGATGATATGTGGGCTTACCGGGATTGGGACCACTATGGTTTAAGATTTCTTTCCTGGAAAGTTGAAGATATGAGTTACAGACAAATAGCCGGTAATCTTGTTGAAGTAACAGTAGCGCTGACCGGCACCGGAAGAAATGATTTTAAAGTATCGCATAAGGCAACCTATACCATAAATGGTGCAGGGCGTATTACAGTTGCAAATGATGTTGCTTTTAATGCTCCGCGCTTTAGCCTGGCCCGTATTGGGATAAGAATGTTTTTAGACAGATCCATCAGCAACGTAAATTACTTCGGAAGAGGGCCTATGGAAAATTATGCCGACAGAAAAGCCGGTTCTGATGTAGGCCGGTATAAGGCTACTGTATTGCAGCTGATGACTCCTTATGAAAAACCGATGGAGTGCGGTAATCATGAAGATGTAAGATGGGTACGCTTATCATCAGCCGCAAATGCCAATTTTACGGTCAGTAAAGCCGACAGCCTTTTGCAATTTTCTGCGCTGCCCTATAGCGACGAAGAGATGGAAAGAACCGATTATAAAATAGATTTGCCGGAAAGTAAACATACCGTGCTTTGCATAAGCACTAAAACACTGGGAGTAGGCTCTAACGGTTGCGGTCCCCAGCCTTTGGAGCAATATAAAGTTTATACCGAACCAACCCGGTTCAGCTATGTGATCCGGTTATAATGCGTAGGCGTAGCCTCAGCATAACAGGGGCAGAACGTAATGCCAGCCTGTTCCGGGGCTGGGAACAGGACCCGCCGGGTTCCGGCAATGGGAGCATTTAATAGCGGACGGATGATACGGCGATTTTGAACTGCTGCCCGATCTGGGTATTGATAGCAGCGTTTTTATGCGTACAAACAAAGAAGAATGTTTCCAGGTCTGTATAGGTTATCATGATCATATTACCACATGAATCAACAGCCGGTTGATTGTTGAATTTAACGGCGATAATCCCCGTATGCCGGAAGGAGCTGAATGCCGGTGGAAAAATATCCCGATAAAACAACTATAAGACAAATATTTTACGATCTTTAAACAATGACTGAACATACGATGCACTCCGGTAAAAATCATACACGGCGGAATTTTATAAAAACCGGCATATGGAGTACCGCCGGGATCGGCTTATCGGGCCTGGCAGGAAAAAACTTTGAGAAAGGGCAGGAGGCAGCACCCGGTTATGGGTTACCTTATAAAATAGGAATCCGGCAGGCCAGTATTCCTGCCCCTGATGGTTCCCGTAAAAATATGGTAGCCAGCTTTGATACGTTTAAGGCTGCCCGTCATCTTGCCGGCATTACCGGCGTAGAGTTACAGGTAGCTTCCGGTAAGCCGAATATGTCGGATTTAAATGTGGTCAGGACCTATAAGACCGAATCACAGAAATGGGGGCTGATGGTGCCCAGTACGGCCGGCGTATGGTTTTCACAACCCTGGGGCGCTGATGCTGTGTCAGAGCTTTTAAAGGCGATTCATGCAACGGAACTGCTGGGCGCCCGGGTGATGCTCATCGCATTTTTTACTAACAGTGCACCGGATATGCACAACGAAAAATCGTATAGCCCGGTTGTGGATATCTTAAAACAGGTAGCTCCCGCTGCACAGGAAGCGGGCATTATCCTGGGCCTGGAAAATTCACTGAGCCCGGCAGATAATAAAAAACTGGTTGACCTGATCGGATTGCCCAATGTACAGGTGTACTATGATCTTGATAATATGTTTCAGTATGGATATGGTGAGCAGGTGGTCAGCGGCATCAGGCTTTTGGGCAAGGAACGCCTTGCAGCCATCCATGTTAAAAACAATGGCCGGCTCTTGTCTGATCACTGGCGGGTAAACTGGGCAGATGCGTTCCGCGCACTTACGGAGATCAAATATGAGGGCTGGCTGATGTTTGAAACCGAGCATAAGAATTTTGAAAAATGTATTAAGGAAACTGCACTGAATATCCGTTTTATTAAACAACATTTTCATCCGCCGTCAGCCTGAATTTTTTATTTGCGTTGTAAACGCAATAAAACAGTAATAAGTATTGTTTTGCTCCCCGGTAACTGGTGAACCCTGAATGGAGCGGTTTTACAGTTATTGGTACCGGAGACCCTGCAAAATGAAAAAGGAAAATAAGATGCAAGCAAATATTCATAGCTGATTTGCCGGGTATTGCTTTGTGCCTTACAGTAAGCAATTACATTGTGAAAACAGGAGCCGGCATTAACAAACTGGCTAATGAGCGTGCATCCGTAAAAAATAGTTTTTTTAGAATATAAAAAGAATATATATTTGTCTACTTGTTTGGTAGATTAATAGTAAAAGTTCTAAAAAACAGAAGATGAATTATCAAAACCAGCACGTAATCATCTCCCGGGTTACACTAACAAACTTTAATAACAGCAGACGGGCACAGCATCGGTTTTGTTGTTGTTGAAGTATCTGACTTTTTTGCAACGGCCAGGACTATTGCATCCAGTAACGTGAATTGCACGTAGCGGAGGCGGATTTGCACTATTTATAAAATATAATGTATAGCAAGAAGGACCTGTTCAGGCTTGTTTATTATACTTATTTAGTAGACTAATGAATATTGATTTATTACTTAGCATTCACCTGTTATAGTGAGTTACATCAAAAAGAGCCTGTTGATATTTTTATCGCTATTTATGAATGTTGCTTTTTGTACGGCGTATTGTCAGAATATAAAAGCTGTTATTCATTCGGTCCTGGAAGGCCGGCAGCCGTGGCAAAGGAGAAGAAAGCAGCGCATCGAGCAATCTGGGGTTCCGGTGTGTGAAAGATATAAGCCCTGTAAAAAAATGAAATCGGTGTAAAGGCTGAATAACTACTGATTTACATAGTTGCATTGGTGAAAATACTGCTTCAGGAAATGTGTTTTCATATGTTAAGTCTATTTATTTGGTAGACTATTAAAGGGCTATTATCTTTGCCGCTCTGTTATGCGCAGCTTCAACAGGAGACTTTTCAAATAAAATAATGAAGAATAAACGCATTCCTGCATCAGATATAAATGAAAGTATACCGCAAATAAATGCCCAGGTTTTTGTGCGTGTGGAAAAGGTGAATGTACTGATGATAGGTGGAGATCGTTATGCATTGAAGCGGCTTAAGGAAATTTTAAGGAACGCCCCATTGGCATCTGTAAAAGTTGTGGCAAAAGAGGCAGACGCTGCTGTGCTGGATCTTGCTGCAGCCTTTCCAAATATAAAGATCGTTAATAAAGAATACGAGGCAACGGATATTGAAAATGCTGATATTATTTTTATTGCTGCAAAACAACAACAGCTTATTCAGCAAATAGAGGATGATGCAATCAGCCGGGGCCTGACCAATATTCCTATTATTGAGGACCAGACGGGCAGAGATACCGGCGTAGCCCGGATTTCCGGCATTCAGCAAAACAGACAATCCCTGTCTTACAGAAAAATGGCTACTTATGCGATAACCGCTTTTGGCCTGATGCTTTTGGGCCATTTCATTTTTTCTTATTTGCCGATTCATTCCTTAAAAGCGCATGCGACAGGACTTTATCATTCTTTGGATAGCCGGTTTCTGATCATGCTTGCCGCCGGCTTTATAGCGCAACTGGTAGACGGCGCCCTGGGTATGGGCTATGGCGTTGCCAGTACAACCGTATTACTTTCAGCAGGCGTGAGCCCGGCTGCCATAAGTGGTAGTATTCATACAGCAGAAATGTTTGCCAGCGGTGCTTCCGGGTATAGCCACTATAAATTCGGGAATGTAAATAAAAAACTGTTCAAAGCACTTTTAATACCTGGTGTCCTGGGAGCCGTTTTGGGTGCTGTGCTCCTGGTATACCTGGGGGAGAAATACAGCGATTGGATAAGACCTGTATTGGCTTGTTATACAATGTTTCTGGGAACGAAAATTTTGTACAATGCTTTCCGGAGCCAGATAATAAAAAAGAAGTTTAAAAATTATAGCACACTGGCCGGTGCCGGTGGTTTTTTTGACTCTTTTGGCGGTGGAGGCTGGGGCCCGATTGTTACAACCACTCTTATTACAAAAGGACGGAGCCCGCGTTTTGTTATTGGCACTGTTAGCCTTACAGAGTTTTTTGTGACCCTGTCCAGTGCGGTCACCTTTTTTATTTTATTAGGCGTCAGTCATTGGCAGACCATTCTGGGACTAATAGTCGGCGGTTTGGCAGCAGCTCCGGTTGCCGCAAAGCTGGCAGGGAAATTACCAAGGAAAACGGCGCTTGCTTTGGTGGGTTGTTTGGTAATTGTATGGAGTGCCCGGATTCTTTTAAAAATATTTTTCTCCTGAGCGGTATTATATTATTGGATGCCGGCTGCAGGCTTCGTGAAAAATTCAGGCATACCGGCAAAATGATCATGATACCGGCTGCTGTTTTTGCACCTTTACCCATATGTTTTCTTATAGAAATAAAAAGGGCATTCTGTAAAAACAGAACGCCAGTTCTCTGGTTTGATCTTGCCTGAAAGACGCCACGGCAGGATTCGAACCTGCGTAAAAGATTTTGCAAAGCTCCGCCTGACCGCTCGGCCACGTGGCTTTATAGAGTACGGATGGTGTAACTTCATATAGATGTATCCTGTTTCAGCAATAAGGGCCCCGTTTTTAGCGGGGTTTATAAATGTTGGCCGCTACCCGCTCTACAAGGCTCTTGGGTATAAATTTTATTATGGTAGCATTCAGTTTATTGGTAAATCCCGGAACAATTTCTGCTTTGCCCTTTAATAAACCTTTTACTGCGATCTTTGCCACTTCCTGCGGGCTCATATTGAATTTTTCTGCTGTTTTTAACGTATGTGGCTGCATTCCCGCTCTTGAAACAAAGGCGGTGTCTGTGGCACCGGGAATCAAACAGCTTACAGATACCGTACTGTTTTTTAATTCAAATCTCAGGCTCCGGGTAAAGGATATAACAAATGCCTTGGAAGCCGCGTATACTGATAAATAGGGTACAGACTGGTAACAGGTAGTGCTTCCTACATTTAATAAATAGGACTTGGGGAACTTCTGTAACACGGGAATAAATAAGTGGGCAATGCGTAATTGTGCTTTTACATTAACATCAATAATGTTTAATTGCTCTTCCACAGGTGTTGTAAGAAATGGTGTATTTAAACCATAACCTGCGTTATTGACAATGATTCTTAAAAAAGGATGATAGAGTTTTGTTTTTTCAAATAGCAGGCTGGCAGCATGCGGATCAGATAAGTCCTGCACAATTGTCTGAACTTCTACAAAGTGCTTATTCCGGATATAATCAGCGGCTTCAGACAGGCAGGGTTCGTCTATATCCACCAAAAATAAGCTCTTCTTTAATTTGGCTAATTCAATGGCAATGGCGTAACCAATACCTTTTGCTGCTCCTGTTACAAGTGCATACGACATATTAACCGGCGGTTTTTTTTCTGAAATAGTTTCGTAACAGTGTTATAATTAATAACGGGATCATAGGGAAGGTGTTAATCCGGGTTCATTTTGTGCAATTGTACGCTGTTTAGGTCTCCAGTTGGTGAACCGGGCTAACTGGTGATAGATCGGGGTTTTACTATCGGCATGCTTGGGAGCATAAGCCCCGGTTACTACAGGTATGTACATAACACGCCTGCGGCTTGACTCCCCGATATGTGGTGACTGCTGCACCCGGTGCCACAGGCGCCCGTCATGCACAGTAAGGTCTCCGGCCTCAATATCAAAGCCGATTTCCTTCTCATCCGGTTTATGGTCTATAAAATATTTCTTTTTAAAGAACAGGGTTAGTAATCCTTTGTTATGTGTGCCTGCCAGAACCCGCAACCCGCCATTGCTTTGAGGGCAATCATCCAGATGAAGGCCAACGTTCAGCATGGGTTTTATTCTTGATCCCAGGAAGAGGTCCCGGGGGCTGTCGGTATGCCAGCCCAGTCTTGTAAATCCGCTGTCCTGGGTGTTTAAATAATGATTCACTACAAGGCCATCTTTTTCTGTTGCCCCGATGCGTCCTTCAAATGGGCGCAATAAATTTACGATCTGCTGAACACGATCACTTTTTAAGAAATTGTAAAGCGCTGCGCTGTACTGGGAGGCAAACGCGATGCGTTGTATAAGGGGCGACCCGTCTACATCAGTGCCGAATTTTAGCGGGATGCCATTTACGCTGCTTATACTCTTATTTAGTAAATATTTTTCTACTGATTTTACTTCTGCAATGAATTCCTGCACCGCTTCAGGAGTAATAAATTGTTTGAAATGCAGGATGCCATGTTCTTTCAGGTGGTGGATATGTACCGGCTTTATTGCATCCGGAAAATAGAAAGGTTGTGTCGGCTGGCTCATAATAATGATATTAAAAGGGTTAAGAATGGATAAAAGTAAAGGTGGGGAAGACAGTAAGTATCCGGCAAATGCATTAACAACAACAGCACATACCTGCCAGATACGATAAGATCCGTATCGATTGTGCTATGTGTATTGTTGTTGTTATAATCAAGGTATAAAGTAATTTGGAGACAAATATATAGGCAATTTATTAGTCTACAAAATTTATAGACTAATATTTTTAAAAATTTATTTCTATAAGGTCAGTTGTTTGATCCTGAGCTGTTTTGTAATAAAACTCCCGGGAAAAATTTATGCAACCAGCAGCAAGGATTCCGGGAAACGGTAAAAAACCTCTCTTTTGATTTATACCACGAAGAGCCACCGGTGCAATTTTCTAATTTGATATAGCTCGCCCTTACAGGGCTTAATAGGTTTGGGTTCCTGCCGGTTACCGTTATATTGCCCCTGACGGGGCTGCCCTGTAATTAGAGTAGACGCAATAGGATACAAATTTTAGAGAAAAAGACGAGCATTAATTTACGGACAGCCATTATGAGTATGGACAAGCCATTAACACGGCGGGCCGGGCAATGGCTGCAATCTTGCATGAGAGTCGTACCAGTATTTAATACCGTTTAGATTTAAATTGCACCAGGTGAAGGTATGTCAGGCTGAGCTTGCCAACGACTGATCACCCTTCGGCAAGCTCTGGGTAACAGTGTTCTTTTAATGTCGGAATAATATAAGTAACCAGGCAGGGGATGCAGCTGAAACTTAGCCGGATTACTAAAAGCGTGCTTAATTTGAGAAAAAATAATACTCCCGCAAGCTGCACAGTAAAAGAAATGCCTTCTTCATTGAACGATCAGATTCCGTTCAAACGGTGCCTGGACGAATTTATTTGGTTCCTTATAGTTAATTTAGTTTAAATTCGTCTTATTCATTTCTGCGTTTGCTTAAATATGGAGAAGGATCATCAGCTGACATATCAGCTTGCTTTTCGGAAAGCCTTTTATGAATACAGCAAGAAGCTGTATCATTATTTATTGATAAAAACGAAATCGGAATACCTGGCAAACGAGGTAACACAGCTTACTTTCATCAAGCTCTGGCAATATCCCGGGTATTTAGAAGAAGCTCATAACCTGTCGGCCCGTATCTTCCAGATCGCCCGCACTACGCTGATCGATGAATTGCGAAAAGAGGAAAGAGGCAGAAAAAAATTGAAGAGTATAACGCTGCAACAGAATATTTTTAAGCAAACGCAGGATGATGGTTATGCTGTTTTGCAGGAAAAAGATCTGAAAGAAAAGCTGCAGCGCGCTGTGGCACAGTTGCCCCCGGTGCAAAAAAAAGTGTTTTTGCTTAGTCGCGAGGAACAGCTAAGCTATAAGGAAATCTCCAGTGAACTTTCCATCTCGGTAAAAACAGTGGAAAAGCACGTACAGCTGGCGCTCCGTTTCTTAAGACCGATTTTGAAAGCGAATTTTACCATTTTCATAGCTTTGTATTATGTATGGCTCAGATGAGATGATCGTTTAAGATTGCTCTAAACGTTTTGAGGTGAGAAAAAGGTTACTGAAAAAATATAATAAAAAAGCGGATCATCAATTGTATGCGGGGATTGATCCGGAAGCGCCAGCTTTTATGGCGGAAGAGGAGTGGGAGCAGTTTCATGCACCAGCTCTTCAGGTTAGTGAGCTTTCCGAGGCTTTTATACAAAAGGTAACGGCTCCCCTGCCAAAAGTGCGCCCGTTCAGGAGGTTTATTGTAGCAGCTTCTCTGTTGGCAGCCGCGGCGGCACTTGTAGGGCTCCTATACAACCGGGATCCTTCATCGCCCGTGGAGGCATACCACCGGGAAGGGCGTTGGGTGCCGTCGAATATGACTTTTCATTCAATGTACCTGAAAAATACCGGGTCTGCTTCCCAAACGGTTTTTCTGCCGGATCACTCGCAGGTGATACTAACGCCAGGCAGTGAAATAGCATATTCCCACTCATTGTTATTCGAGCAAAAACGTGAGGTGCACCTGAAAGGGGACGCGCTGTTTAAAGTGGCTAAAAATACCTGTAAGCCATTTACCGTATACTGTGGTGATGTGGCTACCACTGCCCTTGGAACTATTTTCCGCGTAACAGATCGGTTAAAAAGCGGGCGCGTGGATGTTGCTTTGCTGGAGGGGAAAATAATGGTGCGTTCTTTTGGGGTTAAAGACACGTCGGCTAAATATTATCTGCTGCCCGGAAACCGGATCCGGTATAATACAGAAAAAAAACTCTTTGTTTTTATGGCAGTGCCGGAAAACAATGACCGGGGAACCGCATCAGCGGTGCAATCAGCAGAACCCTCTTCCGGGCCCGGGCTGGTTACTGCAATACCTGAAAGCAGGATGCCGGCGCCGGCAGTGACCGTTAGCAGTTCCCTGATTTTTAAAAATGAACCCCTGGCACAGGTATTGGACCAGCTGGCTCATCGCTATGGGGTGGAAATAGCCTATCCGACTCAAAAAGTAGCGGCAATCAATTTTATCGGAACGATCAAAGCCGGACGTTCGCTGAAGAAAATATTATCCGACATTGCACTGATGAACGACCTTAGGCTAACCATTGATTCCGTACAGGGAAAATATATCCTTCGCTGAAATAAAAAAAGCTGCTGCGCATTACGGGATACCCATTTCTTATTTCGTTGTATATAGTACGATCTTAAAACCATTTAAAGCATAAGCGAAATGAGAAATAGTGCAAGCTTATTTGTTGCTGCCATTGCAGCCAGTTTATTGGCTGTTATGCCCCGGATGGGCCTTGCCCAAACTAAGGCAACGGTCACCGGAATTGTTAATGATGATAAGGGAATTCCAATACAGGGGGCAACGGTAGCCTCTGTTGCTGCCGGGAAAAACATCACCACGGTCAGTACAGACAGCCTGGGGCGATTCCGGATGACCGAATTACCAACGGGAGAATATAGCTTTAACGCTACGATGATCGGGTTTGAACCACAGACCCTTACAGGATATACGTTAAAGGAGGGAAAAACCACCTCTATCCTTATTTCCCTGGTTCCACAGCCCGGTGCCATGACGGAAGTGGTGGTAGTTGGTTATGGCACTCAAAAGAAAGCGAACTTAACCGGGGCGGTCAGCAGTGTAAAAATGGACGAAGTGCTCCGGGATCGTCCGGTAACCAGCACTTCACAAGCCCTGCAGGGAACGATCCCGGGCGTACAGGTTACGTATGGGTCCGGACAGCCCGGAACAGGAACCAGTATCAATATAAGAGGTTTTACTTCTATTAACGGATCATCAGGCCCGTTGGTATTAGTAGATAATGTGCCGATGTCCATGGATGATGTAAACCCGAAGGATATCGCAAATATTTCGGTACTGAAAGATGCTGCGGCTTCAGCCATATACGGAGCGCGGGCTGCATTTGGAGTGGTGCTTATTACAACCAAGAAAGGGGGCCGGAACCAGCCCATACGGTTTGAATATTCCAATAACTTTGCTATTACCGAAGCCAGCACGCTGCCGCAAAAAACAACGCCGCTGCAGTTTGTAAGCGCATTAAACGATTTCGGCACCAAAACTGCCTGGACGGGGCAGGATATTGCTACCTGGCTGGACTTATTGCAACAATACCAGCAGGACCCCGGAAAATATCCGGAGGGGTTTACTTCAATTAACGGTACACGCTATCCTTTACAGGAGCATGATCTGTACGGAGCGCTTTTTAAAAAGGGCTTTGAACAGATCCATAATCTTTCATTCAGCGGTGGTTCGGAAAAAACAAGTTTTCGTACTTCAATAGGATATACAGATCAGGATGGTATCCTCGTTGGCAGAAATGATACTTACAAAAGGTATAATTTCAATTCGTTTATCAACACCTCCCTGACTTCCAATCTTACTGCCAGTGTGAACGCATTTTATTACCATGATCTTAAAAGGACACCTGCAAATTACGGCACTGTATTCAGCGATGTTGTAAAGTATGGTTCCTTTGCATATACCGATTATGGTACGCTGCCCGGCAGTGGGGAGCAACTGCCTTATTCATCAGCCAATAACATTGTTACGAACCAGCCACCGGAAAATCAAACCAATGACAACCTGCGGCTGTTTGGGAAACTGGAATACCGTCCCATTAAGAATCTGAAGATAAATATGGAATATACCTATAATTATTCCAATCAAAACATCATGCAATCTTTTCCGACGAAGCGGTATATACAACCGGAAAATTTTCAGCTAGATATTGTTAACCCTACTTCTTCCTATAAACGTGCGTCTTCAACCACGTTCTATAACGCGTTGAATCTTTATGCGGACTATTCGGTAAAGATTCACAATGCACATGATATCAATATAATTTTAGGCACCAACCAGGAGCAGAGTAAGCAAAACGGTTATACCGCCACAAGGCTCGATCTGATTGCAGAGGATGTGCCTTCGCTTTCCACAAGCACAGGGCTCAGCACTACGGGAGACGATTTCAACGAGTTCGCGGTATCCGGTTATTTCGGACGTATTAATTATGCTTATAAAAACAAATATCTGCTGGAGCTGGTTGCGCGTTATGATGGGTCATCCCGTTTTCCCGCGGGCCATCGTTTTGGTTTCTTTCCGGCCTTTTCCGCGGGATGGGTACTGAGCGAAGAACGATTTATGAGCAACCAGAATGTGTTTCAGCTTTTGAAGCTGCGTGGTTCTTTCGGGGAGATTGGTAACCAGGTGGTTCTTTTACGGGATAACAGCGGTCAGCAGGACTATTATCCAGCAATTCCAGGTTTGCCAACGCAAAATTCCGGCTGGATTAATCCTTCTACTAATGTGCTGAACCCCACATTAAGCCCGCCTACCCTGGTAAGCAATAATTTTACCTGGGAACGGGTGCAGACAACCAACCTGGGACTGGATTTTGGTGTGCTCAACAATAAACTGGGAGGTACATTCGAGGTATACCGGAGGCGCACCCTGGGTATGCTGATCCCTTCCAAGCCATTACCGGCTACCCTGGGCACCACACCGCCGCTGGAAAATGCCGCCGATCTTAAAACAGACGGATGGGAGGCGGAGCTTAGCTGGAGAGACCAGGTGGGCAAAGTGCGTTATTCGCTGGGATTAAATGTGTTTAATAATCAGGCTACCATTACCCGGTATGATAATCCCGGCGGTATCCTTAATATTAATGGCAGTGGCAATAATACCTATTATTATGTTGGGCAAAAATTGGGTGAAATATGGGGCTATGTAACCCAGGGATACTATGTTGCAGATGATTTTGTTTCCGGTGTATTAAATGATCAGCTGATCAACAACCGCACAGTGGCAGAAAACGGGGGCTTAAAGCCCGGAGTAGCGCCCTACCGCGGGTTTTATCAGAATCCGGGTGATATAAGATACAGGGATCTGAATGGCGACGGCGTTATTTTTACAGGCAACAATACGCTGGCTGACCCTGGCGACCGCAAGATCATTGGCGATAATACGCGGCACTGGCAGTTTGGGGTTAATGGCAGTATCTCCTACGCAAACTTTGATTTTTCCTTTTTTCTCCAGGGAGTAGGAAAAAGGGACCTGTGGATCAGCAACCAGGTTTTTTGGCCCTACATAAGCCAGTTTGCACAGGTGTATGCGCATCAGCTCGATTACTGGACGCCCGATAATCAAAACGCTCATTTTCCCCGGCTGTATCCGGATGGTAGCGGTAATGGCCCCAATAGCCGTTTGATCCAGACCCAATACCTTTCTAATGCTGCCTATATGCGGCTCAAGAACATCGGCCTGGCATATACCTTCCCTGAAAAATGGGCGAGCAGGGCCTCTCTGCGTGGTTTGCGCGTGTTTTTTTCAGGAGAGAACCTGTTCACATTCGATCATCTGCCAGATGGGCTGGATGCAGAAGCCACCAATTTGGGAGAAGGAGGCATTTATCCGTTTCTCAAAAAATACAGCTTTGGCATAACCGTAAACTTTTAATCGTAAGCATTATGAAAATATATCAATACATAACGGCCGGCCTGACTTTACTTATCGGATCTTACGGCTGTAAAAAAGATTATTTAAACCTGCAACCAAAAGACCAGTTGGTCGTATCTACTACGTTTGCTGATTATAAAGGCTTCCAGACCTATGCCTGGCAGTTTTACAACGTATTCCCGGCTTATAACGGTTCCCTGACGAATTCGGAATTTGACGATGATTTGTTCCTCAATGCGGTGCCCAATGGCCGGTCCAATGTGATCTGGCAACTGTTAACGATTCCGGCAACGGATGATAATTACACCAATGGCTATGCCAACCTCCGCGCCATCAATATTATGATGGACAATATTGACCAGTCAAAGCTGTCAGACAATGATAAAAAACACTGGCGGGCTGTAGGCGCTTTTTTCAGGGCATATAATTATGCAGAGTTGCTGAACCGGTTTGGCAGCGTGCCTTTGGTATTAAGGGAGCTGAAGGATACTTCCAGCGCAGAGCTGTACAAACCACGCAGCAGCCGCGATTCAGTAGCCGCACAAATTATGGAAGATCTTAAATATGCCGAGGAAAATATTAACGCAGCATCAGATGGCCCCAACACGATTAATGCCAATGTGGTAAGGGCGCTTATTTCCCGCTTTGGGCTGCGGGAAGGAACCTGGCGCAAATACCACGGGCTATCCGGCGCGGAAACTTACCTGCAGGCCAGCAGTACCGCCTCAGAAGCATTGATGCAGACCTTCCCAAGTATATTGCCAGACTATGATATGGTCTTTAACAGTGAATCGCTGATAGGAGCGGCCGGTATTATATTGTGTAAACAATATGTACAAAATCAGATCACACACGGTATGTCTACCAGTAACCGCAATTCCTCCGGGCGATGGGATCTTACAAAAAAAGCTGTAGACCTGTATTTGATGACCGACGGGCAATCACGTTTTACAAGCCCGCTGTTTACCAATGATAAAACACCTAACGAGGAATTTAAAAACCGCGACAAGCGGCTTTACTATACCGTGCCGCCTCCATACCGGGTTATTACCAATGCGCCCAGCCTGGAATTTACCTATACCACCAATCCTGAAGATACATTGTATTTTGACCTGATGCGTCGTATATCCACAGCCCGCAACAAAGCCCTCCCCGTACGTAACTGGAATGGCTTTGTGGTACGGCAGGAGCCGCATTTTGTAGACTTTCCTAACGGTCAGCCGTACTGTGTGACCTATACCGGTTACCGGTTTTATAAATTTTACAATCAGTATGTCAATGACCTGCAGGGCCAGGATATAAATGATGCACCTGTTTTCCGGATTGAAGAAGTATGGCTCAATTATGCAGAGTCGCAGTATGAACTGGGAAAGATAAATCAGGACATTATTGATAAAACCATCAACCAACTGCGCAAGCGGGGTGGTGTTGCACCATTGCAGATAAGTAATATTGTCGCCGACCCCAGCCGTGATCCCGGTGTAGCGCCCGTGCTTTGGGAAATACGCCGCGAGCGTGCAGTAGAATTGATGGGAGAGGGGTTCCGGTATAATGACCTGCGCCGCTGGAAAAAAATGGACTATGTTACCGCGCGGAAATTAGGCCGGTGGATAAAAAAAGGAGCCGACGGATTGCCGGCTAATGTATCCATACCTATACAAAACGGTGCAACAGAGGGCTATATCGACTATGAGGGGCAGCCACCTGCTTCTTTCCCGGATTATTATTACCTGTACCCGCTGCCTTCCAACGAAATTGTGCTCAACCCTTTGTTAACGCAAAATCCGGGATGGAAATAAAAATAAAATGATGCAAAACCTGTTACTATTTATAAAGTGATTTGTTTTTTATATACTGCTGCTTGCGCTCATAAAAGGACTTGCCGCGCAACAACAGCCTAATATTGTTTTATACTGGCTGATGATCTGGGTTATGGCGCCCCTGGTGCTTACGGCCAGAAACGCATTAGAACCCTGCGGATCGACGGACTGGCTGCGGCCGGTATGCGCTTTATGCAATTTTATGCCGGTGCGCCGGTTTGTGCCCCTTCACGCTCCTCCCTGCTAACCGGTCAGCATACAGGGCATACTTATATCCGGGGCAACAAGGAAATAGAGCCGGAAGGGCAGGAACCCCTGGCAGATAGTATTTATACGCTTGCACAGTTATTGCAACAGGCAGGCTATGTTACCGGAGCCTTTGGTAAATGGGGCTTGGGAATGGTTGGCACATCCGGTGATCCGAATAAAAAAGGATTTGATGAATTTTATGGTTATAACTGCCAGCGACAGGCGCATAGTTATTATCCAACGCACTTATGGCATAACCAGCAAAGGGTGGAGCTGAATGGCAACAGCCCTGGGCACCGGGGCATTTATGCGCCTGACCTTATACAACAGCAGGCACTGTCTTTTATTGAAAAGAATAAGCAAAAGCCTTTCTTTTTATTTGTACCGATTTCCTGCCAGTTGTAAAAATAACAGAAGCAATCAACCATTCAGTATTCGCAATACAGCTCTTCGTGCCCGTTCATTTTCCTGCGGCAGGCCTATAATAATCCTGATCCAGGTTTTATACAGGTCAAAGCCCCCCCTATTTCCGGCTTGTATTCCTTTAAGGCACTTATAATATCTGAATAGGGCCGTCCAATGTTAAAATACACAAAGTTGGCTCGCGATTCGGTATAAGGTAAATGCAGGCTGTCCAAAAATGTATTCCATTTTTTTCTTTCTCTGGCAATAGTATCCCGAATACGCGGAATATAGTCATGGTATTCAACGCGGCAGAAGCGGCTGCAACCGACAATCTGTTTAGGTCGTGAACATCGCCTAAACCCTGTTTATGAGTTTAAAAATAATATAGCCGGATCGGTAATATATGTTTGTATTTTATATATTATTATTTTTAAAATATAAATTTTTGTTTTATACAAAACAAAAGAGAAGGTGAATTTCAAAAAGATTTTTCATATATAAGTAGGGCGACCGTTACCTGGCAAGTAAAGACGGATTATAAAAAAGCTATTTTTAGAAACCATAATTAATTGATCCAAAACAGTAAAAGCATTATCTGTTGCGTGTTTTAGTTCATCAGACTACTACAGGAAAAAGTAAAAGGAGAATTTTTATTTTTTTGATGGACGTTCTGATGAAGTATCCAGGCTGGGAAAAATATTTTTTCAAATTTTTATTATTATTTTTTTGATGTGAATTATTTTTCTATATTTGATATAATAAATCTGTTTTAAACTGAAATTAAATATATATTATTATTTATTATTTAATAAAGACAATAATACATCAGACTCTTTTGGTTGATTCCAAAGCTCTCTAACAATGAAATGATGTGTTTTATTTAGAAACAACATAATACTTTTTATATGGGCGAAGAAGTACAACCCTTACTTCAGAAAGCCTTGCCATATAAAAAAGTCAACTTGAAAGCAATATTCAGAGAAATACTGAATTTTTGCAATCGCAACGCCAAGTACATTCCACTATGCCTGGATTGGGTACTGTTGACAATATCCGTAATCTTTTCTTCACTGCTGTTTCTTAATAACAGTGAAGCGTTTTTCTCAGCTGACGTAGTTTCAGGAATTGTTTTTCTGGAATTGATATGGATGTGTTTTGCGTATAGTAAAAGCCTGTATCATCGGCTACTGACCGACAATGCAGAAGTAATTGTCAGAGTATCTGTCAAGACCTGGCTCTTTTACATACTGGTCTGTAGTCTTCTTTATTTCTTATTGTTGAAAAACATCTTTACCGGAAAATTATTCTATACGACCTTATTTCTTTTTGGCTTCTTTTTATTCTGCAGCCGTGTTGTGTTCCTAAGCTTCAGAAAGAAATTCCGTCACTTGTTTGTTCGCAGGAAGAAAGCCGTGATCATCGGTTATAACGGGTACAATGGCGACCTGCAGCATATTATAAACGATGGTTTCTTTGAATACAAAATTACCGGAAGGTATCAGGAGGATGAGGTGCGTATGAAAAGCAACGGGTCGGATTATTCGGATATATATGAGATGTACCGCGAAGGAGTAGAAGAAATCTTTTGCTGTTTGTCTGCAATGAAGAAGGAGTCCATTCAGCAATTGCTTTATGAAGCTGATCAGAATATGATACGGGTAAAGTTTTTCCCGGAGTTTGAGCATATTTTGAACAGGCCGGTACTGATTGACCGTTTGGGTAACACGCAGGTAATTACAGTTAGGAAAGAGCCTTTGCTATCTGAATATAATATTATCATTAAACGCGCCTTCGATATCTGTTTCTCGTTGATGGTAATTGTTTTTATACTGAGTTGGCTGGTCCCGTTACTTGCCCTTCTGATTAAAGCAGAATCACGCGGACCGATCTTTTTTAAACAGAAACGCTCCGGTAGAAATAACCAGCCCTTTTATTGCTATAAATTCAGAAGCATGAAGGTAAATCAGCATTCAGATAAGGTACAGGCGTCAAAGCAGGATGCCCGCATTACAAAAGTTGGCGCTTTCCTGCGCAGAACCAGCCTGGATGAATTACCGCAGTTTTTCAATGTACTCCGTGGGGATATGTCCATTGTAGGACCACGGCCTCACATGTTGTTGCATACTGATCAGTATCGTGGAGAGGTCAATGCATATATGATCCGGCATTTTGTAAAGCCCGGTATTACAGGCTGGGCTCAGGTAAACGGGTATCGCGGGGAAACAAGAGATCTCAGGTTCATGCAGAGCCGGGTGGAGCATGATATTGCCTACCTTGAAAACTGGACATTTATGCTCGATATGAAAATTATTTTCCTTACAGTATGGAATATTTTCAAAGGCGAGCAAAATGCATATTGATACTTAAAAACCTGTTACCAGGGTTGTTTGGACTTTTTGGGAAAATGTTTTTTTATAGGCGCCCTTACGGCTACAATGGTTCTAAATACACGGTAAAAAACCGCTGTCTTGTATATCAGTTTTGCCGTACAATAGCTGCGTTTTATTGTAAAAATGCTTCTGAAGAAAAAATGCTAAACAATTTAATCCTGTATAATCCATAAAATGAAAAATTACGTTCCGTTATTTTTGACTGTATGCATCCTGGCAGCCTCCTGCACCAACTACAAAAAACTCACTTATTTCAATAATGTCAGCGACAGCAGTTCTGTGTACAAAAAAGGTGAAGCTATTCCGCTAGCAGTTTACAGCCCTGTAACCGTTAAGGCAGATGATATCCTCAGTATAATGGTCACTACCATTGACCCTGCCGCCGGCGGTACGGACGCTATTAACCTCATAAGCCAGCCGCCCATGAAGGGCAATGTGTCATCCGGCAATCAGCAGCAAGCCTTCAATAATAATACACAGGGCTTCCTGGTAGATAAATCAGGCAATATTGAGCTGCCGGTTTTGGGCACCATTCACGCCGAAGGGCTTACGACAATTGAATTGAAGAACACTATTAAAGAAAAAGCCAGACAATATTTTAAAGATCCTACCGTAAACGTCCGGTTGCTGAATTTCAGGGTGACGGTTTTAGGTGAGGTGGCAAGGCCCGGAACTTATAATTTCAGTAACGAGCGCGTGTCTGTGCTTGATGCTTTAGGTATGGCCGGTGACCTTACCGTATATGGTAAACGGGATAATGTAATGGTTGTCCGTGAAGTGGACAATACTAAAAAGGCAATGCGCCTGAACCTGAATGATGCCGGGATTATGTCTTCACCTTATTTTTATTTACAGCAAAACGATGTGGTATATATAGAGCCCGTTAAAAACAGGGCCGTTCAGAGCGACGCTTCTGCCAGCCGTACCATTTCCATTGTAACAGGTGCAGCCAGTGTTCTGGCCGTGATTATTGCCGCTCTTTTAAGATAATAAGTAATAATTATGAATCCAAAAATAAACGCAGACGATTTATACTGGGATGAGGAAAAAGGCGAAGAAGGCTTTGATATAAAACAATTGATCAATAAAGCCAAAGCCAACTGGCTATTTATTTTGGTATCCGTGCTTTGCGGATTATTTATTGCCTATATTTATTTATACGCAACCAATCCTTCTTATATCACTTCAGCAAAAATATTAATTAAGGAAGATGACCCGTTAAAGTCATCAGGCTCATCAAAATCCGGTATCGATATGCTGCAGGCCATGGGCCTCTCTACAGGTGCCAGCAATGTAGATAATGAGCTGGAAATTATCAAAAGCTTTACCATTATGCGCCAGGCGGTAATGGACCTGGGTTTGTATGTTAAACTTTCTAAAGAAAAAAACAGACTGAAATCAGAGGAATATTACGGAACCTCCGGTCCTTATATAATACACCCGGTAATGACCAGCGAAGAGCTGTACACTACAAAACTAACGGCAGACAGCAGCGCCCGCTACCGGCTTAATATGCAGAATGGCCGGGTAACTCTGACCAATACCGAAACCGGGCAGGAATATAAGAGCGGGCCGGGAGGCAAACTGGGCCTGCCGGGTATTGAGCTGCAGGTGCAACAAAATCCTTTGGTTAAAGATCGGGAAGCCGGCGATGACGTTTTTATTCGCTTTTTGGATCTGGATAAATTAGCAGAACTTTACCTTGATGCCATAGATGCGGAAATCCCTAACAAGCAGGTCAGCATCATCAATATGAGCCTGGAAAGCCAGGTTCCGCAAAAATCAAGAGACCTGCTCAGCCAGGTGATCAAAATTTATATTCAGAACGGGGTGACCGACCGCAACGCTATTTCAGACAGTACCATTTCCTTTATCGACGGTCGGCTGGCTGGTGTAACTACCGATTTAAAAGACCTTGAGGCGGAGATTCAGCGCTTTAAGCAGAAGAACGATATTATAGATATTTCCGGGCAGGCAAAAGCGATCCTGGACAATTCAAGCGAGCTTTATAAAACAACCGCAGCGCAGGAAGTACAGCTCAGCATGGTGAACTCCTTGATTACCTTTATGCAGCAAACCTCTCAAAATCCAAGGCTGGTACCTGCTTCTTTAACGTTGGATAACCCGGCTTTATCACCGGTAATCGAACAATACAACAGGCTGCTGCTGGACCGGCAGCGCAGCCTGCTGAGCATGACGGAAAACAATCCCGTTGTAACCAATATCGACCAGCAACTGGGGGAGCTGCGCAACAACCTTCTTACGGGTTTGAAAAACATGAGGAATGCAGCCCAGTCGGGTATTCATACCATTCAGCAAAAAAGCGGTGCTATCGATGCCGAGCTGAAAACCGTACCGGCAAAAGAGCGGGAATTCCTTGAGTACAGCCGCCAGCAGGGCATCAAACAGGAGCTGTACATTTTCCTGCTTCAAAAACGGGAAGAAGCCGCGTTGTCCAAATCGTCCACTTTATCCAACGCGCGCATCATTGACGTGCCCCGCACAGATCCCATACCTGTAAAGCCCAAACGCAAAATGATGCTGGCATTAGGCCTGTTAGCAGGGCTGGTAGTTCCCTTTGCCTGGATGTGGGTACGGGAGTTATTAAACAATCGTATCCGGCGCAAAAAAGATATTGAAACACTAACCAAAGTTCCTGTCGTGGGCGAGATCGGGCATTTTAAAGATGAGTATACCGGTGAGTTTATCGTGAACGAGCAAAACGGGCGCCACCCGGTGGTGGAACAGTTCCGCATTTTACGGTCGAACCTGAATTATACCCTGACGGCACGGGATAAAGTACTGCTGGTAACTTCTACCAGCCCCGGGGAGGGCAAAACCTTTATATCGTTAAACCTGGCAGCAACCTTTGCATTATCCGGCAAAAAAACCGTTATCATTGGCATGGATCTGCGCAAGCCCAAGCTAAATAAAGTACTGAACATGCAGGGCAAAAAAGGGCTTACGCATTACCTGGTGGGGCAAAGCATTTTGCAGGACATTATTCACCCGATAGCATCTGTATCCAACCTGGATGTGATTGTTAATGGCGTTATACCGCCCAACCCGGCAGAGCTGCTGATGTCTGACAAAACAAAAGCCCTTATTGAAACGTTGCAGCGGCAATACGATTATGTGATTATTGATACTGCCCCCGTAGTGGTTACTGATGCTGCCATCTTATCGGCGTATGCATCGCTAACGCTGTATATTACCCGTGTGAACGTTACTTATAAAGAATCCATAGCAGGTTTGGACAAACTGCAGCAAAGCGGCCGGCTGGGTAAGCTGAACTTGGTGGTAAATGATATTGATTTTGAAAAAGAAAAAGGGTATTATAGTTATTATGGCTATAACACGCCGTTCGCTTACGGGTACTACGAAGAGCAAAAGAAGGGAAAAACATTTTTCTCCCGCTGGAAAAAAAATAGCAGATGATGGAGGTGATGGAAAATAGTTCAAAACAGCAACGGGCTATATGGCGCGTGCTGGTTACCCGTTCCAGGGCCGAAAAGCAGGTGAGCAGCCAGCTTGAGAAACTGGGCGTTGTGCATTATCTGCCTTTACGGAAAGAACTGCGGATGTGGCACGACAGGAAGAAATGGGTAGAACTTCCTTTATTCAATGGTTATCTTTTTGTTCATATTGCTGCTGCAGAACAAAACCGGGTATTTGATGCAATCGGCGCGGTGCGCTATTTATGGGAAAACGGTAAACCCGCAGGGCTGACAGAAGCCGAAATAGACAGGATAAAACGCATCTGCAATTACGAAGATGAGGTAGCCATCATTTATAATAGCTGTGAGACCGGTGATTGGGCAGAAGTGCAGGAAGGGCCGTTTAAAGGCTATAAGGGTATTTTGATAGAAAAAAAGGGCCGGCTGTATTTGCAGTTTGCTATAAAGGGGATTACCTGCAGCGCATTGCTGCACATTCATGCTGCAAAAGTCAGCCGGATTAACATCCCCTGACTTCCGGCTTCGGCCCCGGGCTTGTAAACTAAATTGTAGCTTAGGTAACACATCGCTGTTACTGAGAACGGCGAAGCCGTATTGGAACGCCAGGTAAAATGCAGAATGTATAATGATGAATGTAGAATAATCTTCCGGGCATGAGCCATGAACCATGAACTATGAACCATTATCAATGAACCATTAAACTTTAATGCAGCATGCAACTGACATCTAAAATATATATAGCGGGCCACCGGGGCATGGTGGGCAGTGCAATCAAAAGAGCGCTGGAACTAAAGGGGTATAAAAACCTGGTGTACAGAAGCAGTGGCGAACTGGATTTGAGAAACCAGCAGGCCGTTCATAATTTTTTTGCTGAGGAACAGCCGGAATATGTTTTTCTGGCCGCTGCCAAAGTAGGAGGCATTGTAGCCAATAATACCTACCGGGCGGAGTTCCTCTATGATAACCTGGTAATGGAAGCCAATATGATCCATGCTGCTCATAAGACCGGGGTAAAAAAACTAATGTTCCTGGGCAGCAGTTGTATTTATCCCAGGCTGGCACCACAGCCACTTAAGGAGGAATACCTGCTTACAGGGCTGCTGGAGCCTACCAATGAGCCTTATGCCATTGCCAAAATAGCGGGCATTAAGCTTTGTGAGGCGTACAGGGATCAGTATGGCGACAATTTTATCAGCGTAATGCCCACCAACCTGTATGGCATAGGCGATAATTACCACCCGCAAAATAGTCATGTGCTGCCCGCTCTGATCCGTCGCTTTCACGAGGCAAAAGAAAATAACAGCCCGGTGGTGGTGATCTGGGGCAGCGGCACCCCGTTGCGGGAGTTTTTGTATGCGGATGACCTGGCTGATGCCTGCCTGTTTTTGATGGAGCATTACAATGAAAGAGAACTGGTAAACATAGGTACCGGTACCGACCTGAGTATCCTGGAACTGGCAAAGCTGGTAAAAGAGGTTACCGGTTTTGAAGGTCGCATTGAGCTGGATAGCAGCAAGCCGGATGGCACCCCCCGCAAGCTGATGGATGTGAACAGGCTTCATAGCCTGGGCTGGAAGCACAAAACGGATCTGAAAGAAGGCATTCAACTCGCTTACCACGATTTTTTAAGGCAGGAGTTTGCAGAAAGATAGAACACTATTGATTATGACAGAAAATTGACTCAATCCACTAAAAATAAAAAAATGAAAACAGCACTGATCACAGGCGTAAACGGACAGGACGGCGCTTACCTGTCGGAACTTTTACTGGAAAAAGGATATATGGTACACGGTATCAAAAGGCGCTCTTCGCTCATCAACACCGACCGGATTGACCACCTGTACCAGGATCCGCACAACCCGAATGTGCGCTTCCGGTTGCATTATGGCGATATGACCGACAGTACCAACCTCATCCGTATCATACAGGAAACACAGCCTGATGAGATCTACAACCTGGCGGCGATGAGCCATGTAAAAGTGAGTTTCGATACGCCCGAATATACGGCCAATGCCGATGGCATCGGTACCCTGCGCATCCTGGAAGCGCTCCGCATCCTTGGGCTGGAAAAAAAGACCCGTGTTTACCAGGCTTCCACTTCCGAACTATATGGCCTCGTACAGGAAGTGCCACAAAAGGAAACCACGCCTTTTTACCCGCGCAGCCCTTATGCAGTAGCCAAGTTATACGCTTACTGGATCACCGTTAACTACAGGGAGGCCTATGGTATGTATGCCTGCAATGGCATCTTGTTTAATCATGAAAGCCCTTTACGCGGGGAAACCTTTGTAACCCGTAAAATAACAAGAGCAGTTGCCGCTATTGCATTGGGGCTGCAGGATAAACTATATCTCGGAAACCTTGATGCAAGAAGAGACTGGGGCCATGCCAAAGACTATGTACGCGCCATGTGGCTGATATTGCAGCAGGATGTGCCGGAAGATTATGTAATTGCTACCGGAGTGACCACCCCCGTACGCGATTTTGTAAAAATGGCTTTTGCCGAACTGGGTATTGATGTAGCTTTTAAAGGTAAGGGCGTGCAGGAAAAAGGTTATGTGGTTGCCTGCTCTAAGCCCGAATTTCAATTGGAAGCCGGTAAGGAAATAGTGTGTGTAGATGCAGCCTATTTCCGCCCTACTGAAGTAGAACTGCTGATAGGAGATCCCACTAAATCCAAAACAAGGCTTAGCTGGCAGCCGGAGTACGACCTGGCAGCGCTGTGTAAAGAAATGGTAGCGGCTGATGTGGAAGTGTTTAAAAAAGACAATAAGACCCAGTGGGAGCACCTGGCGGGGTAGAATATGGGCAAAAACACGCCGCTCAAACCTTGTTGCGCTTCACTGGTGGATTTGTTCAGGGGGGACGTGTAAAAAATGCTGGCTTATGCAATCCTTTGCCGGCCCGAAAGGTTCATTCTGACAGGGGATGGTAAAAAAAGAAAAATGAGGCGGATTAAAATGAGGAATTTATTTTAACACAATTCCGAATGCATTTTTTAGAATGAGTATAACTAAAATCTGTTGTATCGGTGCCGGCTATGTGGGCGGCCCTACAATGTCCGTAATTGCACAAAAATGCCCGCATATACAGGTAACAGTAGTGGATCTGAATGAAGCGCGGATAGCAGCCTGGAATAACCCGGATGTGAATAAAATCCCTGTTTATGAGCCCGGCCTGGCGGATGTGGTAGCCGAAGCCCGTGGCCGTAACCTGTTTTTTTCTATGGACGCAGACAAAGCCATAGATGCCGCAGAGATGATTTTCATTTCAGTAAATACACCCACAAAAACGTATGGTGCCGGGAAGGGGCAGGCTGCAGATTTAAGATATATTGAATTATGCGCCCGCCAGATCGCAAGAGTGGCAAAGCAGGATAAAATAGTGATTGAAAAGTCCACATTGCCGGTGCGCACCGCCTCATCTATAAAAAGTATCCTGGACCATGTGGGCAATGGAGTACAGTTCCAGATATTGAGCAACCCCGAATTCCTGGCCGAAGGAACCGCAGTAGCCGATTTGCACCAGCCGGATCGCATTTTAATAGGGGGAGACAACACTACTACCGAAGGCAGGGCTGCTTTGGAAGCCCTGGTAGAAATATATGCCCACTGGGTGCCGCGTGAGCGCATCCTTACCACGAATGTATGGTCTTCTGAACTTTCAAAACTTACGGCGAATGCCTTCTTGGCTCAAAGGGTTAGTTCTATTAATGCTCTTTCGGAATTGTGTGAACAAACCGGAGCCAACATCAATGAAATATCCCGTGCAATAGGCACTGACAGCCGCATCGGCCCCAAATTTCTGAAGGCCTCTGTTGGCTTTGGGGGCTCCTGTTTTCAGAAAGATATCCTGAACCTGGTATACATAGCCCGCAGCTACGGCTTGCACGAAGTGGCCCACTATTGGGAGCAGGTAATTATTATGAACGACCACCAGAAAAGCCGCTTTGCTAAAAAAATTGTAAGAACCCTGTACAACACGGTTTCAGGTAAAAAAATAGCCTTTTTGGGATGGGCATTTAAAAAAGATACCAACGATACACGCGAAAGCGCCGCCATTTATGTGGCCGATGAATTGCTGGCAGAACAGGCGGTTATTACCGTGTATGACCCACGTGTACCTGCAGGGCAGGTATATGCGGACCTGGACTATTTAAAAAGCCGGGCAGCTGATGAAAACAGGGACCTGGTAAAAGTAGCGGCAGACCCGTATGAAGCCATGAAGGAGGCGCATGCCGTAGCCATACTTACGGAATGGGACGAGTTTAGAACCTATAACTGGCAGCATGTGTACGATGTCATGTTAAAGCCCGCCTTTGTATTTGACGGCAGGGGCATTGTGAACAGGGAAGCATTGGAGCAGATTGGTTTTCATCTGTATCGGATTGGTAGCGGAGAATGATACGGGCGGAAAGCAACAGCTTATTGGATTTCATCTCAAGGTAATGAGCAGGCTGAATAACACCGTTTAAAAAAAGATATGAGCACAGCCAGGCGGGTGATAAAAAATACAGGCTTTTTATATGCAAAAATGGGTATAACGATCTTTATATCGTTATACACCACGCGCCTTATACTAAATGCCCTCGGCGCATCCGATTTTGGTATTTTTAATATCGTGGGTGGGGCCATTGCCATGCTGGGCTTTTTAAACGCGGCAATGGCGGGCGCCACTCAGCGCTTTATGTCTTACAGCGAGGGCGAAGGAGACCGGGAAAAACAAAGAAAGATTTTTAACATTAGTGTATTGCTGCATTTTCTTATTTCTCTGATAGTAGGCATCGCATTATTGATTGCAGGATGGTTCTTTTTTAATGGTTTGCTGAATATTGCGCCGGACAGGAAATATGCCGCCAAAATTGTATATGGCAGCCTTATCATCAGCACTATGTTTACAGTAATGACCGTGCCTTATGATGCGGTATTAAACGCCCGCGAAAACATGCGGTATTATGCTATGGTGGGCATTATTGAATCTGTATTAAAGCTGCTGGCGGCTGTTGCGGTAGTGTACCTGATAGGTGACAAGCTTGTTCTGTATGGTATTTTTATGGCCTGCGTACCGCTTATTACTATGATGATTATGCGGGTATATTGCCACAGGAAATATGAAGAATGTGTGATAGCCCCTAAAAGGTATTGGAACAAAAAGCTGATGAAGCAGATGACGGGTTTTGCGGGATGGAGTTTTTTATCAAGCGCGTCCAGCATTATAAGCCAATATGGGATGGGAATTGTGCTGAACCATTTTTTTGGAACGATTTTAAATGCAGCACAGGGAATTGCCAACCAGATATCAGGACAATTAATGACTTTTTCTCAGACAGCTCTGAAAGCATTGAACCCCGTAATTGCCAAAAGCGAGGGAAACGGGCATCGGGAAATGGTTATTAGGGCATCATTTGCAGGGTCTAAATTTTCGTTTATTTTATTTTCGCTTTTTTCCGTTCCTTTTATTGTTGAAGCAGATTATATCCTTAAGGTCTGGCTGGCGCACGTACCCGCCTGGGCCGTTTTGTTTTGCCGTTTACAGTTGTTGCGTATTTTGTCTGAGCAGCTTACTATATCCATAAACAGCGGGATTTATGCCCAGGGGGATATTAAAATATTTTCCCAGCTAAAAGGCATTCTCAATATATTGCCTGTTATACTTACTGCACTGTTTTTTTACCTGCGCTTTCCGCCTTACATGTTGTATATAGTATGGATCTTTTGCTGGAGTATACTGGGCGGTATGGTTGCACTTTTCTTTGCGCATAAAAACCTGGGCATGTCATATGAACGCTATATGCGCGCAGTATTTATTCCGTGTGTTTTACTAAATGTTGTGGCGTTTGCGTGCACGCTCTTTCTTATATCTTTTCTGGCGGAAGGATTGTTTCGGTTAAGTTTGGTTGTAGCGATTTCTGTAGTGCTGCATGGAGTGTTGGGATGGTTCGTTGGAGCCGATAGAAGCGAGAAGCAAATAGCAATACAATTATATAAAACATTATTTGGTAAACTTAAATTGAAACCGGCAAGATAATGAGCAAACTATTTATAGTAAGCCTTAAAGCCCTTCGTAAAATTTATGCGAAGGTATTTCGTGTGCCAACACAGCAAAAGCCTGTTTGCGAGCAGAATGCAGAGGTGGCTTCCGGGATGATTTATGATAAGCTGATGAGTGATGAACCGTGCATGATAGCCCGTTTTGGAAGTACTGAATTATCCGCTATGGTAAATTACCTCGGTGTAAAGAATAGTAATTCAGATGTTTGGAGGTATATACAGGGAAGGGCGCTGCCCTGGTGGTGGAATGAAAATATTATGAATCAGATGCAGCAGTGGAGCGGCTTCTTTCCTCCAACTCGGGAAAAAATAGAACGGTTTTGCGAGCTCATGATGGAAGATATGAAACAAGTGGATGTGTTGGGAAGCTGGCTGGCCGATGAACGTTTTTTTGAACCTGCACTAAAGGATGCTGTTAAAATAAGATTATTGCTGCTTGAACCTTTCTGGACAGCATATAGCTGGATGAAAGCACTGGAGAACAAAAAGGTGTTAGTAATACATCCCTTTGCCGAAACTATAATAACGCAGTACGAAAGGCGTGAAAAGCTTTTTAAAAATCAAACCATTCTGCCGGAATTTCTTTCTTTGCGCACCATAAAAGCTGTACAAAGTCTGGGTGGGCAATCCAATCAGTTTGAGGATTGGTTTGAAGCACTTTCTTATATGAAAAGAAAAACAGATGAAGCTGAATTCGACATAGCCTTAATAGGTTGTGGGGCTTACGGGTTCCCTTTGGCTGCCCATATTAAAAGAGCCGGTAAGAAAGCAATACATATAGGAGGCGCCTTGCAGCTTATGTTTGGCATAAAAGGAAAAAGATGGGAGGATGAAAATTTTGGGGAAAAAACTTTTGGCAAAAAAGGTGTTTATAGATTATTAATGAATGAACATTGGGTGTATCCTCAAAAGAGTGAAACACCTAAAACTGCCGGTAGCGTGGAAAATGCATGTTATTGGTGATTAACAAATGAAAATCAGAAAATGGAATATAAGTTATTAGGAGTCAGTACTGAAAAAGAGTTAAACATCGGAGATTACGTTCAGGCGCTTGCATCTTATCAGTTTTTGCCGTCGTTAGACGGGTTTATTCAGCGGGAAGCGCTAAGGCAATACAATGGCAAAACCGCAAAAATGATTATGAACGGCTGGTATATGCACCATCCGGAAAACTGGCCGCCTTCAGAAAGGATACTTCCGTTATTTGTAGCCTTTCATTTAAATTCCCTCGCAAAAGCCAGGCTGTTAGAAAACGACAGCATTAACTATTTAAAGAAGCACCAGCCAATAGGGTGCCGTGATCATACCACCGCTGCATTGCTAAAAGAGAAAGGTGTGGATGCCTATTTCTCCGGCTGTATGACACTCACTTTGGGCCTGAAATATAAAGATGAGAACAAGGATGAAAAAGTTTTTTTTGTAGACCCCTACTTCAAAACGAACTGGAATTTTACAAATCTTATTAAAAACGGCATTTACTTATTAAAAAACCGGAAAGCTATAAAGATCATCTCGGATAAATACCCTGAAACAAAAAAAGGATGGAGGAAGAAGATGATACTTACTGCTTTTTACAGGGAGTATCAGAAATTTTTTACAAAAGAAACATTGCTGAATGCGGAGTATATTAACCAGCAAAGTGTTTCGTGGAAGCAGCATCACAAAACCGAGACGGACTACCTTAAAGAAGCTGAATTGCTTGTAAAAAAATATGCAAAAGCAAAACTGGTAGTTACCTCCCGCATTCATTGCGCTTTGCCCTGCTTAGGCCTCGAAACACCTGTTGTATATACTGAAGACAGCCACCAGTCGGAAGCCAGCCGGTGCCGGCTGGACGGGCTCAGGCAACTGTTCAATATCCTATCCTGGCGGAACGGTAAATTATACCCGGAATTTGAGATGAACGGGAAACTATCCATTAACAGTACCCCGGCTAATAAGCAAAACTGGAAAGAGATCGCATTGGATTTAACAGAAAGGTGCAGGGCCTTTATTACAGGCAATAGCGCTTTGTGAGTACGAAAAATAAATGCGCTTCTATAAAAAAATATACTATTTACCGGTATTAATTGTTTTATTAACAATTATATCGGGGCTTTACTGGATCAGCTCCGGCCAGCGTAATACTTTTATTACCTGGCTTATCTGTTTTGCCGTAATTGCCAGTATTATTTTTAATAAAAGGAAATATTTCCACCCGGTTAATAAAAGAGACTACAGTATTGTAAACGTCTATTTATTATGGATGGTAGCCGGCGTTATAAGGGGCGCATTTGTTGCCGAAAACTATTGGGAATGGAAACAGCTGGCAGAAGGCAGCTTAACCCTTTCTTTACCGGTTTTAGTTTATGCTTTCAGCATCCCGGCCATATTGGGCAGCACGTTAAAAGCCTGGCTGAAGTACGCATTACCGCTGTTCCTTGTTTTCCTGTTGTTTGCCGGCCGCGGTTCGTATCATTTTTATTTAGGCCCTGCGCTTTTTTTAGCCTGCTTTATGCCCCTGCTGCCTAAAAAGTGGAAAATAATTTTTACTATGCTTTTGCTGCTGCTGCTTTTTGCAGATTGGACCGCCAGGAGCCAGGTTATTAAAGCATTACTGGCTTTTTCAATGTCCGGCGGGCTTTTGTTATTGAGGCGTATTCATAAAAAAAGCAGACCGGCATGGATAAAATCGGCTTACTGGTTTTTATGTGCATTACCGGTTGTTTTATTGATATTGGGTATTACCGGAACGTTTAACTTATTTGAGGATATGGCCTCAAATAAAGGGAAATATGTAGAGAAAAAAGTAGTGGGAGGCGAAGTTGTGGAGGATGATATATCATCTGATACCCGCACTTTTATTTATACAGAGGTAATACAATCGGCAGTTAAGCACAGGTACATTGTATGGGGGCGCACACCTGCGCGCGGTAATGATTCCGAGTCCTTTGGTTATCTCATGGCAGAAGGATTAAAAACCGGTAAATATGAACGATTCCGAAATGAAGTGTGCTTTCCTAATGTGTTTACCTGGCTGGGGTTGGTAGGCTTGCTGCTGTACATGTTTATTTATCTGAAAAGCGCCTACCTGGCCATATACAGGTCTAATAACTTATTTATAAAAATAGTAGGTGTTTTTATTGCTTTTCATTTTATGTACGGGTGGGTTGAAGATATTAATGTGTTTGATATTATGAATGCATCTATTTGGATGGCGATAAGTATGGGTTTTTCAGCACAATTCAGGGGCATGAATAACCGGCAGTTTGGATTATGGTTACGATATGTTTTTAATAGCAATAAAAGATGAATGTTCTGTGGCTATCAAATGTACTTTTCCCGGAGGCATGTAAAGAAATAAATGTATCTGTTCCGGTAGTTGGGGGCTGGATGGAATCGGGGGCAAAAGCGCTTTTGGATGCGGATAATAAAATAAGGCTGGCTGTAGCCGCTTTGTATGCAGGCAATTCGCTAAAGTGTATTGAGGGGCAGCATATAAGATATTATCTCATTCCCTCCGGAAAAGGAAGGCCGGAGCCTTATTTTCAACAAATAAAAAATGCATTCAAACCTGATTTAGTGCATATTCATGGCACTGAATATCGTCATTCGCTGGCATATATTAATGCCTGCGGTACAGAAAATGTTGTTGTTTCCATTCAGGGAATGGTTAGCGTGTATGCCGGTTATTATTCTGGAGGATTGTCCGGAAAAAACAGGATACTGAGTTTGCGCGATATTGTACGACGTGATTCATTAAAGAGTCAGCAAAAGAATATGGCGCTTCGCGGGAAATCTGAAATCGAAATCATCCAAAGGGTTGCACATGTTATTGGCCGTACCTTGTGGGATCGGGCTCATGTATGGGCTATTAACCCCCATGCGCTTTACCATTGCTGCAATGAAACCTTGCGCGCCTCGTTTTATGAAAAAGAATGGTCGTACGCTGCCTGCGAGCCGTATTCAGTTTTCCTGAGTCAGGCCCATTATCCCATAAAAGGCATACATCAATTAATAAAAGCTGTTCCGTTAATAAAACGCCATTTCCCGGAAATGAAAGTGTATGTTGCCGGCAATAATTTTATTCATGTCCCTTTCATTCGTAAAAATGGATTTGCACTTTATATTGAGAAACTGATGCGTACATACGGCGTAACCGGGAATATAGTTTTTCTTGGCACTTTGTCTGAAGAGCAAATGGCTGAACAGTTTCTGAAAGCAAATGTTTTTGTTTGCCCTTCAGCAATTGAAAACAGTCCTAACTCGGTTGGTGAAGCACAGCTGACAGGCGTTCCCTGTGTGGCGTCTTATGTTGGCGGAAGTATGGATATGGTTACAAACGGCGAAACCGGTTTTTTGTACCGGTTTGAGGAGACCGCTTTATTGGCCTGGCACGTCTGCAATCTTTTTAACAGCCCTGAACTCTGTGAAAGTATCTCAAAAAAGGAGCGGGCAATTGCCCGGCAGCGCCATCACCCTGATGAAAATGCAAGAACTTTATTAAGCATATATAACGCTATACTTTCTGAATGATTCTTTTTTATGTATACAAAATAACCCGAAGAATAGTTTCTTACTTCATTGCTCTTTTTGATAATTGCAGAACTCATTGGGTGCTCAGGGGCAATCGTGTAAGTATCACTTCATTCAAATCTACCGGCGTGCCATATGTTATGGTTGCCAGTGGCGGGCAATTTATTATCGGAAAAAATTTTTCCATGCACAATGGTATTAAGGGTAACCCCATTGGCAGCTATAATAAATGTACTTTTTTTGTAGATAAAGGAGCCAGGCTGACCATTGGAGATCATGTAGGTATATCACAGGCTGCTTTAATTTGCCACCATAGCATTACCATCGGCAACGATGTTAAAATAGGTGGCGGGGTCAGGATTTATGATACAGATTTTCATTCCCTGGATGCTGCCATCAGGGCCGGTAAAGACGATATACTGCATAAGGCCAAAGCCCCGGTGGTAATAGGGAACAATGCTTTTATCGGTGCATTCTCCATTATATTGAAAGGCGTAACCATTGGGCAAAATTCAATAATAGGAGCGGGTTCGGTAGTAACCAGATCAGTGCCTGATAATCAGATATGGGCGGGCAATCCCGCAAAATTTATAAAAGAGGCGTAGATGAAATCGATAGCAGTCCTCCTCACTGTGCACAACCGCAAAACCCAAACCCTGCAATGCCTGCGGCATTTATTTGCCCAACAGGATGTAGAGGATTACCAACGGGAGGTATATCTTACTGATGATGGGTGCACCGATGGTACTGCGCAGGCCGTAGCCGGATTATATCCGGCAGTGCATATTGTAAAGGGCAATGGCGCCCTGTTTTGGAACGGGGGCATGTACAAAGCCTGGCAGGCAGCCGCCAAAGCAAAGCACCACGATTTTTACTTGTGGCTGAATGATGATACCACGTTGCATACCGATGCCTTATCCGTATTGTTGCATACAGCGGCACAATTGCAGCACCGGTGTATAATAGTCGGCACTACTGCAGCAGGTAATAACAATGCCATTACTTATGGCGGCCGCAACCGTAAAAATGGATTAATAATACCTGCGGACACGTGGCAGCCATGCGATTTTTTCAATGGTAATATTGTGCTGATACCTGACTATGTATTTGCCAAGGTTGGCATGAACGATCCTGTGTTCCGCCATGCCCTGGGCGATTTTGATTACGGGTTGCGGGCCGCGGGCATGGGCATGAAATCTTATGTGGCCCCGGGTATTTTAGGCGTTTGTGACTCGCATGAAAAGCGGCCGGTCTGGTGCGACCCGGAAAAGCCGCTTGCCAAAAGGTGGAAAGCTTTCCGTACGCCGTTAGGGCTTAACCCTGAAGAGTACTTTATTTTTGAGAGAAGGCATAACGGTCTTTTTAAAGCAATGTTCCATTATTGCACAAACCATTTAAGGGTGTTTTTACCAGAACTTTGGAAATGACTTTAGCCATGTTAGCTCCTATTTGCTTATTTGTATATAACCGTTTAGCAAAAACCAAACAAACTGTTGAAGCGCTTCAAAAGAATTTTCTTGCTAATAAAAGCGACTTATTTGTTTTTTCAGACGGGCCTAAAAACGAGGCGGCCAAAAGTAACGTAAATGAAGTGCGCAGTTACCTGGGAACGATTACCGGGTTTAAATCAATTGTTATTTATGAATCGGAAAATAATAAAGGATTGGCAAATTCAATAATTGACGGGGTAACGCTGATTGTCAGTAAATACGATAAGGTTATTGTACTGGAAGATGATTTAATAACAGTTCCCGGCTTTCTTGATTTTATGAATGCTGGATTGGATTTTTATACTGATGATCCAAATGTATTTTCAATTTCAGGATTTGTGTTTGACATTAAGAAAAGGAAAGACTATGAGTATGATGTCTTTTTTACAAAGAGGCATTGCTCCTGGGGATGGGCAATATGGAAAGACCGGTGGAGCGAAATTGATTGGAGTGTTAGTGACTATTGGGAATTTAAGAAGAACAGAGCGTTGCAACACCAGTTTAAAGATATTGGAGCTGATTTAGTAAAAGCATTAAATAAGCAACAGAGGGGTGAAACGAACTCATGGGCTATTCGTTGCAATTATCATCAATCAAAAAAACAAACTTATACAGTATATCCTATAAAAAGTAAAGTGATTAATATAGGTTTTGGAGACGATGCTACGCATACCCGTCAAAGGTTTAATAAATATAAAGCAACCCCGGACCTGTCTGAAAAAGTAGTATTTAATTTTCCATATCCTGTTTTTGTTGATCCGGATTATTTGCGCCGTTTTAAGAGGAAGTATTCATTTTGGGTAAGTGTATACTATTATATACTAAATAAAATTTGTGGAATATTTTGATGGATATTTTTTGTGACTGGAGCTCTAACAGGTCAAATAGTAAAGGAAGGCTCATTTTGCTGCTTTTCAGAATTGCTCATATTGCAACGATCTCAAAACTGTTTTTCGTTTTGTGGGTGCCCTACCTTGCCTTATACAGGATATTTGTGGAATGGATTTTATGCTGCGAACTGCCTTATAAAACAAAAATTGGTAGGGGATTATCGCTCTATCATGGACAAGCGCTGGTTATTAATGATGGTACCGTTATTGGCGATAACTGCATTCTAAGGCACTCTACGACTATCGGAAATAAACAATTATCCAGCGGCACTTTTTCAAAATGTCCTGTTATTGGAAATAATGTTGATGTAGGGAGCAATGTGTGCATTTTTGGCGCAATCATCATTGGAAATAATGTTAAAATAGGAGCCGGATCAGTAGTTGTAAAAGACGTTCCTTCTAATTGTATTGTAGCCGGTAATCCTGCCAGAGTGATAAAGTTTATTTAAAATTAGATAGTTTGCTTAAGAAAAAAATACTCTTTCTCCTTCATTTGCCCCCGCCTGTTCACGGGTCTTCCATGGTAGGTAAATGGATAAAAGAAAGTGCTGTGATTAATGCTACGTTCGATTGCAGATACATTAATCTGCTGGCCTCCAAAACCGTAGAAGAAAGTGGCAGGTTGTCTATTGGTAAAGTACTGGGTTTTGTTGATACCTGGTGCCGGTTATTAAAGGCGTTATTATTTAGCAGACCAGATATTTGCTATTTCGCTTTAACCACTACCGGCGCTGCATTTTATAAGGATGTGGCACTGGTAGTAGTATTAAAGTTATTCGGAGTAAAAACGGTATATCACTTGCACAACAAAGGCGTGCAAAAAGCTTCGGGAAACTGGTTAAACCGTGCATTGTACCAGTATGCATTTAAAAACGGCTTGGTTGTATTGCTTTCGGAACATTTATACGGTGATGTGGCAGCATATGTGCCGCAAAAAAGTGTTCGGATCTGTGCCAATGGTGTTCCCGGTGTAAAAATTCTGCCAGGATTGGAGAGGGAGCATAACGAACCAGTTCAGATTCTTTTTCTGTCAAATTTAATTGAGAGTAAAGGCGTTTTTGTTCTATTGGAAGCCATGGCCTTATTGAAAAAACGTGGGTTGGTATTTAAGGGAGTATTTGCAGGAGGAGAAGCTGATATTGATGCCACGCGTTTTAAGAAGGAAGCAATACGCCAAGGTTTATATGACAGGGTCGTTTATTTGGGCAGAAAATATGGAACAGAGAAGGAAGAACTGTTTCAGCAGGCTGATATTTTTGTTTTTCCAACCTACTATGAAAATGAGTGCTTTCCTTTAGTGCTCTTAGAAGCGATGCAACATGCGCTCCCTGTAGTATCAACATTTGAGGGAGGCATCCCGGATATTGTGGAAGATGGTACTACCGGTTATTTGGTTGCTCAGAAAAATGTATCCGCACTGGCCTGCCGGATACAGGAACTGATTGAAACTCCCCGGTTATGCAGGCAAATGGGAATGGCAGGAAGAAAAAAATATGAAACGCATTTTACATTAAACTTGTTTGAAAAACGTATTGTTGATATACTTACTGAGACTGGTCTGAGTTAAAAAAAGAGCTGAACCAGATTGAACCTCTAAAAAAGTGTATAAAAAACCGTTGCGGAAAACAGTATGCATGCTTAAGCATAACGCATGAAAATAGTAGTACTATTCATATTGCTCTTATGCTGCCTGCCGGTTCATAGCCAACAGGCAGGCGTTGCCGCAATGCTTGCAGACAGTTCGGCCAGCCTGTTTTTCAGCTCTTTCAGTTTCAATACCTTTGGGGCAGCAGCAACATACATTTTTCTCCTGGTATTTCCGGTTCTGTCAGCGATTGCCTGCAGAACGGTTTATTGGCATCAAACTGCGCACCAATGGTATAGCCGGTTATTCGCTGAACTGGATGGGGATGATCTATAAATTGAACCCCTGCCTGTTATTAGGGCTGCACCTGAAAATTGCGGCTAAACGGAAGAAGACTACCGCCATCGCCGGAACAAGCAGCAGTAAAAACTAATTATTGTGAATAAAAAGCAGCTTTAACCAATATAAGAAATCATCATAGAGCCATGCCCGTGGTGCATTTTAGCGTTCATTGCATGGCAGAGATAAGCAGGTAAATCCGGAAGGTGTTTGTTTTTTGCCACAACGTTATAAAAAGAGCAGTTATGAACTGTTTTGTACAGACTGTTATTTCCCTGTTTCTGGGAGTATTCTGTACGTCCTGTGCAGTGCTTAGCCAAAACACTTTGGAATTGTACCTTTCTCCTGGCGGGGCGGATAATAATCCCGGAACAATCACGCAGCCCCTGCTTACTTTTGGCGCTGCCTTAGATAAGGCAGCCCGGTCAAAACAGCAGGATATAACCATTTATCTCAGGGGTGGGGCTTACAAATTCGATGCGCCGGTTCGTATCAATGATCCGAATTGGGGCTCTGGTAAATCACTTACTATTTCGGGCTTTGGGAATGAAGCCGCTCAGTTGAGCGGAACGGAATTTATTAATGCAGCTGCCATTACAGCAACTGGAAAAAATAGTGCGGGAACGCTGGATGTTTATTCCATCCCTCCTGATCGTTATCCCGGATTGTTTCACCCTTTAACTGAACGCGGTTTTGGATGGCCGTTAAAAAAACAGAGCACTCAGTTATATATTGATGATAAACCATTGACGCTGACCCAATGGCCGGCAACAGGCAAAATGAATGTAGACAGCGTAATCAGTGCAGGAGACAGGCATGACAAGAGCAGCGCATTGCCGGAATTTATTTACACCGGCGGCGATCATTTCCGGCTTTTCGGTAGCGAGGCAGGCAACCTGTGGGTGGAAGGGATTTTAAATTACGGATGGGCTAAAGAATTTTTGCCCGTCCGGCAACTGAATACCGGCAACAGAATCATTGTGCTTGATACAACTGCCGTATATGGCGTATCCTCTTCATACAAAAACGGGAAGGGCACCCGTTCAGGTTTTGATCAGGAAAAGATCAGGGGCTTTAAAATATGTAATGTACCGGACTTTTCAGGTATTCCGTTTACCTGGTATTTTGATAAGAAAAGCAACCGGATTTATTTTTCTGTTCCGGCAAATTATAACATAAAAAAAATAGCCTATACAAAGTTTTCTGATCCCTTTTTCCTGCTGGAAAACGCGGGTAATATAACTATTAAAAACCTGGCTGTTTCCAACACGCTTGGTAATGGTATTGAAGTAAAAAAGTGCCATCATATTCAGTTGTCTAAATTGAATATAAGTCAAACAGGCCTTAGAGGAGTCGATGTTCAGTCTTCTGATGGAGTAAAAATTGATCATACTATTATCGCAAACACCGGGGCTGACGGAATTTATTTATCCGGCGGGGATCTTAGAACCTTAAGCTCCTGTAATTATATCGTTTCCGGTTGTGATATTTCAGGTTTTTCCCGGCTTTATTATTGTAATACTCCGGGCATAAGCCTGAACACCGTAGGGGCAGTTGTTGAAAATTGTTTTATACATGATGCTCCTGATCAGGCCATATTAATTTCGGGTAATAACAATGCGATACAAAAGACGCATATCAGAAGTGTTTGTTATGATTTTAGTGATATAGGGGCAATCTATTCCGGAAGAAATCCTTCTAACCTCGGAAATACTGTAAAAGAAAATTTATTTGAAGATATTACCGGCAAGAACAGCAGCCAGTTCGTTGCTGCGGTTTATATAGATGACGGCTCCTGCGGCTTTTTAATAGGCAATAATGTTTTTGTTGCCTGCGGTACCCCGGTAAAAGATAAAGAGAATGGGTTTGGCGCCATACATATAAACGGCGGGTTTAATAATAAAATAGAAGCAAACACATTTATTAACTGTGACCGGTTGTTATCAGGCGGTGTATGGGATATTAAAAAATGGAACAGTTTTTTGGCTTCCGGTGATATTAAACAAAAACTGTTTATGAAAACGGATCAGAATAGTAGGCAGTTGTATAAAACACAGTATGGTGCTCTGTTGGATAGTTCTATATCTGATAATAGCAGTATGCCAAGGAATAATTTTGTAAGCAATAATAGTTTTATAAACGCCAGGCAAATAGATTTTAACAGTTCGTATCGGTTTTCGGGAAACGCTAAAAACTCTTTGCTATCCATTAGCGGAAATAAAAAGCTGACAGCGGAAAAAATAAAAATGGTAAAGCCCCTATTGAGCCGGAATGCAATGAATATACTAAAGTCAGCATATCCATTTTAAATATCTCCAGGAAATGGAAAGCCCTGTCAATCTGCCTTAATGTGAAAAGGGCTGATCAATATATGTTGCCAGTAAACCACACAGCAAAAATTATGAAGAAAAAACTGATCAGTATTGATGTGAGCATCGGTACTTACAGGGAACAATTGTTGCAGCTGACCCGGTTGGGTGAAAATCATAGGTCGTCCTTTGTATGTGTAGCCAACGTGCATATGCTGGTAGAAGCTCATAAAGATGCTTCTTTTGCAGCTGTTGTAAATAGTGCCGATATGGTTACACCGGATGGGATGCCGCTGGCCAAAGGAATTAAATTATTGCATGGCATTAGCCAGGAACGGGTTGCCGGCATGGATCTGTTGCCTGATCTGTTAAGCACCGCTGGTAGCAGTGGTATCAGCGTATTTTTTTATGGAGGTACCCGGGCGATGCTGAATAAAACAAAGGAATACTGCGCAAATCATTTTCCACTATTACGGGTTGCCGGACTGATCAGCCCGCCATTCCGGCCCTTATCGGAGCAGGAGAAACAGGAAGATATTGCGGAAATCAATGCCAGTGGCGCAGGCTTTGTATTTGTAGCGCTGGGCTGCCCCAAGCAGGAAAAATGGATGGCCGCCATGCATGGCAGGGTACATGCCTGCATGATAGGTATTGGCGGGGCGTTGCCCGTAATGATCGGCCTGCAGAAACGGGCCCCTGTATGGATGCAGAAAATGAGCCTGGAGTGGTTGTATCGCCTGCTGCAGGAGCCCAAAAGGTTATTTAAGCGCTATGCAATAACCAACACTGTATTTATTTATTTATTTTTCAAACAATGGTCCCGCCAGGGATTCAGACCTGTTGCAAAATGAGCTACCGGTAAAACGTCCAGCTAAAGATCCATTTCATAAAACTTGTTTCGCCAAGGCCTGTTGTATGGACAGCAATATACCGGCGGATAACCTGCTTCGCCGGAAGGAGCGGGTGGATATTAAGACGTTCCCCTGAATGATCGATAGGGGTGTCCATTAAAAATCATCCGCATTACGCGGGATAAATAAAAAATATACGAATGAAACCTAAGCTTATTATTCTTTTGCTGCTTACCCTTTCTATTGCGGACAACCTGGAAGCGCAGCAGGGTGGAAAGATCATCAAAGGAAATCTTGAGCTTGATGCGATAGGCACTTCCAATCACCAGGTACCCTTCTGGATGCGTACCAATCAGTATGGGAGCATTCCATCAGAGGGCGCTTCCATAAGTGCGGTTGGCAGCATTTATAAAGCATACAGGACAGACTCTTCCGAAAAAAAATTTGACTGGTCCGCAGGCGTTCAGGCAAGATTGAATGCAGGCAGGCTGGTAAATGCAACTATAATAGAGGCCTTTGCCACGGCAAAATACGGGGCCTTTCAATTGCAGGCGGGCAGAACCAAAAACCAGACCGGCCTTGTAGATCCTGACCTGAGCTCCGGTGCCTATTCTATTTCCGGTAATGCATTGGGCATTCCTCAGATAGAATTAAGTATCCCGCAATTTACAGATGTGCCCTTTACTAAAAAGCTGCTGGCTGTAAAAGGAGGGTTTAGCATGGGCGATATGGGCAAATTAAGGCTTCGTATACGTGGCGATAGTGTAAGAAACCTGCAAACCTGGTACCACCAGAAATCCCTGTACCTGCGTATAGGAAAACCCCGGTGGAGGCTGAAATTATATGGAGGCATCAATCACCAGGTGCAGTTTGGTAGTGAGAGGGAATTCAGTGGACCTGAATTTGACCTGCACGGCACAGAATATCTTTGGTATGTGGTTAGCGGCAAGTCTTACGGCGGGGAAAACGGAATACCGCGTTCCAAAGTAGGCAACCACGGCGGTTCGGTTGACCAGGGGCTTTCTTATGATTTCAAAGCGGTGTACCTGTATGCTTACCACCAGTTTTTTTATGAAGTAGGAGGACTCTATTATTTGAATAATGTGGCTGATGGATTATGGGGGCTTAGCCTTCAGAATAAAAAAGAGCCCGGCCGCGGCCAGCAATTCCGCTGGAATAAAATGATGCTGGAATTTCTGGGATCAAAAAACCAGGGAGGAGGATTGCATGCCAAAATAACCCCCTCCGGCGATGAAGATTATTATAATAATTATTTGTATACTGACGGGTGGACCTATAAAGAGCAAAACCTGGGCAATAACTTATTTACCAATAAAAAATATGCGAGGAGCAACCTGCCGGCGCGCAATTGGCAGGGAATCGTAAACAACCGGTTATATGCGTTTTATGCAGCAGCCAATATACAATGGCAGCGCTGGGATCTGCTTGCCCGTATCAGCTATTCAAAAAACTTTGGCACTTATGCCACCAGCCCGGAAGGGATTTCAACCGGCTCCAGCCGGGCCATTTACTCACCGCCCTATTTCCCGGAAGTAGGTCAGTTCTCAGCGTATCTCGGCGCTTCCCGTCCGTTAAAAAACAACATAGCTATTGGGTTTGCAGTAGCTGTTGACAACGGCGATCTGTTATATAATAGTGTGGGAGGAATGCTGCGACTTATTAAAACATGGTAACGGGGCAAAGGACACTGCTCTTGGGCAACTGCAAAAATATCAGCTATATAATTGAATCGCTGCTGAGATAACCTCTCTTTATAAAAGTTGCAGCAATGTTAGTCATAAGGATAAATAAGCTTCATAAAAGAGCCTTTGTAGCGAGGATGGGAATTGAACCCATCACCTCAGGGTTATGAATCCTGCGCTCTAACCAACTGAGCTACCTCGCCATTATAAAACATTTGTATTTAAGAGCTTTTTTCGTAGCGAGGATGGGAATTGAACCCATCACCTCAGGGTTATGAATCCTGCGCTCTAACCAACTGAGCTACCTCGCCATTATAAAACCATTTGTATTTAAAGAACTTTTTTCGTAGCGAGGATGGGAATTGAACCCATCACTTCAGGGGTATGCACCCAACGCTCTTTCCAATAGCTATCGGGAACCGGGCCGCAAAAATAGCCATTCTTATTTTAATACGAAAATCATTTTTCAGAATTTTCCGAAAATTACTTTTGCGCCTCATCAATGATATCTTCCATAAAAATGGCATTATGGCTTTCGGTAAAAATACATTTACCGTTCTTTATTAAAAGTATTTGTGGCGATTCATGCCTTATACCATAACGTTCTGCTATCTGGTTGGAGATGGCACGATGTGCGATCAGATCCAGGAAATAAAAATCGATATCCGGCGGCAGCTCTTTTTTATTTAAACGGCTCTTGATAACCGTGCTGATCGAACAACGGGTGCTGTGCTTAAAGATCAGCTGGGGTTTATGGGCAGATGCTGTATCGATCTGCTCTAATTGTTCCTCGCGCTCCAGAATGTTCCAGTTCATTGCCTGAAAAGTTTATTGCATATTATGAAAAACTTTCTGCACATCGTCGTCCTGTTCCAGGCGCTCAATGAGCTTGCTCACATCCTCAGCCTGTTCATCTGTTACGGGAACGGTTGTAGTGGGAATCCATTCCACTTCGGCGCTGATAGGGGTAATGTTTTTTTCCTCCAGGGCTTTTTGCATATTCCCGAAATCATTAAAAGCCACCCGTGCTACCAGGATGTCCTTACCATTTTCGTCAGTGCTTTCTCCCAGTTCTTCCAACCCGGCATCGATCAGCTCCAGTTCCAGTTCCTCGGCGTTCAATCCTTCCGGGTTGAGCTTAAAAACTCCCATTTTGTTAAACTGGAAAGCCACGCTTCCGCTATTGCCCAGTGTGCCGCCCCCTTTATTAAAATGGGATTTTACATTCGCTACAGTGCGTACGTGATTGTCGGTAGCTGTTTCCACCAGCAGGGCTACGCCATGTGGCCCGTATCCCTCGTAAAGAATCTCATCATAGTTTTCCATTTCCTTGCCCTGGGCGCGCTTAATGGCCGCTTCTACACGGTCCTTGGGCATGTTCACGCTTTTGGCGTTCTGCATGCAGCGGCGCAAAGCGGCATTGGTATGCGGATCGGGCCCGCCGGCTTTCACGGCAATGGCTATTTCCTTACCAATACGTGTAAACTGTTTGGCCATGCGGTCGTAACGGGCAAACATGGTCGCTTTACGAACTTCAAATATCCTTCCCATATTCTAAAAACTCTGTCAGATTAATAAATTAGGGTGCAAATTTACGGCTTCTTCAACGAAGTATAAAACCGCCGGCAGTAAAAGCCGGCGGTCATAAAAGAAAAAATGCATTTTATGGTTGTGGACCATCCAGACTGCCCGGGCGGGCGGTTACTTTAAAAGCAAAAATGATCAGGTGCAAAACGGCGAATCCAAGGGAAAAATAAAAAAGCCCGGTGTCCTGTACATCGGCTGTTGCATGATGAGCGAATGCCACAATAGCCAGTATTACAGACATTACAATTCCTGTAGCAGAAACAACCCTATAGCTTTTACGGTCAAGCTTTCCCTGGTTTAAAATGCTGTTTTTTAAACCAAAGAACAGGTAAACGTCCATCCCGATGAGCATCCATACAATCAGGCGGATCCAGGTATCAAAAGGCAGAAAGGCCATCATGCCAAAACAAACAATAATTCCCAGTACCGGTATCAGAGGAACCAACGGCGTCTTGAACGCCCGGGGGGCATTGGGGTTTGATTTTCTTAGAACCATTACGCCGATACAAACCAGTATAAAGGCAAATAAAGTACCTATACTGGTCATTTCTCCTACAACCCTGCCGGGGATAAATGCTGCAAATAAGCTAACAAATACCATGAAAAATAAATTGGACCTTGCCGGAGTTCTGAATTTGGTATGGACCTTAGAGAAGAATCCGGGTAGCAGCCCATCTGTGCTCATAGAATAAAAAACACGGCTTTGCCCAAGCAACATCACCAGTATCACAGAAGCGTATCCCAGTAAAATGGCTACAATGATCGTGGTATTTAGCCAGGGGTAAGCAGGAATAATATGCCCGCTGCTGTCAGGAACGCCCATATGTTCTACAGCGATTGCTACCGGGGCCAGGTGGTCACTGGAATCGCCCTTTCCAAATTCAGTGTAATGAGCCACTCCTACCATCACATAAGCAAAAATGATATACAATATAGTACAAACCAGCAAAGAGCCCATAATGCCTATAGGCATGGCCCGTTTGGGATTTTTGGTCTCCTGTGCCGCCGTGGAAACTGCGTCAAAGCCTATATAGGCAAAAAAGACGACAGCTGCCGCACGGATAACACCCGTCCAGCCGAATTTTCCAAATGCTCCCTGGTTTTCAGGGACCAATGGATGCAAATTCTCCGGTTTTACATATTTGAAGCCTACAATAATAAAGGCCAGTACAATAGATACTTTTAGAATTACGATAATGGAATTTACCAGGGCAGACTCACTGGTGCCTTTAATTAAAATGAGCGACATTAAGACCACTATAAATACCGCCGGCAGGTTCAACAGGCCATGGGAGCCATCTGTAGTAGTGTCAAAAGGCGTCATAATCAGGCTTTCCGGAAGGGCGACATTAAAGGAGGACAAAAGTTTATTAAGATACCCTGACCAGCTGGAAGCAACTGTAGCAGCGCCTACGGCATATTCCAGCACCAGGTCCCAGCCAATGACCCAGGCAATAAACTCGCCCATTGTAGCATAGCTATAAGTATAGGCGCTTCCGGCAACCGGTATCATACTTGCAAACTCTGCATAGCATAAACCAGCAAAAGCACAACCAACAGCTGCTATTATAAAAGATACCATAATGCCCGGACCGGCATAATTTGCAGCTGCAACCCCCGTTATAGAAAACAGGCCGGCTCCTATAATAGCGCCAATACCGAGTGCTATCAATGACCAGGAAGTCAGGGTCTTTTTTAATCCTTTTTCAGATTCCTCGGCTTCAGCTAGTAAGGCATGTAATGGCTTTTTAACAAATAATCCCATGAGATTAATTTCTTTAATGAATGATTTCTTTAAAAAAATGATATTTCGCTGAAAAGTAAGCAATAATGTGTTTCACAAAACAAACTTGTTAGATTTTTTTGAAAAATTATTGAAAGGGAAGACATCGTTTTTCCGGTCAAACCTTTAGTTTTGGAAAATATGTACTCGACTATGAACAAAAGAAAAGCCGGGGCTATAGCCATTATACTTTTTACAATTACTGCTGCTTTACATGTAATACACGAAGAAATTCATCCCATACCTGGTGCAGTCTTATTTGCATCAAGATGGGTTTTTCTGGCAGGCCTGGCACTTTTTGCCTGTTATAAAAGATCATTGACCACCTGGATATTTACTGCTATGGCAGTGGGCATTGAAATAGGAGTGGATTTTCCGGTATTTTCTCAAAACCTTAAATTCTTAAGCGCCATATTCCTCCGGCTTATAAAAACAATTGTGGCGCCGCTGCTGTTTTCCACCCTGGTGGTAGGCATTGCCAGCCACAGCAACCTGAAACAGGTGGGGCGTATGGGCTGGAAGGCCATTCTTTATTTTGAGATCATTACCACCTTTGCACTCATCATTGGCCTGGTGTTCATTAATCTGACCCATGCAGGTAAGGGCATTCATATACCGCCCTCTTTATTGCATGAGCTGCCGCATTCCCAGGAAAAAATAATGCAGGAAAAGGTCATTGCCATAATGGACAGTGCCGGTGTAAATATACCGCCAAAGCTCCTGGACCGCCTCCCGGATCCCAGCGCAAAAACCTGGCAGGATCATATTGTGGATATTTTCCCGGAAAATATCATTAAATCGATCTATGAAGGAAATGTTTTACCTATAGTTTTATTTAGTGTGATCTTTGGTATCTCGGTGGCTATGTTGTCTGAGCAGCGTAAGAAACCATTGATCAGTTTTACGGAAAGCCTTTCGGAAACTATGTTCAGGTTTACCCACATCATCATGTATTTTGCGCCCTTTGGGGTGGGTGCTGCCATAGCGGTTACCGTTGGCCACTTGGGCATCGATATCCTCAAAAACCTGGGCATGCTGCTGATAACGTTGTACCTGGCTTTGTTTTGCTTTATCCTTTTTGTGCTCCTGCCCATTGCCTTATTTATAGCCAAAATACCTGTAAAACGTTTTATACAGGCCGTGCGGGAGCCGGTTTCCATTGCTTTTGCCACAACCAGCTCTGATTCTGCTTTACCTAAAGCACTGGAAAACATGGAGAAATTCGGGGTACCTCAAAAAATTGTTTCATTTGTGATCCCCACCGGTTATACTTTTAACCTGGATGGTACCACGCTGTATCTTTCGCTGGCAGCTGTTTTTGTGGCGCAGGCAGCGGGCATGCATCTGTCATTCGGGGAGCAACTGCTGATCGGTTTATCCCTTATGCTAAGCAGCAAAGGCGTGGCAGCTGTGCCAAGAGCATCGCTGGTGATATTGGTGGCAACAGCACATACCTTTAAGTTGCCCCTGTGGCCCATTATGGCCATTTATGGCATTGATGAGCTGATGGACATGGCGCGCACATCTGTTAATGTTTTGGGAAATATGCTGGCAAGTTGCGTTATTGCCCGCTGGGAAGGTGAATTTGATGAACAAAAAGCGCTGAATTTTGTAGAGGAATAATTAAAACCAAAAAATGATCGAACTTTTAAGCAGCTTTAGCTGGACGCAGTTGTTACAACCGCAGTGGTATATTGAAAATGGAGGGCTTTGGCTGTTGCTTTTCGTGGTGTTTGCCGAAACCGGTTTGTTTGCCGGGTTTTTTCTTCCGGGGGATACGCTGCTTTTTATAGCGGGTATTTATGCACATAACATAGGGGAAGGGCCCAATGCAGAGCCCGGTCTTGCTTATCAGTTTCTCAAACATTTTAACCTGGGCCATATTCAGAATGAATGGGTAGACCTGATCATACTCTGGATACTCATTTCACTTTGTGGGGTTTTAGGCAATATGATAGGATACTGGACCGGCAGAAAAGTAGGACCCGCCATGTATAACTGGAAGGAGAACTTCTTTTTTAAACGCCGTTACCTGGAACAGGCACATGACTTTTATGAAAAACATGGTGGGGGCGCTATTATCGTTGCCCGTTTTCTCCCTTTTATCAGAACCTTTGCGCCCATTGTTGCAGGTATTGTAGGCATGAACAAAGCCAAATTTACCTTCTATAATATCATCGGGTGCGTAGCCTGGGTTTTTTCCATGTTATTTGCGGGGCACTTCCTTCAGAAATGGTTGATGGCCTCGTTTGGTTTTGATCTGAAACAGCACCTGGAGTACATTGTACTGGGTATTGTAATTATAACAACAGCGCCCGTAATTATAAAGCTGGTCGGCGGTAAAAAGAAGGCGGCAGCAACAGCAGCCGGTTCCAACGCTACTGCTGAAAATGCGGATTCCTCTTTTTCCGGAAAATAGACGGATGGCCTGTTACCAGGAGGTAGATTGCTTTTGCTGGTGATATCTTTTATTGTTATTGACTCGACTGTAGTACTATCGCTCTTCGGAACTTGCAGTTCCGAAGCAATATTCTATCGCTTAAAGCGGTAGAATAGAGGGGCTGACCAAAAAGTCCCTTTTGTCATACTGTCCTGATAGATTCCTATCGTGTGGACCTAAATAAGGTGAAGTCAAGGTCATCCGACAGCTGTGGACCAGCCGTGCACATGGGCATTCATTACAAAAAGTTATAGCAGGTTTTATTGTCAGGGGAGGTTGCAGCCTCCTATGTTTGTCTGTGCAATCTTTACTGCCCGGCCCCGGAACTTGGGGCTTTATGGGAACGATTGATTAAAAGACAGACTTTTTTTGTGTAAAGAACGGGCGCTTTGTCGTTCTTTGATTATCGGGTTAAAATAACGTATAGCTTAAAGTAAATCCCCCGATGTGAAAAATTATATTCAGATAGATCAAAGCTGCATAGAAGGTGTCCGCAAAGCAGCGAAAAGAAAAATCAAGCGGAATGGCGTTCCGCCTGCAGCGGAATAGGGCCTGAAGCGCAGGTTTTTCTGGTTCCGCCGGCGGCACGGAGGCAGAATTTGCCTTTTTGCGGACAAGTCCCGAACGTTCGGGATTGCTCCACTTTTTCATCGACTGGAAAAAGTGGAAGAAGAGAAAAACAATAGAATAATCGTATACTTAGACGATTGCCAGGAAGTTGATCCGCCAACCGGTTATTGCCGTCAACTTATGGTTCGAGCCGACAACTCTCCGCTTTTATTACAATCGTCTTAACAACGAACTGAAGTTCGTCGTTAGCACATTTGGCCGGGGCACGCCTCTGTACGCATCCTCATAGCAATTCCTGAACAATGAGCTGCCGCTCTTTGCAGGCCCAAGGGCCAGCTGCCTGGTTCATGGAACAACTCTGGAATTAATTCCGCTTTCCGTATAAGTTCTTATGGTTCCCTTTTATTGACCCGGCTGTAGTACAGGTGGCAGCTTTGTTGCGTCGCTCCATTCACCGCCCGGTAATTCTTATCAACTTTGTCTATATTGCAGGCTCGTTAAAAATACTTAAACAGAACGGGCATGATCACTCTTCTTACGGGCGCTTTGCAGCCAGCCTCCGGGCGTGTACAGATTTTCTGCGTAAAAAAAAGGTTATTGAAACAGGCGTTTGCGGTGTTACTATTAATTGTAGCTGCGCTGCCGGCAGGTGCCCAGAAAAACATTTACCACCAGGGATGGATCGATTTTAATAAAAACGGAAAAAAAGATATCTATGAAGACCCCACGATGCCTGTTGACCTGCGCGTAAAAGATCTGCTTGCTCAAATGACGGTGGATGAAAAGACCTGCCAGACAGCAACGCTGTATGGTTATGGCCGCGTATTAAAAGATGAGCTGCCAACAGCACAATGGAAAACGAAGATCTGGAAGGACGGCATTGCCAATATTGATGAAGAGCTGAACGGGCTGGCTCATAATAAGAAGGCGCAGACAAAATACTCCTATCCCTTTAGCGCTCATGCGGAGGCCATTAACAAAGTGCAAAGATGGTTTGTAGAAGAAACCCGGCTCGGTATACCGGTCGATTTTACGAACGAAGGCATCCACGGACTGAACCACGACCATGCTACTGCGTTTCCGGCGCCCATTGGCATTGGCGCTACATGGGATAAAGAGCTGGTGCATAAAATGGGAAAGATCGTAGGGCAGGAGGCCAAAGCCCTGGGATACACCAATGTGTATGCACCTATCCTGGATGTGGCGCGCGACCAGCGCTGGGGCCGCGTAGTGGAAACTTATGGAGAGGATCCGTTCCTGGTGGCAAGCCTTGGAACCGCTATGGCGGGTGGTATACAGGAAAACGGGGTGGCATCCACATTAAAGCATTTTGCAGTGTACAGTGTGCCTAAAGGGGGCCGTGATGGCAATGCAAGAACCGACCCGCATGTGGCGCCCAGGGAAATGCAGCAGCTTTTCCTGTATCCTTTCAGAAAGGTCATACAAAACGTGCATCCCATGGGCGTTATGAGCAGCTATAATGATTGGGACGGGATGCCGGTAACCGGAAGCAATTATTTTTTAACAAAACTGCTAAGGCAACAATTCGGGTTTGATGGCTATGTAGTATCTGACAGCCGCGCTGTTGAATTTATATCGGAAAAGCATCATGTAGCAAAAGATTATAAGGAAGCGGTGAAAATGGCCATAGAAGCGGGGCTGAATGTAAGAACGGATTTTACGCTTCCGGATACCTTTATACTGCCCCTGCGGCAGCTGATAAAAGAAGGTGGCGTTTCTATGGAAACCCTGGACCAGCGGGTGGGAGAAGTGCTGAAAGTAAAATTTAAGCTGGGGCTTTTTGACCAGCCTTATGTAAAAGATCCTAAAGCGGCTGATCAAATCGTTGCCACTGAGGCGTCTGAAGCAACAGCGCTTGAAATGAACCGGGAGTCGCTGGTCTTATTAAAGAATGAGAACAAGCTGCTGCCGCTTTCGCTGGACCGGTATAAGAACATATTGGTTACCGGTCCGCTGGCCGATGAAAAAGGGCATGCCATCAGCCGGTATGGCCCTTCCAATAAAAAAGTGATCTCGGTATTGGAAGGCATTCAGCAATTTGCAGGCAATAAAGCAAAGGTGCAGTATGTAAAAGGGTGTGAGGTAGTAGATGCTACCTGGCCGGAAAGTGAAATTATTGATACGCCGTTAACGCAGCAGGAAACAGATGACATCAATAAAGCAGTGGAAGCCGCAAAACAAAGTGATGTGGTGCTGGCAGTGGTAGGCGAAGATGATAAGCGCGTAGGAGAGAGCCTGTCGCGTACCGGATTGAATCTGCCGGGGCGTCAATTGAAATTGCTGGAGGCGTTGAAGAAAACAGGAAAGCCTGTTGTGATGATCCTTATTAACGGGCAACCCTTAACCATCAATTGGGAGAACCGCTACATGGATGCGATCCTGGAAACCTGGTTCCCCGGGCCTCAGGGCGGTACCGCCATTGCGGAAGCTGTTTTCGGAGCCTATAATCCCGGTGGAAAATTAACCACAACGTTTCCTAAAACAACCGGGCAGATCGAAATGAATTTTCCCTTCAAACCTGCATCACATGCCGGCCAGCCGGGCGATGGGCCAAACGGTTATGGTAAAACAGCAGTTGTGGGTCCGCTGTATCCGTTTGGCTATGGGCTCAGCTATACCAGTTTTGAATATTCCAATCTTCAGGTAGCTCCGGAAAAAGGAAGAACGCAATCGGACATTACGGTTTCGGTTGATATCAAAAACACAGGTGCCGTAAAGGGAGATGAAGTAGTGCAGTTGTATGTGCAGCAGTTGGTAAGCAGTGTTACCACCTATGAATCCATTCTCAGGGGATTTGAACGCGTACCGCTGAACCCGGGGGAAACCCGGACGGTGCATTTCAGGCTCACACCGGACGATCTGTCCATTCTGGATAAGAACAATAATTTTGTAGTGGAGCCGGGCGCCTTTAATATCATGATCGGCAGCTCATCAGAAGACATCCGTCTGAAAAAACAGATCGAGCTGGAATAGCGGTGAATAAATGGTACAAAAGAAAAAATTAATATAGACCTGTAATAAAGCATTGCGTTTTCGTTCTTTTGTATATCAAACGCCTTCGAAACTTTTTGGTCTGATTAATACTGATTAAATCTTAAAATAACATTGTACTAAAGATTGTCAGGCTGAGCCTGCCCTGCCGGTCGGACGGGCTTGCCGAAGCCTGATGTCCTTCGGCGAGCTGCTAATGACAGATTACATTATACGTTGAAAACCAATCCTACCTTAGTCATGCTGAATTTATTTCAGCATCTGTGTAAATTATCACTCAACAGACCCTGAAATAAATTCAGGGTGACCATAAGCGGGTTTGTCATCTCCTCATTAATTAGGCCACCTATAAAAAACTCAGGGCGACAGCCATTCGTGGCCGCGGTCTGCTCATCCGCGCTGCGTATATTTCCTCCATTTTTCAATCACCTGTTCCATATCTGCCGGCAAGGGGCTGTCAAATAACAGCTTCTCATTGGTTTCCGGGTGCACAAAGCCCAGTGTTTTTGCATGTAGCGCCTGCCGCGGACAAAGTGCAAAACAGTTTTCTACAAACTGTTTGTACCGGGTATACACGGTGCCTTTTACAATTTTATCACCACCGTAAAAGTCATCATTAAATAACGGGTGCCCAATGTATTTCATATGTACACGGATCTGGTGCGTACGGCCGGTTTCCAGCACACATTGTACCAGGGTTACATACCCGAATCGCTCCAGTACTTTATAATGGGTAATGGCATCCTTGCCATGATCTCCTTCAGGATACGCTTCAAATAATTTTCGGAAACGCTGGTGCCGCCCTACATGGGCCACAATGGTACCTTCATCAGCCTCCATGTCTCCCCAAACCAGTGCAATGTATTTCCTGCTTACCGTGTGGTCAAAGAACTGTTTGGCCAGGGAGCGCATCGCTTTTTCTGTTTTGGCCAGCACCAGCAGCCCGCTGGTATTTTTATCAATCCGGTGCACCATGCCAAACCTCGGAAGGGTTTCTTCGGTAATGGCAGCGTTTTCCTGTTGCAGATGATAGGCTGCTGCATTGATCAGTGTGCCGTTGGGATTGCCGGAGCCCGGGTGCACAACCATTCCCGGCTCTTTATTAACGATCAGCACCGACGCATCTTCATAGGCAATGTTTAACGGAATGTTTTCAGGAACGATGGCATTTTCTTCCGGCGCCATGTCCGTAAAAACAACAATTTCCTGCACCCCCTTTAATTTATAATTCGGTTTTACTTCTTTACCGTCTACCAATACCATCTTATTATGAATAGCCTGCTGTATCTTATTGCGGGTGGCGCCTTCAATGCGGTTCATCAGGTATTTATCAATGCGGTAAGGCTCCTGTCCTTTATCGGTGGTATATACAAATTTCTGATACAGGACATCATTGCCTTCCGTTTCCTCTATAAAATTGTCCTGTTCTGTTTCATTTACTGTCATTGGTAAATCGTTTTTTCCTGTGTTGTTGATCCATGTTTGCCACGGGTACTGCTAAAGGTCAAATTTATATTCTTCGCAACCTCATTCGGAAGTGTAGCATTTTTTTCATTTAGAACGGATTCAATGCTAAATGAAATTGGAATATTCCTCTTTCCCAAACTTGTTTCAAGAGGATGATCGCCTGCCTCGCCGGCAGGGCAGGCCGGGGGTGGATTCTCCACCCTTCCGCCAGTCGGCGGGTACTCCCGCCAGCGGGAGATATTCAGTCTCCAAAATGTTATGCACCACCCCATTCCTGCAAATGTACTACATCCGTTTTTCTTAATACCTTTGTACACCAGTTATGAACAGGCAGCAAGTAATATTTAAGGATATAGGTACCATGCAGTATAAAGACGCATGGGATTACCAGGAGCAGCTATTGCAGGAAAATGTGGCTATAAAAACGGCACTGCGTGCTGCTGAAGAGCGCACCGGGGCGGCGCCAGCCTCAGGTCTCAAACTGCAAACGATCAACCATTTATTGTTTGTAGAGCACCCGCATGTTTATACCCTTGGAAAAAGCGGGCATATTGAAAATGTTTTGCTGAGCGAAGAAAACCTGGCAAAACGCGGCATTGATTTTTTCAGGATCAACAGGGGAGGAGATATCACTTACCACGGTCCCGGCCAGGTAGTGGGATATCCTATACTGGATCTTGAGCAATTCTATACAGATATTGGCAGGTATCTGCGGAATATAGAAGAAGTGGTTATAAAGACCCTTGCTGTTTACGGATTGAAAGGAGAGCGCTCCCCCGGTGAAACCGGTGTATGGCTGGATCCTTTTATAAAAGGAAGGGAACGCAAGATCTGTGCGATAGGGGTGCGCACCAGCCGCTGGATCACCATGCATGGCTTTGCGCTGAATGTGAATACCAACCTCGATTATTTTAATTTTATCATCCCCTGCGGTATCCGGAACAAGCAGGTTACGTCCCTGCAAAAAGAACTGCAAAAGGAGGTGGATATAGAAGAGGTTAAAGCAAAGCTCCGCAGCAATTTTGAAGAAGTTTTTGATATAGCCCTTGAATACCGTTAAGCCCCTAAAATAGAAGGGCTGCCGGTAATTTTCCGCAGCCCTTTGTGCCAACACAGGTCAGCTCACTAAAACCTATATCCTATTGAAATGCCAAAGCCAATGGTGTTTTGTTTTGCATCATTTTTTTCTCCGCCGGAGTTCACCTGCTGAAGGTTCCGCAGGCCAAACTGTCCGTTGATCTGTGCAGATAATTTTTCTGTAAACTCATACCCGGCCAGCAGGTTAAGACCAATGTCCAGCCGCTTCCCAAAATTTTCGTAATCCTCATTTTGTGGCATATCATCATAATTTTTGTAGAATTTAAGCTTGCCTGTGTATACCTGCCCCTCTACCACATCCTTCCATTTACCTCCGATGGCGTATGCGGCATAAGGGCCTGCACCGCCGATCAGTTTACCATTACCTAACGGGTATTTATAAACAGCGGTCAAGGGCAGCTCAATATAGGAGGGCATAAGCTTTGTATAAGTGCCTGTATTATCACCCCAAAACCAATAATAGGCATCATTGGTCAGTTTTGCACCTTTGGTGGAAAATAAAAGCCCCGGTTGAAAATAAATACCATTCCACACGGGTATTTCAGCAGTGATGCCGGCATTAAAGCCAGGTATTATTTTTGAGCCGCTGGCTTTCTCCCCATCAGAAAATTTAAGGTTCAGGCTTGAGAAGTTAGCGCCCGCGTGCACACCAAAGCTTACCTGGGCCTGTGCTTTTTGAATTGTTAATACTAAAATACCCAACGCTAAAAATAAAGTTTGCTTTTTCATAAATGTTGTTTTTAAGAGTGCTTTGTCCATTAGCCTGTTTTTAAATAATTGATGCTGTAAAATTGCCGCCTGTTTCAGCAAAAGTCAATCGGCAGATACCCTGATTTTTAGGCTACGGGTTTTTACTGACTGCTTCTAATGGTTTTCCATGAGCAAAAAGCAGCAGCTGTTGAAAGCAATTGTTGATCTATTGGGGTAAGAGTAAAATCAAAACGGATCTATTTTTACTATATGCCTGGCGCATAATTTTACCAGGCAGGCAAAGCCGGAACAACCGTTAGTTATGATGATTTTTTAAAATATTTTTTTGTGTTTTGGATTTTCAGTTTATCTTTGAGCCTCGATTATGAAAGCAACAAAGTTTTTTACCTGGTCTTATTTTAGCTTTTTCTTTTTTGGAACAAGGCCGGGCACGCTTTTGTTGAAGTAGTTTTGTAAAAAATAATTCAGAAATAAAAGAGGATCCCGGCAAAAAGGCCGGGATTTTTTTTAACCCTTTTTGAGATCCTTAACCGGAGAATAAAGAAAAAAGTTTTAAATATGACGCAACGAGAAACGGGCAGCGAAACCATCCATCCGGATCAGGCAGATCCGGTACCACTTAATAACTCCTTCCCGGAGAAGCTGGAGGCAGTAGCCAACGGGCCCGTTGCGATACAGGGATATGAAGGAAGTTTTCATCAGATGGCCGCGCGGCTCTTTTATGGAAAAAATGTGGAAGTGCTTTGTTGTAGTACTTTCAGGGAAGTGATCGCCGCGGCAAAGGATAAAAAACAAACGGATGGGTGCCTCATGGCCATTGAGAATTCCATAGCCGGCAGCATTTTGCCTAATTACAACCTGCTGCAGAAAAGTAACCTGAAGATCGTTGGGGAAATATACCTCCAGATCAACCAGAATTTGCTGGTGAATCATAATGTAGACCTGGAGGATATACGGGAAGTGCACTCACACACAATGGCACTGCAGCAATGTTATGACTTTTTAGATCAGTATAAATGGAAGCTGGTGGAATCGGAAGATACGGCTTTAAGCGCCCGGCATATTGCACAATATAAATCCAAACATACAGCCGCAATTGCCAGCAGCCTGGCAGCAGAGCTGTTTGACCTGAAAATTATTGCTCCAAAGATCCAGACACAAAAAAAGAATTATACCCGCTTCCTTGTTTTGAAACGGCCCGAAGATATAGCAGGCAGCCAGGCGGGTAATAAAGCATCCGTCAATTTTCAGACGGTGCATAAGGAAGGCAGCCTGGCCCGGGTACTGGGCGTAATAGCAATACATAAGGTCAACCTCACCAAACTGCAAAGCTTTCCCATTCCCGGTTCGGAGTTCAAGTACCAGTTTCATGCGGATATGGAGTTTGACAGTATGAAGACCTTTGAGCGGGTCATTGAAAAAATAAAACCACTGACAGAACAGGTAAAGATTTACGGAGTCTATAATAAAGGAATATGGAAATAGCAAAAAGATTACAGGGCGTGGGCGAATACTATTTCTCAAAAAAGCTGCGGGAAATAGATGAGCTGAATAAGCAGGGAAAGAAAGTGATCAACCTGGGTATCGGCAGTCCTGACCTTCCGCCGCATCCGGAAGTGATCAAAACCCTGCAGGAAGAAGCAGCGAAGCCAAATGTGCACGGCTACCAGAATTATAAGGGAAGCCCGGTGCTGCGTAAGGCGTATGCAGACTGGTACCGGAACTGGTATGGCGTAACGCTGGACCCGGAAACAGAGATCCTTCCGCTTATAGGAAGTAAGGAGGGGATTATGCACATTTGCATGACTTACCTGAATGAAGGAGATGCTGCTTTAGTGCCCAATCCGGGATATCCCACCTATGGGAGCAATGTAAAAATTGCCGGGGGTATTACAATAAATTATGAATTAACCGCCGCCAATCATTACCAGCCGGATCTGGAAAAGCTGGAATTGCTGGATCTGAGTAAGGTAAAGCTCCTGTTTGTAAACTACCCGCAGATGCCCACTGGTCAGCTGCCGGATATGGGTGTGTTCGAACGGCTGGTGGCTTTTGCAAAAAAACATCACATTTTAATTGTACATGATAATCCTTACAGCTTTATATTAAATGATCATCCCGTTAGCTTGTTGAGCATTGATGGCGCAAAAGATGTGGTAATTGAGCTCAATTCCCTGAGCAAATCGCATAATATGGCGGGCTGGCGTCTGGGAATGCTGGCAGGCGTTGCCGACCGCATTAATGAAGTATTACGGTTCAAAAGCAATATGGATAGTGGCATGTTCCTGCCCATGCAGCTGGCTGCTGCAAAAGCGCTCATGTTGGGTAAAGAATGGTATGACGAGGTCAATGCGGTTTACCGTGCGCGCAGGGAAAAAGTGCATGAATTGCTAAACCTGCTGGGATGCGCTTATTCCAGAGAACAGGCAGGTATGTTTCTATGGGCTTCAGTTCCGGAAGCCTATAAGGACGGGTATGAACTGGCTGATGCAATACTGTATAAGGCAAATGTATTTATAACACCCGGAGGTATCTTTGGCACCGCAGGAGACCGTTACATCCGCATTAGTTTATGCGGATCAGTAGAGCGGTTTGATGAAGCCATACAACGGGTAAAAGAAGCGCTGAAAAAATGAAAATAGGCAACCGGAAAAAAATAGCAATTATTGGCGTGGGCCTCATCGGTGGCTCCATGGCCTTGCAGTTGCATGAAAAAAAGCTGTCATCAAGGCTCATCGGCGTTGAAGCCAGTAAAGAGCATGCAGAGCAGGCACTGGAATACGAGCTGGTAGATGAGTTTTTACCGCTGGATGAGGCAATAGCAACAGCCGAAATAATTATACTGGCCATACCCGTTAATAAAATGGTGACGCTGCTGCCACAGGTGCTGGATAAGGTGACGGATCAGGTTGTTTTTGACCTGGGCTCTACCAAAACCGCGGTAATTGAAGCGGTAAAGCACCATCCCAAACGCGGGCGGTACGTGGCTACGCACCCGATGTGGGGTACGGAGTACAGCGGACCAAAAGCCGCAGTGCGCGGGGCCTTTGAAGGAAAAGCGGTGATCATCTGTAATCCAAAGGAGTCGGACCCCGATGCGTTGGAATGGGTAGAAAAGATGTATACAAAAATAGGGATGCGGCTGGTGCAGATGGAAGCAAAGGCGCATGATCTGCACGTGGCCTACGTAAGCCATATATCGCACATCACTTCTTTTGCACTGGCCAATACGGTGCTGGAAAAAGAGAAAGTGGAAAGTGCCATTTTTGAAATTGCTTCTGCCGGTTTTGAAAGTACGGTTCGCCTGGCAAAAAGCAACCCCGAAATGTGGGTGCCCATTTTCCTTCAGAACAGGGAGAACATCATTGACGTGCTGACCGAACATATTGACCAGCTGACCCGGTTTAAAGAATCCATACAAACCAATGATAATGCGGGTTTACAGGCGCTGATCAATGATGCCAATAAAATAAAGCGGATCATTAAATAATTCTATAATTTTAAAAACTCTTTAGTAAAAAATGAAAACTCTTGAAATGACGGATAAAGAAAAAACCCAACAGGTATGGAAAAAGCGCCCGATCGTGATCAGCGGTCCCTGCAGCGCTGAAACGGAAGAACAGGTAATAGCTACGGCGCAGCGCCTGGCTGCTACGGGAGTAGTAGATGCATTGCGTGCCGGCATCTGGAAGCCAAGAACCAAGCCCGGCATGTTTGAAGGCATTGGTGCAAAAGGCTTACCCTGGTTACAGGCGGCAAAAAAAGCCACAGGTCTGCCCACTGCGGTGGAAGTAGCTACAGCAAAACAGGTAGAGGACGCGCTGACCTTTGATGTGGATATACTTTGGATTGGCGCACGTACTACTGTAAACCCGTTCAGTGTACAGGAAGTGGCGGATGCCCTGCGGGGAGTAGATGTACCGGTGTTGGTAAAGAACCCGATCAATCCTGATCTTGAATTATGGAGCGGCGGAGTGGAGCGTATTGCACGTGCCGGTGTAAAAGAGATCGGGCTGATTCACCGCGGATTTTCTTCCTATGGAAATACCCAGTTCCGCAATGCGCCCATGTGGCACCTGGCCATTGATATGAAGCTGCGTTTCCCGGAATTGCCGATCATTAACGATCCCTCGCATATTTGTGGCAACAGGGATGGCTTGTTTGATGTAGCGCAGAAAGCCATCGATCTGGATTATGATGGTGTAATGATCGAGTCGCATATTGATCCGGATAATGCCTGGAGCGATGCCAAGCAACAGGTAACACCGGAGCGCCTGAAAGAAATGCTGGAAGCGATCGTATGGAGAAAAGAGAATAAAGATAACTCACAGTTGCAGGGCGGACTGGAAAAGCTGCGTCAGCAGATCAATCACCTGGATGATGAAATGCTGCAGATCCTTTCCCAGCGCATGAAGATTGCAGATCAGATCGGCCAGTATAAAAAAGAAAACAACCTCACCATTCTTCAAACCAACCGATGGCAGGAGATCCTGGATAAAATGATGGCCAGGGGCGAAAAGCTGGGCCTGAGCAGGGATTTTATTATGAAATACCTGGATGCCGTGCACCTGGAAAGCATCAATCATCAGAAGAACATAATGGATGCATAATAGTTAATAGCTCATGGTTTATGGTTCATGGCTTCTGATGAATAATTTGATGCCGTGCGCCATGAACTATGATCGATGATCCATGAACCAACAAGAATGGAAAAAATAATAAAATTTTCAAACGCAGCTACCCATTTTTATTTTGACAGCTCCATAAAACAACTGTCGAAGATCGCTGATAAAAAATCGCTGGTCATCATCACCGACGAAAATATTTTTAAAGCGCATACGGCAAAATTCAAAGGCTGCAATGTTATTGCGCTGAAGCCGGGGGAAGCCTATAAAGTGCAGGCCACCGTTGATGAAGTGATTGACACATTAATAAAGATGGAAGCCGACCGTAAAACAGTATTGGTAGGTGTTGGCGGCGGTGTGATTACGGACCTGACGGGGTATATTGCCTCTGTATATATGCGGGGGCTTCGTTTTGGATTTGTTCCCACTTCTATACTGGCGCTGGTAGATGCTTCCATTGGCGGGAAAAATGGTATTGATGTAGACCGGTATAAGAACCTGGTGGGTGTTATCCGGCAGCCTTCTTTTATCCTGCATGATATTTCCCTGTTACAATCATTGCCCCAAAGCGAATGGGAGAATGGCTTTGCAGAGATCATTAAACATGCCTGTATAAAGGATGCTGCTATGTTCCGGCAGTTACAGAAAGAATCTATTACTTCTTACCAGGAAGACAGTCGTAAGCTAAGCGATCTTATCCGGAGGAATGCTTTAATTAAGACCCGGGTAGTACAAAAGGATGAGTTTGAAAAAGGCGAGCGCCGTTTGTTAAACCTGGGCCATACATTGGGCCATGCGCTGGAAAAGGAATATGAGCTGATGCATGGACAGGCGGTAGCAATTGGCACCACTTATGCCTGCCATATTTCAGAAAAGATCACCGGCTTTGCCCAGACTGAAGACGTAGTAGCGCTTTTGGAACAGTATCATTTGCCTACTTATGCCAGCTTTAATAAGCAGAAAGTGTTTAACAGCCTGAAAATGGACAAAAAGCGCGAACAGAAAGAAATGAACTTTGTATTGCTGGACAAAATAGGAAAAGGAGTGGTAAAAGCCATTCCTATGAAGCAGCTGGAAAAGATAATAAGCAGATTATGAGAATTGAGGATTAAGAATTAGGGGTGGTCAAAAAGTCTGTTTATAGTGAATTGTCTTTCTGAACTTGTTTCAGAATCTATTGACAATCAGACGCCATTTTAGATGCTGAAATAAATTCAGCATGGCAAAAGGGACTTTTTGGTCACTCCTGGGATTAGTCTTCAGTGTCATGTCTGATATCTATTGTCTAACATCTAACATCTAAAAAATGAACAGAACCATATATCCATCCACATTAGCGGGCAATATTTATGCACCGGCATCCAAAAGCTCTATGCAGCGTGCCTGTGCGGCAGCTTTGCTGTCAACAAAAAAAGCGATCATTACCAACCCCGGGCATAGTAATGATGATAAAGCGGCGCAGGGCATTATAAAAGCACTGGGCGCTGTAATTACTCTGGTTAATGATGAGACCATTGAAATAAACAGCTCCTTCCTGGATGATCCCGGTAACATCCGGTCAAAAGAAAACAGTGTCAATTGCGGGGAAAGTGGCTTAAGCATCCGCATGTTTACCCCGGTAGTTGCCTTATGCAATAATGAAGTCACCATTAACGGGGAAGGCAGCCTGGTAACACGCCCTATGGATTTCTTTGACCAGGTATTGCCGCAGCTGGGAGTGACCATCAGTTCCAACAGCGGTAAGCTGCCATTAAAAGTAAATGGTCCCTTACAGCCAAAAGATATTACTATTGACGGGTCTTTAAGCTCCCAGTTCTTAACCGGCCTGTTAATGGCTTTTTCTGTAGCGCCCATCGATCATCCGGTAACCATTCAGGTAAAGGATCTGAAAAGCAAACCTTATATTGACCTTACCCTGGATGTAATGCAGCAATTCGGGATGAATGTTCCTGAAAATAAAAACTACGAAGCGTTTATATTTAAACCTGCGTCTCATCCCGATAGCCATCAGAACTCAGATCTCAAGTCTCAGGTCTCGAATCTGAAATCTCAAATCAGTTATACCGTTGAAGGCGACTGGAGCGGGGGAGCGTTTTTATTGGTGGCGGGTGCTATAGCAGGCGATATCCGTGTAAGCGGCCTGCAGCAATCAAGCACACAGGCAGATAAAAAGATCCTGGAAGCATTGATGGCGGCCAATGCGGGCATTGCCATGGAGGCAAAGGGTATTAAGCTGCATGCGGCACCGTTAACGGCTTTTGAGTTTGACGCTACGGACTGTCCGGATCTGTTTCCACCCCTGGTAGCCTTAGCCGCCAATTGTAAAGGGGTTACCACTATAAAAGGGGTAAGCCGGTTAGCGCATAAGGAAAGCGACCGGGGGCTGACCTTGCAGCAGGAATTTGGAAAAATGGGCATACAGGTGGAACTGGATGGCGATTGGATGCACGTTCATGGCGGTCCGGTCAAAGGGGCATTGGTACATTCCCGTCACGATCATCGTATTGCTATGGCCTGCGCAACAGCCGCCTTAAAGGCAAACGGGCCAACAACCATAGAAGAAGCCCAGGCAGTTAATAAATCATATCCCGATTTTTATGAGCATTTAAAACAACTGGGCGCAAAAGTTACGGGAGATCTGGAATATGGAGCTGCTTTAAAAGAAATCTATTCTGATAAAGAAAATAAATAAGCGATTATGAATGCATTTGGTCAGCTGTTCCGGGTACAGATCTTTGGGGAGTCACATGGAGAATGTGTAGGCGTTGTGCTGGATGGCCTGCCTGCCGGACTGGAAGTGCCGGTGGCAGATTTCCTGCCGGATATGGAGCGCCGGAAAGGCGGTACTCAAAAGGGGGCTACCCCAAGAAAGGAAGACGATATTCCCATTTTTAAAAGCGGTGTTTTTAACGGCAGAACAACCGGTTTCCCGGTAGTGATCTATTTTGAAAATAAGAACACCCGCAGCGGCGATTATGAAAAACTGCGCGATTTCCCGCGCCCCGGTCATGCAGATTTTGTGGCGCATAAGAAATTTGGCGGATATGAAGACTACAGGGGAGGAGGACATTTCAGTGCCCGCCTGACAACAGGGCTGGTAGCAGCAGGGGTGATTGCGAAGAAGCTGCTGAATTTGGCTGATAAGACCTCACCCCTTCCCGAACCATCGGGACCTCTCCCCGGGAGAGGGGAAGAGTCCACTCCTGGTTATATGACCAGTACAGTAAATGAGTGGCGGATTTTATCTGATTTTGCTAAACAAAACAGAAAGAACGCAACAGAAGCAGAGGCGTTGCTATGGGAGGAGTTGCGGAACCGGAAAATAGAAAACTGTAAGTTCAGAAGACAGCATCCTGTTTCGGGGTATATTCCGGATTTTGTTTGTATTGAGAGAAAGTTAGTGATAGAAATCGATGGAGGATATCATAATAATGCAGAGCAACAGCAATATGACAATGTACGGACTGAATGGTTAGCGGAGTATGGTTACGGGTTAATAAGATTTACAAACAATGAAGTATTACAGGAAAAAGAGCGCGTAGTAAGCCGCATTGCAGAAGCGCTTAAAAAAAGAGCACATCTGCAAAAAGCAGAATCTGCCCCCCCTCCTTAGGAGGGGGTCGGGGGAGGTCTCCATTGAAGCAAAGATCATTGAAATAGGCGGCGATCCTGATCCTGAACAGGGATTGCAGAAAGCCATTGATGCCAAAGATTCCGTAGGCGGGCTGATCGAATGCAGGGTAAACGGGCTGCCTGTTGGCCTGGGAGAACCCTATTTTGATTCGGTGGAGTCTGTGCTGGCGCACCTGTTGTTTACCATTCCAGCTGTAAAAGGGGTGGAGTTTGGTGCCGGCTTTGCAGCGGCAAAGATGTTTGGCTCACAGCATAATGATGCTATAGAAAATACAGCCGGAAAGACGGTTACCAATAATGCCGGCGGAATTGTGGGGGGGATTACCAATGGCAACGAGCTGGTTTTTCGCATTGCCATTAAGCCCACCGCTTCTACGCCCAAACAGCAGCACAGCCTGAACTGGCAGACTGGTACCATGGAAGATTTTTCTGTAAAGGGCCGTCATGACCTTTGTGTAGCCTTGCGCGCACCGGTGATCGTTGAAGCGGTAACCGCCATTGCATTGGCCGATTTTATGATGCTTGCCGGGAAAATACCCCGCATTGTATAGATCCAAATTGTTGATAACTACCTGTTTAATGTGCCTTAAAACCGGTTTTTGGCATGTTTTTTTATAGTAACTTTAAGTGTTGAGCTATTATTCACCTTATAAAAACTAAAAAACTATGGGTATTTTATCTTGGATCATTTTTGGGCTCATTGCCGGCGCCATTGCCAAAGCGTTACACCCGGGTAAGGATCCCGGTGGATGGATCATTACCATCATTATCGGTATTGCCGGCGCTTTTGTAGGCGGCTGGATCGGTAATATGATTGGCTGGGGCGAACCCAATAATTTTAGCATCAGAAGCTTTTTTCTTGCCGTTATAGGAGCTGTTATTCTGTTATGGCTCTATAGTATGGCCACCAGGAACAAGGGCTCATAACCCCTGAATCAAAGAAAAGAACGGAATCATCCCATAGCGGGGTGATTTTTTTATGCATATTAAATGCCACCGGGGCTGAATCTAAAAAGGTACCTGGTTGTCATATTGATACAATGAGGCAATGACAGGTATGCTTATTGTTCCTCAACCAGCTAAAGGTTTGTTCCTCCCCGGAGGGGAATATGGCAGAGATTCTTAATTCAGGCAGTATGGCCTTCGGAATAAATGTAGGTTCATTATCCCCCGCTGGCGGGGGCGGAACTTCGATTTTAAGGATAACACGAATGGGGGTGGGCTGGAGGGGATAAGGCTGTGATCCTTAATTCAGGAGAAATGGAAAACCGGATAAACGCAATTGGTTTCCAGATTTTAGGAAAGCAATAAAAGAGTGGAGACAGAGTGGAAAGGATACTTTCTATTGGAAGGGGATAACAAAAAGATTATCCCCCTTTTTACCTGCTGGTTTGTTGTACACTCCTTCTATTCCCCCGCCAGCGGGGGAGATTGTATTGTCATTTTACAGATCCGGAACGGCTGTTTTGCCCTCCTGAACCGCTTTACAGTGGTTGGTAAACCCTTTAAAATGGGTGTGGCACCCCATCGTATACGTTATTCACTGCTCCGTACCATTAAAATAATGATATGAAGCATTCCGGAACAGGAAAAAACCGGTTGGCTAACCACAACAACAGGGTTGGTAACCGCAATTTTGCCCTTCTGAACCGCTTTACAGCGGTTGGTAAACCCTTTAAACTGGATGTGGCAACCCATCCTATACGTTATGTACTGCTCCGTACCATTAAAATAATGATATGAAGCATTCCGGAACCGGAAAGAACCGGTTGGCTAACCGTAATAATGAGGTTGGCAACCGCTGTTTTGCCCTTCCAAACCGCCTTTTTCACCAGCAAACTAAACTAATGCTATTTATTATTTCAATGGAATTGCTGTATGATCTATAACATCCAGCAATTCCATTAGGGCGGTAATGTCCAGTACCAGTTCGCCCAAATTATCAATGCGATTATCCGGGTGGCTGCCTATATAATGCGCCAGTAAGGTGCGTAGGTGGCGGTTCATACAATCAGCTGGGTATTTTTTCAGCCAGTGCTTTAATTTTAGCGGTTTTTTATTTTTCATGTCCGGTTGTTTTAAGGGCAGCTTCCTTATTAAAGGAATTGTTAAGTGTTATGGTTAATTTATTGGGTTCAATAGCTACATCCACATACCGGCCGGCCTCAAACCCACCCGTAGTTAACCACTTACCCATCAGCCTTATTTCAGGGTAGTGGGCAGTAGCACTATTATTATAGCCTGTCAGATAATAAATGATGGCTTTTTCATACACTTTTAAAGTGCGTATTTTGCGTTGGTTATTTTTCATAGTTATAATTTATTATAACCACAAAGCACACATAAATAGCTTTTGTGCGCAACATTTTAAGCCTGTAAAATACAAGGCCCTTTTTGTTTTTTACCGTGGTATTTTACGTATTTTTATAAATGAAATACAATTATATTAATGCTTAAATTTGACCTATGACAAATACAGATGCCATGCAAAAAAAGATACACCAGGGCCATAATATAAAACGTTTCCGCGAAATGATGGGTATAAAACAGGATGCGCTGGCTGCTGACCTGGGTGATGACTGGAACCAGCAAAAAATTTCACTGCTGGAGCAAAAAGAAACCATTGATGCGCCCCTGCTGCAACAGGTAGCAGAAGCCTTAAAACTGCCCGTTGAAGCCATAAAAAATTTTGATGAAGAACAGGCTATCGTTAATATCCAAACGAATTATGGCGGAACCAACACCAGTGCTAATCAAATCACTTATGAAAGTTGTACAATTAACCCTGTGGAAAAATGGCTGGAGGCTTTAGAGGAAAATAAAAAGCTGTATGAGCGTATGATCAAGGAAAAGGACGACATGATATATACCTTGCAAGCCATGCTTGAAAATATGAAGAAATAAGGATGTGGGAATGCAGCGGCCGGAAATGGGCCTGTACTTGTGGCAGATCTGCCCGGCCGGTAAATTTTTTTGATGATTTTTTCTTTTCTTTCCTCCGTGGATATTGCATTGGATAACACCTGACAGCGGTAAAAAAGAAAAATACAATTTATTAATACTTAAATTTGACCTATGACAAATACAGATGCCATGCAAAAAAAGATACACCAGGGCCATAACATAAAACGCTTCCGCGAAATGCTGGGCATAAAGCAGGATGCGCTGGCTGCTGACCTGGGCGATGACTGGAACCAGCAAAAAATTTCACTGCTGGAGCAAAAGGAAACTATTGATGCGCCCCTGCTGCAACAGGTAGCAGAAGCCTTAAAATTGCCCGTTGAAGCCATAAAAAATTTTGATGAAGAGCAGGCAATTCAATTTATTTCTAATACAATCAACAATAATGATAATGCGGTAATGCACGGCCCGTCATTATATAGCTATTGTCCTACGTTTAATCCTATTGAAAAATGGCTGGAAGCTTTAGAGGAAAATAAAAAGCTGTATGAGCGTATGATCAAGGAAAAGGACGACATGATATATACCTTGCAAGCCATGCTTGAAAATATGAAGAAATAAGGATGTGGGAATGCAGCGGCCGGAGATGGGCCTGTACGTGCGGCAGATCTGCCCGGCCGGTAAATTTTTTTGATGATTTTTTTCTTTTCTTTCCTCAGTGGATATTGCATTGGATAACACCTGACAGCGGCAAAAAAGAAAAATACAATTTATTAATGCTTAAATTTGACCTATGACAAATACAGATGCCATGCAAAAAAAGATACACCAGGGCCATAACATAAAACGTTTCCGCGAAATGCTGGGCATAAAGCAGGATGCGCTGGCTGCTGACCTGGGCGATGACTGGAACCAGCAAAAAATTTCACTGCTGGAGCAAAAAGAAACTATTGATGCGCCCCTGCTGCAACAGGTAGCAGAAGCCTTAAAATTGCCCGTTGAAGCCATAAAAAATTTTGATGAAGATCAGGCAATTAACATAATCTCGAATACAGTTAACAATAATGATAATGCCAACGGGAATACTTTATTTAGCTACTATCCAACCATTAATCCCATTGAAAAATGGCTGGAAGCTTTAGAGGAAAATAAAAAGCTGTATGAGCGTATGATCAAGGAGAAGGATGATATGATATACACCCTGCAAGCTATGCTTGAGAATATGAAAAAATAAGAATGGATTGATGGCAGCGGCTGCATCCATTGGTCTTTACCTATAATTTTTATCTTTTACGTCCTCCGCATATGTTGCGTTCTGAAGCTTCAGAATAGTGGTATGTTTGCATTTTTCAATAGGCCGCCCTTTACAGGGCTCCATTCCGGATAAGGCATTTATTTTACCAACGGGTTGCCCTTACAGGGCTGTCTCATAAGGGGAATATGTCGGTAAATAGAGGCTATCAGGTGCTCCTTGAGTCTGCCTCAGCGAAGTGCCCCGCTGTAATATGGAAAGGTTAAACAACTGCTGTCAGTTCTCAAATACCACGGTCTTATTATTGTCAACAATTACACGGTCCTGCAGCACTAATTGCAGGGCTTTGGCAAGCACGGCTTCTTCCACTTCCTTCCCTAAAACAACCATATCCTTAACGGAATGCGCATGATTAACAGGAATGATCTGCTGTGCAATGATCGGCCCTTCATCCAGTGTGTCCGTTACAAAATGGGCAGTGGCGCCAATCAGCTTTACACCCCGCTCGTGCGCCTGCCGGTATGGATTGGCCCCAATAAATGCCGGCAGGAAAGAATGGTGAATATTAATGATCTGCCGGGGATAAGCGGCCACAAACTGGGGCGACAGGATCCTCATAAACTTAGCCAGTACAATATAGTCAAACGTGTGCTTATTAAGTACGTTCAGTAATTCCTTTTCAAAAGCTTCCCTGCTTTTGTTAGTGTGATCCACCTGGTGAAAGGGAATATCAAACTTTTCGGTCAGCGGTCTTAAAGTGTCATGGTTACCGATCACGCATTCAACAGAAGCGCCCAGGGTGTTAAAATAATTACGCAGCAATATATCTCCCAGGCAATGATATTCTTTAGTAACCAGCACGGCTATTTTTTTTTGCTGCGCATTGTTCATAAGGATACTGCTGTTTTGCGGAAGCACTGCTCTTAAGCGTTGTTCCAGTCCGGTTGTCTGGGAAGGCGCGCCGGCTATTTCCAGCCTCAGGTAAAACCGGTTCTCATCAACAGTCACATATTCGCGCATTGAAATGATATTAAGCCCGGCATCTGCCATTACCTTTGAAACGGATGCCACAAGCCCTACCTGGTCTGCGCACTGTATTAAAATAATCATTTGCTAAAAATAAAACTATTTCATTTTAAAAATGTTATTGTATTTTTCAATCTGGATCGTAATTGGTTTTGTATGGATTGTAGGAGCACTACTATTTCTTATGCGGAAACCGGTTTCTTTAGTAAGCTGGTGGTCGATTATTTAAATGAGAACGGACTGTTAAAGCCGTTCTGCAATGAATTTCCGTCTGAGGCTGCTCTTAAAAACGCCATTGAAAGAAGAAAAGCAGTTACCGTAAACCGGGCTTTGCTGGTGCAGGCATTGACGGAGCAATATGCAGCAACTGCAACCAGTGAAAAAGTACAGGAGCAGATCCGCTTATTGCAAAAGGAAACAACCTTTACCATTGTAACGGCGCATCAGCCAAATATTTTTACAGGGCCGCTCTATTTTATTTACAAGATCCTGCATGCCATTAAACTGGCTGCATATTGCAAGCAGTTGTTTCCTCAATATGATTTTGTTCCTGTTTATTACATGGGAAGCGAAGATGCCGACCTGGCAGAACTGGGAGAGGTTGTTGTTAACGGCGAAAAACTGATATGGAGCACGGGGCAGACCGGTGCTGTGGGAAGAATGAAGGTAGACCACCTGCTGCTGGAGCTGCTTGGCCGGATTGAAGCACAGGTGGGCGTATTGCCTTACGGGCCGGACATTGTTGCACAGCTGAAAGCATTTTATAAAGAAGGCGCATCCATACAGGAGGCGACCCTGCAATTGGTAAATGAATTGTTTGCAGATTATGGCCTGGTAGTGGTGATTCCTGATAGTCCGCTTTTAAAATCGGTAGCAAAAGACCTTTTCAAAGATGAATTGCTGAACGGAAGGTCATCCGGCCTGGTGGCAGAAACCGCGCAGCAGTTAGTGGATGCAGGGTATAAAGTACAGGCGCACAGCCGGGAGATCAATTTATTTTATCTTACGGATGAAGGCCGGTATCGGATTGAGCGAGAGGGCGACCACTGGAAAGCAATGGACAGCCGTTATTTATTTACCAGAGAGACGCTGTTAAGAGAGGTGGATGAGCATCCGGAACGGTTTAGCCCCAATGTGATCTTACGGCCCCTGTTCCAGGAAATGATCCTCCCAAATGTACTTTTCATTGGCGGCGGGGGAGAGCTGGCCTACTGGCTGCAGCTAAAAAAGATATTTGATCATTACACGGTGCCTTACCCGTTATTGGTACTGCGTAATTCGTTTCTCTTTATCAATAAAAAGCAGAAGGAGCTTGTTGAAAAATTAGGTTTTCCCGTTCCGCAGTTGTTTCATACTTCCTTTGATCTTAAGAAACAATGGATCGAAGTCCATACAACCAACAACCTTGATGTGGACAAAACTTCTGATGCGCTGGCAAAGAATTATGACAGCCTTAAAAAGCAGGCAGCGCTCATTGATAGTACCCTGGTACAGCATATTAGCGCGCTGGAAACCGTGGCGCAGAAAAAAATCACTGAATTAGGAAAGAAAATGCTGCGCGCTGAAAAACGCAATCACCAGGATGCCATGAACCAGGTAGAAAAGTTGAAGAACCAGCTATTCCCCGGGGGTAGTCTTCAGGAGCGGGTGGAAAATTTTATCCCGTTGTATGCCCGGTATGGAAAACCGCTGATGGATGCGCTTTATAAACATTCTTTAGGACTGGAACAGCAATTTGTGATCCTGGAAGAAGGATAGAGAATATTGCGGTGCGCTGCACCTTTGTTGGAATATGGAATCCTGTTCTATAGAGATGACGCCGCTCTGCGGCAACATTGTCATGCAGTTCCGGTGCAGCGCACCGGGAAATTATTAGGTTCCGGAGTATAGTAATTATAGAGCCGCGGCGCTGCGAAACAGGATGATGCGGAATGTTTGAATATTTTCTGAGTTTTTACAAATCCGGCCCCTTTATTGAAAATGGAATATCGTTCCGCGAAGATAGTACCGCTCTGCGGTAATATCGTTATGAAGGTACCGGTGCAGCGCACCGGAAGATCATTAGCTGCTGAAGCAGAATAGTTATAGAGCCGCAGCGCGGCGAAACAGGATAATGTGGGATGTTTGAATATTTTCTTGATATTTATCAATCCGGCATCTTTGTTGAAAATGGAATATCGTACCGAAAGATCGTGTTGCCCTGTGGTAATATCGTTATGAAGGTACCGGTGCAGCGCACCGGGAAATTATTAGGTTCCGGAGTATAGCAAATTATAGAGCCGCGGCTGCGAAACAGGATGATGTGGAATGTCTGAATATTTCCTGAGTTTTTACAAATCCGGCATCTTTGTTGAAAATGGAATATCGTACCGAAAGATCGTGTTGCCCTGTGGTAATATCGTTATGAAGGTACCGGTGCAGCGCACCGGGAAATTATTAGGTTCCGGAGTATAGCAAATTATAGAGCCGCAACGCGGCGAAACAGGATAATGAGGGATGTTTGAATATTTTTCCTGAGTTTTTGTAAATCCGGCCCCTTTATTGAAAATGGAATATCGTTCCGCGAAGATAGTACCGCTCTGCGGTAATATCGTTATGAAGGTACCGGTGCAGCGCACCGGAAGATCATTAGCTGCTGAAGCAGAATAGTTATAGAGCCGCAGCGCGGCGAAACAGGATAATGCGGAATATTTGAATATGTTCCTGAGTTTTTGTAAATTTAACGGTAACCTAAATATATTGCTATGGCAAACACCTATACACAATGTTATCTGCATTTGGTTTTCTCTCCTAAAAACCGGGAAGCTTTAATTGCAAAAGAATGGAAAACGAATCTGGAAAAATACATTACCGGTATTGTTCAGAACCATAAGCACAAACTCCTGGCAATTGGAGCAATGCCGGACCACATCCACATTTTTATCGGGTATAATGTAAACCAGTTGATCCCTGACCTGGTAGAAGCCATTAAAACATCTTCCAACGCCTGGGTCAAACAAAACAGATTTACAAGGTACAAATTTGAATGGCAACGCGGATACGGGGCCTTTACCCATTCCCATTCCCAGGTAGCTACACTGGTAAAATATGTTCTCTCACAGGAAGAACATCATAAAAGGAAAAACTTTCGGGAAGAGTACCTGGGTCTTTTACATGAATATCAGATAGCTTATAAGAACGAATATCTTTTTGACTTTTTTGAGGACACGGGCAGTTTCTAAGTGTATTAGAAGCAGGACGGGTCATCTATAAAAGGTGTATATACTGGTATATTCAATTGCGCGTAAATCTCTCAGTCTTTCGGCGTAACGGGCCTCTCAAAAATGGAAGTCCGGGAACCGGAATGCCCGCTTCAGTCATCAAACTCATTGGGTTGACCTGCATCCTTTAACCGGCCAACTTTTAGCAGCACTTCGTCTTCCAATGCTTTCTTGTAATTGGCGATCTTTTTATGGGTGGCTTCATCTGATGCCCCGATGATCTGCGCAGCCAGGATGCCCGCATTCTTTGCGGCATTCAGCGCCACGGTGGCCACAGGTACGCCATTGGGCATTTGTAGAATGCTCAGTACAGAATCCCATCCGTCAATGGAGTTGCTTGATTTTACGGGTACACCGATTACAGGCAGCGTAGTAACGGAGGCAATCATTCCCGGCAAATGCGCAGCACCTCCGGCACCTGCTATGATCACTTTTAATCCACGTTCCTTTGCTTTTTCAGCATAATGAATCATCCTGAGAGGAGTGCGATGCGCAGATACAACGGTTATTTCGTATTCGATACCCAGCTCTTTTAAAACTGCAGCAGCCGGTTCCATTACCGGAAGATCACTGTCGCTGCCCATAATGATGCCTACCTGTATTGCCATGCTGCAAAGAACGGTAAAAAGTAGCTACCTTAAAATATATTTTTGAAACAGAGCGCTGAAGGAATCCTGCTGCCACCTGCACCGCAGCTGAAGTGAGTGACACAACGATGCCGAGGTGGTGCACTGCAGCTGACAAAAAATAAGGCCCGGCACTTAAAGATAGGAATAGTCATATGCCTCTGGCTGGGCACAGGGGTGAACGAATAGCTCTGCCACTCATACACCAATCAGTATGCACATTATTGGCGTTGTTTTGATCGAAGACTTCGTTTTTATTCTTATTCGTGCATTAGTGGCAGATTTTATATTTTTATATATCCGCCCTCACAGGAAGTACCTTGAATGCCGTTTTTCATTTCGCTTTCTGTACATTTGAAAAAATTAATGCCGGTCTGAAGATGAAGCAAGCTGAATTCCCGTTCCCGTCCGTATCGATACTTGATAATGATTTTTATAAGTTTACCATGCAATGCGCGGTCATGCAACTGTTCCCTGATGTACGGGCCCGGTATACCTTTATTAACCGGGGCAACCATGAATTTCCTGAAGGGTTCGGGGATGCTTTACAAAAACAGATTGCCCGTATGGCTGAGTTAAGGCTGACAAAAGAGGAACAAAAATACCTTGCAAAAAATTGTCCGTATCTGAACGCGGCTTACCTGGATCTGCTGGCCGGCTATCAGTATGATCCCGGCGAGGTGCATATTGAGCAGCATGGTAAGGATCTTACGGTAACAGTGGAAGGGCATTGGTTCCGGACCATCCTGTGGGAAGTACCGATCTTATTTCTGATAAGCGAATTATACTACCGCATTACCCACCAGGACCGGGCAGGTGATAATGCGGTCATTAAAAATACGATTGAAAAAACCGGGATCTACAAAGATCTGGGTGTTCCTGTTGCAGAATTCGGAACCCGCCGGAGGCATTCTTACAGGGTACAGCAACTGGTAGTGAATAGTCTGGCAAAACATGGTGGCAGCAGCTTTGTGGGAACAAGCAATGTGCACCTGGCTATGGCTTCTAAAACAAGGCCCATCGGCACGCATGCCCATGAATGGTTCATGTTCCATGGTGCTAAATTTGGGTTTACCATGGCCAATGCGCTGAGCCTGGAACACTGGACGGATGTATACCGGGGGGATCTTGGGGTGGCACTTTCCGATACTTATACCAATGATGTTTTTTTTGAGCAGTTTGATAAAAAATTTGCAAAGCTTTTTGATGGGGTAAGGCATGATAGCGGCGATCCTATTGCATATGCAGAAAAAGTGATTGCCCATTACAAAAAACTGGGCATTAACCCTGCCTATAAATTCATTATTTTTTCTGACGGGCTCAATACCGAAAAAGTGGCTGAAATTACGCATGCCACAAAAGATAAGATCGGTATTTCATTTGGTATTGGTACCAATCTTACCAATGATGTGGGGTTGCATCCTATGAATATTGTAATGAAGCTAACAGGCGTTCAGTTTGACGGAAAGCGATGGGTGCCTACGGTAAAACTTTCTGATGAAAAAGGTAAACATACCGGTGAGCCCAAAATGATTCAACTGGCAAAGGAAGTTTTAGGAATTGAGTAACAGATATATATAAATTTATTTATATTAAATATTTTATTTAGGTTTTTGGTAACAGAAAACAGGGATGCATGTCCTAACTTTGCGCTGGTTTTTAGGAATTTTACAAATTGTTAATTTCCGGCCATTACAGAAGATCTTATAAGATCAGTTTAAACCTTACAATTATTGTTAGTATCTAATTAAAAAAAGTAATTTTTTTAACTATGAGGTTTTTTGTTGTCAAAAAGATAATGCCCTTTATACTGTTCCTTACTGCGGTTGTTAATCTTTCGTGGCGTTCAGATGTTCCGTTGCCCGTGAAAAGCGACCTGGGGATCATGAACCAGTACCGGCTGTTTTACAATTTAGGTGTAAAATTTACTTATTATAATATTGCCTATGATAGTCTTCATCTGAACCTGCAGGGATTATCGGAAAAAGCATTTATTTATGCGCTGAACGGTTTTGAGGAGCTGCAGCAGGAGGGGATTGCTAAAAATGATTCTATCATAACAATCATTGATTTTGATCAGCCAAGCACCAGCAAAAGGATGTATATAGTGGACCTTAAAAATTACAAAGTACTGTTCAATACATGGGTGGCACATGGCAAAAATACCGGAACGCTGATGGCTTCTTCTTTTGGCAACACGATGTCTTCTAATAAAAGCAGTCTTGGTTTTTACCTGACGGATCAGCCTTATTATGGCGACAACGGGTATTCGCTGAAACTGATCGGATTGGAAAAGGGGATTAATGATATGGCGTTGCAGCGGGCAATTGTGCTGCATGGAGCGGCTTACGTAAGCCAGTCGAGCATTAATCAACTGGGCTACCTGGGCAGGAGCTTTGGATGCCCGGCCGTTCCGCGTGAATTATCCAGGCCCATTATTGAAACCATTAAAGAAGGATCTGTTCTGTTTATTTATAACAGTTCCTATGCGCCTACCATACGGTATGTATACAGCTAATTGATGATGCAATATAAAACTAACAGGGAGCCGGGCAAAAACCCGGCTCCCTACGTTTGCAGAGAACAGATGCTTTTATATAAATAATACCTTTTACATTAAACCCCGTTCAATAAGTAATGTCATGGAGCTTGTCGAACCATGATTCATTTGACAAACTTCCTTCGTCAGGAAAACAATACTCTTTTAAAAGTATACTACTGGTATAAGCTCTGTATCGTTTTGCTGCTGTAATATGGCATTACAACGATGCACAGGCCGGCCCGGCATGCGGCTGCGTTAAGATCTTTACAAGAAAGGGAAACTCAATACTGATTGTTAGCTAAAACTTTTTCTGTGCAGTTCTGTGTAATCCGTGAGGGTGTTCTTTATAGAGTTTCATGTTTTTTGAGATAAAAGGGATGCAAAAAAATATCCGTATTTTTAATGGGTATAAACGAAATTTTTATGCCCTACCGGAAATTATTTTATCTGCTGCTCAGTGCTGTAATCCCTGTTCTTTCCTTAAACGCTGCTGTAAAGCTGCCTTCCGTCTTCAGCAACAATATGGTGCTGCAGCAAAGAACGGATGCTGCGGTCTGGGGCACTGCCGCAGCAGGAAAAACGGTTACCGTTCAAACCTCGTGGGATAAAAGAACTTATCAGGCAAAAGCGGATGTTGACGGTAACTGGAAAATAAAGGTACATACCCCTTCCTTTGGCGGACCCTATACGGTACTTATTTCAGAAGAGAATATCATCACGTTGAACAATGTTTTAATTGGGGATGTATGGCTTTGTTCCGGTCAGTCAAATATGGAAATGCCCCTGGCAGGCTGGGGTAAGATTATGAATTATCAGCAGGAGATTGCAAATGCCAATTATCCTGATATAAGACTGCTGCAGGCTATACATGTAACAAGTAACATACCTAAAACGGATCTTGAAGTACGTAACAACGGGTGGGATGTCTGCACTCCGAAAACAGTTGCTGAATTTTCAGCAGTAGCATATTTCTTTGCAAGAGCAGTCTATGAAAAAACAAAGATCCCTATCGGTTTGATCCACAGCTCTTGGGGAGGAACGATTGCCGAAGCGTGGACCAGCTATGAAACCCTGCAAACGCTGCCGGATTTTGCGGCAGCGGCCCAAAAAATAAAAACAGCCCCCGAAACAGATAAGGCTGGTTATGAGGCGCAGATGAAAAAATGGGAGCAGGAAAAATACAAAGCCGACAAAGGATTTGAAAATGGTGCAGCGGTATGGGCGAAGCCGGGTTTGGATATCTCCGGTTGGAAGACAATGCGGGTACCGGGACTTTGGGAAGGAAAAGGCTACCCGGATCTGGATGGAGTGGCCTGGTTCCGGAAGAAAATAACAGTACCGGATAGCTGGGCCGGTAAAGATCTTACATTAAGTTTAAGTACGATTGACGATGATGATATTGCCTTCTTTAACGGGGTACAGGTAGGTGCAACTGTTGGTTATAATCAGGACAGAAGATATACTGTTCCCGCTAAACTGGTAAATAAAGGCGATAATTATATTGCTGTAAGGGTTGCTGATAACGGCGGCGGTGGCGGTATGTATGGTAATGTCAAAGAAATGTTTCTGCGAACGGCAGATGGGCAGCAGATCGACCTTTCAGGAGACTGGCTGTTCAAAATAGCATTCTCATTTAAAGACATTCCTCCCGCGCCGCAGAATCCTCAAAATCCCAACCGGCCTACGGTTTTATACAATGCTATGATCCATCCGGTCATCTCCTTTGCCATTAAAGGAGCCATCTGGTACCAGGGGGAATCGAATGCCGGCAGGGCGTACCAGTATAGAGAGCTTTTCCCGGCAATGATCAAAGACTGGCGCTCCAGATTTCAGTCGGGCGATTTCTCGTTTTACTTTGTGCAACTGGCCAATTATATGAAACGGGCAGATGAACCATCGGAATCTTCCTGGGCGGAACTAAGAGAGGCCCAGCTCATGACCACAAAGCTTCCCAATACCGGAATGGCAACCATCATTGATATAGGGAATGCAACGGATATCCATCCGAAAAACAAACAGGAAGTAGGCAGGCGCCTGGCACTGATTGCGCTGAATAAAATATACGGCCGGAAAAACGAGTATTCCGGCCCGCTTTACCGGTCACAAAAAATCAGCAGGGATAAGATCATTCTGATTTTTGATCATGCGCAGGGAATGACGGCTTCCGGTGGCAGCCTGAAGGGCTTTAGCATTGCAGGAAGCGATAAAAAATTTTACCGGGCGGATGCGGAGATAAAAGGAAATACCGTTATTGTTTCATCAAAAAATGTAAAAAGCCCGGTGGCTGTTCGCTATGCCTGGGCAGATAACCCCGAAGCCAGTCTTATAAACAGCGCGGGATTGCCCGCTTCACCGTTCAGAACAGATAGCTGGGAGGGCATTACAAAGGGCGTAAAGTAGTTTTTGGTGATTAATTTTAAATGATTACTTTGTAGTCATCATAAAAGAGTCAGCAACAACCAAAAACAGATGCATGGATAAAAATGTTACCTCCTGGTTCAGCCCTTCGCTGCAAAAGGAAATGCCGATTGTTTCTTATGGCAGCTTCGGAACCGTATTATTGCTGGTGCCTACCGCAGGCGCAGATTTCCTGGAATATGAACGATTCCTTTTAATTGACAGCCTGGTGCCGTTGATGGATGCCGGTAAGTTAAAGGTATACTCTGTTGACAGTGTGAATAATGAAAGCTGGCTGAATAAGAACATGAACAACTGGGATAAAGCACAGCGGCACGAACAATGGAATACCTATATTTATAATGAAGTGCTGCCTTATATAAAAAGCCAATCCGGGACGGATACTCCTGTTTTTATCAGCGGGGCCTCTTTTGGCGCCCTGCACAGCATGAACCTGTTTTTAAAACGCCCTGATCTGTTAAGCGGGGTTATTGCAATGAGCGGGGTATATGACCTGACCTATTATACTGACGGGTTTATGAATGATACTGTTTATTTTAACAGTCCCTGGCATTATATGCCTAACCTGACGGACCATGGTATCCTGGAGCAGATCCGTAAGAGCCCGCATATTCATATTTTAACAGGAGCAGGTGCGTATGAAGACCCTAAGGCCGGAGGTGAGTTTGCAAAAATTTTATACGATAAGGGCATTTACTATGAGTTTGATAACTGGGGCCCGGATTACAGGCACGACTGGCCTACCTGGCGCGCTATGCTGCCGCATTATATAGGAACAAGATTTTAGGTAATGCCTCCTGTTCTGAAGCCCCGGAACCCGGATCGTTTTTTCTGCGGGGATCCGCAGTGTCTGCAGGATCATTTATATGGATTGCGGCAACAATCATTTTTTTGTCTTCCGCTGTTCCGAAGGTTCGGAACGCGGATTGGCGCAGATCGTTTTTTTGCATTTCAGCGGCATCTGCGGGATCATTTCCTGGTTACAATGATTGGGGCAGATACTGCAGAAACGCTTTTCTGTCAATCATTCGTGCGCCCATGCTTTCCAGGTATTCTGAATAGACCTGGCAGTCGATCAGTTGCACCTTTTCCTTTTTTAACTGGTCCATGTATCTGGCAAATGCGTAGCGTGATGCGTTGCTGACAAGGCTGAACATGCTTTCGCCGCAAAACAGGGTTCCCAGGCGGATGCCATACAATCCCCCCACTAATTCATTGTTTTGCCACACTTCAGCACTATGGGCATATCCCATTTGATGCAATTCAGTATAAGATCTTACGATCTCATCAGTGATCCATGTGCCTTCCTGGCCGGCGCGTTTTACCTGCTGACAACAGCGGATCACTTTTTCAAATGCCTGGTTAATGGTAAAATGAAAGGCACTCTTATTCAGCAGGGATCTGACCGTTTTGCTGATCCTGAATTCATCCGGGAACAATACAAAACGGGGATCAGGGCTCCACCAGAGAACGGGAGGAGTTTCATACCAGGGAAAAATGCCCTTGGAATAAGCATGTAAAATCCGTTGCGGTGTCAGATCTCCGCCTATAGCCAGCAGTCCGTCCGGTTCTGCAAGATGCACCGGAGGAAAATAAGGAGCATCAGATAGCGCGAAAATGGGCATCCGGCGTTACTTTGTAATCAGGCAACCAGTTCTTCAATGGTTGCAGAAATGCCTCTGTCAAGAATAGCAGTGCACATGGGCTCAAGATCCTCGTACATTCCTTCTTTTACAGCGTACTTGCCCTTGAAGTGGATGAACAGGGAACATTGCTCTGCCTGTTCATAGGTATGACCGCATACTTCCATTAATGTTTCAATAACCCAGTCAAATGTGTTTACATCATCATTCCATACAACCAGCTGCCAGGATGGAGCCTCAGCTGTAAGCACATCGGTTTCCGCTTCTGTTTTTGTATATGGATTTGTTCCGGATTGATTCATTTTGCAAAGATAAATTATTCCTTATTAACAGGAGTTGGTGCCTTATTTGTTAGAAAAAATTAAAAAAATGTCAAAAATAAATGCTATGTATCCAATACACAATACCATTCATGGAATTGTAAAAAAAATAAGTTTTAAATTCAATTTAAAACAATACTTTTATAGCTATATAAATGATTGTATTTACGACTAACGATTTTGTGAAATCTTTAAAAACAGTTTAATGGCAGAAAATACGTACGACGCGATTGTCATCGGCAGCGGTATTTCCGGAGGGTGGGCTGCAAAAGAGCTCACTGAAAAAGGATTAAAAGTGATCATGCTTGAACGGGGCAAGAATATTGAGCATGTCAAAGATTATGTTAACGCCGGCAAAGCCCCCTGGGAGTTCGCGCACCGGGGCAGTAAAACGCAGCAGATGATCAAGGATCATCCCGTTTTAAACCGCGATTACCCTTTGAACGAAACCAACCTTGACTGGTGGGTTGATGAAAAAGAATCGCCTTATACAGAAATAAAACGTTTCGACTGGTTCCGGGGGTACCATGTTGGCGGACGCTCTTTATTATGGGGCCGTCAGAGTTACCGGTGGTCCGACCTGGATTTTGAAGCCAATGCGAAAGATGGGATAGCTATAGACTGGCCGGTACGTTATAAAGAAATTGCGCCCTGGTATGACTATGTAGAAAAGTTTGCAGGTATCAGCGGCAACCGTGACGGTATTGCACATTTACCGGACGGGCAATTTATGCCAGGAATGGAAATGACCGTAGTGGAAAAAGATTTTGCAGCTAAAATAAAAGGCCTGTACCAGGGGCAGCGTCATGTGATTATCGGCCGTACAGCCAATATTACCCAGCCCTTACCGGGGCGTACCAATTGTCAGTACCGGAACAAATGCTGGCTGGGCTGTCCGTTTGGTGCCTACTTCAGCACCCAGTCATCCACCTTGCCGGCAGCAATGAAAACCGGCAATCTTACGTTGCGCCCGATGAGCATTGTTACAAAAATCTTGTACGACAAGGATAAAAAACGTGCTACCGGTGTGGAAGTGCTGGATGCTACTGATAACAAAACGTACACTTATAATGCAAAGATCATCTTCCTGAATGCTTCTACGCTAAACAGTACCTGGATCTTATTGAATTCAGCTACTGATGTTTGGCCGGGAGGTTTGGGAAGTTCCAGCGGTGAACTGGGACATAACCTGATGGACCACCATCTGGGGGTAGGCGCATCCGGTCGTGTGGAAGGGTATGAAGATAAATACACTTACGGGCGTCGTGCCAATGGTATTTATATTCCGCGTTTCCGGAATATAAATGGTGAAAAACGCGACTATATCCGGGGTTTTGGGTATCAGGGCGGTGGCAGCAGAGGCCGCGGTAACGCTTCCGCTGAAGAGCTTTCTATTGGTGTGGGCTTAAAAGAGGCCTTAACAGAACCAGGCAGCTGGAGCATTGGTATCGGAGGTTTTGGCGAAATATTACCTTATCATGAAAATAAGGTGACACTGGATAAGGATAAAAAAGATAAATGGGGATTGAATGTATTGGCCATTGATTCGGAATGGAAAGAGAATGAGCGGAAAATGCGGGTGGATATGAAAAATGACGCTATTGAAATGCTGGAAAAATTTGGCGCTAAAGATGTTCAGGGAAGAGAAGGCGATGGTACTATTGGCCGGGGTATCCATGAAATGGGTACTGCGCGTATGGGAGCAGATCCCAAAACGTCTGTACTGAATAAATGGAACCAGATCTGGGATGCTCCGAATGTATTTGTAACCGATGGGTCTTTTATGGTTTCAGCCAACTGCGTAAACCCATCGTTAACCTACATGGCCTTTACTGCCCGTGCCGTGGATCATGCGGTAGAAGAGTTGAAAAAACAAAACCTTTAAAAATCAGATCAGCCCTGTAAGGGCTTTAAGAACCTTACAGGGCTCTTAAAATACGAAACTATGAACAGGAGAGATGCTTTAACACGCGTAGGCCTTTTATTAGGCGGCAGCATTATTGGGGCCGAAGCCTTTTTGTCAGGATGTAAAGCCAGCAGTTCCAAGGCTGCGGGCTTTTCTGCTGAGAATATCGCATTGCTGGATGAAGTAGGCGAAACGATCATACCGACAACTCCCGATTCTCCGGGCGCCAAGGCGGCACAGATAGGTGAGTTTATGAAAACGATCGTAAATGATTGTTACACTGAAAACCAGCAAAAAACATTTACAGAAGGGATCGATCAGCTAAAAAAAGCCTGCAAGGACAAATATAAAAAAGACTTTGTCAGCTTATCACCGGCCGAAAAAACAGAGTTCCTTACTGCCCTGGATAAAGAGGCTAAAGACTATGTAAATACAGAAGATTATAAAAAGAAAAAGGCGGCTTTTGACCAGCAGCAGGATGACTGGGTAAAAGCAGAAGAGGCTAAAAAGAATTTTGGAGCTTCCCATTTAAAGGAAAGCTTTCCGCCTCATTATTTTTCAATGATAAAACAACTGACCCTTTGGGGGTACTTTACTTCCAAACCGGGCGCTACGCAGGCTTTGCGGTATATGGAGACCCCGGGGAAATTTGATGGGGCTTATCCGTATAAGAAAGGAGATAAAGCCTGGGCGCTGTAACAGGCGGTACGGGCGCATTCAGATCCTGGCCTGGTAACCGGTTGCGGTAGCTGACAGGCCTGGATCTGATTTTTTTTATAGATATTTAAGGCTTATGGGCTGTTATTAATACTGGCTGTTTTATCCCGTCCGGAATATTGAGATTGCTGTATCTTTAGGCCATTATTAGTATAACCAGGTATTCACCGGGTGCTGTATGAACCTTTAAAACCATGCTATGTCAATAAAACGAAAAGAATTTCTTCAGCAGGCAGCTGTATTGTCTGCAGGACTATTGGGAGCCCGTTCTGTATTTGCAGCGGTAAAGCCCTCCCGTTATGAAATATCATTAGCAGAGTGGTCCCTGCACAGAGCCTTGTTTAATAAAGAGATCACTAACCTGGATTTTCCGCGCATTGCAAAAAAAGATTTTGGGATATCTATTGTAGAGTATGTAAATGTTTTTTTTAAGGACAAAGCAGAAGATACGGCTTATTTGAACCAGTTGCTGGCTGTATGCAAAGATAATGGTGTCAGCAATCACCTGATTATGTGCGATGGGGAAGGAGAACTGGGCAATATCAATGACGCCGAGAGAAAAAAGGCGGTAGAAAATCATTATAAATGGGTGCATGCAGCAAAATATCTTGGCTGCAGGACCATACGGGTGAATGCTGCAGGTAAGGGTACGCCGGAAGAAGTGGCAAAAGCGGCAGTGGATGGATTAAGCAGCCTTGCAGATTATGCCGCTAAAGAAAACATCAATGTGATCGTGGAAAACCATGGGGGCAACTCCTCCAATGGAAAATGGATGGCGGGTGTTATGAAAACGATCAACAAAAAAAATATGGGTACCCTGCCCGATCTTGGCAATTTCTGCCTGAAATATGGAGAGAACTGGAAGTGTGTGGAGGAGTATGACCGCTACCAGGGGGTAAAAGAGCTGATCCCTTTTGCCAAGGGCGTAAGTGCCAAAACACACGACTTTGATGCAGCCGGCAATTGCATAGAAACAGATTATAAGAAGATGTTTGATATCATCGATCAGTCAGGTTTTCGTGGGATTGTTGGCATTGAATATGAAGGTGAACAGTTGGGAGAGCATGAAGGAATCAAAAAAACACGGGAGCTGTTAAAAAAAGTGATCGGAGTATAGCGCTGCGTTATTAATAAATGCTGTAAACGGGGGGCCGAAGGGAGATTTCCGTTTTTAATTTATCACTTTTAAAACTAGTGTCATGTCAGCTATAAAGTGTTGGGCAATATTTCCCTCAGATGTTGCACCTGTCTGCCGGCGAGGCCGGGAAAAGCGCAGAATGATTTAATTACCTTCGTAATTCAGCGCATTCTGCGGGAGGTTCCAAATGAAAATTCAGGCTGGACGGGCTTATAGCCCGGGTTTTTATTCCGGTCATTTTAACAATGAGCTGAAGCTGCCTGTTCACACATTAAACAGGGCTACACTTCTACACTATTATAGCAATTCCCCAGGTAATGCTCTGGTACGCTTTCAATCATGGAAGGCCGTCGGCTGATTTCATAAAACAAATCCGGAATTTATTCCGGGAGGTAAAGCCGCTTTGTGAAGCATTAGGTGCCATAGGCACTATTTCTTTAGCTATAGGAAATGCTTCTGGTAGCGCACACAATGGTGCTTCCGCTATTGAGTTGACGGCTATGGTGTAGATCCCCAACTATGGCGCAGGAATATTTTTATCAGGCCGGGAAATTGTCCTACACGCTTTTTTAGCCTTCAATTAACTCACTTAATTCCAGCCAGCGCAGCTCTTTTTCATCCAGCAAAGTGGCGACTTCGCCGATGCGGCGGGATAATTGTTCCAGTTCCTCAAATCCAAGATCGCTGTTCGCTAACTGTGCGGCAATGGCTTCCTTTTCGCTGGTCAGTTCCGCGATCTCTTTTCCCAGGAGCTCATATTCCCTTTTTTCTTTAAAAGAGATCTTTTTGCCGCCAGGTTTTGAAACTGCAGGCTCTGGTTTTTCTGGCGCATTTTGTTTGGAGGCAGGCGTTCCGGCAGGTGCTGCTTTCTCCTGCAAACGGTATTGGGTATAATTACCGGGGAAGTCTTTAATGACTCCGTTCCCTTCAAAGACCAGTAAGTGGTCTACCAGCCGGTCCATGAAATACCGGTCGTGAGATACGATCAGCAAGCACCCGGGATAATCGCTTAAAAAGTTTTCCAGCACAGAAAGAGTAGGGAGGTCCAGGTCGTTGGTAGGCTCATCCAGTATCAGGAAATTGGGATTACGGAACAAAATGGAAAGCAGGTGCAGCCGTCTTTTTTCACCACCGCTCAGCTTACTGATATAGGTATATTGCTTATCTGGATCAAACAAAAATAATTGCAGGAACTGTGCGGCGCTTAAAGTGCCGCCATTGGCAAGCGGGAAATTTTCCGCTATGTTTTTTACAAATTCAATCACCCGCAGATCTTCTTTTATGACCAGTCCCTGCTGGGAATAATTGCCGAATACCACCGTATCCCCGATGTTGATCTTACCGCTGTCCGGAGCATCAATGCCCTGAAGTATATTAATGAAGGTCGACTTCCCTGCCCCGTTCCTGCCAATGATACCGACCCGTTCGCCCTTTTTAAAGGTATAATCAAAACCGTCCAGTATTTTTTTGGTACCAAAGGCCTTGTAAACCTTTTTCATTTCTGCAATCTTGCCGCCCAGGCGGTTCATTTTCATTTGCAGCTGTACCTGATCGTCAGTTACCTGTTGTTTGGCAGTTTTTTCGATAGCATAGAAATTTTGTTCCCTGCTCCTGGACTTGGTAGTGCGTGCCTTGGGCTGTTTGCGCATCCATTCCAGTTCCCTGCGGTAAAGGTTTTTGGCCTTGTCAATGGTTGCGTTCAGGTTTTCAATGCGCTGTGCTTTTTTTTCAAGGTAATATTCATAATCTCCTTTATGCTCATAGAGCGTACTGCCTTCTATTTCCCATATTTCATTGCAAACGGCATCCAGAAAATACCGGTCGTGCGTTACCAATACCAATGTTACGTGCTCTTTTCCCAGGAAATGTTCCAGCCATTCTACCATGCTCACATCCAAATGGTTGGTAGGTTCATCCATGATCAGCAATACATGCCTGTGCTCAAAGCCAATATCGATCAGGGTCCGGGCGAGGGCTACCCGCTTTTTCTGGCCGCCGCTCAGTATGCTTACCTTTTGATCCAGTTGGTGTATATTTAATCTGCCAAAGATCTGTTTTACCCTGGCATCAAAATCCCAGGCGTTCAGCTCGTCCAGCTTTGCCAATGCAGCACCTATACGTTCTGCATCGTTGCTTTCAGTGGCCAGTTCGTATTCCCTGATCGCCTGCACAATGGGATTGTCATGAAAAAAAATATTTTCTGATACAGAGAGCGTTTCATCCAGGGTAGGCTCCTGTTCAAAAAGGATTGCTTCAACATCTTTATGAATCCAGAGTTTCCCCTTATCAGGAGTTTCGCGGCCGGCCAGTATTTTTAATAAAGTGGATTTCCCTGTTCCGTTACGGGCAACAATGGCTATTTTATCTCCTTCCTCAATATGGAATGAGATGTCTGAAAATAAGGGCTGGATACCATAACTTTTTTCTAATCCTTCTGCTGAAACGTAATGCATTGAATGAATATGCTATATGCTGATGCGCTAATTTGATAATGTGCAAATGTAGGCAGAATGCGATAAAGAAATGATGGGAATGCTATAATACCCAAATATGTGCCTTAGCCGCATTATTGACCGGAAACTTTGTTCTTATTTTTATTTGAGCCTGTCCGCCCGGAGCTCATGGCCGTTCAGGCGGGCGTTGGTGTTGAATTTTACTGGTTTATGCGCTTGCTTTGGCTATTGTATTGGCTGGCAGGGATACATGGTGCGTATAAAAAATAGCCCATCATAGACCTTGTTCCAGGGTATCAGAACAGGCAAATAAAAATGAGACGGGCTTTTCAGCCAGAATTTCTCGTTGTTGTCAGCAACATTTTGATTGTATTTTTTAAAGTCAACAAAGCCGTACTGAATAGCAGAGGGTATATATGCTTCTACACTGTTCGTTTTTGATTTTTCCACCTCATATACATTGCCAAAAATCCGTTGCCCGGTACCCTTATCTGCATCAAACCCTATTACATAGGTTCTGTCGGCCCAATGATTCATCTGTACAAACCGGGTACCCATATTGTACCAAACCACTCTGTCAAAGTATTTTTTATTCGATTTTATGCGATCAGTATATTTCATAATATGGCCATTGGCTGCCCAAACGATAATTTTTTTGTCAGGATATTTATTCTTTATGACCCAGTCAAGATTCATTGCCATAGCGGCGTCCCTCGTCTTGTTTCCGTTGTTTGCAAAAGCCTTTAAATTCTTTATGATCAGCAGCCAGTAATCGTTTTTTTGTTGTTGCAGCAATTCAGCTTCTATTTTGTCTAAACAGGTATTCAGTTCGGATCTGGCAGGGCCATCGATATTGCCCGCTTTTAAAATCAGTGAATCAACAACCGTAACAAAATTTTTGTAACTGGATTCTCCGATTACTGATGGGATATTCCTGTTCTTTAATGCAGTGTCCAGACTAAAACCAAGATGGGCCTTACTGTATTGTAAGGCCATTTGAGAGTCAAATCCTGTTATTTGTAATGGAGCTTTCCCCGTATGGGTTTCAGCAATATAATTATAAAACAAATAGGAGCAGGCACTGCATCGCGTCCACAAATAATAGATATTGTTTTTCAGAAATGGATTGATGGCGGCTTTTTCTTTGGAGACCTGGTCCCATCCTTCGGTTAAAGCGAAGAGATCAGATTCAAATGCCAATACATCGAACCCTTTTTGCTCATGTAGGTATTTTATGATGCGGGTCTTGGCTGCAAAGGCAGCAGCGTCACCATGATCCTGTTCCCCAAGCATGACCACCTGTGCATTGCCGATGGCATTTCCTAGAGGTTGCAGGTCGCTGTATTCCGTGGATGCCGGATCAATTGTTCTGATCTCAATAGTGTGGTCGGCCACATATTTTTTAATGGCACCCTGGCCATAGATCTTAATTATAAGAAGGTAACTGAAAAGGTAAAGAATGCAGTGCCTCATTATAATGTTTTTAATAAGTTCGCTTTTACATGTTGAAATGTTACAAATGTGCAGGTGATTTTTTGAATTTATTATCAATGAGGTGCAATAAAAAGTATTCCCAGCTGATTTCTGAAGACTAATAACTGGCAACTGATCCCGATAGCTGTGGGCACCACTGATGGCTCATACACTTTTGATCAATCCTCCATCAATGGCTATGCTGGTGCCGGTTATATAAGCTGCCTGCTGAGAGGCAAGGAACGTAACCAGATACCCCATCTCTTCCGGCTGGCCCAGGCGCTTCATGGGAATGGTATTCAGCGCTTCCTTTTTGTATGCTTCCAGTGACAGGTGCCGGGCGGCGGCTTCACGTTCATATAGCTCAATGATGCGATCGGTTTCAAAGTTGCCGGTAAGGATATTATTGACCGTAATATTATATGGGGCAACCTGTGTTGATAAGGTTTTACCCCAGGTGACTACTGCTGAGCGGATGGTATTGGATAAGGCTAAGGCCTCAATAGGCTCTTTCACTGACCGAGAAGTAAGGTTGATGATGCGTCCGAAGTTGTTGGCGATCATATTCGGCAATGCCTTTTCAGTGGTATACTGAACGGTTCTGAACAGGAGGTTAAAGGCCGCTACATAATCTTCGTCCTTTTTATCCAGGGCTGTTCCGGGAGCCGGTCCGCTGGTATTGTTAACCAGGATATCTGCCTGGTTGGAAGAAAAATAATCGTCGATCTTCTTTTTAAAAGAATCGATGTCCGAAAAATCAGTAACCAGGTACTGGTGCTGCTGGTCATCCGGTACCGGCAGCTGGGCGAGTACCTGCTTTAATGCAGCTTCGTTACGGGCCAGTAACGTTACGGTAGCACCGCTTGCGGCTAACTGAAGGGCAATTGCTTTACCAAGACCATTGCTGCTGGCGCCAACAAGCGCCTTTTTATTGTGTAAGCTTAGGAGCATAATTTACTGGAGCAGGCTTCCCTGCTTGTTTAAAAGGTTAAAGAACTGATCAAGATTAGTACCCAGGCTTTTTTCAAAAGAGGCTTTCATGTCTTCCGGCTGGGGGTGCTTGTTTTTCCAGTCATTGAAATACTGCTGGAAGGCTTTGTCTACCTTGTCCTGCCCAAACTGGTGTTCCAGCAGGTAGATCCATAATGCCGGTTTAATATAAGAGCTTAATGCATAGTCTTCGGATGTTTTAAAATCAGCCGACGGCGTTTCCATAGGCGTATTCATGGGTATCTGCGTCATAGCGCCATACACCCTGTCCTGGAACTGGTTTTGCGGTAATTTCCGCACCTCATCAGGTATTTCTCCCATCATGGAATTGGAACGGTATTTCTCGGCTTCATAGCGGAACTGGTAATAGGAGTTCATACCCTCATCCTGCCAGGTATGCATCCGTTCATTGCTCCCCAGCATGCTCATAAACCAGTTGTGCCCTACTTCATGCGCAATGACACCATCCAGGCTTTCTTTTTTTGCATCCGGACTTGTAATAAGAGTGATCATAGGATATTCCATTCCGCCGCTGGCATTGTTCTTGGGCCCTTCAAAGGCCTGCACGGCAGGATATTCATAGGCTCCGATCCAGTTACTGTAATGGTGAACGGCATCCTTTACATAATCAATACTGTTATTCCAAAGGGTGTTCGGATTGTTATGATAATAGGTAAAGGCATCTACCGTTTTATCCTTTAGCTGTATGGTATCATATTCAATGATCAGCCCCTTCTCTGCAAACCAGGCGAAATCCGGAACATCCTGAGCAATATAATGCAATGTTTTGGAGCCTGTTTTCAGGGGTTTATATGTTATCTGGTTAGTACGGTTCTCTGTGTTTTTTTTGCCTATGGATTTATAATACTCCAGCTCCTCCTTATTCTGCATTACGCCTGTAGCGCCTACCACGTAATCGGCAGGAACAGTCAGCTTTACATTATAATCCGCATACTCGCTATAGAACTCGCCCATGTCCAGGTAAGGAAATTCATGCCATCCCTTCTTATCAAATACCGCGGGTTTGGGGTACCACTGGCAGATCATGTATTCCCCGTCTGCAAACCCCGATCTTGAAAAATAAGAAGGAAGCTTTACTTTGAAGCCGGTAGCGATGGTTGCTGTAGCGCCTGGTTTTAATGGCTCGGGCAATACCACTTTTATGATATCAATATACTCAGGGTTTGGGTGCGGTTGTGTTTTTGCCGTTTTCCCGTTTACTTTAAAATCAAGCCCCTCAATGAATCCGTAAATGATCTTTCCCAGCTTCTCTTTACGGGAAAGATCATTCCTTATTTGTTTAAAAAGCGCTGTGGAGTCATTTTTATAACCATTGGGCCAGAGATGGAACCAGATAAAGGGTAATGTTTCCGGAGAATTGTTTTTATAGGTGATGGTTTCTTTTGCGGTAATGCTGTTGTCTTTGTCGTTAAGCGTTGCTTCCATGTCATATTTCAGGTATTGCTGCCAATAACTGCTGTCCTGTGCAAATCCGATGTTTACAATAGTTAGGAAAAAGATCGTAAAAATTTTCTTCATCAATCTGTTTTTTATGGGTCCGCCTTAGCGGAATTGGTTAAAAAAGCCTGGCAGTACCTGTCACAATACACATCTGGTGCCAGCCAGGTGAAGCCTGCCATGGTTCTGTCTGTTTTTTAAAGATAGATAAAAAAAAGATTGTCAACAGGGTTTGTTAAGGTATTTCTAATAAAACCTTAAGAAGAATTTAAGGGCTTTCCTAACGCTACAGCTTAAGGGCATTACAGGCATTTCAGTGGTAAAAAAATACGGTTCATGTAGTATTTTTTTTAAGGGGGCGCACTTGTATCTATGTTTGTAAAAAACAATAAACATGAAAAGATACATCAACGTAGCCATTGCGTTAACGGCGCTGCTGTTTATATGCAAAGCTGCAGTTGCAAATGATTTCAGACTGGTAAAGACAGCGAACGGGGTATCGTTGTATGAGCGGTGGGTACCACATAACGGGCATACGGTGCGGGAACTGAAAGCTGCTTTTGAAGCGCCCGGGGTAGGACTGCCGGATATAATAAGGCTGCTGAAAGATGCTGATAAAGGAAGCGTATGGAATACCAGGGCTAGTCAATATAAAATAACCAGGACGAAGAACAATAATATTTGGCTGAATTATATCCGTTATAAACTTCCCTGGCCTATGGACGACCAAGATTGCAGTTTGAAATTTGAGGCATACCCTGGTTCCAATAGTATATCTTTTGAAAGTGTCCTGCACCCGGTGTATCCCCGGTTAAAAAATGTTTCAAGACTGGAAGGTACCAGTGGAAGCTGGATGATTGAGAACAGCGCCAATAACAAAGTAAGAATAACCTACCAGATTCTAACCAATAAAAGCACTGACGTGCCCAGATGGATTTCCGACCTTATTGTATATGATCAGATAATAACAATGTTGTCGAAATTTAAAATATTGTTGTCTAACCAATAATTTATTGTATGAATAAAAGGTATACTTTAATAACAGGAGCTGGCAGCGGGCTGGGTAGCGCTTTGGCGTTTAGCTGCGCCCAACGTGGGATGAACCTGATCTTAATAACGCTTCCCGGTACTTCTATAGGAAAAATGGCAGCTGCGCTGGAGCGGGTTTTTGATATAACGGTTCACTACCTGGAGTTTGATCTGACAAATACAGCCTCGTTTGATGAATCTGTTGAAAAAATAAGATCAATGGAAGTTGATTTTCTGATCAACAATGCCGGAATGGGTGGCACGGCTTCCATTTTAAATTGTTCTTCAGAGCATATTGATAAAATTATCCAGTTAAATATCCGTTGTACGGCATTACTGACCCAAAAGCTATTGCCACAGCTTTTAAGGCATAAAAAAAGTTATTTGCTGAATATTGCCAGTATGGCAGCTTTTTCGCCTATTGCGTACAAAACCGTATATCCGGCCTCCAAAGCATTCATCTCTTCGTTTTCATTAGGGCTGCGTGAAGAGCTGCAGGAGCAGGGATTGTCTGTCAGCGTAGCCTATCCGGGGCCCATTATGACCAATTCCAATACCTCCCAGCGGATCTTGCTTCATGGTTTTAAAGGAAGAATGGGGCTTTTCTCCACACAGGATCTTGCTGAGAAACTGATCAGGCAAACACTTGAAGGAAAAGCCATCATCATCCCGGGCGTATGGAACAGGGTAAATCAACGGTTAATGGGATTGATTCCACCGACACTAAAAGTCCGGTTGATTTCAGGTGCCGTAAAACAGGAACTAAAAATAGCCCGGTAATCGTATATGGCAAAGGTGTTAATTACAGGGGCGACGGGTTTATTAGGCTATAATACCGCACTGGAGTTTTGCCGGCAGGGATCCGATGTGCGCGTGCTGGTGAGGAGCAATACAGAGTTAGCGGTACTTAAGAGCCTGTTTTGTGAAATCTATTATGGCAGTATTGAAAACGGTGATGATGTGAGCACTGCTGTTACAGGTTGCGATTATGTGATACATGCAGCATCCCTTACCGCACAATGGGGCATAGATAAAGAACAATATGAAACAGTAAATATTAAAGGAACCGAGAATGTGATTCGGGCTTGTTTGAACAACAATATAAAAAAGCTGGTTTATATCAGCACGGCAAATACAATAGCACCCGGTTCTATACAAAATCCGGGAACAGAGCTGAATAGTTTTACGCTTTTTAAGGTAAACTCTCCCTATATCAACACCAAATATATAGCCCAGCAAAAAGTACTGGAAGCCGTGGTTGAAAAACAACTGCCGGCAGTAGTCCTGAATCCCACATTTATGATTGGTCCGTTTGATTTTAAACCGAGTTCAGGGCGCATCTTTAAATTTGCATCAGGAGCCGTGGTGTTTTATCCCCCGGGTGGTAAGAATTTTGTTTATGTTAAGGATGTCAGTAAAGCAATAATGGCCGCCTGCACTGCTCCGGTATCAGGCGAATGCCTGCTGGTGGCAGGAGAAAATATGAGTTACCGTCATTTTTTTAAAATGACGAATATGATCCGGAAACAAAAATCATTAATGATCAGAATACCCGCTTTTTTATTAAAGGCGGCTGGTTTTATGGGAACTGTTTTAGGCTGGATGCTTAATAAAAGACTAAAGCTGAATTATTCTTCAGCCAAATTATTATGTATGGATAATTATTATTCAGGAACAAAAGCGAAGGATCAACTGGGCATAGCATATACGCCGGTTGCTAAGGCAGTTACTGATGCACTGGCATGGTTTGAAACAGAAAATAAAATTGATTAATGTTATTAACAACCATAATTCTGATTTTAAAGCGGATGAACAGACGACAACTGGAAGGCTTTCTACAACATCCGCTGCTAAGATATGTGGCGCGGATCATTATTCTCTATGGCTTCAGTGTGGTATTCCGTTCTTTTGATATGTCGTTCAAAAACACCGCGGATTCCTCCTTTTTCAGAGAACAGTCATTTAGTCTGATGTTTGTTGTACTGGGTTTACTCATATGGGGAGGAGGCTCCCGCCTGGCTGTTTTTTTACAGAAAAAGACTGCAGGTAAGAAAAGGTCTTATGCGGTTATAGTACTTTGCGCAGGGTTGGTAGTGTTTGGCCTGTTTGCGGCATTTCTTTTCGGACTGTCCTATTCCTTTTTTGATATCTGTTTATTTAACCGGTATGAAGCCTGGGAAAGCTTTAGCCATCTGAGTTATGATCTTATTTTCGGGGCTTTTATTTTTTACCTGCTAATATTAGGTTTTAGTGGCATCCTGTTTTATTATAAAAACTGGCAGGAAGCCCGTTTGAATGCAGAACGTTTGCGGCGCGAAAATATGCAGGCGCGTTATGATGTGCTGAAAAGCCAGATCGATCCTCATTTTTTCTTTAATTCCCTGAGTGTTTTAACCAGCCTTGTTTATAAAAGCGCTGATTTGTCGGCTGAATATATAACCCGGTTGTCCAAATGTTACCGTTATATCCTGGATCAGAAGGCTGAAAATCTGGTTGCCCTGCGGACAGAGCTTTCATTTCTGGAATCTTACCTGTTTCTGATCAGGATCAGGCATCAGAACAGTATTTTTTTTCATATTGATCAGCCAACCGAAAAGCAGGAGGCTTCCTTATTGCCACCTGCGGCATTACAAATGCTTGTAGAAAATGCTGTTAAGCATAACCGGTTTGCCGTAAATGATCCGTTGCATGTTACGATCCGGTTTACTGATCAGCATATTATTATATCCAATGATTTACGCAAGCGGGCAGAGAATCCGTTTTCAACGGGAGTCGGATTGCCGAATATTAAAAAGAGGTATGAACTGATTACAGACAGTAAAGTAGAGATTACCGAAACAGACGGGCTATTTACCGTAAAACTTCCTTTTCTGTCTGAAGATCTAAAAGAGCAATTTTAAGCAATTAATTATGAAGGTCGCCATTTTTGAAGACGAAAAATTAAACGCTGACCGGCTGGTACAGTTACTGCAAACGGCTGCTCCGGACATAGAGGTACTGACCGTTATTGAATCAATTGAAGAGGGCGCTAAGTGGCTGTCACAATATGGCAATAAGGCGGATATTGTTTTTATGGACATCCAGCTTTCTGACGGAAATTGTTTTGAAATGCTGCAGCAGGTAACGTTTAAGATCCCTGTCATATTTACCACGGCGTATGATAAATTTGCCTTACAGGCATTCCAGGTGCACAGTATTGATTATCTTTTAAAGCCTATTGATAAGACAGAGCTGGAAAGAGCGCTGGCCAAATTTCACTATTTTAAAAATCAGGCAAATACTTTTATTGATGTTTCCAGGATAGCGGAGGCATTTTACCGGCAGGAAAATACAAGATTTATCGGCAGGGCAAATAATCAGATCGTTTATGTAAAAGCAAAAGACATCGCCTGTATTGCATATGCAGACGGGATAACAAAGGTGATGACCCATGCAGGAAAAAAGATCCCGTTGGATTATTCTTTAGACCAGATGGAAAAAATGCTGAACAGAACCTTGTTTTTTCGTATTAACCGGAAAATGATCATAAGTATTGACGCCATAACCCGGATCAATAGCTATTACAATAACAGGCTCATTTTACAATTAAACCCGGATATTGGCACTACCGATACGATTGTAAGCAGAGAACGGGTAGCCTCTTTTAAAAGCTGGCTGGAAGGACGGGAGCCGGATTTTTCTTAACCCTGGAAAACTGCCGATCGTTTTGCAAACGACCGCACTAAAAAAATACCTGCAAAGAAACCTCCTATATGAGCAGCATACGCAACACCTGTATCTTCCTGCCCGTGAATAGAATTCCACTGACTGACGATCTGCGTAAGGATCCAGAGGCCAAGTGTAATGACGGCTGGCACCCTGAAAATAAAGGGAAGCGCAAATATCCGCACCCTGTTTTTAGGAAATAATATAAGATAGCCACCCAGCACACCGGATATTGCACCGGATGCCCCGAGGCTTGGCACAAACAGGCCGTTATCCAGCAGCGCTGCAACGAACACATGACTAAGAGAAGCAAGAACGCCGCAGATAAGGTAAAATAAAAGATACCTGAAATGCCCCATCACATTCTCCAGGTTATCTCCGAAGATCCACAGGTAAAGCATGTTCCCCGCTATATGCGCAATGCTGCCGTGCATGAACATGGAAGTGATAATGGTGGCATAAACAGGAACAGGAGTAGGACCAAGCCCGTTTCCAACTATATCCTGCCCGCTGATGATCTCCGCAGGAACTGTAGAAAAACCGGCAATGATGTACGGATTCGTTCCCAGAGCCTGTACAAAAATGAATACAAAGATGTTCAGTGCAATCAGCAGGTAGTTGATATAAGGCGTTATAGTGCGACTTGAATTATCATCTCCTATAGGAAACATGTTGGTATGGTTTTAAATTGGAGGTTATGCGCCTGCGTTTTTATAAAGAACGGGCAATTATTATGCAAAGTAGGATAATTATCAGAAGGAGCAAAACCGGCTGAGCACGCGCCCATAAAATGGCCTGTCGGATCTCCTTTTGTTTTTGACAGATGAGGAGCTGTGCACTGCTGCCTGCCTGTATTTTTTTTAATTGATCCAGAACAATTAGCTGATCCCGGTACCGGATCAGGAAAATACTTTCCGTCATCCATTTTATTATTTCATTATTGATCGCTTCCTCGTCAAACCGGTTAAGGAGCTCGATCTTTTCCTCATTGATCAGACCGGCCAGTTCCCGGAAAATTCCTTTTTTATCTACACGGTATGCATCCATTTTCAAAAAGGCCCGGTGCGCTGCTAACACTTTATTGAGGAGCTGCGGAGGAGTAACTGCCGGCGCTTCCATGCCTCTTCCCATCGTTTTATGCAGCCATCGTTCCTGCAGGTAAGCCTCTTTTAATTCGGGAGTGATAAGAGTGGTATAGGCTTCTTTTATCAGTTGAAACTGGGCTTCGGCATAACTATTGGAAGGATTTTTGTCTGGGTGATACTGATGTGCAAGTTTGCGGTAAGCGTTTTTTATATCCTGTAAATTGGCAGAAGGGGTGAGGCCTAATATTTTATAATAATCTTTCAAAATAATTATCTAAAAGTCTGTGATTCAGAAAATAAAAATAGTGATAATAAAAATGTTAACAATTTTTACATAAAGTTTTCTTAACTATTGTTAGTTTGCGGGGTGTATCCGCAACCCGTAAAACGAATATCCGTCTATTAATCAGAAAATGCAAGCAACAGATATCTTGTCTTTTCAAAAGAAACAATTTTAGCTCAAATAAAATAAAAGTATTTAAAATGAAACGTCTAATTACCACAATCAGCTTCAGCTTGTTTCTGGCACTGGCCATGGCTGTTTCCCAAAGGGCAACAGCTCAGGTGAGCGTTGGGGCAAGCATTAATTTCCAAACGTTCTATGATGAGCTGAGCCCTTATGGTGAGTGGGTAGATTACCCGGATTATGGCTATGCATGGCGTCCCCGTGTGGATGCAGGGTTCCGGCCGTATGCTACAGGCGGGCACTGGGTTTATTCAGATGAGTATGACTGGATGTGGGCCTCTGATTATGATTGGGGCTGGGCACCGTTCCACTACGGCAGATGGTTTTATGATTCCTTTTACGGATGGATGTGGGTACCTGGCTATGAATGGTCTCCGGCATGGGTAGCCTGGCGCGGTGGCGGCGATTATTATGGATGGGCACCGTTGCGTCCGGGTATCAGTATCAGCATCGGTATCGGAAGCTATAACCCTCCGTATGATTACTGGACATTTGCTCCGGGGCGTTATATGAATTCGCCTTATATCAGCCGGTATTACTACCCCTACAGAAACAATACCACCATCATTAACAGAACCACTATCATTAACAACTATTATGGCGGCAACCGGGGTGGCGGAAGAAGAGGTTACTATGTCAATGGCCCCCGCCGTACAGATGTAGAAAGATATACAGGCCGTATTCAAAGTGTACGTGTAAGAGATGCCAACAGGCCGGGCCGTACTTCAGTGGGCAGGGGAGCTGTTTCCGTTTACCGTCCTGCCGTGCAAAGAACAACGACCAATACAAGGTATGCTCCAAGAACAGTACAGCAGTACAACCGTTCCGATGCAAGAGCAAACAGCAATGCGGGTAGAAGTGCTGTGAATAACAGCGCCAGAAACCAGCGCCAGCAGCAGGTGAATAATACACGCCAACAGCAGTCTGTAAATCGTCAGCAACAGGCGAATGCACGGAATCAGCAGGTACAGGCGCAACGCCAGCAGCAGACAAATGCCCGGCAGCAAGAGGACCGTCAACGACAAATGAGCATGCGTAACGACCAGGCACGCCAGCAGCAAATGCAGCAACGGAACCAGCAGGCACAGATACAGCGTCAGCAGGCTCAGCAACGCAATCAACAAATGCAGCGCCAGCAGCAGATGCAGACACAACGGAATAATGAATTACGCCAGCAGCGTCAGCAACAAATGCAGCAGCGTCAGCAGCAGGTACAGGCGCAACGCCAGCAGCAAATACAACAGCGCCAGCAGGTACAGAGAAGCGCTCCGGCAAGGTCTGATGCATCAAGAGGCGGGGGAGGACGCAGTGAAGGAAGCAGAGGCAGCCGCGGTGATGGAAGAAGATAAAGAGTTGGGTAGTCTATAGTTTTTCATAATTTAAAGTGTAGAGCCCGGCCCCGGTTTTTCCGGGGCCGGTTCTATATGGTAAGCCTGCAAGCGCCGGCATGGGATACTGGTGTAATATGAAACAGGTTTTTATACCATTTAGGTTAAATTGCATCAAGGGAAAGGGAGCTCTGTATTATCAGAGAGATTCCCCCGCTCATTCCGGTCGGACGGGTATTTCAGTATCTATATATAGTATCGCTCAACAAACGCTGAAACAAAAACAGACCCCGGAACAAGCCGGGATGACATCTTCAGGGCAACCCTTAAGAAGGGTGTCATCGCTTCATTGATTTGGGCCACCAATAGTTTACTTTGGATGACAGCGTTCTTTTAATGTAAATGGTATTAGTTTGATTCTCAGGCGCGCGCCTCTGCCGGGGAGCGATGGTGCAGGACCCTCCATTTAATAAAACTTTATTGAACTGTAATCAGGTAATAGTTCTTTTTACCTTTTTGCAAAAGGATGTATTTATTATGCAGCAGTTGCGCAGCAGTAACCTGCTGTTGCACATCAGTAACTTTTTCCCGGTTTATGCTGATGCCCCCACCCAGTATTAATTTACGGGCCTCGCCCTTACTGGGCGCTACTTTGACGGTTGCCAGCAGCGAGACGATATCAATGCCTTTATCAAGACCGGCTTTTGAAACGGCTATGGTAATCACACCTTCCAATCCCTCCAGGTCTTCAATGCTCATTTCATGGACCGGACCGGATTGGTTGGCAAACAATTTTTCTGTTGTGGCAACGGCCTTCTTATATTCATCGGTGCCGTGCACAAAGCTTGTGATCTCTCTGGCCAGGGTCTTTTGTAATAAACGTTCTGCCGGGTTTTGAAGGTGCTCGCTGATCAGCGCTTCTATGACCGGCTGATCAAGAAAGGTAAAGATCCGGATCCAGGATGCAGCATCCTCATCGCTGGTGTTCAGCCAGAACTGGTAGAACTGGTAAGGCGATGTTTTTTCAGGATCCAGCCATACATTGCCTTTTTCTGTTTTGCCAAATTTGGTACCGTCCGCTTTCCGGATAAGCGGGCAGGTAAAGGCAAAGGCTTCCATTCCCGCTTTTCGGCGGATGAATTCAGTGCCTGTGGTAATATTTCCCCACTGATCACTGCCGCCCATTTGCAGCTTGATGTTCTGTGTTGTATACAGATGGTAAAAGTCGTAGCCCTGCATCAGCTGGTAGGCAAATTCCGTATAGCTGATGCCTGCTTCGCCCTCCAGACGTTTTTTTACGCTGTCTTTAGCCATCATATAGTTTACAGTAATATGCTTTCCTGCATCCCTCAAAAAATCCAGGAAGCGAATGTCTTTAAACCAATCATAGTTATTGACCATTACTGCCGCATTGGGGTTTGATGACGTAAAATCGAGGTATTTCTCCAACTGGCTTTTAATGCCGGCTACATTTGCCGCCAGTGCTTCTTCGGTTAACAGGTTACGTTCTTCGCTTTTGCCACTGGGATCACCGATCATTCCGGTTGCACCGCCGATAAGCACAACGGGCCTGTGCCCGGCTTTTTGCAGGTGCACCAGTAGCAAAATAGGAACCAGGCTGCCAATATGCAGACTGGTTGCAGTAGGATCAAAACCAATATACCCGCTGGTCATTTCCCTGTTTAATTGTTCCACGGTTCCGGGTATTATATCCTGGATCATACCCCGCCATTTCAGTTCTGCTATAAGATTCATTGCTATGCCCGTTTATAAAAGCCGCAAAGTTAAGCCATTCCGCTTAAGAAACCTCCTTTTTACCGGTCCGCTGTTGATCCGGGAAAACGGCTGTCTCGTCGAAAAAGTCCCCGTTGTTAATATTTTCTTGCTAATTTAGCACCTGGAAATTGTACTTATAAGAAAATTTAACGACCCTAAACTGTTTACTTTATCCATGAAGGCATTGAAAGTGGGCTTTTTGCTGCTGTTTTTTTTGATTGCTGCTTATGCTGAAGCCCAGTTCCGCAAATATTCCAATGAGTTCCTGAACATAGGTGCCGGTGCGCGGGGCCTGGGTATGGGAAGCGCGCAGGTAGCTTCGGTACAGGATGGAACGGCCGGCTACTGGAACCCTGCAGGCCTGGTAAATGTTCAGGATGATATACAGGTAAACCTGATGCACTCTGAATATTTTGATGGCATTGGAAAATATGATTACCTGAATGTAACCCTTCCAACCACCAGCTCCAAAAGAACCCTGGGCGTTACAGCCCTGCGTTTTGCAGTAGATGATATCATGAATACATTGTTCCTGGTACAGCCGGATGGTTCTCTGAATTATAACAATATCAAATCTTTTTCATCGGCAGACTATGGCTTCCTGTTGTCGTATTCGCAAAACCTGAAAAAAACGGAAAACCAGCGCATCAATTTCGGCGTAAATGCAAAAATCATTCACCGGAGTGTGGGCAGTTTTGCAAAAGCCTGGGGGTTCGGACTGGATGCGGGTTTGCAGATCGTTAAAGACCAATGGATGTTTGGCATTGTTGGCAGGGACATTACCACCACTTTCAACAGCTGGTCATTCAATTTTACAGATGAAGAAAAAGAGGTGTTGTATCTTACTAAAAATGATATCCCGGTAAAGTCTACTGAACTGACTTCACCGAGGCTGATTCTTGGCGCTGCACGTAATTTCCCGATCGGCAAGAAATCCAATTTACTTGCGGAGACCAATTTTGATATGACCTTTGACGGCAGAAGAAATACGCTGATCAGCGGGAACCCTATAAGTATCGATCCCAAACTGGGAGTAGAGTACAGCTATAAAAATATACTTTTTGTAAGAGGGGGAGTGAACAATTTTCAGCAAGGGCTTGCCGATGGAGATACCCTGAATCAAAAAAAGGTATGGATCTTCCAGCCAAGTGTAGGCGTTGGGTTCAAAATAAAAATGATAATGGTTGATTATGCTTTTACCAACCTGGCAAATCAGTCTAACCCGCTGTTCACGCACGTATTTTCGCTGAAGATGGATTTCAGAAGAAACCGGAAAAATAATTAGTGGCATGTCAAGCGTATTTGTAATGAAAAGATTTTTTTTAATCATATACCTGTTCCTGTCGCTTGCGGGTGCTGCCCAGCAATACAATAATGAATGGATCGATTACAGCAAAACCTATTACAAGTTCAATATAGCCAGCAACGGGCTATACCGTATTTATGGAGCCACACTTGCAGCAGCAAACCTGGGAAGCACAGATGCCTCCCGGTTTCAGTTATGGCGCAATGGTACAGAAGTTCCGATCTATGTCAGCAAGGAAACAGGTACGCTGGGTGCAGATGATTATATTGAGTTCTGGGGCCAGATGAATGATGGAAAGGCAGACAATGCACTGTACCGGACGCCGGATCAACAACTATCAGACAGCAAAAGCCTGTTTTCTGATTCGGCTGCTTATTTTCTTACCGTTAATCCTTCAGGAGTAAATAAGCGTTTGGTGTCAACCGCCAATAATATCCCGGCGGGAGTAGCGCCGGAGCCTTATTTTATGTACACATCCGTTGTGGATTTTAATGAGCAGTTGCATTACGGGCCCTCTCAGGGCACAGGCACAGGTACATTGTATACTTCATCATTTGAAGGAGGAAAAGGATGGGCATCAACTGAAATCAGTAGTGGTGCTGGCCGGTCTGTGGCTTTAACCCTGTACCCTTATTCCGGCGCTGGCGCTCCTGATATGAATATCCAGATGAATGTTGTAGGCAGTAATGCCGCTACAAGACGGGCACAGCTTTCTGTAAATAACAGTATTGTATTCGACAGTGTTCTTTCCGGGTTCAATTACCTGAAGCTCAGTAAGGCCTTGCCCGCTTCCATGCTCAATGGCGCCACCGAAAATTTCCGGGTTATAAACCAGCCCCAAGGCACTGATCCCAGCCGTATGCGTGTGGCTGTAATCAGAACCAGGTATGCGCGAAAATTTAACTTTGGCGGAGCAGGTAGTTTTCAATTTACCTTGCCGGCAAGGTCTACCGGGTATTACCTGGAAATCACCAATTTTTCTTACTCTGGCGGAGCTCCTGTGCTTTATGACCTGAATAATGGCAGGCGATACCTGGCAGATATAAGCACTCCTTCTGTAGTAAAGCTTTTTTTGCCCGCCACAGGAAACGAACAGCAACTGGTGCTGTCCGGCCAGGCTACCGGTAACATAAAGCAGGTGACCTCTCTGATACCAAGAAATTTTGTTAATTACGCAGCGGCCAACAACCAGGGAAATTATCTTATAATAACGGATCGTTCCCTGTTGAACGGCAGCAACGGCACAACACCTGTACAGGATTACCAGAATTACCGTTCTTCTCCGGAAGGAGGAAGTTATAATGCCAGAACTTACCTGATGGATCAACTGACCGATCAGTTTGCCTATGGTACCCGATACAGCATTCTAAGCGTGCGGAATTTTTTGCGGTTTGCAAGGGCAAAGTTTACTGTACCGCCCAAAGCGGCCTTTCTTATTGGAAAAGGAGTAAACTATATAGCTTCCTGGGCATCGCCAGCCGGCTTGCAGACAGGGCTGGCACAATTGAACCTGGTGCCTACTTTTGGCTACCCGGGCTCAGATGTGCTGTTAAGCGCAGAAGGCAGCAGTTCACAGCCGCTTACACCTATTGGCCGGCTATCGGTCATCAGCGGCGATGAACTGACAGATTACCTGCAAAAAATAAAAGAATATGAACAGGCCTTAAAGAATACGCCGCCCGGAATTGAGGAAAGTGAATGGAAGAAATCAGTTATCCATGTTGTGGGTGCAAGCGATGATGCAACGATTGGCCTGCTGGCCGGATTGCTGCAACAACACCGTGCCATTATAGAAGATACTTTATATGGCGCGCAGGTGGAAAGCTTTGTTAAGAATGACAATACTTCGAACCAGGCAACTCTGGCAGACTTACTGGCTAACAGGATCAATTCAGGTGCTGCGCTCTTAACCTACTTTGGGCACTCTTCTTCATCAACGCTTTCCTTTAACCTGGAAAACCCCTCCAATTATTCCAACCAGGGCAAATACCCGGTCTTTAATATGATGGGCTGCTCAGCAGGAGATATTTTTGGATATGAAACATCAAGGGTTTCAGCAATTACAACAATATCGGAGAAATATGTTCTCGCAAAAAACAGGGGAAGCATCGGGCTGCTGGCCGGTACAAGTATCGGTTACGTCTCAACGCTGGATTTTTACAATACAAAATTTTACACGCTGCTCTCTGGAAATGATTATGGAAAACCGGTTGGCGATTTAATGCTGAACACTATTAAAGAAGTTTACAGAATTAAAGGAGAGAATGATTTCCTGCAGCGGGCACAGTGCGAAGAGTATCTCATAAACGGAGACCCCGCTATCCGGTTATACCAGTTTGCACGACCCGATTACGCTATTGAAGACGCTTCTGTAAATGTAAACCCGGCTTTTATTTCCATTGCCGAATCCAAGTTTACGATTGCTATAAAAATCAACAATTTAGGCAAAGCAGTCAATCAAAAAGTGATTATTGAATTAAAGCGGACCTATCCGGATCAGTCTGTTGCCGTTTTTAAAAGAGATACCCTGAGCCCGATACGGTTTGCAGATTCGCTGGTATATACCGTTCCCATAGATCCCGTTAAGGATAAGGGGCAAAATAAAATCAGCATCTCAATAGATCCGGAGAATTTAATATCAGAGCTGAATGAGACCAATAACAAGCTGGTAAAGGATATTTATATTTATGAAGACGAGATACGCCCTGTCTATCCTTATGATTATGCCATTGTAAACCAGACCGGTTTAAAGCTGGAGGCGTCAACTGCCAACCCACTGGCCACATCCCGCACCTATCTTATGGAAATGGACACAACTGCACTGTTTAATTCCCCTTTAAAAACAGCGCAAACGCAAACCAGTACCGGTGGTGTGCTGGAGTTTGTGCCCGGAGGCGGTTTAAGAAACAATACGGTTTATTACTGGAGGGTAGCCAGCAAACCCGAAAATAATGAGCAACCCCGCTGGAACAGCTCTTCGTTTATTTATCTGCCAGGAGGCCAAACAGGCTTCAACCAATCGCACTATTACCAGCAATTAAAGTGGAATCTTTCCCAACTGGAATTTAAAGAAAGCGACCGGTTATTGCACTTTGATTCAACAATTACCGGTATAACAGTGACCCATGGTTTCTTTCCAAATGTAAGTGCAGCCTCTGATATGCAGTTGCGTATTAATGATATTCCTGCACAGGGATGGATGCTGAGCCCGTTTAGCGGCAGCAATAATGTGAATACGTATACCCTGCGCTTTTATGTTATTGATAACAGGCGGATGCGTACATGGGATAATGCTGACCTGGGTACTTCGGGCAGGTTTGGAAGCGTAAGGCCGGTGCCAGCTCAAAGCAATACCATCCCCACATTTTTTCAGTTTAAGGTGCAAACGCCACAACAGAGAAAAAATGTAATGGATTTTATGGATTCCATTCCTAAAGGGTTCTATGTAATTGTTGCAAACAGCGCCATGCTGCCCAATGTGGCGCCTTCAGAATGGTTGGCTGACGAGGCGGTTTACGGAGCCGGCAACACCCTGTATCATAAGTTGCTTAAAGAAGGAGTTAGTGTGCTGAATGAAATAAAGACGAATCTGCCGTTCATTCTTTTCTTACAGAAAGGATCGGGCAAACCGCTTAAAGAACTGGTGGGCAGCACGCAAAATGATAAACTGAATGAAACGATCGATGTAAAGGCGCCCCTCCGTACGGGCAGCTTTGAAACACCTGTATTGGGGCCTGCCAGATCCTGGAATAAGTTCATCTGGGAAGGACAGGCTTTGGAAGCAAACTCCAATGACCAGCTGTCTTTTGATGTGTATGGCATTGGTAATTCAGGCGCAGCTACCTTATTAAAAACGGTGAAGGGCCTTGTTGCAAATAAAGAAGCAGATCTGTCAGACATCAATGCAGCACAATATCCCCAGCTAAAGATCAGGGCCTCTGTTGCCGATACGGTTAATCTGACGCCTTACCAGCTCAGCTACCTGCGCTTATATTACACGCCGGTTCCCGAAGGCGCAATAGCCCCCAACCTGAACCTGTCTGCCAAGGATACATTGGAGATAGGAGAGCCGCTGAATTTCAGCGTTGCCTTTAAGAACGTCAGCAATTACAATTTTGATAGCATAAAGGTGAGCCTGAGCGTCCGCGACAGGAATAACGTGGAAACGGTGATACCGGTGCCCAGCCAGAAAGCACTGGTTGCCGGAGATACCATAAAGCTGTCCGTACCATTAGCTACCCGGAAATATGCCGGCAATAATACGCTGCTGGTAAATTTTAACCCAGATAATGCACAGCCGGAGCAGTACCTTTTCAATAATTTTCTTTATAAGAGCTTTTATGTAAAAGGAGATACTACCAACCCTTATATGGACGTGACCTTTGACGGCATCCACATTCTGAATAGCGATATTGTATCCAGTAAGCCGGATGTGCTTATAAAATTATCGGATAATGCAAGATACCTGTTATTGAATGACCCGGACCTGATCAGGGTGCAGTTACGGTTTCCTGATGGCAGCATTAAAACGTATGCAGCCGGCACAGATACCCTGGTGTTTACGCCTGCGGGGCAGAATGGCAGCAACACAGCTACCATGAATTTTAAACCGCAGCTGAGCGATGGCAATTATGAATTGATGGTTGCCGCCAAAGATGAAAGCGGCAATACCGCCGGTAATATCCAGTATAAGATAGCGTTCCAGGTCATCAGCAAACCAATGATCTCCAATATGCTGAATTATCCGAACCCTTTTACTACCTCAACCGCGTTTGTATTTACCTTAACCGGATCTGAAGTTCCGCAAAACATCCGGATACAGATCCTTACCATAACAGGGAAGATCGTCAGGGAGATCACCAAAGCAGAGTTAGGTCCACTGCACATCGGCAGGAATATTACGGAGTTTAAATGGGATGGCACAGATCAGTACGGGCAAAAGCTGGCAAACGGCGTTTACCTGTACCGCGTTATTACAAACCTGAACGGCAAAAGCCTGGATAAGTACAAAGCGGCAGAAGATAATACCGACAAATATTTTAATAAAGGTTACGGAAAAATGTACCTGATGCGGTAGGAGTGCTGTTGCTGCCTGCTGTCTTTATAAACGTTTACTGAAATGCAAGTGTCTGATAGCAGGTATACGAACTCGTTTGATTTTTTAAGGATACTGGGCGCTGTTGGGATCGCTTATCTGCATTCCTATGACCTCCTGCAACGGGAAAAAATAAATCTGTCAGTGATCATACTGGGCATGTTTTTTACAGTAAGCGGCTACCTTATTGCAAAAAGCGCTGACAGGTCTACTTCAATAGCAAATTACTTATGGAAACGGGTGCTGCGGATCCAGCCTTTGCTGGTTGTTGTTTGCCTGATGACGGTTTTTATTTTAGGCCCGGTATTTACCAAGCTCAGCATCAGTGATTATTTTAGAAGCAGCGCTACCTGGCAGTATTTCAGAACCGTTTTTCCTGTATTCGGTATTCAATATAGTTTGCCCGGTGTATTTAAAAGCAATATTGCAGAAAGCGGTGTTAACGGGTCTTTATGGACGCTTGTTTTGGAAGAGAGGGCCTATTTGATTATGGTTCCTTTTCTTTTCTTGAAAAAGGCGCGGAAAAATCTTTTTGCTGCATTTGTAGTCCTGTTAAATATTATTTATCTGTTGTATTATTATCATATTGGCGGGCTGGGTTCACACTTTTTTGATGCCTACAGAATGCAGTATTATGTTCTGTTTTTTAACAGCGCTTTGTTTTATTTTTTTAAGTTCCCCTTTTCCAAAATCAATTCTTTTGCAACTATTGTAATTGTTGCTGTGGTGTATTTTTTTGTGCAGAAGTCCATTTTTGCAACTTTATATCTTTTACCGTTCCTTACCTTGTTAATAGGGAATAAAAAAACGCTCTTTTCACAAGTGGCCAAAAAGGGCGATATTACTTACGGGCTGTATGTGCTGGCTTTTCCCGTGCAGCAGTCATTAATTGCCCTATTTAATAATGACCTTCAGCCGCAGGTGCTGCTTTTCCTTACCCTGCTTATCTGCACTCCGCTGGCGTATTTATCCTGGCATTTTATAGAGCAGCCTTTTTTAAGCCTTCGCAACAAGGTCAGCTGATGCCTGTGCCCAGGTGCCTTAATACATATTTCCCGATCACATCAAATTCCAGGTTTACTTTATCACCTGTTTGTAGCTGCTGCATATTGGTGTGCGCCATTGTATAAGGGATAATGGCAACGGTAAAGCTGTTTTCAGTAACATTAAAAACAGTAAGGCTGATGCCGTTTACTGCTACGGAGCCTTTTTCAATAACTAACTGAGCAAATTTTGCGTCAAATGCAATCGTAAATTCCGTGCTCCCGTTCTTTTCAACAACTGAGGTGCATATTCCGGTGCTGTCTACATGCCCCTGCACAATATGACCATCCAGGCGCCCGCTCAGGGTCATACAGCGCTCAAGGTTTACAATAGTGCCCGACTGCCAGTTGCTGAGATTGCTGACATCCAGGGTCTCCGCTATGGCCGTTACCTGGTGCCGGTTGCCATCCACCTTTTCTACAGTAAGGCAAACCCCGTTATGGCTCACGCTCTGATCTGCTTTTAATTCATTTGAAATAGTGCTTTCAATAGTAAAAGTGAGATTGGTGCCATTTTTATCGGAGGACACTACAGTTCCTGTTGCTTCTATAATACCTGTAAACATAAGATCAAACGTACATGAAATTTTTCATTCATAAATACATGAAATAGCATAGCCCTTCTTGGAAATTTCAGGCAGGTATGCAGGCAGGTGCGTTTATAAAGAAGTTTCCTATTAAAAACGGGCAGTTGCCGGAACCTGATTTCCCGGGAATTAAAAAAAATAAGCGGGATTTGAGTTTTTATGAGAAAAATACTATCTTTGCACCTCAAAAAAACTACCAAAGGAGGTATAAAATATTTATGTTAATTATTGATTCTAAGGACTGCGAGAACATTGACAAAGCTTTAAAGAAGTACAAGAAGAAATTTGAGAAATCAAAAACTCTACTTCAACTGCGTGAACGTCAGCATTTTACAAAGCCATCTGTCAAGAGTCGTATGCAGCGTTTAAAGGCAATCTATAAGCAACAGATCGCCAGTGGAAAAATAGAATTATAACTATTTTATATTTTTGTATAATATTGTAACCTCGGGTTTCCCGGGGTTTTTTTATGCAAAAAACATTTTCAGACCATATAGCCGCATTTATCAGTTATCTTCAGTTTGAAAAAAGATATTCCAAACATACAGTCATTGCCTATACCTCTGACCTCAATGAATTTTTAAGCTTTGTAACAAAGGTATGGGGAACGCTCCCTGTTAAGGAAATTTCCTACTCCATTGTCCGGAGCTGGCTGGCCAGCCTGATGGAAGCGGAAATTACTCCAAGAAGCATAAACCGGAAAATATCTGCTTTAAAATCATTTTTTAAATACCATATAAAAACAGGAACTATCGGGGAAAACCCGATGTTCAAAGTAGTGGCCCCAAAGGTCAGCAAACGCCTGCCGTCATTTATAAACGAAAACGATCTGCTATTGCTGAATGAAACAGTATCCGGAGCTACTGAAGACTGGAAAACGCTGAATGCAAAATTATTGATCGCCCTGTTCTACGGTACCGGTATGCGTTTAAGTGAACTGATCCAGTTAAAAGAAACCCAACTGGATTTTTACAGAAAACAGGTAAAGATACTGGGCAAGGGCAATAAGGAGCGTATTGTACCGTTAAACAAGGTTTTACTGGATGCCATTAATGAATATATGGGGTTAAAAAGGAAACAGTTTGCCCAATTGCCTGTGGAATTGCTGGTTACGGAAAAAGGGAAAAAATTGTATCCGAAGTATGCCTATTTACTGGTAAAAAAATACCTTTCTGTTATTCCAACGCTTGACAAAAAAAGCCCACATGTGTTACGTCATAGTTTTGCAACGCATTTAATGAATAACGGGGCAGAAATAAAAGCTGTAAAAGATCTGCTGGGCCATGCAAGCCTTGCTGCCACACAGGTTTATACTCATAATACTATAGAAAAATTGAAGGATGTGTATAAAAATGCACATCCGAAAGCGTAACCACTGCAAAAAAATCAACTAAAAATTAGCAATTATTTTTTGGGAACCGTTTGCTTTTTTGATTAACTTTAAGCAAGAGTATTTCAGGTCTTTGAAATAAGGAAATCAAGATTATTCACTTTTAAATTCAACTATCATGAATGTGAACATTCAAACAGTTAATTTTAACGCTGACAGGAAATTGCTGGATGCAATCAGCCGTAAAATGGAAAAACTCACTACGTTTCACGACCGCATTATTGACTCGGTGGTTTATCTGAAGTTAGACAACGTAGTACACAATATAAAGGATAAGATCGTAGAGATCAGAGTGCAGGTACCCCGGCACAGCTTCTTTGTGAAAACGACCAGTAAATCTTTTGAAGAATCTTTTGAGAACGCATTTGATTCTTTAGTGAACCAGGTAAAAAGGCGTAAAGAAAAAATGATAGCTTAATAATAAATCCAAATTAAGATCTTAATGCCCCGTCCGGCTATGCAGAGCGGGGCTTTTTTATGGCCCGTTTAACAATTGTTTAACAGGTTTTTAAGCCGCTGACCATAAAGTGAAACTGTCTTATCTGAAACGGTGGGCGCAGGCTCCTGTTTTAAAAGCAGACCTCCACGAAACAGAATTTGGCACAATTTTATCTGTTACTCAGGTTGGATTTTTGATTCAAAGTTTAAAACGTATAATTATGAAAAGGATAGTACCATTTATTGCGATAGTGGTTTTGTTAGTAGCTGTTTCATGCCGCAATACAAAAAAAGAAGATAATGCAGGAGCTATTCCAGCCCAGGACACATTGGGCCTGGCGGAATATCAAAAATGGAAAATGGAGAATGAGGTTCGGAATCGTCTGGAGCAGGAACAGGCTCAGAACCAGGCTGCCGCAGCCCCGGCACCACGCCCGTCATCTTCCAGTTCAAGAAGTACCACCGGCGGTACTTACCACAGTAGTGCTGCCAGTGTAAGCAATGACAACAATAGCTATTCCTCTGATAATTCCGGTGGTTCTGTAGCCCAGGCCCCGGCTCCGGCCCCTAAAAAGAAGGGCATGAGCCACACTGCCAAAGGAGCTATAGTAGGTGCTGCTTCAGGTGCTGTTATAGGTGCTGTGGCTAACAAGCATAACCGTTTAGGAGGCGGTGTTGTAGGAGGGGTGATTGGCGCGGCTACCGGTGCAGGTGTAGGTGCAATAGTAGATAAAAAAGAACGCCAGCGCGGTGACTAAATGGGAAATTAAAAAATGTTAAAAGCGGCATTATTTGCCGCTTTTTTGCTTTGTATACAAATAGTTGGCAGTATATTTGATTTACAGATTGATTATTAAATCATTAAAGGAACTTAAATTATGAAAAAGATTTTGGGTATAGCTGCAGCCGCAGTAGTTTTTATGGCCTGCAACAGTTCTGAAACAAAGACCACAGAAGCAACAACAGACTCCACTGCTGCACCACAGGTTGTGGTAGATAGCAATGCCGTAACTCCCCCGCCTGTTGAATATGCAGAAGGCGACATTATAAAAAAAGATGATGGTAAGATTTATGTTTTTACAAATGGTAACTGGGTTGTTGCCGATAAGGAAATTAAACTGGATAACGGTACGGTGATCAAGCCGAACGGTGAAGTTAAAAATAAAGAAGGTAAGACAATCACCCTGGATACCGGTGAATATGTAAACCGATCCGGAAATTTCTTTGATAAAACAGGCGGGGCAATAAGTAATGCATGGGATAAAACCAAGGAAGGGGTGTCCAACGCGGCAGATGCTACAAAGAAAGGCTTAGAGAAAGCCGCAGACGCAACAAAAACCGGTGTTGAAAAAGGAGTGGAAGCTACAAAAGAAGCTGCTCATAAAACCGGTGATGCTATTAAGAAAGGGGCGCATAAAGTTGGCGATAAGGTAAAAGATGTAACCAACGATATTAAGAACTAAACTGAAGAATTTTCCGATTATGTTTTGATAATGGGGCCCGATCAAACGGGTCCCGTTCTTTTTAGCTGATCTTTGCCGGAGTATCAGAAAACGACTTTAGCAATTCTGCCTCCGGAACCGGCCAGAAAGGCGGTTCTTGCTGCTTTATTAATACTTATTGCATTAAAGCTTTCAACGGAAAGCTGTTGCCAGGTGAGGCCTCCGTCTTTAGATACTTCCACACCCGTGAGGCCGCAGGTGATCCAGGTATTTTGATCAACTGCCGCCACGGCGCTCCTGTAGCCCCCGGGGGGTAGGGCTGGATGCTGCCAGGTTTTTCCGCCATCGTTGCTAAAGATCAGCACACTGTCATTCCTGCGGGGATTGGAAAAGTCGCCGCCGGCAACCATTATCTTATTGTTGAAAATGCCTATACTATTGGCACCTGTGCTTTCAGTGCCCTGCATAATGGGCAGTCGTAAAGCCTGACCCTTAGTCATCAATCTTGATTGTGCTCCACCACTGACCAGGAATAGCTGATGCGTGTCAACGGCAATGTTGGTACCACTGGCTGCAAAAAATGCTTCTCCTTTTAATAAGGGGGGAAATGAATTAGTAACAGGCCCCCAGGTATTGCCGCCATCCTTTGTTGCCGCCATAAATAAGTGGCTGCCGAGCGGGTCTCCGATAACATATCCTTGCTGAGCATCTGCAAAAGCCATTGCATCCAGGAACATGGATGTGTCTTTATTCTCATACACTTTTTTCCAGGTACTTCCTGCATCTGCCGTTTTTAAAATATACGCCGGGCTTTCAATAGCCATCAATAATGCAGTATGGCTATCCAGTACCTGTATGTCTCTGAAATCTTTGTTTTCATAGCCGGCTACCTGCTGCCAGGCCCATGTATGGCCATTGTCATCAGAACGGCCAACATACCCGTTGCTTCCGCTTGCCCATACGGTTTTTTTGTAAATGCCTATGCCCCGGAGGTTGGAAGGCTTGCCTTGTTCCAGTATCTCTAAGACTTGTGCGCAGGCCAGGGAGGGGATACCTAAAAGAAAAATTAGCAGGAAGCGAACGGACATTTTTTTGTAAAGATAAATAAGTGATGCCGCGCTATACATCTATTCAGGTTTATAACGTTCCCAATAATTTTTTGGTGTTACAATTTTAGTGCTCTTGTATTGAGCAATTGTAAAATCATTTGTGTTCCCAGGGATCATAAAGTCAGCACCACTTTCTTCGGCAAGTTCGAGAATCATATTATCGTCTTTATCAGAAATAATGTTTAATTTAATACGGGGCTTATATAAGCCGGCTCTTATTCCGATTTCAATCAGAATACTCTTTGCCTTTCTTGTAAGGTCCGGAAAACGAGCAAATTTGAGTCTTAACAGAACTTCGAAATATTCCTGAATCAACTGTTCTGAAATGCGGATCTGGATTTTACTTTCAAGAAAAAGTGCATCAATAATCAAAAAACGGGTAACTCTTTTGAATTAAAGCAGAAACAACAACATTAGTATCAATTACGATTTTTTGCATTTGTTCTTACCGCCTTAACTTCATCAGATATTTCCTCCATTGAGATTTTGGAGAAATTGTATCTTTCTGCCAGCCCGACTGATCTTCTTAAATTTAGTTTCAATAATTCACCAAAACTTAATTTATCTTTTTTAAGTCCGAACTGATTATATTCAGTATCTGAGATAGATATATTCAAAGTTCTATTTGCCTGACGATTCACTATTTCAAATTTACAAAATATTTCATTTTAGAACGTTAAAGATTCTAAATCGTATATACCATTTTGAATTTCCACTTTTTAATCCCTGTTTTTATGTTTCATCATCTTCTGTTTCCATTGCTTCATTGCCTGGCCGTTTATTTGCATGCCCATGCTCAGGTATAACCCCCTGTTTGTATAAGAGGGGCTTTCAGACGCGTTATTGGGTTTCTGTTCAACAAACCCGTGATAATAATTAATGTCGTTATTGATATAAAATCCATCGCATACGCGGATGTTAAGGCCCAGGGATGCATTGGCGCCGGCGTCAATTTTTGTATTCATCGCCTTTGTTGTATAAACTCCTGCAAATGCATCATCATCATTTTTTGCAAAGGTCTTGCCACCTACGAGGAACTGAACGGAGGGGCCAACCGTTAACCTGGGGCGAACCCTGTTTTCAACAGCGCCAAAAACAAAACTGGCAAATACCGGAATTTTAATATAGTTGGCCCTTGCAATAACTTTGGAATTGTTCTGTAACTCATAGCTACCTCCCTGGCTGCTGAAATAAGTGCCAAATCCAACACCCACATTATCACTGAAATTATAGGTGGCTACGCGCCCCAGCTCAAAGGAGATATGAAATTTGCGCTTACTGTCGTCCGGCCGGTTACCTACCATCCACGAATGGCCGATAGCTGCACGGTCGCCGATATTCCATCCGGTTTGTGCGTTTACCAGTTGCATGCCTGCAAGCAGGGCCAATGCAGAAAAGATTAAATGTTTCATGTGCTTATTTTTTAGATTCCCGGTGCCCGTATGCTCACCAGGGATTACTGCGTTAAAGATCTGTAACTGTTTGTCTGCCGCCCGCCTGTTAAAATCCGGCAAAACCATGCCAGAGCTTTCATTTATAACCCCGAATTGCCAAAATTGTTAACAATACCCCCCGGAAGCAGCTCTTTTTTTGTGTTTTTGCGTACTGGTGATAGTTTGCTAATTTTGCAAACTTATTTTATTGAATTTTAATGAATATGATTACAATAACATTTCCGGACGGAGCTAAGCGCGCGTATGAAAGTGGTGTAACTGCCCTTGATGTAGCAAAGTCGATTTCTGAGGGGTTGGCAAGGAAGGTAATTGCCGCCGCTATTGATGGTGAGATCTGGGATGCAACGCGGCCAATTCATAAAGACAGTAATGTGGTGTTGCTTACCTGGAACGATGCTGGTGGTAAAAAAGCATTCTGGCATTCTACCGCGCACCTGATGGCCGAAGCGGTTGAGGCTGTTTTTCCGGGGGTAAAATTCTGGGTAGGACCGCCACTGGAAACAGGCGGTTTTTACTACGATATGGATCTGGGCGACCGGAAACTTTCTGAAGAGGATTTAAGTGTTCTGGAAAAAAAGATGAATGAGCTGGCAAAGCAAAATAACCCTTATATACGTAAGGAGATCTCAAAAGCAGACGCTGTAAATTATTTTACTGAAAAGGGCGATGAATACAAGCTGGATCTGCTTCAGAACCTGGAAGACGGCAATATTACCTTTTACACACAGGGAAACTTTACGGACCTGTGCCGGGGGCCGCATATTCCGGGCACCGGCATCATTAAAGCTATTAAATTAACCAATGTTGCCGGCGCCTACTGGAAAGGAGATGAAAAAAATAAAATGCTTACCCGCGTATATGGCATCAGCTTTCCGAACCAGAAGGAGCTGGATGAATACCTGCATATGCTGGAAGAAGCAAAGAAGCGTGATCACCGGAAACTGGGGAAAGAATTGGGCATTTATACCACCAATGATGATGTGGGCGCAGGGCTGATCATGTGGATGCCTAACGGCGCAGTAGTGATAGAGGAACTGGAACGGCTGGCAAAGGAAACTGAAGAAGATGCCGGCTATAAGCGGGTGGTAACACCGCATATTGCTAAAGAAAACCTGTACCTGACCAGTGGCCACCTGCCTTATTATGCAGACAGCATGTACCCTGCAATGGATGTAGACGGGGAAAAGTATTACCTGAAAGCGATGAACTGCCCGCATCACCATAAGATATTTGATGCGGAGCCCAAAAGCTACCGCGATATGCCTTATCGCCTGGCGGAGTATGGCACCTGCTACCGCTATGAACAAAGCGGGGAGCTGTTTGGGTTGATGCGCGTACGGTGCCTGCATATGAATGATGCGCATATCTATTGCAGCAAGGAGCAGTTTGCTGAAGAGTTTAAGGCCGTGAACGATATGTATTTAAAATACTTTAAAATATTTGGTATTGAAAAATACGTCATGCGTTTATCGCTGCATGACCCCGAAAAACTGGGGCAGAAATATGTAAATGAACCCGAATTATGGCAGGAAACCGAAGACCTGGTAAGGAATGTGCTGAAAGAATCCAACATTCCCTATGTGGAAGTAAAAGGAGAGGGAGCTTTTTATGGCCCGAAGATCGATGTGCAGATCTGGAGCGCTATCGGGCGCGAATTTACACTGGCCACCAACCAGGTAGATTTTGCGCAGCCGCGCCGGTTTCATTTAAGCTTTACCAACCAGCATAATGAACCGGAAATACCCCTCATCATTCACCGTGCACCATTAGGCACACACGAACGCTTTATAGGATTTTTGCTGGAACATTATGCCGGTAAATTTCCTGTATGGCTGGCACCGGTGCAGGTAAAGTTATTACCGATCAGCGAGAAGTTCTTCGATTATGCCAAAACAGTGCATAAGGCATTGCGCAAGGCCGGCATCCGTGCTGAAATTGATGAGCGGAATGAAAAAATAGGTAAAAAGATCCGTGATACCGAACTGATGAAAATACCCTATATGCTGGTTATTGGTGAAAAAGAGGTGAATGATAACAAAGTGGCTGTTCGCCGCCAGGGTAAGGGAGATGCCGGAACAAAAACGGTTGAGGAATTTATTGCTGGTGTTCAGCAGGAAATTGCAGACCGGGCCGATGAAGTGTAGATGCGAAAAAATCCTTCGCCCCCGGGTTCCCGAAGCAAAAAGCCGCATCATGCACCGGTGCACAAGCGAGCGTGGCAAGAAAGATGAGCGAAGCACAACAGCCGACTAAAAAATAAAAAAAATGAATTTTACTGTAGCCATTGTAGGGAGGCCCAATGTAGGAAAGAGCACACTCTTTAACCGTTTGCTGGAACAGAAGAAAGCAATTGTGGATGATGTAAGCGGTGTTACGCGCGATCGCCAGTATGGCATCAGCGAGTGGAACGGGAAAACGTTTAATGTTATTGATACCGGAGGGTTTGTGCATGGCAGCGATGATGTTTTTGAAAGAGAGATTGCCAAGCAGGTGCTGGTAGCTGTTGAGGAGGCCAGCGTCATTGTGTTTATGGTGGATGCTGCTACCGGCATTACAGACCTGGATGATTCAATGGCGAGGGTGCTGAGGAAAAGTACCCAACCGGTTTTCCTTGTGGTCAATAAGGTAGACAATAATGAGCGGATGCTGGAAGCCACCGAGTTTTATAGCATGGGTTTTGACAATGTATTCTTTATTGCAGCTGCAAGCGGAAGCGGAACGGGGGAACTGCTGGATGCCGTTACCGCGTTAATGACTGACGATGCTCATGTAGATGAACGCCTGGCACAGCTTCCGAAATTTGCTATCATTGGTCAACCCAATGTGGGCAAGTCTTCCCTGCTGAATGCATTGGTAGGTGAGGAGCGAACCATTGTAAGCGATATAGCAGGTACCACCCGCGATACCATCCATACCCATTATAATCTATTTCAGAAGGAATTTGTGCTGATTGATACTGCCGGTATCCGGAGGAAAGCCAAAGTGCATGAAGACCTGGAATTCTATTCCGTTATCCGCGCCATCAAGGCGATGGATGAGGCAGATGTTTGTTTATTGCTGCTGGATGCTGAAAAAGGGATGACAGCGCAGGATCTGAATATTTTCAGCCTGGCTGCAAAAAAAGGGAAGGGGATTGTGCTGCTGGTGAATAAGTGGGACCTGGTTAAGAACAAGCAAACCAATACTGCTAAAGAATATGAAGATACCCTGAAGAAACGGCTCGCTCCTTTTAATGACGTGCCGGTGCTGTTTGTATCTGCAACTGAAAAAACCAGGATCTTCAAAGCCATTGAAATTGCCCTGGAAGTATATGAGAACCGACAGCGCAGGATATCTACCAGCAAGCTTAATGAAGTAATGCTGAAAGCTGTTGAAGCGCATCATGCACCGGTTGTAAGAGGGCATGCTGTAAAGATCAAATTTGTAACCCAATTGCCTACGGCTGTTCCTTCCTTTGCTTTTTTCTGCAATTTCCCTGACGATATTAAAACACCGTACCGGAATTATCTTGAAAACCAGCTCCGGAAACATTTTAACTTTACCGGCGTTTCTGTACGGCTGTTTTTCAGGAAAAAATAAATCAACCGTTTAATAAATGGGTTACTAAATGCTGTTCCCTGGTATTAATCCAAAATGAATAAACAACTATGAAAAGGATATTGGGTATTTTAGCAATGGCGATTGCTTTTGGCATTGTCTCCTGTAACCTTTCATCAACTGCGGATGGAGAGGGGCGCAAGGACTCCCTGACCACCGATTCTATTAGCAAGATAACAGATAGCACCGCAAAAGCTGTTTCTGATAGCGTAACTGAAGCGGGTAAAGATGTTGATTCATCATTAAGAAGCCTTGGTGATTCCCTGAGATCGGATATCCGCGATGCCGCCGGTAAAGTAAAAGACCGCACCCTGGCGTTGGGCAGCAAGGCAAAGGATAAGGCCCAGCAGGGGATTGAAGCCGTAAAAGAAAGCGCCAAAAAAATAAGCAATGCTGCCCGGGCCGGTTATGAGGCCGGGAAGGAAGAGCTGAAAAAATAGGGCACCGGCTGACATTTTCCTTCCTGCCCTGAATTATAGTTACCCCGTATCGGAATGGAAAGCATACGGTATTTCCTGCACGGCGGTTAATGCCATATTAGGCTAATGAGTGGATCAGTTGCCCGACTTCTTTTTTAAAAGCTTCCGTTTCTGCCAGTTGTTCATTGATAAACTGATTGTCCTTTAATTTCCCGATGACCTGCTCCATTTCTTCCGTGGAACTGTATACCATTTTGCGAAACGGGTTTTCATAGTCCTTTATTTTGGAAGTGTAAACCGATTGCGCGATGGATTCTTTCATTTCAATGGCGTCGTGCATCAGTATTTTTAAAAGTTGTTTATTGACATCCGTTGGACGGAATTCCTTTATTTCCATAAGGGCGCTAAGGCCATGCAGCAGCTTTTGCAGCGGATATTTAGCTGCTTCCTGCCTGTAAAATTCATGCACAGTGTGCCAGCCGCCGGTAGCGTTGCCTGATGTGATAATATCGATGAGCTGCTCTACTGCTGCGTCCTGGATCAGCTGCCCCCCGACATTGCTCCATTTTTTTCTTTTACCGGCCTGCTCAAAAAGCTGTTGCACTGCAGCAATGTTGATATCGCCCGACTGCTGCAAATGATTTATTAAAAGACAGCTTCCATAATACGCCACCATTTTTTTATAAAGCTGGTACCCCTGCTGCACTTTTATAAGGAGCACCGGACGGTGCGCGTTTTCCATCCCTGCTGCAATGATCTCTAACTGGGATACCACCGGCGCCTGTTTATCAAGTAGTTCTTTTCCTTTTTGTTCAAAATCTTTATCGCTGCCTATCATTTTACTGGCCTGATAAAATGCCTTCCCGGTATAGAGACAAAGCAGGCGTAACGCTGTAAAGATTTCATTGACTGTATCGGGCGCAAGAAAGTCATATTCCAGCAGTTGTTCTTTCTCTTTCCGCCGGTCCCTGTCTGCAAATTTTCGCTCATTGCGCAGGATGGCATACATGTTATACATGAACCAGTACCCCGGCATGATCAGCAACTGGTCATTATGAACATCATTGCTGATCAGACAAAAGGGCATTGGTATATTCAGCTCTGCCGGGTAATCGCCTTTAGCGATCATGGTAAAAGAAGCGAATTTTGAATTGTGCTTCAGGCTTACGCAAAGTCCCGGCCAGAAGCCGCGCCCTGCCTGCAGTTCACCATCCGCAGCGCGTGAATTGTGGTTAGAGCCAATGGTGGCCCCGGCGGCAATATTGCTTTGCCCCATTACCAGGGATGCGCAAAGGAAAGAGTTGTTATGATGCTGCTCATGCGCCGGAAACAGCAAAGTGTTCAATACTTCGCAGCAGGAAATAGTTGCGTTTTCTCCCAGGTAGGAATTGATCAGCCGGGCTCCGTATTTCAGCTGTGAAAAGGGCGCCAGTATAAAACGGACAGCTTTTACGCCATAAAAGGCCCTGCTGCCTGCGCCCATGATCCCGTTTACCAGCTCACATCCTTCACCGATCTGCGATTTGGCGTTTTCGTTGGAGTTAATGGTAAGATTCTTTAATTTATTGGCACCTTTTATATAGGCATCGCTGCCGATTTTTACATCTTTGATGATGTGCGTGTTTTTTATGACGCTTCTTTTGCCAACGGTGCCATAAGTGCCGCGGTAGGTGCCAAATTTCTGATCAGTAAAAGCTTTAAAAGCTTCCTGCAGTTTTTTATTTGCCCGGTTCTTTGACCAGAGCCAGGCATCGCCCGGCAGCATGCCGTCAAAAGGAATTACTTTTCTTCCCCCGTTCTCATTGCAGAGCTCTAACCAGATGCGTACTTCTTCCGGCTCGCCGTCTTTTACGATCCCGTTTCCAAACTTGCTGTGGGAAGTACAGGACATTTCGTTTACATTAATGAGGATAGCTTCATCTTCAATAATATAATGGCTCAGCATACGCACATTATTGATGGAAACATTATCGCCGATATCGCAGCTGACAATCAGGCTGCGGTACAGCCCAACGGGAGTTCTCAGCTGGCTGAACTCCAGAAAATACGGCTCCAGCTTTCCGATACGAACCAATCCGAAAAAAGTGCATTCTTCGATCAATAAGATGTCAATGCCTTCTCTTACCAGCACCTGCGCCCAGTTGTCTGAGCGATTACCGTTTGATTTTAAAATAGCGATCTCCTGACGGGTGAGGGAGCGATAGTCTGTTGCGGAATTCTGCTGAAAACGGATATAATATTCATCTTTTCCTTCGGGTAAGTATTCATCGGGTATAAAATTATACCCAAGATTTTGGACAGGGTACTTTTTGATTTTGTTCATGATTTAAAAGGCTTATTCTACAGTAACGCTTTTTGCGAGATTCCTTGGCTGATCTACATTGCATTCCTTTGCAATGCCAATAAAGTAGGAGAGTAACTGCAGCGGAATAACCGACAACATCGGTGCTACAATCTCATCTGCCTCCGGAACGCTGATATAATCGTCGCATAAAGCTGCGCTTGTTTCGTCGCCTTCGGTAATAATACCGATCACTTTTCCTTTGCGTGCTCTGATCTCCTGCATATTGCTTATGATCTTATCGTGGTAAGCATCCTTTGTAGCAACGAATACTACCGGCAATTGCTCGTCTACAAGCGCAATAGGGCCGTGTTTCATTTCCGCTGCAGGGTATCCTTCCGCGTGAATATAGGAGATCTCTTTCAGCTTTAAAGCGCCTTCCAGGGCAACCGGGAAGTTATACCCGCGCCCCAGATAGAGAAAATCACTGGCATCTTTATATTTTTCAGCTACCGATCTGATCTGTTCGTGATGATTAAGGATCCATGCCACCTTCTCCGGGATAAGGTCTAGTTCTGTCAGTAATTTTCTGTACCGGGCATCATCTACGGAGCCCTTCAGATATGCGATCTTTAAAGCGATCATGGTTAATACTACCAGTTGCGCAGTGAATGCTTTGGTAGATGCTACTCCTATTTCCGGGCCGGCATGCGTATAAGCGCCACCATGACTGCTCCTAGCTATGGAAGACCCTACCACGTTTACCACGCCAAGGATCAGTGCTCCTTTTTCTTTTGCTTTTTCAATGGCTACCAGTGTATCTGCTGTTTCTCCGCTTTGGCTTACCGCCAGTATCACATCTCCCTGGTTGATGACGGGGTTCCTGTAGCGGAACTCCGATGCATATTCTACTTCTACATTGATCCGGCACAGCTCTTCAAAAATGTATTCTGCTACCAAACCTGCATGCCAGCTTGTTCCGCAGGCAATGATCACAATACGGTTGGCATTAATGATCTGGTCTGCATGTTGCTGGATGCCCGACATGGTAATGCTTCCGGTCGCTGCATTCAGTCGCCCCCGCATACAATCAAAAATGGTCTGTGGCTGCTCAAAGATCTCCTTCAGCATAAAATGGTCAAACCCGCCTTTTTCAATGGCGGCCAGTTCCAGATCCAGTTTCTGAACATAGGGCGTTATAAGTTCGTTGCCAAGATTTTTAAGTATCAGCTGATCCGGCTTTACAATTGCCAGCTCGTAGTCATTGATATAAACCACCTCTTTTGTATATTCCAGCATAGGGGAGGCATCCGAGCCCAGGAAATGCTCATTTTTACCAACGCCGATCACCAGCGGGCTGCCCTTGCGGGCCGCAATGATGGTATCCGGGTTGTCGGTTTCTATTAAAAGGATAACATAGGCGCCTGTTACGCGTTTTAATGCAACCCTTACTGCTTCCTCCAGTGAGCACTCATTCTGCAACCGGATCTCATCAATAAAATTCAACAGCACTTCGGTATCCGTATCACTGGAAAATTCGTATCCTTTTTTTGCCAATTCGTTTTTTAACTGCGTATAATTTTCAATAATGCCATTATGGATCATGGCGATCTTACCGCTTTTAGAAATATGCGGATGCGCATTTTTATCGCTCGGCTCGCCATGAGTTGCCCAGCGGGTATGGCCAATACCGGTAGTGCCCTGAACATTTTTGGTGCCGATGGCGTCTTCCAGGTCGGAAACTTTTCCTTTCTTTTTATAGATCTTTAGCTGATCTTTATCCATTATAGCCACTCCGGCACTGTCATAGCCCCGGTATTCCAGCCGTTTTAAGCCTTTTATAATAATAGGGTAGGCCTGTTTGTTTCCAGTATAACCAACGATTCCGCACATAATTAACCTGTTTTATTAAAGGCAGCAAAGTAAATAAAAAAAATGTGCAAACGATTGCACATTTCTATTAAAAATTCGTTAGTTTATAATAAAGTGCCCCTCAATACGGTATAGGCCACAGAAAAATAGATAATAATACCGGTTACATCCACCAGGGTAGCTACAAATGGCGCAGAGGAGGTGGCCGGGTCCAGCTTCAGCCGTTTTAAAATAATAGGCAGCATGGAGCCTATCAGGCTGCCCCACAGCACAATACCCAGCAGGGTAAAAAATATGGTAAGGCCTACCAGCATCCAGTGCTGGCCGTAATCATACAGGTGCAGGTGCTGCCATATGGTGATCCGTATAAAGCCTATAGCGCCCAGTGTAACCCCCAGCAGCAGGCCGGAAAATATTTCTCTTCTCATGATGTGCCACCAGTCTTTTATGGAAACCTCACCCAGTGTCATTGCCTGTATGATCAGTGTAGAGGCCTGAGAACCGCTGTTGCCCCCGCTGCTCATGATCAGCGGAATGAATATTGCCAGGAGTGCTGCTTTTTCTATTTCTACTTCAAAATGCTGCATGGCGGTGGCCGTAAGCATTTCGCTGAGAAAGAGGATGATGAGCCAGCCCACCCGTTTTTTATAGAGCTTAAACAGGTTTATATCCAGGTAAGGCTCTTCAAATGCCTGGGTACCCCCCATTTTCTGCATGTCCTCACTGAATTCTTCGGTAGTTACCCACAGGATATCATCAATTGTTACAATGCCCAGCAGCTTGTTCTCTTCCGTGACCACCGGCAAGGCAATGCGGTTGTTCATTTTAAAGATCTCAGCGGCTGTTTCCTGGTCGTCGTAAGCATTCAGGGAAACCACCTTCCGTTCATCCATCAGGTCCGAAACTTTGGTGTCCGGCGCGCTTAAAATAAACTCCCCGATACGGATATCATCCAGCAATTCTCCCTTACGGTTAATAACGTAGATCACGTTGATGGCCTCGCTGTTCTTGCCATATTTTCTGATAATATCAAAAACCTCGGCCACTGTATTGTAGGCATATACATAAACATAATCGGGGTTCATCAAACGCCCGATGCTGTTTTCCGGGTAGCCCAAAAGAGACAGTGTTATTTTCCGTTCTTCCGGGTCCAGCAGCTTGATCAGTTCCCTTACTGCGTTGGCAGGCAGTTCTTCCAGGAAATCAGTACGGTCATCCGCCGGCAGGTCGTTTAATAATTCGGCTGCCTTATTGGGGGGAAGCTCCTGTATAATGTTCTTTTGATTACTGGTTTCCAGAAGTTTGAAGACACTGGTAGCCCTATGCACAGACATATTGGCAATGATCTGGCTTTCGTATTCCGGGAGCTCATAGATCAGCTCTACCACATCCGTGATATTCTGGGCATCTAAAAATTTTTTGATTTCCAGTTTATCCTTTGTGGCAATGACCTCCTGAAATGAGTCTACTAATGCTTTATCTTCTTCCTGCTCAAAAGACATGCGTCAAAAGTACGAAGTTCATTTACTTTGTAAACAAAGAATTGAAAATTTAATACATGAAGCAATACCGGACGGACTGTTATTTTTGCAGAAATGATTCGGGATGATCGCTCCTTGTTTATATATAGCTGAAACCGGAAAAATGGGAAAAGGAGTCTTTACGAGCGCTCCTATAACTGCGGGGTCGGTAATTGAAATAGCCCCGGTGATCGTGATGCCTCCTAAAGACCGGGTACTGCTGGACCAGACGCTGTTGCACGATTATATTTTTGAATGGGGAGAGGAGGGGACGCAATGCGCTATGGCCCTGGGCTGGATACCGATTTATAACCATGCATACCGCAGCAATTGTGAATACGAAATGGATTACGCAACCACATCGATACAGATCCGAACGGTAAGGGCAATTGAAGCGGGAGAGGAGCTCTTTATTAATTATGGCGGTTCCTGGGATTCGGATCGGCCGGTTTGGTTTGAAGTGTTATAGCGAAAAGAAGTTGTAAACCTGCAAATGCTCTTTATGAACTTATCACAGCCTGTTGCCTTTCCGGCAAGTGAAAGCGCGGGCTGCGGCGCTAAAGCAATGTACCGGATTAAAGCCGAGAGCGAATTTTTTATAGTGTAGAATAATGATATATAACTTTATAGTCTTTTTTAGTTTGCTTACCTGTAATGCCAACCTGGTCTCTAAACGGATGCGGGCAGCAGCTACAGAAAAGCAACGATTAAAGTCTGTCGCTTAATAGAGCCCTGAACCCTAAAAAAAACCGCCTCAAAGGAACCCTATGCCCTGCTGACAATAAAATAGCCTGTAATCTCAAAAATATCGAGAAAAGATCAGCTTAATGATAACAAATAACGGGAATGACTCCCGATATATGAAAACATATTTAATAAATTATTAATATATGAAAACCAAATCACATTTTCAGGTAGACCCTACACAATTTATTTTACACTCTCTGTATGTTTTCAAAAACAATGGTGTCTTTTTCTTTTACAATATAGCTTTTCCCTGCAAATTCAGTATTGTTTGTTTTATTCCAGGTTTCGTAAATACTTCCTTCCGGAGTTTTGTTTTCCCAGGTTCTGATAAGCCATTTGGCTTTTTTAATGCCATCTATTTGGTTTGTTATCCAAGCACAAAAGACAATGAAACCGGCAATTGCGATAATAATTTTTGTTCCTGTTTTCATAGTTTTAGCTGATTGGATGAACTACCATTTTGCTTTTACTTGTTTCGTTTTTCCTGGTCTTTCTTTATTTTGTCAATTGTACTCATCGGAATAACCGTTAGTTGGTCTGTCAAACAGTTCCAAATGTTCAGATATTTTCGGGAAACAACATTATGCTGTTTCCATTTTGCAAATTTTTCATACAGCATTAGTGTACAAATATCTGTTGCGGTAATAAAATCTCCTGTCCCTGGCAAATGTGAATGAATTGTTCCTTCAATTTCTTTTCCTTCTTCTTCCTTGCCTCCGTAATTGATCGGAATAATGTTTCTATGTAGTCGCTTTTTGCTTATTAGATTATTGTTTTTGTCAAACGTAAGCAGATAATCATTGCCAAAAATAACGACTCCGTTTTGTTTAGGTCCTGTCAATATATAAACCTTCTTTTCGTTGTTATTGATAAGCGGAATTAAATTTAGATTCGTGTTTTTGTAAGTCTTGAATAAAGCATCTGAATTAATAGTAGCTAACGCAATCTTTCTTATTGCATAAAGGTTGTTTTCGTTTGAAGTAAAATCTCGTTCATTCAAGTCGGTTGTTGCTGTTTTTGTATTGTAGGTGCTGTCAAACGAAATTGTTCCGATTACTTTTGGTTTGTCTGCCTTTGAAAAGAAAACACACTTTGTAATATCGTTTTCCGGATAAGAAAAATAACCACCAACATTTGTTCTGTCTTTATAATTTTCTAAAAAAAGGTCAGTACCATGCCATGAAGCCATTTCGGATTTATAAAGTCGTTTACCCTCAGCAACAATAGGCTGCGCTTGTTCAGTCGGATTGTCTTGTCCGAATACGTTTAAGCTTAAAAAGGTCAGTAAGATTGTAATTGGTCGTGTCATTGTAAAGCGTTGTTTTGAAACAGAAATAATGTCAAAAATATATTGCACCCGATTTCCTTCACATTGCCCGTCATGGCGAAAATGTACAAAGCACCTTTTATGATTTGATTTGAAAAGTCAATTTTGGGATTGTTTTTCACGATGAAATACGCTTCGCCTGTCCCACGTTTTAACGAGTTTAAAAATTGGCGTCTTATGTCTGTTGTGTCGGTCATTAAATGACAGGTAATTTTCAAATAAACGGATTCCGTGCCATATAAACAAAAATATCAATATAGGGTTAAGAGCTTCATTGTCAGCATTAAATTTTATAGTATGAGGTACACATTTTTTAAAAAAAAAGCCGGTTCTTTTAAAACCGGCTTTGCTGTCAATAAATTTATTGCATCCTATTTTTTCCCGGAATCAGGCTGAGCGGCTGAAGGAAGCGGGGCTGTTTGTACCGGTGCGGCCTGTGTTCCCGGCTGGGCTTGTGTGCCGCCGTTAAAAGGTACCGCAGGTGCGCCGCCCTGCTGTGGCTGCGGTTGTGCCTGCTGTACGGGTTGCGTGCTGATGTCCTGTAACCGTTGGGCGCCTCCGGCCTGTGAGCCACTAATGAAAAAAGTAGCAAACAGGCTTAAAAGACCTATTACGGTTGCAAAGATCCAGGTACCTTTTTCTAAAACGTCGTTGGTTTGTTTTACACCCATAAACTGGCTGCTCACGCCACCAAATGTTCCTGCCAGGCCACCGCCTTTGGGATTTTGTATTAAAACGAAAAAGCCCAGAACAATGGCTGCTATTATAATGAGGATAACGAAAAGCGTTGTTAACATGTTCCTATTTCTTTAAATGTTCAATTTTGGCTGCAAAATAAGCCCTTTTAGAGGGATTTTGCAAACTTAATTTTTGATAGATCTCAATTGCTTTGTCTTTGTTGCCCTGTTTGGCCCATACTTCTGCCATAGCTGCTGTTTCTTCATTTTTCCCGCTGAGCGATTGCTCGGCCATTTTTTCTATTTCAGCAGCCCCTTTGGAGCTTAATCTGATCCCGGTTGTGGCATCCGGCAGCCGCCGCATCTCTTTCAGCCATGAAGTAAAACTTTTCAACTGGGTGCCAAAACGGTCTGATGCATTGGCGTCGTCATTTAATTTGATGCCCTGTGCCGCAAAATAATCTACCGTGTAATAGGGCGTAAAAAGCAGGTCGGCTTTTGCAGCATCCAGCGGTTCTAATTTTATTCCGGGAATGTCAGTTGTTCCGGAAGCAGCCGGCAGGGGGGCCTGTTGCGGGGTTCCGGATGCTATAATGGCGGGCAAGGGTGTTGTTTCAATCTTATGATCAACAACCTCTGCCTCATGAGAATTATGCGCGGCCGGTTCTCCGGTTTTTCTTATTTCGTTGTTCTTTGCATAGAACTGGTATTGCAAAAACAACGGGTCTTTAAAATAAAGCAGTGTTTTTTGCCACTGTTTTTTTAAAGAGGGATCATTGGCTTCATGCAAACGGGCCGCCAGCAACAATTGCAATGCCGCCGAATAGGGATGTTCTTCTGCAAGCGTTTCCATTTCAAACACGGAAGACGCATGATATTTAGCAGGCAGCACTGCTTCGGTAATTGCGTTAATAAAATTATTCATAGCCTTTTACCAGTTTGAAAAGATCCTGTTGAAAATATCATCCGTTAAACTTTTAAGCATATCGCTTTCCAGGCTTTGCTCTGCCTGCTGCAAAGCCATTGACCCATCATAATCAAAGCTCCTGGATACATCATATTTATTCACCTTCTGGGCCCGCTTATCATTAATTTCTATATGAATTCCCACATTTAAACGGTTGGTATTCACCCGTTGATTAGAAATACCTGAAGTAGAAAAAGAGTATGTGGTTATTGTGCAGCTGATCTCCCAGTCTGCATCATCCCCGTTTGTTTGGGTCATTTTCGTCTGGCTTACGATCTTCTGCTTCAGCGCATCTGTAAGTTTGGGCGCGAGGTTGGGATTTACATAAGAGGCTTTATTCTGTATCATATTTACTTTTACCACCTTAATCGTATCAGGAATGCTTACGTCCTTAAAGCGATAAACTTTACATCCTGTTTGTACAAATGCAAGCACCAGCATTATCAGAATGGTTACTAAAAAGAAAAACCCTTTATAATTCTTCAATATCATATTCCTTTAATTTTCTGTACAGGGTACGTTCACTGATGCCCAGATCCATAGAGGCGTCTTTTCTTTTACCCCGATGTTTTTTCAGTGCCTTTATGATCAGTTCTTTTTCTTTTTCCATGATGTTCAGACTTTCATCCACCTCTTCATGCTCATCAATAGTGTTGTCCACAATCATTGGTGTGGCCGGTTGCGGAATGCCCAGCTGTACCGGCTGGTATGCAGCAGGTGCAGAAGGAAGATAACCTGAATCATGACTGCCGTTGCCCAGATCCTTCAATTCGTTAATGAGAGCAGGATTCTGTGCGGCAACAGCAGGGTTCTGCAACACCTCCAGGAACATGCGTTTGAGTTCGTTCACGTCCTTTTTCATATCGAAAAAAAGTTTGTATAAGATCTCCCGTTCATTCTGGAATTCGTTCTGCGGTGGCGCTGATGACAGGGCCGGCAGGCGGTTATTGGAATAAGGCTGCAGGTAGCGGCTAAGCTCTTTTGCGGAGATCTGTTTGTTCTCTGAAAGCACAGAGATCTGTTCTGCAATATTCTTCAGCTCCCGGATATTGCCCGGCCAGGGGTACTCCAGCAGCAGGTTTTTAGCATCTTCATCCAGTTGTACCGACTGTGTTTTGTATTTGTCAGCAAAATCTGCTGCAAATTTCCTGAACAGTAATACAATGTCTTCTTTCCTGGCGGAGAGGGAGGGCACCCGGATGGGCACGGTGCTCAGGCGGTAATAAAGGTCTTCCCTGAATTTATTTTGCTCTACCAGCTTTAGCAGGTCTTTATTAGTAGCGGCAATAACGCGCACATCGGTTTTCTGCACTTTACTGGACCCTACACGGATATATTCACCGGCTTCCAGAACCCGTAATAAGCGGGCCTGTGTGCCCAGGGGCATTTCCCCGATCTCGTCCAAAAAAATAGTACCGCCGTTCACCGTTTCAAAATAGCCTTTGCGGGCATCCACAGCGCCGGTAAAAGATCCTTTTTCATGACCGAACAATTCAGAGTCGATCGTACCTTCCGGAATGGCCCCGCAGTTCACGGCAATGAACGGGTTGTGCTTCCTGGAGGAGAGCGAATGAATGATGGAAGAAAAAGCTTCCTTGCCCACACCGCTGTCTCCGATGATCAGCACGGTAAGGTCAGTATTGGCCACCTGTACAGCTACCTGTAATGCATAGTTTAACTCCGGTGAATTACCAATGATGTTAAACCTGTTTTTTATTGATTGTAAATCCATTGTTTAATCTTACGTTCCCGCTAATACAATAAACGATCAACCGGGTTAAATAATTGTTCCGAACAAAGTTGCCTGCGTGCAATCATTGATCTGCACCATTACATAATCGCCTTTTTTATGTGCTCCATTCTTGGGAAACACTACTACCTTGTTTTGCGAATTCCTGCCCACCCAGTTTGCAGCGCTGCGCTTACTGTCGCCATCGATCAGCACTTTAAAAGTGCGGCCGATATCTTTTTTATAATTTTCCAGCGAGAGCTGATTTTGTTTTTCAATGATCTCCTGCAGGCGTTGTTTCTTCAGCTCCAAAGGCACATCATCCTTATAACGCCGCTGTGCCAGTGTGCCCGGGCGCTCGCTGTAAAAGAACATATAGCTGAGATCATACCGGCTGTAGTCCATAACGGATAAAGTATCCTGATGGTCCTGCTCTTCTTCTGTACAGAACCCGGCAATAATATCGGAGGTAATGCTGCAATCCGGCAGGATCTCCCGGATACGATCCACTTTCTTTATGTACCATTCGCGGGTGTAAGTGCGGTTCATCAGCTGTAATATGCGCGTAGAGCCGCTTTGAACAGGCAGGTGAATGCATTTGCAGATATTTTCGTAGGCGGCCATGGTATGCAGCACCTCATCAGTAATATCCTTGGGGTGCGAAGTGGAAAAACGCACCCTTAATTCAGGTGCGATCAGGGCCACTTTTTCCAGGAGCTTTGCAAAGCTGACGGCGTCGCTTTCGTTTCCGTCTTTTGGTATATAGTGGTAAGAATCCACGTTTTGCCCCAGCAGGGTTACTTCTTTATAACCGTTTTCAAAAAGATCCCTGCATTCCTGTACAATGCTTTCTGCGTCCCTGCTGCGCTCTCTTCCTCTTGTAAACGGCACCACGCAGAAGGAGCACATATTATTACAGCCGCGCATAATGCTTACAAAGGCGCTGATACCGTTGCTGTTGAGCCGGACGGGCGCAATATCAGCATAGGTTTCCTCACGGCTCAGTAATACATTTACGCTTTTCTGGCCTTCATTGGCTTCGTCTACCAGGCGGGGAAGGCTGCGGTAAGCATCCGGACCCACTACAATATCTACCAGCTTTTCTTCTTCCAGGAACTTTGATTTCAGCCGTTCGGCCATGCAGCCCAATACCCCAATCAGTGTTCCGGGCCGCGCTGTCTTTAACTTTTTAAAATCGGTCAGCCGCTTGCGAACGGTCTGTTCCGCCTTTTCGCGGATGGAGCAGGTATTGATGAAAATAAGATCGGCTTCCTCCACCTTCCGGGTGGCGCCAAATCCTTCTTTATTTAATATAGCTGCAACTACCTCACTATCAGCAAAGTTCATCTGGCAGCCATAGCTTTCAATATAAAAAAGCTTGTTATAGGCATTCGGGTCCTCCTTAAAAGGCGCAAAACTCTCTCCCTGGCGCTGCTCATCATGTACCTTTGTGGTAGCTAAGTCTAACATATCTTCTTTTAAATTAAATAAAGGGGCAAAGATAGGCAATTTGCTAGTTTGTATGACAGGATGACAGTAGGAAAATGTTAATTCTAATGGATACTGGATGCTGGTTTCTGGTCGCCCGATTCTGATAACTGAGCACTTATAGCCGGATGGTGGTTATAAGTCCATAGTCCTTGGCCGATAGTTCATAGTTTATATTAGTGCCTGATTCCGGATTCTGAAAGCCCGCCCTGATAGGGGTGGAGATTTTATACTATACAGGGATGTAGTCTTATCTCAAAGTGGAGGTATTGTTATGTTCCTGCAGAATACGCAGATCATCGCAGACAGCATTCTTATTCATCGAGAGTCAGCGTATTCTATTGGAACTGATAACTGATGGCCGAAAACGGTAATCTTAACGCTCTATCCTAAAAGTCCTTAGGCAGGTATAATTTGTATTTTTCCAGTACTTTCCCGTCTGCATACAGCTCAAAATTTATATACCCGGCTTTATAAAAATAAGAGCGGTCTAATTTGAACCGTTTTTCTTTTACATCTTTTAATTCAAGGATGGGCTGGTAGTTCTCATTAAAGAATTTGATATCATATTTTCGTTTGTCGCCCGGCAGCTCCACGCGCACATATTTATCAGGGGTGACGAAAATATATTTTGACTGTACAAACCCTGCCGGTAAAAAATCTGTTGTCTGGGCCGGTGCGTTGTTCACATTCACGTCTCCGTAATTTCCTACATAGCCGGAAGTATCTACCATTGGGCGTTTGGCTTTGGTCATTGCATATTTTCCACCATTCAGCAGCACATATACCCGGTAATACATGCTGTCGTTAGGCGGGTTGGGATCAGAAACCCCGTTATCTTTCAGGTTCGGATCCGGTGGGGAACCGATAGACTGGAACCCCCTGCTGCTGTCAAAGGAGCGCTGTACCGATATCATTTTTACTGACGGGAAATTGTGTGTCCAGGATACAATGACCCGTTTTCCTACTTTAAATACAGAGAAATCTTTGGGAAGATCTTCCTGGCCAAAAGAACCATTACTGAGTATAATGCCGGTCAATAGTAACAATAATATTTTTTTCATGTCCTGAGCGATGTATCTTCCTTATTGGATGAGTATTAAACAAAGATAGGGTGGCTGCACTTAAAAGTTAAAAAATTAACGTTCCTTTTGGCAGTGACCGGTTGCCCTGTAACCCGCCGCTATGAACGGTCAGGAGGTTGCGGCATTCCCCAAACCCCGTAGCCAGCAAGGCTTTAACACCGTAAAAAAGTTTGCCGGTATATACAAAATCAGTAGGAATGCCTGTTGCTGTATAAAGCTGATTCATAAAACGGATTAATTCCGCATTGTACCGGGCGTAGCCACCAAAGTGAAAGGAGTCATTTACTGAAAAGTTCTTTTGAACATTTTCAGGTAACAGTGCGGTTATTTCCTGCGTTAAGCTGTTATGATTTTTTAAAACGCTGAAGCCCGTTACTTTTGTCTTGTTACCGGATGCGCAGATCAGCCCTGCCATCATGGTTCCGGTGCCCGTAGCGCAGCAAACCGCATCAAAAAAACCGGCAGGAAAAGGAATGGTGGCAGCGCCCAGCATCCCCAGGTGCCCGTAGCCACCTTCAGGAATCACATAATACTGTTTGCCTGTTAAGGTTTCAGGCACCTGTTTGGCTGCGTAGGCTTCGCGGCTTATGAAATGCAGCTCCATGCCATGGGAGGCAGCATCAGTAAGGGTTTCGGAATAGCGGGCAGGCGCTTCCCCGCGAATGATGCCTGCGCATTCCAATCCGTATAATTTACATGCTGCAGCCGTTGCCAGTATATGATTGGAATAAGCTCCCCCAAAAGTGACCACCTTTTTGTGCTGCTCTTTGGCTTCCTTCAGGTAATAACGCAGTTTGTACCATTTGTTGCCGCTGATGAGCGGGTGAATATTATCCAGCCGGAGCACATACACATTGGTTCGCTGATTGCTTAACCAGGGTATATGACTTAAATGGGCTAAATCTTCCTGAATCTGCTGCATTACTTTTTTATGATCCGGTGTGTCGGATGGCTAATTTACCTATTTTTGGCATCCGAATTTTAAAATAATCAGTTGTAAATATGAAACCAACATTAGTGATCTTAGCTGCCGGCATGGCATCCCGTTACGGAAGTATGAAACAGGTAGAGGCCTTTGGCCCTTCCGGTGAAACCATTATGGATTATTCGATTGCGGATGCGATTAAGGCAGGGTTTGGTAAAATCGTTTTTTTAATAAGAAAACAGTTTGAATCCAATTTCAGAGAGCTGTTTGCTTCCAAACTGGATGGCAAAGTGAACTACGAATTTGCATTCCAAGAGCTGGATCTGTTCCTGGACGGGGCAGAGATTCCTGCGGAACGCACCAAACCCTGGGGCACCGGGCATGCTGTGCTGAGCACAAAATGGGTGGTAAATGAGCCTTTTGCAGTTATTAATGCGGATGATTTTTATGGCGCTGACTCTTTTAAAAAGGCGTATGAATTTTTAACCACGCAGGCTGATGAAAAAACATATGCGGTTGTTGGTTATAATCTGATGAATACCCTGTCTGATCATGGTACGGTAAACAGGGGAGTATGTGGTCTGGATGAAAAGGGGAATTTAAAAAGTGTTGTGGAGCGTTATAATATTGCAGAGAAAGGAGCTGTGGTGGTGGCAGAAGACGGCCTGGAACCAAAAGAACTGTCAAAAGATACGACCGTGTCCATGAACTTCTGGTGCTTTCATCCTTCCATCTATAAATTGTATGAAGAACAGTTTAAGGAGTTTATAAAAGAGAACCTTACGGTTCCCAAATCGGAATTCCTGATCCCGGCCGTGGTGGATCATTTTATTAAAGAGGGCGGAGTGGTAAAAGTGATCAAAACCTCTGCTCCCTGGTTTGGGGTTACCTATAAAGAAGATGCCCCGGCTGTGCAGCAGCAATTAAATGAGCTGATCGGGAAAGGGGAGTACAGCAGTAACCTGTGGGGGAGCTGAGGAGGATGGTTTATGTAAGTAGGGAATGGTAAGTGGCGAGTGGGGGGCATGGTCGATGGTTTTATCTGGATGCTGGTTAGTGATTCTGATAACTGAGCAGGGGATGGTCCATGGTTAATAGTTCATGGTTCTGAAGAGTGACCATTAATAACTGAAACCTCAAATCTCATTTATCATTTCTGTTTTTTCATAATATCAATTATATTTACGCGCTGATTAAAAGCGGAAGTAGCTCACCTGGTAGAGCGACAGCTTCCCAAGCTGTAGGTAGCGGGTTCGAGTCCCGTCTTCCGCTCAAAATCTTCCGGAGGGAAGACCGGTAATCATTAGTGCAGCAGATCGCTGAAAGCTGATCCCGATAGCTATCAGGACTGAAATCTCAAATCTCATTTCTCATTTTTCCGCCGGCCCCTTATCTTTGCTTTTTAATGAAGCTTTCCACCAAACATTTACTGGGTATTAAAGACCTTACAAAAGGCGACATTTCTCTTTTTTTAGACACAGCCGTTCAGTTTAAGGAAGTGCTGCAAAGACCTGTTAAGAAAGTGCCTTCTTTAAGGGATGTGACCATCGTGAACCTGTTTTATGAAAACTCCACCCGTACACGGATCTCTTTTGAGCTGGCAGAGAAGCGGCTTTCTGCAGATACCATTAATTTTACAGCCTCCGGTTCTTCTGTTTCCAAAGGTGAAACCCTGCTGGATACGGTAAATAATATCCTTTCCATGAAAGTGGATATGGTGGTAATGCGCCACAGCGCCACCGGTGCGCCGCATTTCCTGGCACAGCATATTCCGGCGGCCATTGTAAATGCGGGAGATGGCATTAATGAGCACCCTACCCAGGGCCTGCTGGACGCCTTTTCCATAAGGGAAAAGATGGGGAAGCTTGAAGGAACAAAAGTGGCCATCATCGGGGATATCCTGCACAGCCGCGTGGCAATGAGCAATATGTACCTCCTGACCAAAATGGGTGCAAAAGTTACGGTTTGCGGCCCGCCTACGCTCATACCCAGGCATATAGAAGCAGCATTTGGAGTAACCGTGAATTATAACCTGGAGGAAACACTGAACTGGTGCGATGTAGCCAATGTGCTGCGTATTCAGTTAGAGCGCCAGAACCAGGTATTGTTCTCCTCGCTGCGGGAATACAACCTTTCCTATGGCATCAGCCGTAAACTCCTGGAAGGGCTGAAAAAAGATATCGTAGTGATGCATCCCGGCCCTATTAACAGGGGCGTGGAGCTGGACAGCGATGTGGCAGACAGCGGCCAGTCGATTATTCTGCAGCAGGTAGAAAACGGGGTGGCCGTGCGGATGGCTGTATTATATTTGCTGTCGAACAGGAATCAATAAAATTTTAAAAAAGCCTTATGGCAAAAATCTGCTTATTTCCCGGAACCTTTGATCCGATCACATTGGGCCATGTAGACATTATTAACCGGGCCATGCCCTTGTTTGATAAGATCGTGGTGGGCATCGGGATCAACACGTCCAAGAGCCCTATGTTCAGCGCGGAAAAAAGGCTGAGCTGGATCAAAGCCATTTACCCGGACAGCAACCGCATTGAAGGCCGGATCTATGAAGGGCTTACCGTAAATTTTTGCAGGGAGATTGGCGCTAATTTTATTTTGCGGGGCATCCGCTATGTAAGCGATTTTGAATATGAGAAAACGATTGCAGACGCCAACCGGGCATTGGACCGGAGCATTGAAACGATCTTTCTGACAGGAGAGCCAAAATATACTTCTGTTGCTTCTACCATCGTAAGGGATATCATTAAGAATAATGGAGATGCCAGCCCCTTTCTCCCCGAAGCTGTGTATTCTACTTTAAAAGATTAGATCTTTCAGGGTACGGGACGCCTGCTCTTTTGAAGCCAAAATAAAACTGTTCTGATAAACTTTTAATTAGCTATAGCCTTTACCCGTTTCATCCGCTAAAATCGGGTGGGGAGTAGTGCAATAATCAGGAAATATTTCTGGCCGGATGACTGCCCACCGGTAAATAAATGAAAATCTGTTTTGTTAAAGGGCTGTCTCAAAATAAAGAAAGCAGTCATATTGTCCCGATAGATTCGGAAGAAGAAATCTCATAATCAATACAAAACATTTTATGAGATTTACCTTCGGTGAAAAAAGTTCTCGGCTACACTACGTTTTGCCCGAAATGACGACTTTTGATACACCCTCTTCTTTAATTAGCAGAAGTTCTTCCTTGCCGGAAGGAATGCCTTTTTTCCCGATCCCGACAATTATTTTTCTGATATCGTAAACAGCGATCGCCCCGTCTGCAGTTATTTTGCATCCGTTTAAAAGAACTATATGCATACAACAGATATATGTGTTATCGGAGCCGGGCCGGTTGGATTATTTTCCGTCTTTGAAGCTGGTTTACTGAAGATGCGCTGCCATCTTATGGATGCGCTGCCCCAGGTTGGCGGACAATTATCAGAAATTTATCCCCAGAAACCTATCTATGATATACCGGGCTACCCGGAAGTAAAAGCACAGCAGCTTGTTGACAACCTGATGCAGCAGATCGCACCCTTTCAGCCTTCCTTTACCCTGGGCGAGCGGGTAGCGCAGATACAGGGTAATGCCGCGGACGGTTTTACTGTAACCACTGGTGACGGAACAGCCGTTTCCTGCAAAGTGATCGTAATTGCAGGAGGGCTGGGTTGCTTTGAGCCCAGGAAACCGGTTATTGAACGATTAGAAGATTTTGAGGGGAAAGGCGTTTCCTATATTGTTAAAGATCCTGAATTATTCAGGGATAAAGAGATCATCCTTGCCGGCGGTGGCGATTCCGCGCTGGACTGGACGATCCTGCTTTCCGGTATTGCGGCAAAAGTAACCCTGGTGCACCGGGGAGATACGTTCCGGGGCGCACCCGATTCGGCTGAAAAGGTTTTCCGGCTTGCCAAAGACGGGAAGATCGGTCTTGTGCTGAAATCCAATATTTCAAGGATTGAAGGAAACGGTCATTTAAAGAATGTTCATATAACGGACGACAAAAATGGAGTGAGCATTCTGAATGCCGATCACCTGATCCCGTTATTCGGCCTGAGCCCAAAGCTGGGGCCTATTGCTGACTGGGGGCTTCAGATCGAAAAATCAGCTATAGCCGTGCAGACAACGGATTATGCCACGAATATACCGGGCATCTATGCTATCGGCGATATCAATACTTATCCCGGGAAGCTGAAACTGATCCTCTGCGGGTTTCATGAAGCTGCAATGATGGCCCAGAGCGCGTTCAGATATGTATACCCCGATCAGCGGCTGAGTTTTAAATACACAACCGTAAATGGTATCCATTCATTTTAGCAGCAGTAAAAGGATATACTATGATGGTTCCGATCACAATTGAAGACCGCAGCGGCCAAAGGCAGTTGATTGAAGTGCCGGATGACATGAGCCTGAGCCTTATGGAAGCACTGAAAGCCTATGAATATAATATACTGGCCACCTGCGGGGGAATGGCCTTATGCGCTACCTGCCATGTGCAGGTACTGGAAGGAATGGAGAAATTGCCGCCTCTGAATGATGTAGAGCTCGATATGCTGGATACCCTTCCCGACGTCACGGCCAACAGTCGCCTGGCCTGCCAGCTGCGCATTGACAAAGATCTTGAGAATGCTGTATTCCGTATCTGCGGGCAAGAAATATGAATGATCCTAAATGATAAATTTATGTGCAATTTCCAGGTACTGGCTCAGAACGCAGATGGTTATGTGGTCTTTTGCCATGATTGTAAATCGGTACAGCTTGCTTTTGGAACGACCCTGATCAAAATGCGGCCGGAATATTTCCGGGAGATCAGCCAGGCGGTGCGCCTGGAAGGTCTTTGCAAAAAGACCCGAGCTGCTGCTAATGTAAAAAATATTTTTATTCCTTTGGAAGAGGGCATTACGCTTTGCCTGACGTTTCAGGAACAGAAAAAACTCGAACAACTGCTCAGCGAAGCTACCGCCCTTTTTGAAACCTATGCAATACTGGAGCAGCTTTAATGAATACCTTGGCTGAGCCTGGGAGTGTTGGCCACTACCTGAATGTATAACGGGTTGCAAAGACCGTTGGGCACTGTACTATATTAAAAGCAGATTATGGATCATCAGCCGGTTGCTGTTAACGGAATGGGAACTAAGCGCCGGCAGAATCAATAGTAGTTGAATCCCTGACCACAAGGTTGGTTTTAATAACAATGGTTTCGGTTGCAATGGTATGATCCGGATCCTCTATCTGGCGGATGATTAATTTGCCAGCTGCCTGGCCCATTTCAAATGCCCGGTCGTCAATAGTGGTAAGGGTAGGATCCAGTATCTTTGAGATGGGATAATTACTGAAACCTACTACGGCTATATCATTGGGAATCTGATACCCTGCTTTTTTAAATACCTGAATGGCGTCAATGGCTGTATAGTCATTTGAGCAGAATATTCCATCCGGGATCATTCCTGAAGCGAGGATCTTCTTTGCACAGCCGGCCCCTTCCTCATAGCTGAGCTCAGCGGTATGGCGGATCATTTTGTGGTTGACCGCTATATTGTATTTGATTAAAGCGGCCTTATATCCTTCCTGTCGTGCTTTAAATATATCAGCAGACTGCGGTCCTGCAATATGAAAGATGTTCCTGCGTCCCAGCTGAATTAAATGTTTCGTTGCTTTAAATGCAGCTTCGAAATCGTCAATAACAACTTTGCTCACATCAAAGTGCTTGCTTACCCGGTCATAGAAAACCAGCGGTACATTCAGCTCGTCAAACTTGGCAAAATGAGAGCAGTCGGTTGTTTCAAGACCTATGCAGGCAATGACCCCGTCCACCATTTTCGACTGAAGGATCTGTGTGATCTTAATTTCGCGTTCCAGTGAGTCGTGCGATTGAAATATAGTTACATTATATCCCGTTTTATACGCCACTTCTTCAATGCCGCTGATCACATGTGAGTGGAAATAGATATCAATGCGCGGGGCAATTACGCCGATCGTTTGGGTTTTGTTACGTCTTAGATTGGACGCAATGGAATTGGGAAAATAGCCCAGTTTTTTAGCCAGTTTTTTTACCTCGTTCGTTGTCTTTTTTCCAATACTGGGATGGTCATGCAGCGCCCTGGAAATGGTGGAAATGGACAACTGCATTTTCTCTGCCAGTTCTTTGATCGTAATTTTTGAATGCGCCATTTTTTAATTTATTGCAATCGTTTGTTCAAAAATGCCTTGTATGCGGGCTTACCCCGTATTTTTATGCGGCTTGTTTTTAATTGGTATCGGTCTTGCCTTATTACAAACAGCGTCAAATCCGTATGTGACCATTCATCTTACTGCCATACCTGTACAAAATAGCCCTTTTGCAAAGAGTTGCCGGTATCGGTATCAACAATGTCCGGTTGCCCATAATAATAAAACAGGTTTCCGTGTAAGAACGGTTGCTGCCTGTTTGCTGATAATGATAAGCTGTTTTAGGAAGCGCATTAAAGTACCGGAGGATCGTTTTTGAGGTAAGTAACATGGGCTGATTGGATCTTAACAGCAATGGCATGCAGGATAAATTGAAACGGTATGCATCTGCAGGACTGGCTGCGGCTTTTTGCTGAAACGCACTGAACGCTGTGTCTGCCAGCCACACAACTCTCTCCTGAAGAGAAGAGCATCCGTTAAAACTGTTCGGGGAAAGGGCGGCTCTTACAGAAGGCTGCTGCCGGCCGTTCCGGTATGCGTGATGTCTCCATCGAGCATTAATGTAAAGTGTCCGCCTGCCGCCTTTTTCCAGATGCTGAAATAATAACCGGTTCCTGATGGTGCTCCGCCTCTAACCCCTGCTTAATGGATCTTTCTTTTGCCATATTGGCAAACGCATATTCCGTCTGCAGCAGGTCATCCGGGTTTTTTAACTCTTGGTCTGCGCCGTAGCAGCAAAGGACAAAAAGACAAGTAAGAAGTTTCCGGCAGAGCGCCGGTAATTTTTGAATACGTTCATGACTGTGAAAACAGGGCAGGGCCACTTAAAAAACAGCCGGGGCAAAATAGAGGGGAATGTGCAGGAAGCCCTCGGTTAGCCGCATAAGAACCGGCTACTACACAATCTTGTAAGAATAACTACTGTACAAGAGGTCAGGAAAGTGAGAATTTGTGAAAGGCCCTGAAAGCAACATTTTTAACTTCAGGGTTAAAGCCATAGACCTCTCCAATGTTCTTAAACCAGGATACATAGGTCGTAACATCGTTCTCTGTGCCTGAAATGATGGTAAGGTTGCCGTCTGGCCGGGTAATCAGGGCACCGGTTACATTCAGTTCACGGGCCTTTTGCTCCATCTGGTGCAGAACAAAAGAATGAACAGTGACTCCTTTAATGCTGATTTCTTTAGTGACCATAATTTTTGTTTATGCTATTTTCAAAATTGCTACCGCCGGCTGTGAGTGTTTGAATAAACGGTACATTGCTGATTATATAAGTAGCCTTGCAGGTGATAAAGCCGTTACCGGTATTAAGCCCGGCTTTATTCCGAAGGTAAATGAAATCATTTAAAAGAGGCCAATAAAAATGTTAAATCCCTTATCTGATCAATGTTGCTATTTTAATACAGCTTTATTTACAATTGGTTCCGGGTATTCGCTGATAAAAGAAAAAATAAGGCACTATTGCTTCAATATGTATAAGTTATTGATCAGAAAGCCAATGCCTACCCCAATATCTCGAACCACCGGTACTCTCTGGTTTCTGGTACATCCGTTATGGTAACATTCTCAACCTTAGCACCGGCAGGCCCCCGTTTGCACCAGTCAATAAAGCGTTGTAAAGGCACTTCATCTCCAACGGCGTAGATTAGAACAGAGCCGTCGGGCATATTTTCCGCTGATCCCAGGATGCCCATAATATCTGCCTGCTCTTTTGCTGATCTCCTGAAGAAAACACCCTGCACTTTTCCGGTAATGATTATTTTTTTTATTTTCATACAAATGGGTTTAAAGTGAGCGATTGATGTATTTAAAATATACAAAGATATTGACTGAACATACAAACGCGCGCATCTAAACGGAGGGTGCGTTAAAAACGATAGTACCGGTCAGTTGTTCCAGGTATTTTTGATCTGTTGCATCAAAATGATCCGGGTGCTCGCTGTCCGCATCCAGAACCGCTACAACAACATTGTTATGAATAACAGGAACAACGATTTCTGATTTTGAAACACTGCTGCAGGCAATATGCCCGGGAAACTTCTGAACGTCGGGCACAATAAGTGTTGTGGCTTTTAGCCATGCCGTACCACAGACGCCGCGTCCTTTTTTGATCCGGGTACAGGCAACAGGTCCCTGAAAAGGGCCTAATACAAGCTCATCATTTTTTACCAGGTAAAAACCTACCCACCACCAGTTGAACTGCTCTTTCAATGCCGCAGTAATATTGGACAGGTTGGCAATCAGATCCGGTTCACCTTCAATGATTGCGCTGATCTGAGGCAGCAGGGACTGATATTGCTCTTCCCTGGTTCCCTTGTTTATAGAAAGATCTTCGGCCATTATTGCTGATCTGATTTTAATTGCTGGTTATAAGCTGCAGAGCCGCCTCTGGAAATAGACAGGCTCTGCCATTGTGCTCCTTTTATCTGTTTGCCAATAAATACTATCTGGCCTACATGATAGGCATAATGGGTCAACTGGCGGTGTATTGCTTCAATAACGGTATGTGGCTGTGTGCGGATGTAAATGGTTTGATCAAGATCATCCGGCTTCAGGGCAGCCAATGCGTTTAATAAACAGGCCCAGCCTTCTTCCCAAAGCTGCATAAGCTTTTTACGATCCAGCTCCTGTTCCTCAAACTCCTCATCGCGCCTGCGCCATTCCTTTTCCCCGTCTTCTGTTAAAAAACGGGTCCAGCGGCTGAGCATGTTCCCGTGTAAATGGGTGATGTTAACAGCCAGGGTATTATTTGCGCTATCCGGATGATGGTAAAAATCCTCATCCTTTAATTGGGCAAATGTTTTTTCGGCCAGCAATTTATAATCTTTGAATTGCCGGATCGCGCTTTTTAAAAATATTGTTCCGTTCATAGTGCGTAAAGTTTCAGAATTAAGATTTCAGAATGCAATGCTGCATTACAAACGATTGTTTATTTCCTTCTCCATTTTAATTTTTCATTCCTTATTTTATATTTCTTATTCCCCTTCCTCTACCATCCCGCAGCACCATCGTCGCCCCTGTGGTCGGCTACTGCCTCCAGTTTCCCGTCGGGCAGCACTTTGATCACTTCCGTTCTGCCGATCTGCCCTCTTTGATATAAAGTGTATCCCATTTTTTTTAATCCTTCTGCCGTTTCTTCCGGGAATCCTTTTTCAATATCAATCCTGTCCGGCAGCCATTGATGATGGAACTTGGGTTGATTCACCGCGTCACTGGTGGTCATTTTAAAGTCCAGTATATCCACCAGGGTCTGGAAAACGGAGGTGGGGATGGTAGTACCGCCTGGCGTGCCCAATACTAAAAAAGGTTTATTGTTCTTTAGTACAACAGTAGGAGACATAGCGCTCAGCATCCGCTTCCCGGGGGCAATAGCGTTGGCCTTACCGCCCAGGGCCCCATAAAGGTTGGGAGAACCGGGCTTGGCGCTGAAATCGTCCATTTCATCATTTAGAATAAATCCTGCGCCGCCGATAACGGTTCTGCTTCCATACGTATTATTTAATGTGGTGGTAACGGCTACTGCGTTTCCTTCTTTATCCAAAACGCTCAGGTGCGTGGTTTCTTCACTTTCATACCCCGGCAGTATACCCGGCCGGGTGATCTTACTGCTGCCGGCCCTGTCCGGAACATAATCTTTCATCCGGTACTTTAAGTACCGGTCGCTCCTCAGGGCATCTACCGGAACCTTTATAAAATCGTCATCCCCCATGTATTTGGCACGGTCGGCATAAGCACGCCGCTCTGCTTCCACCATCAGCTGAACGGATGAGGAAGTCTCAAAGCCCATGGCACCAATATCAAAAGGCTCAATCATTTTCAGTAGCTGGTTAGTGAGCAGGCCCCCGCTGCTGGGCATGGGCATGCCAATGATATGATACCCTTTATAATCAAATTCCAGTGGTTTGCGGAATTTTGCCTTATAGTTTTTCAGGTCTTCCAGCGATATGAGCCCGTTTCCCCTTTTCATTTCGTCAACAATCAGCGCAGCGGTTTTTCCTTCATAAAACCCTTTTTGCCCTTTATCACGGATGCGCATTAAGGTTTGAGCCAGATCCCTTTGAATAAGTGTGTCTCCTGCTTTCCATCCGGCCTCTTTTACAAAGGCCGACGGCAGGGTACTGTATTTTTTGAAATCGTCCTGATTATTGTTCAGACCGCGCGCTTCGTTTGCAGTGATCACAAACCCGTGCTCTGCAAGATCAATTGCCGGCTGGATCAGCACCTTCATTGGAAGCCGTGCATACTGATGTGCGGCAAATAAGCCGGCAACGGTTCCGGGCACACCACCGGATAAATGCCCATTGAGGCTTTTTTCTGCAATGGCATTACCGGCGCTATCCAGGTACATATCCCTGTGTGCCTTGCCGGGCGCCATTTCCCGGTAATCCAGTGCAATTGTTTTATTACCGGCCAGCCGGGCAACCATAAATCCGCCACCCCCGATATTGCCCGCACCGGGGTATACCACTGCCAAAGCCCATTGCGTGGCAATGGCTGCATCTACGGCGTTTCCGCCCTTTTTCAGCATTTCAAGTCCTGCATGGCTGGCAAGCGGATGTGCAGAAACAACAGCGCCTTTGCCGGCTGTAATATTTTTGTCACTGGAATAATTGTAGGCATTTACGGTTCCCTGGGCCACAGATCGTACTGCAGGTGGCAACAGCACCAGCGCAGCAAAAAAATAACAGAAAGCTGATTTAAGCATTGGATCAAAAAATTTGAGACGGAAAGGTAAGAAAAAAAGAGACGTTGCTCATTGTGTTGGAATTGTATTACAGCAGATGAGTGGGCACTTGTGTATATTCAATAATGAAGCTGGCCCTTTGGCTTATACATGCCTGCCTGCCGGACAGGCTGGTATTTGTGGCATAATAAACAGGACAAAAATGTTATGTTCCCTCTTATTGCAACGCAACCTGCAAATTTTATATATTCGTTATATGAAGAGATGGATTTTTAGTTGCCTGGTCCTTTGCATCAGCAGTATTGGGAAAGCACAGGCTCCGCGTCAGATGACCGGTGCAGCAATACTACAGGGCATTCACCGGTTAAATGTTCTGGGTTCTGTGCTGTACCTGGCTGCACATCCTGATGATGAGAACACAAGGTTGATCGCCTGCCTGGCAAACGAAAAGCAATACCGTACCGGCTATTTATCATTGACAAGGGGCGATGGCGGTCAAAACCTCATCGGCAATGAGCAGGGCGTGGCGCTTGGCCTGATCCGCACACAGGAATTATTGGCGGCACGCAGGATTGATGGCGGAGAGCAGTTCTTTACACGCGCTTTCGATTTCGGTTTTTCAAAGAACCCTGAAGAAACCTTTCATATATGGAACCGCAACCTGGTGCTGAGCGATGTGGTTTGGGTGATCCGGAAATTTCAGCCGGATATTATCATTACGCGTTTTCCCACAACGGGTGAGGGCGGCCATGGTCATCATACCGCTTCCGCGATCCTTGCCCGTGAAGCCTTTAAAATGGCCGCTGATCCCAACCGCTTTCCGGAGCAACTGAAATATGTGCAGCCCTGGCAGGCAAAGCGCCTTTTATGGAACACTTTCAATTTTGGCGGTTTGAACACTACCGGCCCCGGGCAGTTTAAAATGGATGCGGGGGGCTTTAATGCGGCACTGGGAAAAAGCTATGGAGAAATTGCGGCACTGAGCAGAAGCCAGCACAAAAGCCAGGGATTTGGCTCCATGGCAACAAGAGGCCGGAACTGGGAATATTTTAAAACGATCAGCGGAAGTGCGCCTGTTAATGAGCTGATGGATGGGATCGACCTTACCTGGAACAGGATAGGCCCTGAAGGCAAAAATATAGAAGCCGCAGTAACTAAAATTGAAAATGATTTTTCAGTAGATCATCCTGCTGCTTCTATTTCTGCATTGGTGCATCTATACCAGCAGATCAGCGGATTGCCGGATTCCTATTGGAAACAGGAGAAAAAAGAGGAAGTGCAGGAGCTGATCCGGCAATGCGGCGGGCTTTTTATAAAAGCAGCCAGCCGAACGCAAAAGGTTTTACAGGGGAGCACTGTAACGGTGGATGCTTCGATCATTAACCGTTCCCCGGGCACTGTACTGTTGAAAAGCATTGAGCTCAATGGTAAAACCATACCGGTTAACAAAAAACTGGAGCCGGATGTTGATTTTACACAGTCCATTGTTCTTAACATACCAGAAAACGCCCCGCTTACCCAGCCTTACTGGCTGAAGGAACCAATGGCACCTGCTAATTATACGGTAACGGATCAGCAGGAAATAGGCAACCCCGATGTAACGCCGGCTTATACTGCGGTTTTCAATGTATCGCTCAACGGAACGGATCTTTCTTTTAGGCAGCCGGTGCAGTATAATTTTGCAGATCCGGTAAAAGGAGAATTGTATGAACCGATGATTATTGTGCCCAAAGCTACTGTACAGCTTTCGCCAAAAATTGTATTGTTCAACCGGAATAAAGAAACAACAAAGAGCCTGCGGTTAGACCTTCTTTCAACTGATTTGAAACCGGATCAGCTTTCCTATGGGTTAACCGGCCTGCCGGAAAATGCTGCTAAGGCAGTTGCAGATACCGGCCAGGGTGTTTTGATCCCTGTTTCCAACAGGCTGCTGACAAAAGAAGTAACAACGGTCAGCGGCTTTGCACAGGATAAAGAGGGCCACCGGTATGATAAAACCTTGCAGTCGATCCGCTATGATCATATTCCCTATGTCAATTATTTTTTCAGTGATTCTGTAAAATTGCTGAATATTGACCTGAAGACCGCAGGAAAGAAAATAGGCTATATCCCGGGCGCGGGCGATAAAGTGCCGGAAGTATTATCAGCAATGGGGTATGAAGTAGTGTTGCTGGACCGGAACAGGATAGCAACGGCCGATCTTTCGGCGCTGGATGCAATCATAAGCGGTGTGCGTGCCTATAATGTGAACGACTGGCTGAACGATGCCTATGGTAAGCTGATGACCTATGTAAAGAATGGAGGCAATCTCATCGTGCAATACAATACCAATAATAACATCGGACCGGTAAAGGCAAAGATCGGCCCCTATAATTTTTCTATTTCGAGGAACCGGATCACGGATGAAAAAGCAGCGGTAACCTTTATTGACCCGAAAGCAGCTGTATTAAACTATCCGAATAAAATTACACAAAAGGATTTTGAAGGCTGGGTGCAGGAGCGGAGTACCTACCATGGCGCTGATTGGGATAAAGAACTGAAACCGGTTCTTTCCATGCATGACCCGGGTGAACCGGATAATTCAGGTGCCTTACTGACCGGCAAATACGGGAAGGGCTATTTTACCTATTCCGGTATTGCGTTTTTCAGGCAATTGCCCGCAGGCGTGCCTGGCGCCATTCGGTTATTTGCAAATATTATTGCCCTAAATTCGCAGTCAACAATAACAACAAATGACAGATAAGAACAGGGAATTTATGGGCATCCGGAGAGGGGAGATGGCTTTTTTGATCGCGATCGTTATCGGATTGCTGGTAGGCGTGTTTATAAAACGGGTACGGATCGGCCTGATGCTGGGGCTGCTCATAGGAATTGCGATCGTATTTACAAACGGTCTGCGTAAACGCTGATTGTCTGAGTGCTGTTATATGACCAGCATAACCTGGATAAGCCGTTGGCGTTTTGTTATGATTGCAATGATTTTTTCTGATGGAATGCAGGCTGTTGATACGGTGCATCATCTTTTTTTATTTGAATGGCGCATGCGAACATGGGCCACGGCGAAATGCCCCGGTTCGTGCCTGTCTTGCCGGTAGGCAGATCTGTACGGATCAAAAGATCTGTCTGTAATGTTAATTAGGCTTATATTTATTTACAGCCGCATCATTTCAGATGCCCGGAATTATATTATGAAGCAAAGCCATGATAGGAAAAAAATCCCGCTTTTCAGCTCTTGGACAGGCTGGTACATTCTGGTGCTGGTGGTTCTGGCCGGATTGATTGCCGTGTTTTACTGGCTTACTAAAAAATATTCATGAAACCGTTAGACTGGATCGTACTGATAGTAACCCTGGCCTGCATTATCCTTTACGGGGTATATAAAAGCCGTACTTCCCGTAACCTCGACGGATATTTTCTTTCTGACAGGAATTTACCCTGGTACCTGATCCTTTTAAGCATTATGGGCACCCAGGCCAGCGCTATTACTTTTTTAGCAGCGCCCGGGCAGGCCTATACAGACGGTATGCGGTTTGTACAATATTACTTTGGATTGCCGGTTGCCGCAATCATCATCTGTATTTCCTTTGTGCCTGTTTTCAGCAAGCTGAGGGTATTTACTGCGTATGAATACCTGGAGAACCGGTTTGATCTTAAAACAAGGACTTTTACTTCCTTCCTTTTTTTAATGCAGCGCGGGCTTTCAACAGGCATCAGTATTTATGCGCCATCTATTATCCTGTCTGTATTATTGGGATGGAACATTTATCTGACAAACCTGTTCATGGGAGGCTTGCTGATCATCTATACCGTAACCGGCGGGGCAAAGGCGGTAGCCTATACACAAACCTTCCAGTTCCTGATTATCATGGGAGCTATGTTTACAGCAGCATATTTTATTGTAAAAGACCTTCCGGAAGGCATCGGCTTTTCAGACGCCTTGCAGGTTGGTGGCAAGCTGGGTAAAATGAATATTATTACCAGCGGATTTACAAAAAATGGCCGTTTTGACTGGGGCGACCGGTATAATATTTTCAGCGGCATTATAGGCGGCTTTTTCCTGGCGCTTTCCTATTTTGGAACCGATCAGTCGCAGGTAGGCCGTTACCTTACGGCAAAAAGTTTAAAAGAAAGCCGCTTAGGATTGCTGATGAACGGGCTGGTAAAGGTTCCGATGCAGTTCCTGATTTTACTGATCGGTGTGCTGGTTTTTGCATTTTACCAGTTTAATAAAGCTCCGGCTTTTTTCAACGATTTTGAAATAAAGCGCCTGGAGCAATCTGTTTATAAAGACTCGTTGCAGCAGTTGCAGCACCGGATGGATGTACTGCAGCAGCAAAAAGAACAGGCGCTGGCATTGTACCCGCATGAGCAGCAGCATGCTTTTGAGCAATTGAACCGGCTGCAGCGGGAAACAGCGTCTGTTCGCACCGCTATCAAAGGCCTGGTAAAACAGAATGGCGGTACTGATAATGATACCAATTATATTTTTCTGCGTTTTGTAGTGGATTATTTGCCGGCCGGCCTGGTGGGGCTGATCATTGCCATTATTTTCCTTGCGAGCTGGGGCAGTATTGCCGCTGCTTTGAATTCACTGGCATCCTGTACCATGATCGATTTTCATAAGCAGTTTATCTCAAAGGAAAATAATGAGGCAAAGGATTACAAAACCTCCCAGCGCTATACCCTCTGGTGGGGACTGTTTTGCATAGCGGTAGCCATGTTTGTAACCAGCTGGGGCAGCAGCCTGATTGAAGTGGTGAACATACTGGGCTCTCTTTTCTATGGTACCATACTGGGCATTTTCCTGGTGGCCTTTTATTCAAAAATAATAAAGGGAAATGCCGTGTTCTGGTCGGCCCTGGTTGCCGAGCTGATCGTGATCTTACTATTCTTCCTGAGCGAATATGGAGTGATCCAGCTGGGTTTTCTCTGGCTGAACGCTATAGGGGCCTTGCTGGTATGGAGCATTGCTTATTTGTTACAATGGATACAGCCGGCGAGAGCTCAAAATGTTTAGAATAGGGCAACAACCTGGTTGATAGAAATATTGAATATAAAGGTTGCCACTGCGGCGCAATAATTTTTAGGCACTTTGCTATCTTTGAAAAATAGCTTACAATAATAATGCCTGCTGCACTGAAAGAAAACGAACATACTGAGTTTAAAAGTGGCTTTGGCGATGCCGCCATTGAAACGCTCTCAGCCTTTGCTAATGCAAAGGGGGTAAAGGTATATATTGGAGTAAATGACAGGGGCAGGCCGGTGAAAGGTTTTACCATTGGCGAGGAAACATTTCAAAAATGGATCAACGAGGTTAAGGTAAAAACACAGCCCAGTATTATACCGGATGTAGACCTGGTGGTGATGGATGGTATTAAAGTAGGCGTTTTATCTGTTAAAGAATTTCCCGTAAAACCGGTAGCCTTTAAAGGCCGCTATTTGAAGCGGGTAAATAATGCCAATCATCGGTTATCTCTTTCTGAAATAGCTGAAATGCACCTGCGGTCTTTTAATACAAGCTGGGATAGCTATATTAACCCGGAAAGAAGTATCGGCACACTATCGCTCAATAAGGTAAACCGGTTTATTGCTGATTGCAACAAAGGAAGGCAATATCTTATTACAGATGACCCGTTAACTGTTTTAAATAAGTATGAGCTGATTAAAGGCACGCAGGTAACCAATGCCGGTTTTCTTATGTTTGCTCAAGGGGATGTATTTCAGGCTGCAATAGAATTGGGGCGTTTTTCCACACCTACCAGTATTAAGGACGGACTTACTATAAGGGCTGATTTATTTAGTGAAGTAGATAATGTATTGGATTTTATACGTAAGCACATAAACAAAAGTTATATTATCGCCGGCGATCCGCGCCGGGAAGAGCGCTGGCAATATCCCATGGATGCGCTGAGGGAAATTGTAATCAATATGATTGTTCACAGGGATTATATGGATCCGGGAGATTCTTCCGTAAAAATATATGATGATTTCATAGAGTTTTTTAACCCCGGCAGGTTGCCTGATAATATTACCGTGGAGCAGTTGTTAAGCGGAGATTATTCTTCATGGGCCCGCAACAAAAAAATTGCTGCTACTTTTAAAGAGGCGCAGCTTATGGAAAAGTACGGTTCAGGTATCAAAAAGATTAAAGATGGTTTTGTCAGCTACGGGTTAAAAACGCCTGTGTTTGAAAACTTTCAGCATGGCTTCAGGGTTATTGCCTATGCTACTCCGGGTGGTGGCGGGGTAAGTGGCGGAGTAAATGACCTATTGGATTTGATAGGGAAAACCCCGGGAAAAAAGTGCCATTTTTTGTAGAACAAATAAAAGTGCCTAAAAGAACAATAGAACGCTGGCTCACCATCCTGAGAAACGAAAACAAAATAGAGTTTCGTGGCGCGCCCAAAACCGGTGGCTACTGGAAAAAAGAGGGTTAACAATATCCCATTTTTAAGCAAGTTCAAAGTTTAACAGCAAATGATAATACAGCTAAAATTATTATTGTTGTGTCTGGCTGTTACTATAGGTACACAGGCGCAGATCGACCTATCGGGATTTAAACAAAGTACAGGTGTGAAAGCAACGGTTGCCGGCCGGCTGCTGCTTATTTCCTGGCCGGCTGGAAAGGGCCTGCAGGGAACTGTTGTTTTTGATCTGCAAAAGAATGCTCCCCTGTTTAGGAGTATCGGAATCGGTCTGCAACAAATTGCAGCCGGGCTGGATCCTGCTTTTATTCTTACAGTTGGTAAACGGGATTTGATCTCCCAGAACGGCTGGAATATATTTTTTGATAAAGTCCCCAACAAACCGCATCAGTCCTTTAATGTAGCGTTTAACAAACAACAATGCAGGGTAACCACGGAGGGCGCGCATACTGTTGTTGCCATCTCCGGCCTGGAAGCCGGGGGCTTCACCGGCGAACTGGAGATCACATTTTATAACGGATCTCCTTTGTTAAATATTGCTGCAGTACTAAGCACGCAAAAAGATTCGGTTGCCATCATCTATGATGGTGGGCTGGTGAGCCGGCAGCCCGCCTTCAGACGCCTGGCCTGGTCCGATACAGAAGACGAGTTGCAGACCAGCGCCACCGGAGCACAGGATACCAGCTGCAACAGAATGGTGAAATACCGCTGCATCATTGGCGAGAACTCCGGGGGCAGCCTGGCCCTGTTTCCTGCACCACACCAATATTTTTATCCTTTAGACGAGGCTTTCAACCTGAAATTTGTCTGGACCGGAAACAATTACCGCGGAATGGTTTCCGGCTATGGTATGGGCATCCGGCAGGATCTGGAGGGCGATCACCGGTTCGTTCCCTGGTTTAATGCTCCGCCGGGAACCAAACAGCGCCTGAATTTTTTCTGCCTGCTGGGTACCGGGCAAAGCGCTGCGTTATTAGCGGCTGTTAAGCAATATACACATGACGACAGGTATCCGGCAATTGCGGGGTACAAAACAATGGTCAGTCATTTCCATAATGAATTTTCCAGGGGAATTATTGAGGGGAAACCGGTGCCTGATCATCCTGGTTTTGTAAAAGTGTTCAACCGTACCGGTGTGAACATTGTGCACCTGGCCGAGTTTCACTATAACGCCCATCAAAAAGGGCCGGACGAAAAAAGGCTTGCCGAGCTCCGGGTCTTATTTGATCAGTGCAGGCGGTTGTCGGATAAGAACTTTTTGCTGCTGCCCGGCGAAGAACCCAACGAATTTTTTGGTGGTCATTGGCTGGATCTTTTTCCCAGGCCGGTTTACTGGATCATGGCCCGGAAGCCTGATCAGCCCTTTGTTACTAATGATCCGAAATACGGTAAGGTGTACCGCATCGCCGATAAGGATGATATGCTTCAATTGCTGGAACAGGAAAAGGGACTGGCCTGGACGGCTCATGCCCGTACAAAGGGATCAACCGGTTTCCCGGATCAATATCTTAACGAAGCATTTTTCAAATCGGATCATTTCATGGGCGCCGCCTGGAAAAGCCTGCCGGCTGACTTGTCACAACCACGCCTGGGTAAACGCGTATTGGATCTCCTGGACGACCTCAACAACATGGGTTTTCACAAACATGTTATCGGTGAGGCCGATCTGTTTTCGATAGAACCGGAAAATGAAATGTATGCCCATCTGAATGTGAATTACCTTCAAATAGATAAGCTCCCGGAATTTAATGCGGGCTGGCAGGAAATATTAGATGTGATCAGCAAGGGGAAGTTTTTTACGACCACCGGCGAGATCTTATTACCTGCATTTACAATCAATGGTAAAGGAACGCATGAACTGGTAACGAATACGGCTGGCAAGGTGTCGGTTGAATTGACTGTTGACTGGACCTTCCCGTTAAACTTTATAGAAATTATATCAGGCGATGGTCAAAAGGTTTACCGCGACCGGATCAACTTAAATGATACAAAGGCATTTGGAAAACAGACCTTCAAACTGAACACTGACCTCAGGAACAGGAAATGGGCCCGGGCCGAGGTTTGGGATGTGGCCGCCAACGGGGCCTTTACACAGACCATCTGGTTCAAGTAATTAAGACAGGAAGTAATAATACGCGGGAATCAATTTTATAAAAATCAGCTCAGACTATCACGATTATGCCCCGGTAAGTGCATACACTATAGCCGTGAATTTAAGAGCGGAGCATCATTCATGTGCATTGCTGTCAGGAAGAAATGCCTGGTGTCATGTCAATTATAATGTGTAGGGCAATATTTCCCACAGAAAAGCGAATGATTTGATTATCTGCGTAATTCAGCGTAGCCTGCGGGAGAAAATTTAGGCTGTCAATGACAGATGGAATTATGCATTGGGGATTAATGACACTTTCGTCATCCGAATGTTCGGATCCGAGCGAAGCCGGGGAGTCTCTGAAATATTGAAGTGTTCGATGATTGAGAGATCCTTCGACTTCTTCCGCTATTACGGAATGCGCTCAGGATGATGATAGGAAGATTTGTCATTGCCATTTTGTAGCACAAATAAGAAACTTGACACGACACGAGTGCCGATGGCACTCAACGCTTCACAGCCGTTTTAAGCAGGAAATCAACCCGGCTGTCAATTGTTCCCACAGGAACGTCAATGGTTGTATAACCGAATTGTTCATAGGTTGTTTTCATTTGATGATAAGTGGCTACTGCTTCGTCCCAATCCTGCTTCCGTTCTGCATCCTTTTGGTAGATCTCCTTCCAGGGAGGCAGTATAAAAACGGTTTTATTATAGCAGTGGTTCCTGGCTGCTTCATACATGGTCAGCTCCGGCTGTATACCGACCAGCTCTGCATAGCCGATCGTATCAGGTATGCCGCGGTCAAAAAATATGATTGGCCTGTGTACCCGGTCATATGTTTCCATGATGCTTTTATAGCTGGCAACAGATGCGGCTAACATTAATTGTGCATATGCATATTTGTTTTTCCAGGGCAATGCATCTCCGTTTTCCAGTACCTGCTGCTGAATAATTGTTCTTGACACTTCCGGCACTGTGTGAAAACCTTTGTCCTGCATTGCTTTTAACAGAGTTGTTTTACCGGCTCCCGGCCCGCCTGTGATCACAAAAAAACGCTTCCGGATCATCGGGTTATATTTTTGGTAAGTTGTTTAAAAGAAAGGTCTGATACATCATAGTTGCGCATACCCTGGTAAGTATAATGCCACCATTCCGTATTAAGCGCTTTGAACCCGTTCTGCTCCATCAGGTTCTTCAGGTAAATGCGGTTCTTTAATACCGTTTCAGGAAGGTGGGTAAAGGTATGGTGCGCTGTATCCGTAAAATTATCAAACCCGGTGCCCATCGGCAGTTCCCGGCCTGTTTTTAAGTTGATGATAGTCAGATCAACGGCCGTTCCCCGGTTATGATTGCTGCCGGACGCGGGGTTGGCAACATAGCGTTCATCTTTGATCAACTCCCAGAATTTTTTAGTTACGGAGAAAGGCCGGTAGGCATCAAATATCTTTAATCCCAGTCCCTGACGGTTCAATACAGACTGCACTTTTTGCAATGCGGCCACTGCCGGCTGCCGGAGAAAAGTGGTTTTTGTTCCTGCCGGGTACATCAGCCGATGCATAAAATTATCAGTGGTAGCATAATGCAATTCATATACCAGGTTGGGGATCTGTGTTTTTAGCTCCACCATCCGGTTGTCTGCCTGCTTTTTAACCGATTGCCGGTATTCTTTTTGTGTGCTGATGATTTTAAAAGGATACTGCTGGGCAATAGTAGCTTTTGCAATAACCAAATGCAAAATGATTATATAGCTTATTTTATAAAACTGCATGGATTTTTTGTTCTCTGTATTGTATACTAAAGATAGTGGTTTTTATAGTTTATAATCGATAGTGAATAGTCCATAACTAATGGTCCGATAATGATCAGGAAGGGCATGAAAATAATTAATAAGAAATAAGGAATAATAAATGTGAAAGGGGAGAGTAAATGCAAAATGTAAAATATTGAATCTGGAATGTAGAATGGGATGAAGAGGGAAGTAGGCGATGGAGTATGTCTCTTCTCACATCTCACTCCATACCGCTATATTTGATAAAAAATTATAGCATTGATAAAAACAGTATGCATAGTCGGTGGCGGTGCTTCCGGGCTTTTCTGCGCGGTAAACCTGGCACGTATGGATCGTAATATAAAGGTGCTCCTTCTTGAAAAAAGCAATAAGCTGCTCTCAAAAGTAAAGATCAGCGGCGGCGGGCGCTGTAACGTAACACATGCCTGTTTTGATATTGAAGCAATGGCAAAACGTTACCCGCGTGGCCGGCATTTTGTAAAAAAGGTTTTTCACCAGTTCTTCACAACAGATACCATACAATGGTTCCGGGAAAGAGGAGTGCCATTAAAAACCGAGGCGGATGGCCGCATGTTCCCGGTAACAGATTCCTCGGAAACCATCATTGACTGCCTGCTGGAAGAAGCCGGTAGGTATGGTGTTGAAATAAAAATGCATTGTGATGTAAAGCGGATTGAGAAAAACGCGGAGCGGTTTACTCTTTATACTAGAGAAACCTTTTTTAATTGCGATAGCGTGGTAATAGCCTGTGGCGGGTTCCCTAAAACGGCACTGTTTCAATGGCTGAAAGACCTGGGGCATACAATTGCGGAGCCCGTTCCCTCGCTATTTACCTTTAATAGTCCGCAGCATGCCATTACACAGTTGATGGGTTTGAGCGTTCCGGATGCAAGGGTAACCATTATGGGAACAAAGCTGCACCAGCAGGGACCGGTGCTCATTACGCACTGGGGCGTCAGCGGCCCGGCTGTACTGCGTCTGAGTGCCTGGGCCGCCAGGGAGCTGGCTGCAAGGCAATGGACGTTTACAACGCTTATCAACTGGGTTCCGGATCTTACAGAAGCGGTTTTGCGCGATCTTTTTCAGGCATACCGTTCTGAAAAGGCGGCACAGAAGATCAGCGGCAGAAATGCTTTTGAATTACCCGGGCGTTTCTGGCATTTTTTATTGCAGCAATCAGGCATTCAGGAGGAAATGCGCTGGGCGGATCTCCCTGCAAAATTGCAGCATCAACTGATCCGGAACCTGACTGCCTTTGAATTGCCGGTTAAGGGTAAAACAACCTATAAAGAAGAGTTTGTGACCGCAGGAGGCATTACACTTTCGGAAATTGAGCCGCATACTATGATGAGCAAAAAAATAAACAACCTGTTTTTTACTGGTGAGATCATTGATGTGGATGGCATTACCGGCGGGTACAATTTCCAGAACGCCTGGAGCACTGGTTTTGTGGCCGCCAGCTGTATTGCGGGAAATAACGGTTAAACCGTTAATAAGAAGTACTGAAAATGCTAATAAACAATAATAGCAGGCTGTCACCCTGAGTTTTCCATTTGTAAAAACAAAATCATCCGAAAGTTCGGATGAGGCAATGACAATTATTCTTACGGGTCACCCTGAAGATGTCATCCCGGACCTGTTCCGGGATCTGTTTTTGTTTCAGGGTCTGTTGAGTGATAATATACATAGATGCTGAAATACCTGCTCGACCGGGTCATCCGGGCGGGAATTCAGCATGACTAAAGTAGGATTGGTTTTCAGCATATAATGTAATCTGCCATTGGCAGTCTAACGAAGGGTGATTTTTACAATCAAATCATGGTTCGTCAGGCTGTTAATGACAAGTATTTTATTGTATTGAAATCCAACAACATACAAGATCGTCGTCTCGACCGAGTTCGGAGAACGAGCGGAGAGATCTCTGTAACAGATGAGATCCCTCTGCGCACCCGCTGAAAGCAGGTTTGGTCGGGGTGACGATTAAAAAACTTGTCATCCGAATGAACTTAAATGAAACGCTTTTATGGTTGCCTCACCATGACGTTCGTTTTTGATAACGTTCGGCTTACTTGTCATTTCATAAAGCATAAATGCAGCGCTTTTATGGTTGCTTCAGCAAGACAAAAGTATAATAGATCCTCAATGCATAATACAATCTGTTGTTAGCAGCCTGTTGCATCTATTTCTCCGACCGTTTTTTTATATAATCAGTAGGCGACATACCGAACTGCTTCTGAAAATTCCTGCCAAATTGGGTTAAGGAGCTATAGCCAACGCTGCCGGCAATTTCATTCATATAAGTGTTGCCCTGGCTGATCATTTCCGCGGCTTTTTTCAGCCGGGTAAGGTTGATCATTTCATTGGGGGAAAGATCCGAAATCGATTTTATTTTGCGGTAGAGTGTAGGCCGGCTCATGTTCAGCGCATGTGCCAGGAACTCTACATCCATAAGCGGATCGGAAAGGTTGGCCTCAATGCATTGTTGCAGCTGTTCCAAGAACTGCTCATCCATTTTTGTATGCGCCATAGTGTTGATATGGGCTAAAGGAGATTTAGCAAAATATTCCTTAAGCTTCATCCGGTTATTGAGCAGGCTGGCAACCTGGGCATTCAGGTGCTCGGGAGAAAAGGGTTTTTCAATATAGGCATCGGCTCCTGCATCCAGGCCCTCAATCTTAGCCTGCAATGTGTTTTTGGCAGTAAGCAGAATAACGGGTATATGGCTCAGATTAAAGTCGGACTTGATCCTGTCGCAGAATTCCAGGCCATCCATACCAGGCATCATAATATCACTGATAATAAGCTGAACGCTGTGATCTTCCAGGATATGGAATGCTTCGCCGGCATTTTTTGCAGACAGGACCGTATGTTTTTCCCCAAGATCATCTGCCAGAAAATCAAGAATATCTTCATTGTCGTCCACCAAAAGGATGGTTGCTTTTGCTGTATCTGTATGAACTAAGACGGTATTATCCAAAATCTAAAATGATTTTTAATTATGCAAGCCTGGCAGGGATCTCCACCTCAAATATAATTAAATTCTTTGTCGTATCCAAGCGGATAGTGCCTTCATGAAGATCCAGCAGGGATTTGGTCAGTGCAAGGCCAATGCCTGCACCGGGGATGCTTTCTGTAAACCGGGAGCGATAAAAAAGCTCAAATATCCTTGAACGCTCTTCTTCCGGAATAGGCTCGCCATCATTGATGACATGGATCGTAAAATTTTTATGCTCCTCTGAAGGCGGAATTAAGACAGTAGTTACCCTGGTTTTACAATATTTGATGGCATTATCCAAAAGATTACTGATGATCTTTGTAAACGCGTCTTCATCAATTAATGACTGAAAAGAAGTGCCCGGCACAGACAGTTCAAATACTATATTCTTCATTTCTGCCGTTGGCTGAAAGGTATTCCATATTGCCGTCAGCAACCCCGGAATATCCATTTCTTTTAAGTGGAGCGAGAACTGCTCTGATTCTGTTTTTCTAAAGTCGAGCAACTGGTTGGTCAGCTCCAGCAGCCGTTCTGTATTCCGGTTCATGATCCCCAGGTATTTTTCAGTTTGCGGGGTCGGGGCAATTTGTTTGGTGATTTTTTCAAGCGGTGCTTTTATTAAGGTTAAAGGCGTTTTTATTTCATGGGCTACTTTTGTGAAGAAATCGATCTTTGCTTCTATTAATTCTTTTTCTTTTTCAATAGCAAATACCTGCATCCTTCTTTTTTGTTTGTTCGTCAGGTATTGCCGGTAGCTCCGTATCGTCAAAAACAGGATCCCTGCAAGAAGCGCACTATAGAGTACATACGCCAGTGAAGTTTTCCAGAAGGGAGGAGTGATGATGATCTTTAATGTTCTTTCATTGTTTTGCCAGATGCCGCTGCTGTTGGTAGACCGTACCCTGAACGTATAGGTTCCGTGCGGGAGCCTGGTGAAATAAACGCTTCTGTTTGTTTTGATATAATTCCAGCTTTTATCCAGCCCTTCCAGCATGTAGGCATACTCCACATTATCCGGGGATGTGAAGTTGAGAGCGGCAAAATCAATATTAAAAGTAGACTGGTTATAGGGAAGCGTTATCTGATCTGTGAGCAGCAACGATTTTTTTAGTGGCCCGTCTTTTCCGGAAATGGCCAGGGGTTTATTGTAAACGGAAAAATTGGTAATATAAACAGGTGGACGATAGGTATCCGGCTGCAACTGGTAAGGGTTAAAACTGATCAGCCCTTTTACGCTTCCGAAATAAAGCCGCCCCTGCTCATCCTGGAAAGCCGACGAATAATTCAGCTGGTCGCTGAGCAGACCGGACGATTTTGTAAAAGTCCGTATACTTTTTGTGCGGGGATTCAGTAAGGCCAACCCTTTGGAGGTACTGATCCACCAACGGTTCAGGCTGTCTTCAGTGATCGTGTAGATCAGGTTGCTGGGCAGGCCGTTGTCTGTTGTATAGGTTATCAGGTGTTTGTTACCCAGGTTTATATTGAACAGTCCTTCCTCTGTTGCAACCCATAGTGTTTTGTCTTTTGCTTCACGCAGAAAGGTAACCCTGTTCCGGCTGAGGCGGTCTTTTCCTTTATGGAGCAATTGCAACCGGCCATATATGTTTTTTGATGCGTTGTAATAATGCAGGCCGTCCTGGAAGGTCCCGGCCCACAGGGTGCCTTCGCTGCACTCCAGGATGCTGGAATAAAAACTGTTTTGAGGAAAAAAAGCAGGAGCTGTAAAATTGTTCCCCTTTGGGTTGTAGAAGTAAATGCCATTGGAAGTGCCCAGCCATATGCGGCCGCTCCGGCTTTTATAAATGCTGTGAATAAAGTTGCTTTTCAGATCGTGCGGGCCGGGACCTGCATTAAAATGCCGGATCACTTTTTCAGTAGTAAGATCCATGATGTCGAGCCCATGCTCAAAAGTTCCGATCCACAGATGGTCTCCATTACTAAGAAGCCCGTGAATGTTGGTATTGGCAATGCTGCTGATGGTTCCGTCGGGTCTGAAATTTTTAAACAGTCCGGTACGCGGGTCAAATTTATTTAAACCCGCATCTTCTGTACCGACCCAGAGATGATGATAGCGGTCTGCAGTAATCTCTCTTACTGCGTTCCCCTGCAGCGAAGAGCTGCCTTTTCCCGGGAAATATTTTTCAAATGAAGGATTCTCATTGGAGTAATAGTTTACCCCGCCAAAATAGGTGCCCACCCATATGCCGCCCTCTTTATCCCTGCAAAAGGAATAGATCGCATTGTCGCTGATGGCATAGGGGTTATGAGCATCCTTTTTCAGATTGATGAATTGCCGTTTCTGGTCGTTATAAATATAGATGCCGCTTTCTGTAGCAACCCAGAATTCATTATTGCGCGCCTTTACAAAATCCCTTGCAAATATTTCCGTTCTGTCTTTATTATAGGTCAGCAGGTCTTCATAGGTGCGGTCATTAATATAGAATTTCTTGATCCCCTGGTTGGATGTACCGATCAGGAAATAGCCTTCTCCTGTATCATAGATCTTTTCGATCCAATTGGAAACGGCCGGTTTTGAATGAGCAAAAACAGAGTGGAAGGTAAACTGCTGCTTTTTTTTATCATAGTTTCCGATCTCCCCGTTCATGTTTCCCACCCATAGCTGGCCATTCACAGACAGTGTGAGGGTAGAGCAGTATTGCAGCCCTTCCTGATCCATATAGGTCACTTCATGCGTGTTCCCGTCCAGCCGGTATAACTGAAAGCCTACGATCAGCCATACATTGCCATCGGCATCCTCTGTAATGCTCCTGACCTGCGTCTTTGGTGTGTTTTTTAAAAAAGAGAATTTTTCGGTTGCCGGGTCAAACTGATAAAAGCCCCGTTCGGTTCCCACCCATATAATGCCGTTTTTGGCCTCATATAATTTCCATACGGAATTGTTTCCCAGACTGGTGCTGTCATCCTGTTTGTTCCTGAAGATCTTAAAATTGTACCCATCGAACCGGTCAAGACCATCTTTGGTGCCGATCCAGATAAAACCTTTGCTGTCCTGCAACACACAGGAGGTAGTATTATTGGATAAGCCGCTTTCTGCCTGGAAATGCCGGAAGTAATATTCCTGGCAATAACCCGGCGAAAGGAATGCAAACAGGTATGCTACTATAAGTGTTAAATACAGCTTCAATTAAAAGTTTTTTCAAACATACATGAATTTTTTTGTCGGAAAATCTTCCTTACTATAATTCACAGATACAGGGGCCTCATTGTTCTGCAGGGCATTAAAACTGCACCTGAGCTGTTAGAACGGTACGCAGGGCCGGTATTAAACCTTCCAGGTTTGGGGTGCGGTGTTTATTGAGACAGATTGATGAAAAACTGAGACAAAATAGTGGCTGTTGCGTTTTTATGAATTCTATTTTTACATGGATTTCCTGCTGTAACAACCCGATATGCTTGTAAATAATCGATTGCTGTAATTTATTCAAGGTTAAGAAAGCATTATTGCCAGACAAATGTTATCAAAAAACATTAAATAATATATTCGTATGAAAAAGAAACTGCGTATAGGAAAGGAAGAGATATTGCTCCTCCTTGTTTTTCTATTGGGAGGAGGCCGGGTCTTTGCACAAACAACAATTGTTTCAGGTAAAATTACTGATGAAAAGGGTTCCTCCTTAATTGGTGTAACGGTTGCGATCAAGAATACCACTACGGCTACGGTATCTAATACTGAAGGCGGATATAGTATAAAAGCCGGTGCTGCAGATGTGCTGGTATTTTCCTATGTTGGTTATCATGAGCAGGAAGTGCCGGTTAACGGGCAATCAAAGATCAGCATTACCATGAAACGCCAGGAGTCGGATCTGGGAGAAGTCGTAGCTATCGGTTATCAGACCGTTCTGAAAAAAGACCTTACAGGAGCTACAGGGGTAGTAAAAATGGAAGACGCCCGGAAAATATCCGGAGGTTCCGTTGCAGAAGCCCTGCAGGGCCTTGTTCCCGGTGTAACCGTGAGGAACGGAGGAGCGCCTGGTCAGAATGCAACAATAGAAATAAGGGGTGCGGCCAATTTTCAATATCTCAGTCCTTTATATGTAATAGACGGAATGATCGCTGATGCCAATGTAACCATTAACCCGGATGATGTGGCCAGTGTTCAGGTATTAAAGGATGCATCCGCCGCTGCTATATATGGTGCCAGGGCCGGAAGCGGTGTAATCATCATTACAACAAAAAAGGGCAGGGCTGGTGATCCTGTCATCAGTGTCAGCGCAAAAGTGGGCATGCAGCAGTTGCCCAAGGTCTGGGATGTTATGGACGCTCCCTCTTTTCTGAAAACGGCGCAGCAGCAGTATACCAACTCCGGTGTGGCACTGCCGGCTGATATCTCTGCCCAGTTAGCGAATAACACCATTAATGTTGACTGGCAAAAAGCCGTTTACCGGACAAGTCCTTATCAGGACTATAATGTAGGCGTATCAGGAGGCTCTGCTACAGGTAGTTACTATTTGTCAGGGGGCTATTACAGTAACCAGGGAACGGTTGTTGCGAATTCATTCGACCGTGCCAGTATGCGTATAAATACGGAGATGAGAAAAGGGAGATTAACAGTTGGAGAAAATATGATGTTAAGTTCCTCCCGCTCTCAAAACCCCGGCGGTGGTGTGAACGTTTTCTATAACTCCGCTCAGATGCTGCCAATCATAATGGTGCAGAGCGATGATTATAAAGACCCGAATTTATATCCTTCTAATCCCGGAGGCTGGGGTTGGGGTCATCCAATAATCCTACATATGCCAATAACTACCTTGCAAATGCTGCTTTGGATAAGGTCAATAATACTTATGCCAAAATTGTGGGTAATATGTTTGCCTCATTAAAATTAACGGATTGGTTAAGTTATAAATTCAATTTTGGCCTGGAAGCCAGTTTCGATTATTCAAAAGAAGTGAGAGATACAGGCGTCTGGCGCTATACCAACCAGCCTCCGCAGACTTTTGTATCTGAAGGTCGCTCCAGATTCACCAATATGTTGATGGAGCATACACTGAATTTCAACAAATCTTTTGGCAGGCACAGCATCAACGGGGTACTGGGTTTTTCAAGAGTAGAACAGCAAAGGGACTATACCAATGCCAGCAAAAACGTGTTACAGAATCTGAATGGCATCCTCTTTACCACAATTGGTTCCGCCCTGGGAAGTCCCGGTGCAGACGGCGGACTGAGCTCAAAATGGAGGAACCATGGCTGGATAGGACGGGTGAATTATAGCTATGCAGATAAATATCTGCTGACGCTGACAGGGCGTGCGGATCAGGATTCCCGGTTTAGCCGCTATCTCAGAACCGGATATTTTCCTTCTGTAGCGGGCGCATGGCGCTTAAGCAAAGAAGATTTTTTCAAAAGTGAGCTGATCAACGACCTGAAAATAAGAGCGTCCTACGGAGAGCTTGGTTTTAGCGATGAATTAGGATCATGGCCGTTTACGGCTTTCATTAACAGTGCTTCCAGGGCCATTTATGGCACTTCGCAAATCCCTCATATCGGTCAGTACCAGGCATCCATCATCAATCCTTACCTGAGATGGGAAGTGAGGACGCAAACAGATGTCGGGGCGGATGCCAGCCTCTTGAACAATGCATTCTCCGTTTCTTTAGACTGGTACCGTTCTTTGTCGAAAAAAGTTTTGCTGGTAGTACCGTTGCCGCAATACCTGGGCAGCAGCACAAGCCCGTATGTGAACACCGGTTCTATAAAGAATACAGGCATTGAATTTACCGCTACATACAGAAATCACCAGCATGCGTTTAAATGGGACCTGTCCGGCAATTTTACGACCATCAGGAATGAAGTAATGTCGGTTGGTGAACGGGGCGAGGATGCCAGTGGCAATAAGGTAGATTATCTGGAGCCGGCTAATTATACGCGTACGCAGGTGGGGCATCCTATGGGCTCATGGTTTGTGATCCAGACTGCGGGCCTTTTCCAGAGCCAGGAAGAAATTAATAATTATAAGAACAGTGCGGGAAGGATCATTCAGCCGAATGCCAAACCTGGTGACGTAAAATATGTGGATCTGAATGATGATGGCCAGATCAATGACCAGGACAGAACATACAGGGGTTCTCCCTGGCCTACATTACAATCAGGTCTGCAATTCAATGGCAGTTACAAAGGGTTTAATATAAACCTTCAGTTTATCGGGATTTTTGGTAATAAAATATATGATGATGTGCGCAGGGCGTTAGACGGTTATCAGCTTACCAATTACAGAAATGGGATTGATCCCTGGTCCCCAACCAATACGGGCGGAACAGACCCAAGGCTTGCTGTTGATAATGGCAGCGATCCGTCTGTATCAGCTAACAATATGGCCCAGACAGACAGATGGCTGGAAAACGGCTCTTATGTAAGATTAAGGAACCTCGAAATCGGTTATACATTTGATGCTTCAGCCCTGAAAAGGGCAGGTTTTAAAAGCACCAGGATATTCATCAGCGGCCAGAACCTCTTTACCATTACCAAATATAAAGGTCTGGATCCTGATGTAGCCAATAATAATGCATTAATGAGAGGTATGGATTCAGGTTTCTGGCCATCAAGCAGGATTTATTCTGCAGGTATCAACTTTGAATTTTAATATCATTCTTTAAAAATATCGGATAATGAAAAAATCATTCTTTCTATTCGTCATAGCTGTTCTGATCTTATCCTCCTGTAAAAACGATCTGGATATACCCAATCCAAATAATCCAACAATTGATAATTTCTGGAAAACCGCAACAGATGCACAAAATGGTGTCAATGCCATTTACAGCACCTATCACAGGGTAGGTTTAGCCAGGAACCAGTTCTTTCTTACTATTGTACGGTCAGATGAAGGGTTCAGCACCAGTCCCAATTCCATTCTTATTAATAACTTTGATGTTTTCAACGTAACCGACTATAACCTGTGGGAAACCACCACCGTGTGGCAGGACTTGTATATTGGAATAGCCCGGGCCAACCAGGTGCTGGACAATGTACCTGATATTGACATGGATGCAACCCTTAAAGGCCAGTTGCTGGGTGAGGCAAAATTTATGAGGGGCTTCTTTTATTATTACCTGGCTACGTTGTGGGGAAATGTGCCGGTATTGGTAAAAACCCCGCTTCCCACGGATTATCCTTCAACCACACATCAGGCAGATGTGTATGCACAGGCTGAGCAGGACTTTACCGATGCAGCAGCCGCACTGCCTGAAAAATACGATGATGCAAATGTTGGCAGGGCTACAAAGGGAGCTGCTTATGGTATGCTGGGCAAGTGTTATTTGCAGCAGCATATGTATAGCGAGGCACAACAGGCTTTACAATGGCTGGTTGAAGGTGACGGAAAAAATATATACGATCTTGTAACCAGCTACAGGGATAACTTTTTAGAGGGCACTGAAAATAATAAAGAATCGGTTTTTGAATTTCAGAATGCTGTAAATCCCAAAGATAATCATGATGATGATGCAAGCGGTAATCCAGACAATTTAAACTATGGTTCTTCTATTCCCCCGTTTTTTGCGCCCCGCCCGATCGGCTTTACAGATGGCCAGGCCAGAAGGCAATGTGTTTGGGAATTTTTAACTGAAAAAACAACCAGCGGAGGAAGAGATCCACGTGTAGATGCCAGCTTTATTTATGATTCAACAGATGTAAGGGGCCCTGAATATTCAATGGTATACGGACAATCCTTTGCTTCAAGAAACTATGCAAATGTACCGGGAGACCCTGTGGCTGTTGCAACAACACATACTGTTTATTTCAGGAAATTCCTGAATGATGCCACAAGCGTTGGCGAAGTGTTTCATTCCGGCAACAACTACCGTTATTTACGTTATGCGGATATACTTTTGTTATACGCGGAAGCACTGAATGGAATGGATCAGACAGCAAAGGCATACTCGTATGTAAACCGCGTAAGGGCAAGGGCCGGTTTGGCGCCGCTTCCTCCGGGAATGAGCAAGGCGCAATTTTTAGAACGGTTAAAACATGAGCGGCTGACAGAACTTTGCGGAGAAGGGCACCGTTGGGAAGACCTGGTAAGATGGGGCGACCTGGGCACGAAGCTGGTTTCAAGAGATCCGAGCTTTGCCTATTACCAGGATAAATATGCCTTATTGCCTGTACCCCAATATGAGCGTGACGTAAACCCTAAATTAGAGCAGAATCCGGGCTGGTAACGAATCATTAATACTATGAGAAGAAAATGTATAGCTGCAATTATTACACTGGCATTCACTATCGGATGTGGCAAATCCGGTGGAGATGCCGGTAACGGAGGTGATGGTGGCGGCACCCAGCCGGTTGTTAAGAAATTTACCAACCCCATATTATCTTCAGGGCCCGATCCCTGGGTTACCCGGAAAGGGGACTACTATTACTATACGCAAACAACCGGCAATGGTATAAAATTATGGAAAACGCAATATGTAGATGATTTGCGGAACGCGGTTGCTGCAACAGTCTGGACACCTGCTGCGGGAACGGCATACGCTGCGGATGTGTGGGCCCCGGAACTGCATTATCTTGATAATAAATGGTACCTGTATGTTACAGCCGCCACTGCGGGCAATAATGCTTCCCACCGCATATATGTATTAGAAAACAGCTCGGCAGACCCGTTAAATACCGGCTGGGTTTTTAAAGGTAAGGTAGCCGACCCTTCTGACAAATTTGCTATAGATGCTACAGTGTTTACCTATAAGAACAACAATTATATGGTGTGGAGCGGATGGCAGGGAGATGTGGATGGAGAGCAGGATTTGTTTATAGCAAAACTGTCCAACCCCTACACCATTGAGGGGAGCCGGGTGCTGATCTCAAAACCGACCTATGATTGGGAAAAGATATCTACAGGTGTTAATGTGCTGGTTAATGAAGGACCAGAGGTGGTACAAAACGCCAACGGGAATGTTTTTCTCACCTATTCGGCTAATGGTTGCTGGAGCGATGATTATTGCCTGGGGATGCTTTCTTTAAAAGCAGATGGAGATCCGTTAAACCCTGCAGACTGGACAAAATCTCCCGTTCCTGTATTTACAAAAAATACAAGCGGTGGTGCTTTTGGCCCGGGCCATAACGGGTTTTTTAAATCGCCGGATGGAAAGGAGGACTGGATCATTTATCATGCAAATTCCCTGGCCGGCCAGGGTTGTGGCGATACGCGCAACCCGCGCATCCAAAAATTTACCTGGAAGCAGGATGGAACTCCTGATTTTGGGATGCCAGTGAAGATTAACGAGCCGGTTCAGAAACCATCCGGGGAATAATTTTTTTTATATTGTTTTACACGGATTATCATATCTGCACCAACCTATAAAGTGCCGGGTTATCTGCTCATAACGCATAGCATGAGTTTTCATCTGGAACTACGGGAAGTATTCCCCTGCATTTTATAGTGCCGATGACAGATTACATGATATGTTGAAAACCAATCCTGTTTTAGTCATGCTGAATTCCCGCCCGGATGACAGCATCTTTGTATAGTATCGCTCAACAGGCCCTGAAACAAAAACAGATCCCGGAACAGGTTCGGGATAACATCTTCAGGGTAACCCGTAAGAAGGATTATCATTGCCTCATCCGAACTTTCGGATGATTTTATTTTTACAAATGGAAAACTTGACATTACACCAGGGCGCAGTTGTTGTTCTTCTTTATGATCCCGTTTTATTTTTTAGAACTTTCATATAAAATTGTCTCCTGAAGTGTTTAAGCAGGTCTTGATATCAATTGGTATGAAACAGCTGTTCAGGCCAATGAGCTTACGGCAATTTTTTAGAAGCTCCGTTGCATATTGAGACAAATTGATGAAAAATTGAGACGAATTGCACTGCTAAATCGTTTTTCCAGGTATATTTTAGCGAATGAACGAGCTGCCATCATTACGATTGTTTGACAGGTAATGCCCTGAACAGTTCTCGAACCGGTTTGGTACTTAATGTAAAAGCCCCGGGTGTATGCTGGTCTTAATAGATAACAGACGGCCCGTAGATATAAATGTTTAAACCAATTTGCCATTATGATTATACGAACAATTCTTTTAGTCGTTTTTAGCTTCATGATACGGGGAGCCGTATTTGCCGCAGGTTATCCTGTATCTGCCGGCAAGGCCGTTAGCAACGGAAGAGCTGTGCCCATTACGGGTAAGGTGGTGGATCTGAGCGGGAACCCTATGGCCGGTGCTTCTGTAAGTATTAAAGGTACGCCCATTGGTACGCTAACAGGAACTGATGGAAGCTTTACGCTGAATACACCAAAGGACAGCGGTACGCTTGTTGTCTCTTATGCCGGCTATAAGACCCAGGAGGTGAAGTTTTCCGGGCAATCGACCCTGACCATTTCTATGGAACCGGAAGAGCACTCGGAAAATGAAGTAGTGGTGATCGGATACGGTACCAAAAAAAGACAGGATATTACATCAGCTATATCCACAGTCACTTCTAAAGACATTGACAAGGTACACGGTGGTTCTACCGTAAGCACAGCGCTGGCCGGGAAGATTCCCGGTGTCAGTTTCCGGCAGGCAGACGGAAGGCCCGGCTCCTCCGCAAATGTACAGATCCGGAATTTCGGTACTGCATTATATGTTATTGACGGCGTGCAGCAGGATGTAGGCTCTTTCAATAACCTGGCACCGGGAGATATTGAAAGCATCTCCGTTTTAAAGGATGCATCGGCTTCTATCTACGGGTTAAGAGCTGCAAACGGGGTAGTGGTGGTTACCACAAAAAAAGGAAAGCTGGGTGAAAAGCCCACCATCAGCTTTAATGGGTTCTACGGCATCCAGAGCTGGACGCGCTTCCCTGAAGTGCTGACCAGCTCTTATGATTACATGCGTTACAAGGCGGAGGCTGAAGTGAATGCAACGGGAAGCACGTCCATTACGCAGGAGGAGCTGGATAAATATAAAGCAGGTACTGAGTATGGATATAAAAGCTTTGACTGGCGCGACTTTATCATAAAAAACAACTCCCCGCTCACTTCGGCCAGCCTGAGTGCCGAAGGCGGCAGCGAACGTATCACTTACTATATTGCGGCAACACACCTGTACCAGAACTCTCCATTAGGAAGGGAATATAAATTCTCCAGGTCCAATATACAATCCAATATCAGCGCCAAGATCGCAAACGGGCTTAAAGCCGGTATGACCATCAACGGACGTGATGAAATGACCCAGAACCCCGGTGTTCCCTATGTTGATGATTACTTTGTAGCAAGGAAGGCGCTGATGCGCAATACACCCCTGGAACGGCCTTATGCAAATGATAACCCCCAGTATATAAATGATATCAAGCATAATGAAACCAACTGGGCGTTCCTGAACTACAAAAATTCGGGCCTCTTCAAAAGGGACTGGCGCGTATTGCAGGCAAACCTGACGCTGGACTATCAGCCTGCGTTTGTCAAAGGGCTAACGCTGAGCGGTCTTTATTCGTATTATATAGCGGACGAGGTGCTCAATAACCAGGAGTATACCTATGATACCTATACGTACGATCCGCAGCAGGACACCTATACCCGTACAGGCGGCAGTACCAACCCCTGGCGCGAGCGGGAACAGGTAAAACAGATCAATATTACCACCAACATTAAATTGAATTATTCAAGGAGTTTTGGATTGCATACCATAGATGCCACATTGGTGAATGAAAGGATACAGAATAATTATACCCGGAACTGGCTACACGCGCTGCCCCCGTTCAATTCATTGTCACTAATCTATATTGCCCAGACAGACGATTACCAGGATGCAGTGAAAAACCAGCCCCGTATTGGTTATATCGGAAGGCTGGCTTATGGATATGCAGATAAATACAATATTGAACTTTCAGGGAGACGCGATGCCTCTTACTTATTTCCCCCGGATCACCGGGTGGGGTATTTCCCGTCTGTATCCGGTGCCTGGCGGATCACCAACGAAAAATTCATTCAAAACCTGTTGGGCGAAAAAACGGTTTTGAGCGAGCTGAAACTAAGGGCCTCTTACGGGGTGATGGGAGATGATGGCGGTAATGATAATCCGATTGTGGAGCCCTTTGCTTATTTAACGGGATACCGGTATAATGCCATTGGCTCTGTGCAGGGCGGGGTCTATATCCCCGGCCTGGTAGATAAAGGGATCCCGGTTACGAATATCAGCTGGACAAAGAGTAAAATCCTGGATATCGGGATCGACTATAACTTTCTGAAGGGGAAATTCACAGGAGCAGTAGATTATTTTGACCGGAGAAGGACCGGTATCCTGGATTCAAGAAGGGATGTGGTGGTGCCGGCAGAGCTGGGCTATAACCTGCCGCAGGAAAACCTGAACAGTGACCAGCAACGCGGGGTGGACGGATCCATTTTTTATAACGGAAAAATTGGAAGGGATTTTACACTTACCGTAGGCGCCAATGGTATGTACTCCAGGGCTAAGATGCTGGATATTTATAAACCCAATGTTCAAAACGCGTTGGACGCATACAGAAATCTTGGAATTGACAGGTATAAAAGCATTACCTGGGGTTATGAAGCTATAGGGCAATTCCAGTCACAGGATGAGATCAATAATTATCCCGTGGATATTGATGGCAGGGGAAACAAAACCATGTTGCCAGGCGATATCATTTATAAAGACTTTAACGGCGATGGTAAGATTGATGGTAATGACCTGCGGCCGATCGGTTATGGCAACGGAGGCGGCGTACAGCCTATTGTAAATTATGGTCTTTCCATTAACCTGTCTTATAAACAACTCGACTTTACGGCCGATTTTTCAGGTGCAGCCGGCTATACGTGGATACAAAGTAATGAGTCATTGATCCCGTTCTTTGAAGAGGGAAACCTGAATACCATCTTTTTAGACCGATGGCACCATCAGGATCCACTGGATCCCAATTCTCCCTGGGTACCAGGCAAATATCCGGCATTGCGGTTTAATCCTAACGGCGGCGACAACCCCAATTACCGGTACATCTCTACTTTCTATACACATAATATCAAATATTTACGTGCCAGAACCATTGAACTGGGCTATTCATTACCAGCGCCCTGGGTGAAAAAGATAAAAGCGACCCGGGCCAGGGTTTATGTAAATGCATATAACCTGTTCTCCATTGATAATATGAAACAGTTTGGACTTGACCCTGAAATAGATGATAATACCGGTTTGCAGATTCCCCAGAGCCGGGTATTCAATATTGGCGTAAACCTGACTTTTTAATCGCAGTAATCTATTTATCCAATGAACAAAATAATAATATCTTTTGTCTTTCTGATCCTTTGTATGAGTTCCTGTAAAAAGGATAGTGCTTTTCTGGATGTGAAACCCCCGGACATTATTGATAACGATGAAATATACCAGGATCCCGTGGCCATCAACAGCGTGCTTTCCAATTTATACCGGAGAATATATGACCAGATCGATCTGAACGGAGGGGGTGATCTGGATGACTGGCGGAACTTTGTAGGTTTTGGAGAAAGCTTTCCTTCTGATGGCGATTACGGGACTGTGCAGAACAGGGAGTGGGATTACGGCTCCTGGTCTATCTGGGATTATTCCTACATCCGTGAGCTGAATTTGTTCCTGAAGCGGTTAGGCGAAAGTACTTCCATCAAGGTATCAGAAGATCAAAAAAAAGAGTTCCTGGCAGAAGGCCGGTTTTTAAGAGCCAGCTATTACTTTGAAATGGTAAAAAGAATGGGTGGTGTTCCTTTAATCCTGGAACCACTGGACTTTGAGCAGGGAGATGATGTAACACAGGTGCAGTTTCCCCGGGCAAAAGAATACGAGATCTATGATTTTGTTATAAATGAGGCGGAGGAAATTAAAAAGGATCTGCCCATAGATAGAGATGGAACTTTAAAAGACAGGGCCACACAGGGTGCTGTGCTGGCCATGGAATGCCGCGCAGCCCTGTATGCAGCTTCCATTGCCAAATATGGGGCCAAAACGCCCCAGGTATCCTTATCAGGAGGAGAAGTGGGGATTCCCGCCAGCAAGGCGGAAGCCTACTATCAAAAAGCGTTGAATGCAGCCGATTCTATTATTGCAGGCAATGCAGGGCCCTACTCGCTTTATATGAAACAACCTTCAGATCTGTCCAATAATTTTGCCAGTCTTTTTACCGATAAATCGGGAAACCCTGAAATGATCTTTATAAAAGATTACCAGCTCAAAGCCTATACGCACGGGTTCACGGTACAAAACCAACCCCGGTTCGGATCAGATGAAGAAGGGGATGCAGGCCGCATTAACCCGTCTCTGAACCTGGTGCAGTCTTTTGAAAAACTCGATAATACATTCGCCCCGATACCCATAACAGATGGGGCCGGGAACCGCATCCGGTATGATGACCCTCTGGATGCTTTCGCCGGAAGGGATGCAAGGCTGGCAGGTACCATACTATTGCCGGGTGCTACCTTTAAACAAAAAGATGATATCTGGAATGGGGTACTTCTTCCGGATGGCAGTACGCTTAGCGGGGATGTAAGAGGCGCCACCAGGGATTATGGGAGTTTTAAGAATTTACAGGTGGTGGGGCAGGATGGTCCTGTAAATGGCCAGGTATTTACAGCACAGACCGGTTTTTACATCCGTAAGTTTCTTGACCCCAAAAAATTGTCAGGCGGCAGGGGTACACGCAGTGATATTCCCCTGCCACGTTACCGTTATGCGGAAGTATTATTAAACGCTGCAGAAGCTGCGTTTGAATTACAGAAAACAGATGTGGCAGCACAATATCTGAATGAGGTACGCCGCAGAGCCGGTTTTAAAACAGACCTGACACCTGCACAGATCACCTTTGACAGGATCGTGCATGAACGCAGGGTAGAACTGGCTTTTGAAGGCCACTATCTTTTTGATATGAAACGCTGGCGGCTGGCAACCAGTGTCTGGAACGGGCAGGCCATGAGCCCGGGCGATCTTTTGAATAATATTGGTTCGGCCACCAAACCCAATACACAGCCTTATGGTTTGTGGGCTTCTAAGGTCTATGACCCCGCTCAGCCGGATCCCGCAAAATGGAAATGGGTATACAAAATTGTTTTACCGTCAAAGGTTACAGCAGCATTAAGTTTCCGTTTGGGCAATTATTATTCCCGGATCGGCAACGACATCATAGGCAAGAACCCCAAACTGGTACAGCAACCCAATCAGTAAGTGGTTGCTGCAAAAATTATAAAAAAGAAAAACAGGTATTCATGAAGAAATTAATAGTTTACTTAGCAGCCTGCAGCTTGTTTATATGCGTGCTTATTTCCTGTAAAAAGGATAATTATGATCCTCCAAAGATTCAGCTGACCGGGCAGTTACTTTATAATGGTGATTCTGTATATGTGGAATACGGTCAGGTATCTTTTCAGCTGCACCAGCATGGATATAGCACACCCGCTCCCATTGAAGAGACCTTTAATCAGAACGGTACTTTATCGATGTTACTGTTCCCCGGCGATTACAAGCTGGTGATCCCGGACGGGCAGGGGCCTTTCTTATGGAAACACACAGCAGCCGGTACCCCCGATACGCTGGATGTGGATCTTACACAAAATACCAGCATAGAAATACCCGTAACTCCTTATTATATGATAAGAAATCTCCAGATAACCAATAACGGCAGCTCTGTGACGGCTCATTTTGCGCTGGAAAAGATCATTACAGGTGAAAATGCAAGAGATGTGGATGCGGTGGCCTTGTATATTAATAAAACACAGTTTGTATCACAGACCGATGATGGTAAAATAGCCGGAGCATCTGAAACCGCCATTGCTGATCCTGGTAATATTGCGCTGTCAGTAGCTATTCCTTCCATCACTCCTGCGCAGAATTATGTTTTTGCAAGAGTGGGCGTAAAGATCAGCGGTGTTGAGGATATGCTGTATTCAAAGGTTGTGAAAATTAATTTTTAAATTCAGGTGTTTTGGTAAAAATTGTTTTGGAAAAAGTTTACTTTACACATTCCCGTGTAAAACGTATACACAGCACATCTGCCCTTTTGAAAAAACTGGTCTTCGATGGCCGGGCTGGTTTTATAAAAAATGGAACGCCGGAAGCAAAAAGAGAAGGGCTGTTTGACCGCTGGCTTTCGTAATTTTATCCTACTTAATGAGTATATGACCGGTATTAAAAATAGTATAGTAGTAATAATGCTGTTGCTGGCGCCGGCAACCGGCTTTGGGCAAAATAAGCTGGTAGCCGGCAGCAACGAAGTTGTGACCAATGTGGACCGGCCGGATAATACGATGACCAACAGGTATTATGCAGGCAATAGAAAACCATTGCAGCCGTTATATCTTGTAAAACTGCCGGTAGGAGCCATCCAGCCAAAGGGCTGGCTGCTCAAGTACCTTGAACTGCAACGGGATGGTCTTACGGGCCATTTGGGAGAAATAAGCGCATGGCTGACCAAAAAGGATAATGCATGGCTAAGCCCGGATGGCAAGGGGGATCATGGCTGGGAAGAAGTGCCCTATTGGTTAAAAGGATATGCAAATCTTGGTTATATACTGAACGATAAAAAAATAATCACCGAAGCCTCAACCTGGATCAATGCTGTTTTATCCGGCCAGCGGAAGGATGGTTATTTTGGCCCGTTGATCCTTAAGAACGGCAAGCCGGATCTTTGGGGAAACATGATCATGCTTTGGTGCCTGCAATCTTATTATGAGTATAGTAATGATCAAAAGGTATTGCCTTTTATGGAAAACTATTTCCGCTGGGAATATAACCTTCCTGACAGCCTGTTTTTGAAAGATTACTGGGAGAACAGCCGGGGAGGCGATAATCTTTTAAGTGTTTACTGGTTGTACAACCATACAAGGGATAACGAATGGCTGCTGGATCTTGCAAAGAAAATTGATCGTAATACGGCCAACTGGCGCCAGGAAAACAATCTTCCCAACTGGCATAATGTAAATATTGCGCAATCGTTCCGGGAACCTGCTACCTATTTTTTACAGAGCGGCAGCAGGGCCGACCTGATGGCTACCTACCGGGATTTTCATATCATCAGGGACCGGTTCGGGAATGTTCCGGGTGGTATGTTTGGAGCCGATGAAAATGCAAGGGCCGGTTATACAGACCCCCGGCAGGGTGTGGAAACCTGCGGAATGGTAGAGCAAATGGCCTCTGATGAGATCCTGATGGGCATTACAGGCGATCCCTTCTGGGCCGATAACGCTGAGGATGTCGCCTTCAATACTTACCCCGCGGCCGTAATGCCCGATTTTAAAGCCTTGAGGTATATCACCAGTCCCAATATGTCCGTTAGTGACAGCAGGAATCATCATCCCGGTATTGACAATAGCGGCCCGTTCCTGATGATGAACCCCTTCAGCTCAAGGTGCTGCCAGCACAACCATGCCCAGGGCTGGCCTTATTATACCGAACATGTATTTATGGCGACACCCGATAACGGGTTGGCGGCATTGCTGTATAGTGAAGCGGTTGTAAAAGCAAAAGTGGGCTCAGGACAGGAAGTGCGTATTGAAAGCAAAGGGCATTATCCATTTGACGAAACAACAACGTTCCTGTTTGATACAAAAGATAAAGTGACATTCCCTTTTTATCTCCGTATTCCCCAATGGTGCAGCCATGCGCAACTGAAAATAAACGGAACGGCTGTGCAGCAGAACTTTAACCCCGGCTCTTATATAAAAATTCAAAGAAGCTGGAGTAAGGACGATAAAATAACGTTGACCCTGCCGATGGAAATAAAAGTTCGTGAGTGGGCAAAAAATAAGAACAGCATCAGCATAGACCGCGGGCCCTTGACCTATTCCTTAAAAATAAAGGAGCAATATATAAAAGCTGATAGTAAGGCATCCGCTATTGGCGATTCCAAATGGCAGGAATCGGCAGATCCTGAAAAATGGCCGTCTTATGAAATAAGGCCTGCATCTGCCTGGAATTATGGGTTGGTATATGATAAGAAGGAAGGAACTGCACTCTTTAAGGTAATAAAAAAGGAATGGCCCGGAGATGACTTTCCCTTTACCCCGGAAAATGCACCGGTGGTCCTGAGTGCCCGGGCCCGGGAGATTCCCGGATGGAAAATAGACAAATATGGCCTTACCGGTGTGCTGCCTCAAAGCCCGGTAAAAGTAGCCACTAAAGAAGAATCCGTTCAATTAATACCCATGGGGGCAGCCCGCCTGCGTATTGCAGCCTTCCCCGTGGTCAACTGATAAATGATAATGCTGAAAATAAAAGACCTGTTTATAACTCCTTCGAATCCAGCCTATGCGGAATGTTAAAGGCTACGATGATCTGCGTTCCGGAATCGCGGGAAAATAAATACTGGTTTATTCACAGAATACTGAATTGATTATTATAATGAAATTGAATCGCTCTTACTTATTCCTGATGTTAGGCTTCCTGATGAGCTTTAAAATTCAGGCACAAACACAAAAAGCCCCGGCCTATCCGTTAATTACACATGATCCTTATTTTAGTATCTGGTCGTTCAGTGACCAGCTCAATGAGTCGGCAACCAAACACTGGACAGGCGCCGATCAGCCATTGCTGGGATATATAAAAGTGGATGGTAAGATTTACCGTTTCCTGGGTAAAGAAGTGCCTGTTTACAAAACCCTGCTAGCTACATCAGAAGAGCAGCCATACAAAGTAAGATATACGGAAAAAGACCCTGGCCAGGGCTGGAACAGTGAGCAATTCCGGGAAACGAACTGGAAAACCGGCGAAGCCCCCTTTGGGGATCAGGCATCCGCAATAAAAACGCCCTGGCAATCAGAAGACCTTTGGGTAAGAAGAACTTTTGAACTGGAAGAGCTGCCGGGTGCGCCTGTTTATCTGAAGATAAAACATGATGATAATATTGAAGTATACCTGAATGGCGCTGTTGTGTACAGCTGTAACTGCTGGGTGGATAAATATAGTTACATTCCCATCAAAGATGCAGCCTCCTTATTAAGGAAAGGAAAGAATACAATAGCTGTGCATATAAAAAACACAAAAGGAGGGCAGTTCCTGGATTTTGGATTAGCAGCTGAGTCCCGTTTTGATCGTTCAGACACTATTGATAAAGCTGTCCAGAAAAATGTGCAGGTAAAAGCAACGCAAACCCTTTATGATTTTGAGTGTGGCCCCGTAGCGCTAAAAGTTGCTTTTATTTCCCCGTTGATCATGAATGACCTGGAATTATTATCCAGGCCCGTTTCCTATATTACGTTTGCAACCAGCAGTAAAGACAACCTGGCGCATACCGTTGAAGTATTATTGAGCGTTTCTTCAGATCTTGCAGTAAATACACCGACACAGGAAATAACGGCTGAGAAATCAACCTCCGGCAATTTAAGCCTGTTAAAGGCAGGAACCGTGAGCCAGCCTGTATTGCAAAAAAAAGGGGACGACCTGCGTATAGACTGGGGGTATTTATATATTGCGGCTCCCACCGGCAAAAATACCTGGCAATATATTGCTGAGCCGGGCAGCGCTTCGCTGAAGGTATTCAAGAGCGCTGACAAATTTTCACCCATGCTGAAACAGCAGGGCAAACAACTGCTGTTGAATACTATTCTTGATCTTGGAAGAGCGCAAAGCGCTTCAGGAAAGTTAATGATTGCATATGACGATCTTTATTCGATTCAATACTTTGGAGAAAATTTACGCCCCTGGTGGAACCGGAAAGGAAAAAGTTCTATTGAGGAGCAGCTGGAGAAGGCGGAAAAAGAATACAATACCGTAGTAAAACAATGCGCTTCCGTTGACAACAGGGTTTATCAGGATGCATGGAAAGCAGGTGGCACGGAATATGCCCGGCTGTGCGAAATGGCATACCGTCAAAGTATTGCGGCGCACAAACTGGTGCAAAGCCCCTCAGGTGACCTGTTGTTCCTTTCAAAGGAAAATTTCAGCAACGGGTCGATCAATACAGTGGATGTAACTTATCCTTCGGCTCCGTTATTTCTTGTATATAATCCGGACCTGCTAAAAGGAATGCTGAATGGGATCTTTTACTATAGCGAATCAGGGAAATGGGCAAAACCATTTCCGTCGCACGACCTGGGCACTTACCCGCAGGCCAACGGGCAAACCTATGGAGAAGACATGCCGGTGGAGGAAGCAGGGAACATGCTTTGCTTAACCGCAGCTATAGCAAAAGCAGAAGGCAATGCACAATATGCGCAAAAACACTGGGAAACCCTTACCACCTGGGCCGATTATCTGGTTAAAGAAGGCTTTGATCCGGCTAATCAGCTGTGTACAGATGATTTTGCAGGTCACCTGGCACGCAATACCAATCTTTCAATGAAAGCCATTATGGGCATTGAAGGCTACGCAGCGATTGCAAGGATGTTGGGTAAAAATGATGTGTATAATAAATATCACGGAACAGCTACAGCTATGGTGCCAAAATGGTTGCAGCTGGCAGATGACGGAGATCATTATACACTGGTATTTGAAAAGAAAGGCACCTGGAGCCAGAAATACAACCTGGTTTGGGATAAAGTGCTCCGGTTTAATATATTCCCCCGATCGGTCTACCAGAAAGAAATTAGCTTTTATTTTAAAAAGCAGAATAAATACGGTCTTCCGCTGGACAGCCGGAAAAGCTATACAAAATCCGACTGGATCCTGTGGACCGCAACCCTGGCGAATAATAGCAATGATTTTAAAGCGCTGGTAACGCCTGTTTATAAGTATGCCACAGAAACGCCGGCCCGCGTGCCGCTAAGCGACTGGCATGAAACAACCGATGGGCGCCAGGTGGGATTTCAGGCACGCAGCGTTGTTGGCGGATATTTTATGAAAGTGCTGGATAAAAAACTGAATCAATAAAAGCGTTCAGAAAGCTGCCGTTGCCGGTACAACCGGTATAACTGCAGAATATTTTGACTCACCAAAAAGTATGAATATGAAGAAAGTGATTTTTTTTGAGCGACTGATGACCGGGTTGCTGGCTTTAGTTACCGCAGGGGTAATGATCATCTCCTGTGCAACCCCTGAAAGTAAAAAACCGGACGGGAAGGATTCCCTGGCAGGCCGCAGGGAAATCTGGACGCAGGAGCAGGCAAATAACTGGTATGCCGGTCAGCCCTGGTATGTGGGCGCCGACTTTCTGCCCAGCACTGCCATCAACCAGTTAGAGATGTGGCAGGCGGAGACATTTGATACCGCTACTATTGATAAAGAACTGGCCCTCGCCGAATCGATCGGCATGAATGTGATGCGTGTTTACCTGCATGACCTTGTGTTTGAAAATGATGAGCAGGGTTTTTATGACCGCATCAATCAATTCCTGCAAATAGCAGACAAGCACCATATAAAAATATTGTTTACGATCTTTGATTCCTGCTGGGATCCTTTTCCAAAGGCAGGAAAGCAGCGGGCTCCCAGGCCGTTTGTGCATAATTCCGGCTGGGTGCAAAGCCCGGGACAGGCCGCCTTGAAGGACTCTGCCCAATACCCGCGCCTTGAACAATATGTAAAGTCCATTGTTGGAAAATTTGCAAATGACCAGCGCATTATAGCCTGGGATGTATGGAATGAACCGGACAACATGACCGGCCCATCCTATGAAAAGGTAGAAATACCGGATAAGGTAGCGCTGGTGCTTCCTTTGCTGAAAAAGACATTTGAATGGGCCAGGTCTGCAAACCCGTCCCAGCCGCTTACATCTGGGGTTTGGGCGGGTAACTGGCAATCAGACAGCACTTTAAAGCCTGTTGAAAAACTGCAGCTTCAGGAATCCGATATTGTTTCCTTCCATTGTTATGATGATTCCGCAACATTGCATAAAAAAATTGATGAATTAAAGCGGTATAACCGGCCGCTGTGGTGCACTGAATATATGGCACGTCCCAATAAAAGCACGTTCCAGAGCTCCCTGCCTGTTGCAAAGGCAAACAAGGTAGCCATGATCAACTGGGGCTTTGTGGACGGGAAATCGCAAACCAAGTACCCCTGGGACAGCTGGACAAAGACCTATACTTCAGAGCCCCCGCTCTGGTTTCATGATATTTTCCATAAGGATGGAACACCTTATAAACAGGATGAGGTGGATTTTATTAAGTCAATGACGGGGAAAAAATAAAAAAGGTTAGGGTCTGTTTTTAATGTTCATTAGCCGGCACATTAGAACAGGGTGCAGCCTTCGTTATGAAGCTGTCGGAAAAGAATGCCTGCCTGGAACTTCCGTTTGTTGTTAACATGACAGTAATGAAAACCAAGAACCGTGGGTCCGGAGGCATAAGAACACTGTTCGCCATGATGCGTGTCCGCACGCATCCTCCGGAGCCTACAGATCAGGACATTCAGGACAGTTACTGTTGTATGCCCTGTTTAGGGAACAAAAATAAATGAGGTTATGAATAGCCGGATCTTAAAAAGTATAGTTTATTTATTATTGATAATGCCTTTTACTGTAAAAGGTCAGGGCCCTGCTGGGCAGAACCCGTTACTGGCGGACCCAACGATCTTTTATTATAAAGGAATTTATTATTTGTACGGCACAAACGGACACAATGCCAATGAAGGGTTTACCGCTTATACTTCTGCTGATCAGCGTAACTGGTTTTACAGGGGAATTGTGCTTAAAAAAGGAACCAGTTTTGGAACCCGGGGTTTCTGGGCACCGCAGGTAGTACATTATAAGGGCCGGTTTTATATGGCCTATACAGCGGACGAACATATTGCCATTGCTGTAGCGGATAGCCCGTTGGGGCCATTTCAGCAGCAGGAAATAAAGGCCCTGGATACTTCTGTAAAAATGATTGACCCCTTTTTGCTCTTTGAAAAAGATAAAGTGTATTTATATCATGTACGCCTTCAGAATGGGAACCGGATTTTCGTTGGGGAAATGAATAAAGACCTGAGCGCTATAAAAACGGCTACAGTAAAGGAATGCATTCATGCTGATGCCGGCTGGGAAAATACCGCAAATGCTAAGTGGGGAGTAACAGAAGGCCCCACAGTAGTAAAACGCGGACGTTATTATTACCTGATCTATTCTGCCAACGATTTCCGCAACCCCGATTATGCCGTAGGCTTTGCAACAGGCACATCGCCTTACGGTCCCTGGGAAAAATATTCCGGTAATCCTGTTTTATCTCAACAGACCACCGGAAACAATGGAACAGGGCATGGTGATCTGTTTAAAGACGCGCAGGGCAACTGGCACTATGTTTTTCATACGCATTATGCTGCTGCAACGGTTGCACCGCGCAGAACGGCCCTGATCAGGGTGACTTTTGAAAAAACTGCTAACGGAGAGGAGGTGATCACTGCGGATCCCCGTACTTTCCATTTCTTAAATGTTGTTCAATGAACCGTTTTATCTTATGGGCTGCTATAGTCCTCTCAATTAGTTTTCAGCTGAATGCGCAACAGGTACAAAAAACCTTTACCAATCCGTTACTGGCTTCAGGAGCAGATCCGTATAGCTTTTACAAGGACGGGTATTACTACTATACCAACACTATGGGAACCAAACTGGTGCTCTGGAAAACCCGGTCCCTGGCAGACCTGAAGCATGCAGAACAGAAAACTGTTTGGACCCCGCCGGCCAGCACAAATTATTCAAAAGAATTGTGGGCGCCGGAGATCTTATTTTTAAGAGGTAAATGGTATATGTATTTTGCAGCGGATGATGGTAATAATCAGAACCATCGTATGTATGTTATTGAGAACAGTTCCCCGGACCCAATGAAAGGCGAATGGGTATTTAAAGGCAAAGTAGCTGATCCGTCTGACAAATGGGCCATTGACGGGGATGTGATCGAATATAAGGGACAGCTATACATGATCTGGTCGGGCTGGCACGGTGATGTAAACGGGCAACAGAATATTTACATTGCTAAAATGAGCAATCCCTGGACAATAGAAGGAGAGCGGGTGCTGTTGTCTGAACCGGAATATGACTGGGAGCGGCATGGCTATTTAAAAGGAGAAACCCCGGAACAGGTTAATGTAAATGAAGGCCCGCAGTTCCTGGTACATAAAAACCATCTCTACATTGTTTACTCTGCCAGTGGTTGCTGGACGGATTTTTATACATTGGGCATGCTCTCCGCAAAAAATGACAGGGATCTTTTAAACCGGTCTAACTGGGTAAAAAGTAAAGAACCGGTTTTTAAAGCGGCTCCGGAGAATGGTGTTTATGCGCCGGGCCATAACTCCTTTTTTAAGTCGCCGGATGGGAAAGAGGACTGGATCTTATATCATGCCAATTCAGCGCCTGGTCAGGGTTGCGGAGGGCACCGGTCGCCGCGGGCGCAACAGTTTACCTGGGACAAGGCCGGGCGTCCTTATTTTGGAAAACCATTGCCGGCTGGCCTCCCGTTAGCTGAACCAGCAATGAAAAAACAGGAGTACAGGCCATAGAAATTCCTGGCAGCAGTTGCAGGCGGCTTATAGAAAATGGTTTTGTAAAGAGCTGATTTTATTGTATTATTGACATTTATAACGCTTGCCCGGGAACTATGGCAACAGCAAAAACGAGCGGCCATCTTTAATAAAAAACATAAAAAAATAGAACAATGAGTCATTCATTAAAATTTTTTGCGGTAGCTGCGCTGGCGCTTGGCATAGCGGCCTGCAATGATAATAGTGCAGAAAAAAAAGAAAGCGCTGCAACAGACAGCACGGCTGTAAAGACCGATGACACGCCGGAGTCTCTGGACAGTGCGAAATTTGTGGCTATGATTGATGGTAAAAAAACGGCATTGTATCAACTAACCAACCATAAAGGCATGACAGTTGCCATTACCAATTATGGAGGGCGTATTGCAGGCATCTGGGTGCCGGATAAAGAGGGAAAACAAACGGACGTGGCCTGGGGAATGAGCAGTGTTGATGCATTTGAAAAATCAGATATGGCGTATTTGGGTGCATTAATCGGCCGTTATGGAAACCGTATTGGCCATGCTCAATTTCAGCTGGACGGCAAAACATATCCGCTGGCGGCAAACGATGGCCCTAATACACTGCATGGCGGCAAAAAAGGATTCCAGGCCGTGGTATGGGATGCTGCACAGCCCAACGACAGTACCCTGGAACTGATGTATACGAGCCCCGACATGGAAGAAGGTTTTCCCGGAACATTGAACGTAAAAGTCGTATACAGTGTAACGGCTGATAATGCTTTAAAGATTGATTACAGTGCTACTACTGATAAGAATACGATCGTGAACCTCACCAATCATGCTTATTTCAACCTGAATGGCGAGGGCAGTGGTGAAATACTGGGTCATACGGTACAGATCTATGCCGATAAATATACCCCTGTTGATTCTACACTGATCCCTACCGGTAAGCTGGAACCCGTAGCAGGTACTCCTTTGGATTTTACAAAACCGGCTGCAATAGGTGCCCGTATCAATGATGATAATGAACAATTGAAATTTGGTAAGGGATATGATCACAACTATGTATTGAACGGCACTAAAGGCCTGTATGGTCTTACACATGCAGCAACCTTTACCGGCGATAAGTCTGGCATTTCAATGGACATTTATACACAGGAACCGGGATTGCAATTTTACAGCGGTAATTTTAATAAGAGCACCAACACTTTAAAATCCGGCGCAAAGGATATACACAGGGGTGCTTTTGCAGCGGAAACCCAGCATTTCCCCGATTCTCCCAACAAACCGGCCTTCCCCAGCACAGAGCTGAAGGCCGGCCAGCAGTATCATACGGTTACCTACTATAAGTTTTCATCTAAGTAACAAATGATATATGCGACAGATCCTGTAGTTTATAACAGCATTTGAGCTGATTACAGCAAAAACCTAGGGCGTTCCCTGTAAAAAAGAACAGCCTTCAGGCTTGTTCTTTCTGTCATAGACAAAGAATAACAGTGAACCGGTATCAAAATAATAATTTGCCCCGGGCTGATCAAAAGACTTCGGATTGCTGTACCGGTTTTTTATTGCTACAAAATCAGTGGCGCCATGACAAACTCTTCTGCCGCTACCTTTAGGCTCAATAAACAGGATCTGATTTTTTTTAATAGCAAAAACGACTGTCTTGTCGTGCTGAGGCAGCTATAAAAGTGTTTGCATTTAAGCCTGCTGTACAACAGGAGGTTCATTGAATCGGATCATCCGGATGACCAGTAAGTTGCTAAAGGACTATCATGATGAGGCACTCGCAAAAGCGTTGTCTTTAAGCTGATTGGGATGACAATTTTTTCAATCGTCATCCCGGGCGCAGCCCGCGATAGCGGGAGAAGCCGGGGATCTCTGTATCATCAGAGAGATGCCTCTGCTCATTCCGCTGCGCTCCATCCGGAATGATGTTCCTTATGTAGATGCATTTCCAACAACTTACAACATTTGTCATGAACAGCTTACAGAAGCCCGTCCGCCCGAAGCTTCAGGTACAGCTAAGCAGAGCGGGCATGCCGCATTTCGTTATCCTTGCAGCGACGCACAAAATGATGCTTCCGCTCTTAAATTGAGAGCTATGATGTCGCCCGAACCCTAAAGTGATAGTAGCTTGGGATAATTGTAATAAAATTGATCGCAGCGTATTATCAGCATAAGAAGCTCTTTAGTCAGCATCTGGCGCTGCTTTTAAAAATGATACCCCCGTTATTATTGTTTATACAACTGCTGGTGGATCTCATGCAGAACTTTTGGATCAATCTTATATACCTTCCGGTCATAGGTCATTAACCCGTTTGTTTCTACCTCCACATCCGTTGTTTGGGTATAAACGGCAGCGGATAAGCCAAGGGGGATGAGCCGGGCAAGGTGGCTCACCAGTTCTGAATAGCGGTTCTTTAGCTCATCCTGGTTTTTAAAGGTTTGATAGCCCCAGTTATTTTTAGCCTGCCAGGTATGACCTTCCAGGGGCAATCCCAGCCCGCCAAATTCTCCCAGTACCAGTATGCGTTCGCTGCCAAAGATGCGCGGATCAGGCATTGCAGGATCAGGATAATGATGCAGATCCATAATGTGCCCAACCGGAAAGAAGTTGCCGCCGCTTGCGCTGTTCACTAATCTGGAAGGATCGTATTGCATTGTCCACTCTGTAATTTCCTTTGTTTTAAACTGCCCCCAGGCTTCATTAAAAGGTACCCAAACCACAATGCAGGGAAAGTTGTACAGGTTGTCCATTATTTCTTTCCATTCCGTTCTGTAAACGGCTTCAGATTCAGCACTTCTGTCTTTATCCGTGTTGCCCCCGGAAATCTGTCCGGGACGGGAATCCCATACGTTACCTCCAAGATCGCCGCTGGGCATATCCTGCCATACCAGCATGCCCAGCTGGTCACAATGATAATACCACCTTGCAGGTTCTGCTTTCACATGTTTGCGGATCATATTAAAGCCCATATCCTTTGTAGTCTGTATGTCAAAACGCAGCGCTTCATCAGTAGGGGCTGTATACAACCCATCGGGCCACCAGCCCTGGTCCAGCGGGCCGTATTGAAAAACAAACCGGTTATTCAGCAACATTTTCTGAATGCCGTTTTCCTTTTGCATGGAAATCTTCCGCATGGCAAAATAAGAGGTCGCAGCATCGATTGGTTTCCCTTTCCGCAATAATTCTACTTTCAGGTTATACAGGAACGGGCTGCCGGGCGTCCACAGCTTCATATTCTCAACAGGTAAAACGGCTTCGGTACCGGGCGCTACCTGTTGTTCGCTCATTTTAACAGATCCGTCCAAAGCGGTAACTCTTACCAGATCGCCAGGGCGCGCACTGTTTACGGTAGTGGTAACTTTTATTACTTTCTGATCAATATCGGGTGTGTTCTTTGTGGAGGCGATGTAAGTATCCGGAACAGCTTCGATCCATACTGTTTGCCAGATACCGGTTACAGGAGTATACCAGATGCCATTGGGTTTTTTCACCTGCTTGCCTCTTGGCTGCGGGCCATCGTCTGACGGGTCCCATACGCGTACAGCAATTTCCTGTGTTTTCCCTTTCTTCAGGAAAGGGGTAATGTCAAAGGTGAATGCACTGTAACCTCCTTTATGCTCGCCGGCTTTCCGGCCGTTTATAAAAACGCTGCATTGCCAGTCCACGGCTCCAAAATGTAACAGTACGGTTCCCTTTGACAGGCTGGCAGGTAACTGAATCGTTCTGTGATACCATAATGACCGGTCTTTGCCAACGGTTTTTTGTACGCCTGAAAGAGCCGATTCAACAGGGAAAGGCACCAGGATCTTTCCTTCAAACCCAACGGGTGCGGTTTCTGCTGAAGCCGGCTGAATACTGTAATCCCATTGCCCGTTTAAGCTCATCCAGTTACCGCGTACTAACTGGGGTCTTGGATATTCCGGCAGCACATTACCGGGTTGAACATCACTGGCCCATTTTGTCTGAATAATCGGCTTTACCGGATCGCCCTGGCCGGATACGCTTAAAAATAGGGATAGTAGAACTGGCAAACACACAAATCGTAGCATAAGAAACTATTTTTAGCCGTAAAAATAGCTAATCCACATCAGCTTTTGTTTTTCTGCTGTCTCAATTACTCTTCAATTTGTCTCATAGAGCCGGCTTATTCAAAGAGTTATAAAAAGAGGAGGTAAAAAAAATTATTTATCTGAATTGGATACAGCATCAACGGCTCATTCCTGCTTAAGAATGCTGTCAGCAATCAGGGTAGAAACTGATCTAAAATGCAATGCCCCGGGGAAACAACTGCTGCTCGCGGGTAAGCATATGCTCGGGTTTCAGTGTTTCAAAAAGATAGAGCTCCTCTGTGGCATCGGGCAGGCGGATCGTGCCTGTCATTTTTAATCCCAGCCTGTAAAGCAGCTTTTGGGATGCAAGATTGCCGGGGCTGGTGATGCCCCAGATCTTTTCCAGTCCAAACAGGTCAAACCCCGCTTCAATTAATCTATGAGCGGCTTCAAAGGCATAGCCCATTTTTTCAAACCTGGGCAACAATGCAAAGCCAATATCCGGTGCAGGATGGCCCTCGCGATGATACAACCCCACGGTTCCTATTTTTTTATGATCGGCTTTCCGGATAATAGTAAAGTTCCCAAAGCCCAGGCGTTCCTGTTGTGGCTTGATGCGCTGCAAAATATATTTTCTGGCTTTTTCAAAAGAAGTGATGTCTCTGTTGCCGATATATTTTAACCATTTGGGGGCATTCATCAGGTAAAAGATGAATGCTGCGTCATTTTCATCAGTGGGTTTAAGGAACACTCTTTCTGTTTCAAGCGATATGATGGCACCCATGCAGTTATCCTTTAATTGCTGATCAAAGGTACCAAAAGCAGTTCAGAAAATAAAATCGGTGCCGCTCTTAGGCACTTGTAGTGCCAAAGCTATATCCTGCAGTCTAAGTCTACAATATAAAAGGGGCAACCAAAAAGCCCTTTTTGTCATGCTGAATTTATTTCAGCATCTAAAATAGTGATTGCTTGTGATAGATTCTGAAACAAGTTCAGAACGGCAGTCTGCTTATAAACAGAGTTTTTGGTCAGCCCCAGCGCTTATTCTTTTATGGAATCATACAAACTGTGAATGAGCCCGTCTGCCAGCCCTATTTTGGGCACCAGTATCTCCTGTACGCCTGCCCATTTTAAAACGTTAATATAGATCAGCAGGGCCGGAACAATAACATCTGCGCGGTCTTCACGCAGCTTAAAGTTACTGATGCGCTCATTGAGGCTCATGCTGCTGAATGCTTTATAATAATCGCGCAGGAGTTCCAATGAAAGCGGACGGCCTTCTTTGCGTTTGGATAATGAAAAGATCTTGTTGATATTGCCGCCGGATCCGATGCCGGTTATCTTTTTTATTTCTTTTACCTGGCTGCGGATATAGCTTTTCATTGCTTCCCATTGCTGCTCTGTTACCTGTTGTTTTAACAGCCGGATGGTGCCGATATCAAAAGAGCGCTTAAAGCTCATGACCCCGTTGGTAAAGCAGGTAAGTTCTGTACTGCCACCGCCCACATCTATGTATAAATAAGATTCATTTTTTGTTAATGTATCTGCAACATGACTCTCATAGATCAGCGCGGCCTCATGGTCGCCCGAAATGATCTCGATCTCCAGGCCGGTTTCCTGTTTTATCTGCCGAATGATCTGCTGCCCGTTTTTTGCATCGCGCATGGCAGAAGTGGCGCAGGCTTTCACATGCTGCACCTCATAAGCATCCAGCAGGTTGCGGTAGGCTTTCATGGTGCTGAGGATGTGGCCTGTTTTTTTCTTTGAAATCTCACCGTTTTCAAAAACATCAAAGCCCAGGCGCAGGGGCACCCGTACCAGGTTGGACTTAATAAATTCCGGTTTGTTCTTTTTTAAAAGCCGCACGTCTGCAATGAGTAAACGGGCGGCATTGCTGCCGATATCAATTGCCGCTAATTTCAATTTATGAATATTTTTTGTTGAACAAATAATTATAAATGGCTTCCTGTGATCGTAGTTTTCTGGAAGCCGATTGCACATATTTATTCTTTAGCTCATTATCCAGCACCCGTGCTTTTACATTATCACTTAGCTGAATGTTCAGGATGTCGATGAGCTCATTCTTTAATACCGGATCGGTAACCGGGCAGGTAGCTTCTACCCGGTGCTCCAGGTTCCGGATCATCCAGTCTGCTGATGAGATAAATACCTTGGGCTTGCCGTTATTATGAAATACAAAGACCCTTGCATGCTCCAGGTATTCATCCACAATGCTGATGGCAGTTACTTTATGTTTGAATTTTTTATTCTGGGAAAGCATGCAGAAGATGCCACGTACAATCAGTTTGACCACCACACCGGCTCTTGCGGCTTCATACAGCTTCTGGATCATTTCAAGGTCTGAAAGCGAGTTCATTTTAATGATCATCTCTGCTTTTTTCTTCTTCCGGGCAGCAGCAATTTCCTGGTCGATCAGCTTCACCAGAAAGGTCCTTATATAGGAAGGGCTTGGAATAACGGTAGTACATTTCGCAAGGACCGGCTCGTTGAGCTTTGGCTTTTCCAGGTAAGAGAAAAAGCGGTTAATGTCCGCCATGATCTTTTTATTGGATGTCAGCAAGCAATGATCTGCATATACCTTAGCCGTTTTTTCGTTAAGATTGCCGGTGCTTACAAAACCATAATGGGTTGTCCGGTTGCCTTTTTTCTTTTTGATGATGCACAATTTACCATGCACTTTCATATTGGGGAAGCCCGTAAGCACGGTGGCCCCTACGTCTTCCAGACGCTGTTTCCACTCCATATTGGCTTCTTCATCAAAACGAGCCCTCAGTTCCAGCATAACAATAACCTCTTTTCCATTGCGAACAGCATTGATCAGCGCATTGATGATCTTTGATTGCGCTGCCAGCCGGTAGCAGGTGATCTTTATTGAATGTACTTCGGGATCGAAAGCTGCTTCACGGATCAGGTCAATGATCGGCGTAAAATTATGATAGGGAAAGCTCAGTAAAACATCCCGGTGCGTGATAACATCTGAAATGCGCTGCTCCAGCAGTAAAGGATGGTCAAAAGGCTCTTTGCGCCGGCTTACATTTTTAAAGACCTTTGCAGGAAAATCAATAAAATGCCGGAAGTTATGAATAGCGCCGGCCGGACTAATGGCATCCTGTTTTCCAAACCCCATGCGGGTAATTAAATAATGCAGCAGTTCCGGATCCATTTTTTCATCGTAGGTAAAACGAACAGGTGTTCCCTTTTTCCGGTTCTTCAGCCCCGTTTCCAGCTTCTGGATCAGCGTGGTATTATCAGCGGTATCAATATCCAGTTCCGCATCCCTGGTGAACTTGAAGATATTGGCATGGAATTCGTCGTACCCCAGGAATTTAAAAATATCCGGCAGGTTAAAGATGATGGCATCTTCCAGCAGCATAATGTCATGCTGCCCGCTTTTGGAAGGTAATTCAATAAACCGGCCAACAGCGGTTACCGGTACTTCGATGATCGCAAATTTTTTATCCTGGCGATTGTAACTTTTACGCATTACGACCCCCAGAAAGATGGATTTATCCCTCAGGTTGGGGAATTTCTTTATGTTCTCGATCATCAGGGGAATGATGTTGGGGCTTATTTCAGTTTCATAAAATTCCCTGATGAATTTTTTCTGAACAAGGGTCAGCTGCGTAGCATTTTTCAGGTAGATCTTATTGCGGTTCAGACTGCGCTGCACATTTTTCCATACGTGCTCAAATTCTTCCTGCTGGGTGTCCATAAGGCGGTGGATCTGCTCCAGGATCTTCTTTGGATTTTTTTCCGGGTGCATATTGAGCTTGGACTCAATGCGCAGCATTCTCTTCAGCGAAGCGATGCGCACCCGGAAAAATTCATCCCGGTTATTGGAGAATATGCCCAGGAATTTTATACGTTCGTTTAACGGCACAGTAGGATCAGCAGCTTCCTGCAGCACCCGGCCATTAAATGCCAGCCAGCTGATGTCTCTGGGTATGACCTTTTGCATAGTTGTTCTTCGTATATACACAATAATAACACTTTATCGGCAGAATTAATGGTTATTGTTGAGGTTTGAGCATTTGGAGATTTATCTTTATATTAAATTTTTATCGGTACTGTTTATGATAGATTACCAGGTGCCTGCTATTGATCACAGGCTGTCTACGGTGTATTTGCGCAGCGCAGGCGCATCAATTTATTTTTTACTGAAATGGGCTATGAATAAAGTTAATTCACAATGCCACGAATACTCACCTTGTTAGCAGGGTTCGTGCAGTAATTGTGATTCTTGTCTTTATTGAGTTGCGGAGTATTGATACAATACCAGACCAGCAACTCATCTATTTTCTTTTCAACCTTTTGTCAATCGCCACAAAAAGTTGCAACCAGCCGGAGAGAGCTCATAAGCGCCAAAAACAATAATAATTATGCGCATAAAGGGCTTGTCATCCGCCTGCCGGCGGGCCTCCTTTTGGCCATCCGCGCACATGAAGATTCCAAATGAAAAGCAACGCCGGTTGGCTGCAGTAGTCGCGATTGTATCCCGGAATTGAAAGACAAGAGAAAAGCAGCACATAATAATTAGCAAAAGATATGTATAAAGAGTAGCTGAACGGACGGGCAGGCACGAATACTGGCTGTATCAAAAGTCAATATCGTCATGCCGGACCTTGTCCGGTATCTAAAAATCACATATGATTATTAATAGATTCTGAAACAAGTTCAGAACGACATTCCGTTGTAAAAACGACTCTTGATACCGCTTCATTTGTATTCATTTTAAAAGAAAAAAACGTATTTATTGATTCGTGCATCTGTGGCATAATCGTTTACTGATTTATGCGTTCACCCTGTGCACTTGCGCTGATTCCGCGGACCATTATAAATTGTAATTAACTTTGCATCTAAAAATCTTTCATGACGAATGAACGGCGGCAGAAGTTGGAAACGGTGATCCGTCACCGTCAGCCAGGACTGGGAATTGTACTGGAAAACGTGTTTGACCCGCATAACATTTCTGCGGTAATGCGCAGCTGTGATGCTGTTGGGATACAGGATGTTTATATTTTAAATACAAGAATCCCGAGGCATAAGAAATGGGGCGCTAAAAGCAGCTCCAGCGCAGCAAAGTGGTTATCTGTGCATCAGTTTGAAGATGCGGCTGCCTGTTTTGCTGTTTTGAAGAGCAGATACGATAAAATAATGACCACGCATTTGAGCAGCGATGCCGTTGGGTTATATGACCTGGATCTTACACAAAACATTGCCCTGGTCTTCGGGAACGAGCACGATGGTGTAAGTGAAGAGATACGGGCTCTGGCGGATGGAAATTTTATTATTCCGCAGGTAGGCATCATTCAGTCGCTGAACATCAGCGTGGCCTGCGCGGTAAGCATTTACGAAGCCTACAGGCAGCGCAGTATTGCCGGCCTGTATAAGGAGGAAGGAAACAGTGCTTACCATGAGCAGTTGCGGCAACAATGGGGGATAGAAATGTAAAATAATAAATAAGAAATGTAAAATGTAAAAGTAAAGAGAATTCCGGTAGATTCGTGAAGAGATCAGATAAAGGCAGATCCGGGGAAATCATGAGCCATTGACCATGGACTATCGACCATAATAAATAGGGAATGTAAAATGTAAAAGAGGTGGAAAGGGATTTGTTATTTTACATTTAAAATTTTAAATTCATCATTCAAAATTTATAAAATATGCCATCATTTGATTTTGCGAGTAAGGTAGATGCGCAGGCATTGGATAATGCTGTGAATGTGGTAAGAAAAGAAATTACAAACCGCTTTGATTTTAAGGGATCGCATGTGGTTATTGACCTGGATAAAAAAGCCTATAAGATCAATGTGGAAACGGAGGACGATATGAAAATGAAGCAACTGCTGGATGTGCTGGTAAACCGTGCGCATAAGCAGGGAATTGCCCCGGAGGCATTTGACCTGGGAAAGGAGGGGAGCCAGGTGGGTAAAGCCTGGAAAAAAGAGATAGAGGTACGGAACGGGCTAAGGCAGGAAGATGCCAAAAAGATCGTAAAACTGATCAAGGATGCAGGGCTGAAGGTGCAGGCATCCATTCATGACGATGTGGTACGCGTAACGGGGAAGAAGATCGACGACCTGCAAACAGTGATCCAGGCATCCAGAACCTGGGAACTGGGCCTGCCGCTGCAAGTGGAAAATATGCGGAGTTAAGATAGAAAATGTCAGTGTTCAGACTATTACATCCTGCACCCGGAAAAAAAATCATCAACCATGGATTATCCGTTTCTGTCTTCAGAAATTTAATATTTCACATTCTATATTTAATATCCTACCTTTGCACTTCAAAATTTATTAATAACAGTACGGCAAAATCCGTACAACCTTAAAAATCATACAATTATGAAACAAGGTCTCCATCCGGAAAGCTACCGTTTAGTAGTTTTCAAAGACATGAGCAACGGTGAAGCTTTTTTAAGCCGTTCTACCGCCAATTCAAAAGAAACCATTAAATGGGAAGATGGTAATGAATATCCTGTTGTAAAACTGGAAATTTCCAGCACTTCTCACCCTTTCTTTACCGGTAAAAATATGCTGGTGGATACTGCCGGCCGTATTGATAAATTCAAAAAGAAATACGCAAAAAAATAATTACCCGCAGTGGGACTTTTTTAACCCCGCCCTTAACAGGACGGGGTTTTGTTTTTAAAGTGGTTTCTGATTATCTTAGGACCCTCAATTTATGAGCCCGGTCACATTTACCCATAATCATTATAAAGAGGAGCAATTGTTCCCGTTTTGTCTTACAACGCGGGTTGAAGATATTCCTTCCGGAATGCTGAGCAACCGGAAACGCTGGGAACTGATCGTGGAGCAGGAATTGCCCTCCGGTAGCGGGGGTGAATGGGTTGTTCCTGCTAATTTGCTGCCTTCGGAAGAACTGATTGCCTTACTGAAAAACTTTAAGGAAGGCGATTTTCTTGAGCTGGATAGAGAAGGTGGTGCTGCCATCATTGGTTTGGGAAAAAGCCATAAAGCCTTTTCCGGGAAGCCGGTTGAGGTTTTAACAGGTAATGCATTGCGGTGGCTGGAATTTGGCTGGAACATTTTTGAGCACAACGCTTACCTGCTGCATTTTGATTTCCGGTTACTGACGCAGGGCCGTAACTCAGTGCCCGTCCCTGATGGCAACCGGTTCACCGGTAATGCTGTTTTTATTGAGGAAGGAGCCTCTGTCCGTTTCGCTGTTATTAATGCGGAAGAAGGGCCGGTCTATATCGCAAAAAATGCTTTGATAATGGAAGGCACCTGCATACGCGGCCCGGTATTTATTGGAGAAAATGCGGTGGTCAAAATGGGCACGCGGATCTACGGTGGCACCACTGTAGGCTACTGTTGCACGGTTGGCGGCGAAATTAAAAACACCGTCTTTTTTCCTTTTTCCAATAAAGCGCACGACGGGTATATAGGCGATGCGGTAATAGGCCGCTGGTGCAACCTGGGCGGCGGTACCAGCAACAGCAATTTAAAAAATACAGCTGGAAATATTAGTGTAATTTTGCCATCAGGCGTTTATAAAGCCGGCATGAAATGCGGCGTACTAATGGGGGATTATACAAGAACAGCCATTAACACTTCCATCAACTCCGGAACTGTGATAGGAGTTTGTGCAAATGTTTTTGGAAAGGGGCTGACCCCAAAATGGATTCCCTCTTTTTCCTGGGGATATAATGATGCTGTTTTATATGAAGCAGAAAAGATCCTGGAGCACCTGGAGCGCTGGATGCAAACCAAAAAGCAAACAATGACGACAAGAGAAAAAGAACAAATTACCCATATTTATTATCAAACAAAAACAAAGAAATCATGAGACAGCAAATTGCAGCAGCTAACTGGAAAATGAATTTAACGTATGTGGAGGGCCAGCAGTTATTAAAAGATATTTTTGATGAAAACATTGAAACCAAAGATAACCAGGAAGTGATCTTTGGTATTCCGTTCCCTTACCTGATGATGGCAAATGAAAAGGTGAACACCCTTAAAAACTTTTATGTGGCGGCGCAGAACTGCTCCAACAAAAAGTCCGGGGCCTATACAGGAGAGGTTTCAGTAGACATGCTTAAATCCATTGATATTAAATATTGCATCATCGGTCATAGTGAGCGCAGGGAATATTTTAACGAATCCAACCTGGATATTTCTGAAAAGGTGGATCTGCTGTTAGGAGCCGGAATGAAACCGATTTTCTGCTGTGGCGAGCCTTTGAGCATTCGCGACGCGGGCACCCAGAATGAATATGTGGAGAAACAATTACAGGAATCTTTGTTCCATGTTTCTGCAGAAGAGCTGAAGAATGTAGTGATCGCTTATGAGCCTATCTGGGCCATCGGCACCGGTAAAACGGCTACTACCAGCCAGGCACAGGAAATGCATGCCTTTATCCGTTCTGCAATTGCCAAACAATACGGCCAGGAAGTTGCAGATGCCGTTTCTATCCTTTACGGCGGAAGCGTAAAAGCCGGCAACGCGAAAGAATTATTTGCCTGCCCGGATGTTGATGGCGGACTGGTAGGCGGCGCATCGCTGGTTGCAGTTGATTTTGTGGAGATCATTAAAGCACTGAAATAAGAAAGTAGATAACAGGATTTTAAAGGGACTGATCAAAAGTCCCTTTTGTTATGCTGTCCGCTCACTGGCAGATCAGCAGTGTAAATAACGTCTGATTAACAACAAATGCTAATCGGTTGCGGACAGAACGGTAATCCTTTTGTAAACATTGTTTTTGGTACCTCTTTTGGTAATACCTTGTTGTGGAGCGTAACATTTTATATAATAAGTTATTTTCTAAATCTGTAAATATTTTGTTTGCCAGGTTTTTCACCACCGCATCATTAGTGCTAGTGATGTGTTTTCTGGCGCACAATTTAAAAATAGATGATTATGGTGCCTATCAAAGATTTTGGGTACAGCTTAGCGTGTTTAACATCATAACAACATGGGGGCTTCATTTGTCATTGCCCGTTTTTAGCCCGGAACAGATTATTGATTTTATGGTTTGCATCAATAAAAGGCAATGGACGATTATCAGCATATTAACACTTATTTCCGGGGCTGTTTTTGGAATATTGCAATGGAATCAGCACATTCATTTTTTTGTGGCAATGATTGTGCTTATGGCATCTGCTGTGGCCATGGTTTTTGAGGCCATATTACTATCATTAAAAAAGTTCAGGTTTGTAATTGTTGTAAACTTTTTGTACGCGCTTTCTTTTCTGGCTATTCATTTAATTGTATTAAAAGGAGGCTGGCATTTAGACAAGCTTGTTATCCTGTTGGCATCGCTGCTGGTTCTTAAGAATAGCATAACGGCTGTTTTTTTAAGAAAATGGATGGCTAAGAGCGGCAAAAAAGATACTTCTGAAGCAGAATATAAGAAGCACATTCCCTTTTTTTTTCAGATGTACACTTATGCCGTACTTACCGCCACGGCCGTATGGCTGGATAAATTTTTAATATCGCTGCTGTTAAAGAATGAGGAAACGGCCATTTATGTAAATGGCACATATGATATACCTTTTTTACCATTGGTTTTCACGGCTGTTGGCAGCGCTGCCCTGATGTCTTTGACAAATACAACGGATTATAAGCTGGTTGCTCAAACCATATATAACAACGGCAGGCTGTTGTCCTGCATTGCTTTTCCTCTTTTTTTTTATTTATTTTTTTTTAGCAGGGAAATTATTGTTTTCCTGTTTTCTGAAAAATACCTGGCATCGGTAGGCATTTTTCTTTTCTCAATTTTGGTCATTCCCGTACGCGCCAATATCCATACAACAGGATTGCAATATTTAAAAAGAGGCGATATCATAAATTACGGGGCCCTGATGGATATTGTGCTGGCAGTGATCTTAATGCCGCTGCTTTATTTTTGGATAGGGCTGAAAGGAATTGCTTTAGCCTTTGTTATAAGTACGTATGTTCAGTCAGCCTATTATACGTACAAATCATCAAAATACCTTCATACGCCTGTATATAAGTTTATTCCGTTTATAAATTGGTCAGGAAAATTGTTATTAGCATTGCTGGTTATGTATTTTGTGAAACAGGCCATAACACCTGATCTGGGTTTATTGACTCAATTGTTACTGGGCGCCTTTTTTCTTGTAGCTTTAAGTCTGGCTTTAATCTGTTTTGATGCCATTCATTTAAAAAGAAAATTGTCGTAAATAGAAATTTGATGATAACGAATTTATCTAGGTCATTTTTTGGGGTCGTATATAAAAAGAATAAGCAGTTGTTTGTTTTCTTTATTGGTATTCTATTATACATTGGAGTAGCAGGGTATAAGCGGATAAATATTTCTCCTTTTCTATTGTGGGATGTATATTCTTTTCCGATAAAGGCAGATACGCAAACTGTTTACAGCACTATATACAATGGTCAGCTTTACTATAAGCCCTGGATCTGGGACCATCATAAAAGAATAATGAGCGTTTATACTGTTCCATGGTATGCAGCATGTGTTGCAAATGGCTATAAAGACATATTAGAACAAGGAGGCGCCCATTTTATAAAAAAGTATAAAGTGGTACCGGATAGGGCTGTTAAAAAGCTTTATAATTCATCTGATGAGATTAAACAATACCCAGAGTGGTATAAAAGATATATAAGCGCCAATACCGGGGATACTATCCGGACATTACAGATTTATGCAGTTACGCTGGCTTATGATAAAGTAAGCAATAATGTGCATGTTGTTAGTAAGCAATTATTAGTAAATGAATAGTGCAAAAGCCATACGGAATTTAGCGCTGTACAGAGGCCTCATCACCCGTTCGGTTTTATTATTTTTTATAATGATACTGCTATGGAGATTGTACTCACATTTACTTCCCTGCCAGTTGCAGAAACCGGTACTCAGCAGGATTGATATGGATTATGCCCTTTGGGCATATAAACTTTTAAATATTGATGGTTATATTATTCACAATACCATAGGGAGTGTGCTTTTTACTGTTGTGTTATTTATAATTGTTGTTTTGTTTTTCCTGAAGCCGCAAAAAAATATTTATGCGATAGTATTTACTGCTTTGTTTTGGTTGCTAGCCTTGTCTTTCAACCTGTATCTTACACATAATACGCATCTGTTACCCGGTATGATGCTTATTCTGATCCCCTTTTGTGTAAGAAAGGATACTGACTTTGAAATCCTGTGGGAGGGAATGCGGTACTTTGCATGCTGGGTTTATTTTTCATCATTGTTATGGAAAATGATTAACGGCTCCTTCTGGCAACCTGATTTTGGAATAGAATCTCTGAAAGAGAATGTGGCGTATATTTTGTATGAAGACCCTGCTGGAAAACTGGCGTTTCTGTACCGTTTTTTTCTGGAGCATCCTTTGCTGACGAATACCGGTGCAAAGCTCATTTTTTTGCTGGAAGGTTTTTTTATCGTTGGTTTTTTTACAAAAAAATGGGACAAAGTTTTGTTTGTCCTCATCTTTTTAATACATGGTCTTTTATGCTTTTTTGCCGATGTGGTATTTATTGAGCTTTGTGTACTGGCCTTCCTGTTCATACCTGCAGCCGGTTGGGCAAGGCTGCAAACCTGGGTCAGTTCTTTGAAGCGTGGATCATCTGCATAAAATCATCAAACAGGTATCTTGAATCGTGCGGGCCGGGTGTGCTTTCCGGGTGATATTGGACGGAGAAAGCCGGCTTGTTTTTTACCCGGATGCCTTCAACAGACTGATCATTAAGATTTACATGGGTCACTTCTACTAAATCAGATGCCTTTACAGAATCGGGGTCAACTCCAAACCCATGATTCTGAGTGGTGATTTCAGACCTGCCTGTAATTAAATTTTTAACAGGATGGTTCAGCCCCCGGTGCCCGTGATGCATTTTGAAAGTAGCAATCCCATTGGCCAGAGCCAGCAGCTGATGCCCCAGGCAAATGCCAAATACCGGTTTTTCCTCATCCAGGATCTGTTGTAGCTGTGCCACCGCGTAATCCATTGCAGCCGGATCACCGGGGCCATTGGAGATAAAGTATCCATCCGGATTGAAAGCTTTTACTTCCTCCAGCGGTGTTTTAGCCGGGAACACTTTTACATAGGCACCTCTGTCTGTCATACATTTCAGAATATTTCTTTTGATCCCGTAGTCCATTACCGCAATCCGTATTGGGGATTGAGGATCTCCGGACTCATAGGCTTCTTTAGTGCTTACCTTGGAGGCCAGCTCCAGGCCGTTCATTGATGGTACCGTTGCCAGGCGTTTTTTCAACGCTTCAATATCGAAAATCTCCGAAGAAATGATGCAGTTCATAGCGCCTTTTGTGCGTACATGGGTTACCAGCGCCCGGGTATCCACATCATGGATGGAAACAATATTATTCTTTTTTAAATAGGCATCCAGCGAGCCCACGGCTTTTCTCCGTGAATAGTTCTCATTAAGGTTTTTGGCAATGACCCCCAGGATCTTCACACTGTCTGACTCTACATCCTCATCGAGCACTCCGTAATTGCCAACGTGCACAGCGTTCATGATCACGATCTGGCCGTAATAGCTGGGGTCTGTGAACACTTCCTGGTAGCCGGTCATGCCGGTGTTAAAACATATCTCACCGGTAGTAGTGCCGATGGCTCCGAAAGCCTTACCGGTGCAAACAGTTCCATCTTCCAAAAGTAAAATTGCGGGCGCTTGAGTATCAGACATTTATTTTGTATTGGAAATTAAAAAATCACGCAAAGGTAAAATAAAAAATCCTTAATTGAGGCTTCTGATGAATAATTTTTAGTCAGATATGTGGATAATCAGCCTGCTTCTTTACCCATAGCCTGCTGTTTCATTTTTGCTGCTGTTTCATGCCCCAGGTATTTTTCAATCCAGTTATGGATCCAGTAGATAACGGGTGTCATTATTATGGCAACAATGAATTTATAAATATAATTGCCCACGCAGATGCTGAGGACCAGCTTCAGGCTCCAGGGAGCGCCCTGGTTGGAAGAAACACGAGGACCGATGTAAAATGCGATGAATAGTACCAGAAAACTGTCTACCAACTGGGAAATTAATGTAGAGCCGGTAGCACGCAGCCAGATCGCCTTTTCACCGGTCACTTTTTTAATCCGGTGAAAGGAGACCACATCCAGGATCTGCCCCAGGAGGAACGCCCCCAGAGAACCGACGATGATCCAGGACCCCTGTCCCAGCATTACCCGGTAAGCGTGGTCTGCATTAGGCACATTGTTACGGGTATAATTGGTTACCCAGAAATCGGCTGGCGACAGGAAAATAGCGCCCTGGAACATAAGAAAGGTGTAACCGATAAGCCCCGCAGCAATATAGGAGAGGAAGCGTACCCCCTTCATACCGTAATATTCATTAATAAGATCTGTCATGATAAAGACAACCGGCCACAGCAGCACCCCGGCTGTGAGGTTGAAAGAAAAGGGGTTCCCAAAAATATTGAAGTTGAACGGTGCAATTCCCAGTGTTTTTTCCAGCGAAAATATTTTTACTCCTATAACTTCTGCAACAATAGCGTTGGTCACAAAAAAAGCGCCTAGCAGTATATAAAGCCGCGTAGGCTTATGCCTGATGATAGTATGGATCATTTATAAAAAATATATAAACAAAAATAAGAAGGAGGCAAAGGATATTGAAAATAATGATCCATTTAGGAACAATAGCCCCCGGTTTTTTGCCGGCGGCCCAGCAGATCAGGTAAATAACATTAATCAGCGGGATCATTACCAGCCCCAGCACATAGCCTGATGTAATGATGGAGGAACTGACCGTTTCGCCCTTATTCCATTCATAAAACAGTAATGAAAGGGCCAGGATGACCGTTACCCCGCATAAAAAAGCCACTTTTGATAAAAATATTAACCAGCGCATCAACTAATTTCTTGTAAAATAGCATTATTTTGCTCACTTTATAAAGAATTGATACAGGATATCGGGTACTGGACACTGGATATTCAGTATCGAGCATCTGGCATCGGACATCGAGTATCCGGCGTCGAAAATTGAACATCACGCACATTAATAAAGAAGTATGAAAAATAGCTGGTTAAAGAAGAGTATTCCGCACGTTATTGCTGTTGTTATTTTTGTTATTGTATCACTGATCTTCTGCAAACCCGTTTTAGAAGGCAATGAACTGCAGCAGCATGACATTGTAGGCTGGAAGGGGGCAGCCCAGAACGCGTATGACGTGAAAGCAAAAACGGGTAAGATGCCGTTATGGAATACCAACCTGTTCAGCGGCATGCCTAATTACCAGATTGCAATGGAAGGAAAGTCGGTACTGCCTGATCTTAATAAGGTGTTTGGACTGTGGCTTCCCGAACCTGCAAATTTCTTATTTATTGCCTGCATTTGTTTTTATATTCTTGGAATAGCGTTGGGACTGAACCCGGTTGTTTCCATATTAGGCGCGTTGGCCTATGGCTTTTCTACTTATAACCCCGTGATCATTTCAGTCGGCCATAATACAAAAATGCTGGCCATCGGCTATATGCCTTTGTTATTGGCTGGCCTCCTGCTGATTTTTAAAAAGCGATACTGGTCGGGACTGGCTGTGGCAACGCTTGGTGCTTATATGGAGCTGATGTCCAATCACCCACAGATTAACTATTACTTTTTTATTATTGCAGGGCTGATAACGGTGTTCTATGTTGTTAAATGGATCAAGGAAAAAGACTTTAAACAAATAGGAGTTGCTGTTGTGTTGTGCGGTATAGCAGCTGCTGTAGGTTTGGGATCTTATTATTTATCTTTTGCCACAACAAAAGAATATACAGATTATACCATGCGTGGAGGAAAATCTGTTGACATACAGGGAGACCAGGTAAAGGAAGCAAAGACTACCGGTTTGGATAAAGATTATGCGCTTTCCTATAGTATGAAAATGCCGGAGCCTTTGGTAATGCTGATGCCTAATGCATATGGAGGAAGCTCTGCCAATACTATAGGGGAGGATTCTAAGGTTATTGACCGTCTTACCAGCATGGGGATGCCTGCTAACCAGGTTGGGCAATTTGCTAACCTGCCTGTTTACTGGGGAGGGATGATTAAGCCGGGGGAAGTTGGTACCAGCGGCCCGCCTTATGTTGGAGCAATCATTTGCCTGCTGGCACTGGCGGGTTTTGTTATTGTAAAAGGGCCCGTGAAATGGGGATTGCTGATTGCAACGATACTGGCTGTTGTCATGAGCTGGGGAAGCTATTTTGCAGGATTCAATGAGGTGCTGTTGGAGCATCTTCCATTGTACAATAAATTCAGGGCACCATCAATGGCCCTTGTGATCCCTGAACTGACTTTAGCGGTAATGGCCGTGATCACAGCACAGCAGCTCTTCTTTGCTCCGGGAGGAAAAGAGCTCCTGCAACAGAATTTTAAAAAGATCCTGTACGCATTTGGCGGGCTGATTGTTTTTTTAGGATTGGTATACCTGGGACAGAGCTATACGCCCGGTTATGCGGAACAGATCCTTGAAATGAGCAATATTGACAAGAACTCCGGTATTTACCCCGCGATCCTGGCAGGGTTAAAAGCCGACCGGCAGGCACTGTTTGGCGGCCAGATCTTAAGAACCATTTTATTTGCTGCACTGGTGCTGGGTGTTCTTTACCTGTACCTGAAGAATGCCTTCAAACCGGCGGTGGCTACCATCATACTGGCATTGATCGTTTTTATTGATCTATGGTCAGTTGACAAGAAATATTTAACAGATGATTATTATGTTCCTAAGGACAGCGGAACAGCTGTATTTGTAAAAACTCCTGTCGATGAGCAGATCCTGCAGGACAAAGATCCTCATTTCCGGGTGCTGAATATGGCTGAGGGAATGAACGGCAATCATACGGCTTATTTTCACCGGTCCGTATTAGGCTACCATCCGGCCAAGCTCAGGATCTACCAGGACGTTATTGAACGCTACTTTAGCCAGGGAATGCCGTCTCAGGAAGTACTGAACGCGTTGGATACAAAATACCTGGTTACCCAGAACCAGCAGGGACAGCAAATGGTATTGCCGAACCCCGGTGCTTACGGCGCAGCATGGTTTGTAAAAGCCGTAAAACCCGAGCCTAATGATGCCGCCGAACTTCAGGCAATCGGAAATACACATTTAAAAGATACTGCTATTGTACCGCAGTCAGCAGCAGCATCCATCAGTGGGCTGCAGGCTGATACGATGGCTACTATTGTACTGAACAAATACACCAATGATGCAATAACCTATACCACCAACAGCAATACTACCCAGTTCGCCGTATTTAGCGAAGTGTATTATCCGGCAGGTTGGACGGCTGCTATTGACGGAAAGGAAGTGCCTATTGTGAAAACCGATTATTTTATGAGAGGGATAGTGGTGCCTGCAGGTAAGCATACGGTGCAATTTGTTTTTGATCCGCCAAAAGTAAAAAGAGGGTTGACCATTTCTTATATCAGTTCCATACTGGTGGTACTGTTCGTACTGGGCGGATTGGGTATGCAATGGTGGATTGACAAAAACAGGAAAACGAAGGCATCGGCTTGATAAAAATTGCTTCATTAGTTTCTTACAGCGTTGTTCCTCCCGTAACCGGCGGGGAAAAAGGGATCTACTATTTTCTGAAATATTTGTCGGATCACTGTGATCTTACCTGCTTTACGGTGCAGGAGAACCAGCCGCTTGGTAAATTGTTTACAACCATTCCGGTACTGGGCAGCACGCAGAATAAATTCCGGTATGTAAATGTTTTTCTGTTTTTTAAGATCAGGAAGCTGCTGCGGCAGCAGCGTATTGATTATCTTATCATCGAGCATCCTTATTATGGTTGGTTAGGATACCTGTTGCAAAAATTTGCAGGAACAAAGATCATTGTTCATTCCCACAATATAGAAGCGCTGCGCTTTAAGGACCTGGGTAAGTGGTGGTGGAACCTATTGTTTCGCTATGAACGGAAAATACATCAGTTGGCGGATCTTAGTTTTTTTATTTCCCCGGAAGACAGGAACTATGCTATACAAACGTATTTTATTTCCCCGGAAAAATGCACGGTAATCACTTATGGAACGGTGCTGTCTCATTTCCCGTTTGCAGAAAAGGAGCTTGCCAGGGAAAAACTTTGCCGGGAACTGGAACTACCTGCAGATACCCGCATCTTACTGTTTAACGGCACGTTGAACTATCAGCCTAATCTTGATGCGGTTGACATTATCATAAAAGACATTGCCCCCTTATTTAAAAATCGGTTTACAAAACCTTACAGGATTGTTATTTGCGGAAAAGGGCTCCCCGCGCAATATAACGGCCTTAAAGAACAGGAAGCAGATCATATTCTTTTTAAAGGATATGTTGATGATATCCATTTGTACTTTGCCGCAGCAGATCTGTTTTTAAACCCTATAGCTGACGGAGGGGGAATAAAAACCAAGCTGGTGGAGGCTTTGGGAACGAACACACCTGCTGTGTCCTTTAAAAAAGGCGCCTATGGCGTTCCTGCTGAAATAACGGATAACAACCTGCGGGTTGTTGCTGATAAGGATATCAACAGCTTTGTTGCTGAAATGATTGCCCTGCTGAAAGCCGGTAAAACGGCTATGCCGGCAGCTTTTTATGATTATTTTTCCTGGGATAAAATTGCACAAAAGGCCATACAGTTTATACAAGATAGCGCAATTTAAGAGATCTTCTGAAAACAGGCGTGATCCGTATTTAATAACGATGGCAGCTCCATTGCCCTGTATGTCATATTCTTAAATTTTAGAGCAGGCAACGCTTAATGACCGGCAGCAATCATTGCCCGAATGCTTTGATACAGCTGCCTGCCGGATGCATCCCAGCTGAATTCCCGTGATCGGGCGCTTCCCTTGCGGATGAACTCATTTCGTAGGTGCTCATTTGTTGCTATATCTTTCATTGCCCGGGCGATTGCATCTACATTAAAAGGGTCAACCAGTAATGCGGCTTCGCCTGCAACTTCGGGCATAGACGATGTATTGCTGCAGATAACAGGAACGCCGGCCTGAAACCCTTCCACGATCGGGAGGCCAAAGCCCTCAAAGGTAGGTACAAATACAAGGGCCTGGCTGGCACCCAATAAGTTTACAAGCTCCGGATCATCGATTCTGCCCGTAAAAATCACCTCATCTGCGTAGCGCAATTGTTTCAGGGTGGTTTGCAATGCTTCGGTTTTCCACTGTAAATTACCCGCCAGAATCAGTTTGGTGGCGGTTTTAGTCTGCGCTTTAAACCGGTCAAAAGCCTGTAAAAGCCGGGGTATATTTTTACGCGGATGCATGGATCCTACAAAAAAGAAATAAGGATGTCCACCGGAGTACTTGCTCCTGGTGCTTTTTATCGCATCCGCAGATAAGGGTTGAAACGCTTCCTTCGCTGCTAAATGCATTACATCAATCTTAGCGGGATCAACATGGTACAGCCGGATAAGGTCTTTTTTTGTGTATTCGGAAACTGCTACGATGCGGGTTGCTTTACGGGCAAACCGCGGAAAGTAAAACCGATAATAAAGCCTGTTTCTAAGCAAAAGGTCCTTTGGATAGTGCTCAAAGTTGAGATCATGGATTACAGCCAGTTGCCGGCATGCCGTACGCAGGCTGATCATGCCGTCCATGCCAACAAATACATCGGTCTTATTTTTCTTCAGGAATAAAGGTAATGCCCCATCCAGGTAAAGCATGTATAAAGCAGGATGGCGATAGGGTGGGAAGATAAAATGTTTCTGAACGTTTGGAAAATCAAAATAATCCCCGTTAAAGTTCTTATCGCACAATACCTGGAAATGTATTTCAGGGTGCTGCCGGATCAGCCGGGAAATGGTTTCGATAATGACATTGCCGATACCGTCAATATTTTTATTTCTGAGGTTCCAGCAATTGATTGCTATGTTCATGGTTCAAAAATAAAGGATAGTCTGCAGGGATGCATTATTGTTGCGGATGAATTTGCAACGTATACGGCTATTGGATGCCCCGCATCAACCGGTAGAGCCGGCCTGTGAAGCGGTTGGAATCCAGGAACGCCGCCAGTAGCAGGGTAGGATCTGCATAGGGCCTGAATTTTTCCGGGATGCCCAGTAGCGCAGCATACCGTTTGCAATCACCTATGAACCGGCCGGCAGTATACCGCTCCTTTACAGGCGATTTGGCCAGCCGGTGGCTCAGGCTCCGGCAATAAAACATAAGGAAATCAGCCCCGCTGGTATTGATGGCTTCCTGTGCCTGTGCTGAAGATTGGCGAAGCCTGTTCAGGAAATGGATGTACCGGTCAAACGCAACCCGGTACCGGTCTACATTTGTACTTATTGAAAGGCTGTTATGTAACCGGTAAGAAAAGCAGGTTTGTGGGGATACAGCTATAAAAGAACGTGCAGTTAAGCTTACGAATAATTGGTAATCAGCAAAAAGCAGGTTGGGATAAGCTGCATCAAAGCCTCCGCAACGGATAAAGTCAGCTGCACGAAACAGGTAACCGGTACCCATGCTGTCAATGGTTTGCTTAAATTCACCTTCAAGGAAGGCTGCTGCATCCATTGTTTCCGGCATTGGCTGGCAGGGTCGCACCGGGCGCCCGTCTTTATTGATGTACTGAAAATGGGTCTGATAAATGGAAGCTTCGGGGTATTGCCTGATGAGGCAATGCATTGCTTCCAGGTAATTAGCGTATAACACATCATCATGCCCGATAAACGTGATGAAAGGGTTTGTGGGCACTGATAGCGCCCGATTCCAGTTAGCAGCCATTTCAAGGTCTTTTTCCGAGCGGTGTAAAATGATCCGGGGATCTTTCAACGAACGGATGTATTCCGTGGTTCCGTCGGTGCTGTTATTGTCAAGAATGATAAAATTGAAACGGGTATAGGTTTGGGCCAGCACGCTTTGGATACATTCTTTTACATAACGGCCGCCGTTCTTTACGGGTAGTATGATGGAAAATTGATGACTCACGTTACTATATATAGAATTAGGAAGCCCGAAAATAGCATTTAAAAAAATAGCCTGGTTTTATATACTGTTTAATAAGCGGTATGAGTACCATAAAAATATTTTTTTTGTTGAAAAATAGTTATTAACTTCCTTTTTACAATTATTATCTATGAAACCAAGGAGCCCTCCAACTCATTACTGCAATGAGAAGAACAGCTGTGCCAGTTTGTTTTTCTCTCTTTTTTATAAACCTTTCTATCCAAACCAAATAATATAACCATCATGAAAAAAGTATTCATGGCTTCAGTTGTACTGAGCTTTCTTTCATTAACGATTCTTTTGTTTCAAACAGTTAGTTGCAGAAAAGCGGCTGCACAGTTAGACGGGGCTTCGACCAAAGCTAGAGGAATATACCAAGTTAACGGATTGTGGATCGGAACGTATAGTGTTAACGGGCAGCCAGGATGGGGAAACCAATATTATTCATTGGTTGTTAAACCAGATGGTACTTTAATAGTCGATTCTAAATTGGGTACTCAACAACATTTGTCTACCGGAACATGGAGTTTAAATGATACTACTTTTAATGCCTCTTTTACTTGTGTGTATGGAGCTGATGAAAATGTTGGTATTACTGAAACAATCACTGCTACCTGGAATAGTTCGGGCACTTTAGTAGGTACATGGAGCAATATTCCTCCTTTAACAGGTTCTGGTAATATAACATTAGAAAGAGTCAATTAATGAATGAACAGGATTAAAGCATTCTTCAAAACTGTCTTTGATCACTCTTTTTAAAACCACAGGAGGTAAAGAATGGCTTTTTCAAAAGGCTGCTCTTTGCCTCTTCGTTATTGATTGAATGTTGGATGGCTGATCTTTTTCTTTTGATTATTGCTGCCGGTATTGTTTTATAACACACCCGCACTAAGACCTACAGTGCACAAATTATAGCAAAAGAAAGAATAAGTTATGGGATTTAAAAAAGCGATCTTAATCTTATTGATATTTTGTCACCATTTAATAATAACGGCCCAAATAAAGAAAAATACATTCCAGATTAATATAGGACCAGTGCTGATCCATGAAAATTTTAAATGGTCTATTGCCGGAAATGAAAACGGTACAGATCCGAATATTCTCTCTGAACTAAAGTTTAAAAATATTCGAAAGACTGGTGGGCAACTGGGTGTTCTCTGGCAGTTCAGTCCACACTTATCTATCAATGCTCAGGTTTCCCAACTGCACACTTTCGATGGAAACGCAACGGATATTGATTATGCTGGCGATGACCGTACTAATCCCATCGTTCAACTAAATTTTGTGAGTAAAAAGGGAAAGGAAAACGACTTTAAGACCAGCCTTCATTATCTTTTTATGCGTCATGAAAAACTCCGATTAGCTGCCGGTGCCGGGTACTATTTTTCAAAATCAGGGTATTTTTTGCATGGTGTTGAAAAGAGCGACAACAAAGGAAATTATGTTGTCCGATGGCGGGGGCCGGTTGTGGCTTTTGACGGTGGAATTTTCCTTTATAAAAAAGGCGGGTTGCAAATGGCATTGGATTACCGATACCTTTTTTATCATGCTGATGCAGATTGGGCTTTACGTAATGACTTTGCACATCCTGTAAGTTTTACTCATAATGCCAATGGAGTTGGAATTAATGTATATACCGGCCTTTATTACAGTTTTTCGTCTTTTTTTCAATTACAGCTTGGCGGATTTCTGGGGTATTGGCATACAGGTCATGGCATAGATGTATTATATATGGCCAATGGAGATCTTCAAAAAACAAAGATGAATGAGTCTTTGAAAAATCAATGGGGTATAAGGATGCAAGGCGTTTTCAATTTTTAATTGTTGTATTGTTCTTTTTAGCGGTAAATTTTCTTTTTAATACGAGTTGCTCATTAAGCGCATTTTGAATAGAACCCATATTTTTTCATCAAGACTAAACATTATTGATAAAGAAAATTAATTTGACCATTTCAAAATACCAACTTTTTTTAAACACTTCTTTATATTAAAAACGATTAATTTAAATGTGTACAATGTTTTAAATTTTTTTATTAATGAAAGCTTAAGCAAGTTATGAGCCAGTTGATCTACTTCTTTCGCTTTTTCTGGATTAGGATTTGTAATGGTAAAATACTTTTTCAGTATAAATATATTGGTGATAAACCACTTTTTTAGATGTTTGGCAATTGCATTTTCCCCGTTTTTGATGTAAAATTCTTCTGGAAAGGCCTTTGTCATCAGCGCTATAAATCTTGTGCCGGCTATATAATACAAGTTGAAGTTAGATTTGCTGAAATTGCTGTCATGTTTATTAAGATGACTAAACATTTTATTAATGAATAACCCGCCTTGTTCTTTACTACAAAGAGCGAGCATTGCATGATCTGCAAGATGAGGACTACCATAATCAGGCATGCCGCCGATATTGAGTACTGTCTGTTTTTTTAATACACAACTTGACCACAGAAAATTGAGCGTTAATTTGGGATGTAGTAATTGAAATGAGAAATCTGTGGCCGAAAAACATTCAATTTCGTTTTCACTTTTCCCGGTGCGCACACATCCACAGTAAATGGAATAACCGGGATAATTATTAATAACTGTTTTAAATTCATGTAGCATATTGGTATCTACAGGATCATCATCAGTAACCATGACGATGTATTCAGTAGAGGCTCTTTCAATGCTTTTATTAAAGCTCCGGATCATTCCAAGGTTGTCATCATTTCTGTAGTATTTTAAGCGCTGGTCATTTAATTGCTCTACCACAGCTTTACCACTGGCCTCCGGATCATTATCAGAGATCACAATTTCAAAGTTGGGATCGGTCTGCTGTAATAATAAATTCAGCTGGCTCTTTAAAAAAACAGGGCGCTTATAAGTAGAAATGCAGAAACTAACCCAGGGATTAACCATATAGTTTTATTTAACCCTTTTTAAATAACCCCGAGGCGCTACACTGATCTGTATTTTATGATCAATATCTGTATTGATCTCAAACTGATCATTCTCTTTCAGGAAAGCATCTACTGCTGTCATTGGGTTATTGCCAATACCCCAGGGCCGTATCATTCCGGGAATGTAATTATCAGGAAGGTTTTCAACGATAGTATCAAAAACCACGATGTAAGAATTCAGTGTAACTAACGGTGCATAGTAACGGAGCTCATCCAGCACATGCGCATGTGTATGGTTGGAGTCCAGTACCACCAGCACTTTCTCTTTGCCTTTGGCAGCTTCATAAACCAGGTCAGCGGTTGCTTTATCTACGGAAGAACCCTGTATCATTTTGATCCGCTTGTACATCGGGTGCTTTTCAATTTCTTTACGGTTATGCTCCCGGATGTCGATGTCAATACCCAATACTTCGCCTTTGCCAATCAGTTCCAGCAGGGAGGCATAGAAGATCAGGGAGCCGCCGTGGGCAATACCCGTTTCAATAATGAGATCGGGTTGGATCTCCCAGATCAGCTCCTGCATAGCCATCATATCCTGCGGATATTGAATAATGGGGCGCCCCATCCATTTGAAATTATAAGAATACTGCGCTTTATTAGAAGCCGTGTTAAACGTTGTTGCAGCATCTTTTAGCTCCTGATTGTGTGCATAACTGTTCACTCTGTCTTTACATTCCTGTATAAATTCCTGTACCGGGTTGCTCATTGATTTATTGAATTGATTTTAATTTATGATTATCCCCCCAAAAATGCATGGGCTCAAAATCGGGATAAGGGTAAAAGCCCAAATTTAGCTGAATCTTCCTGTTTTTTGAACGTAAATAGTCTAAAACGAATTGTTTTACGGTCACCGGCTGGTTACTGGCAATATTTATAATTCCCTTAACTTTTTGCTGAAGCGCTACTTTTACGATGTTTGCTGCTACAGCTTCCACAGGCATAAAGTCTCTTGTTTGGGCACCACCACTCATATTAAACACCGTATCGCCCTTTTCCAAAGCGGTGTCAAGCTGGGAGATTAGGGATTTTGGATGCTGCCCTTTACCGTACATATAAAACAGCCGTACCCATTTTAAAATAAAGTTTTCCTCTTTCTGCAATTGTTCCAGCATAATCCTCAGCTCGTTCTTTGCTTTTGCATAAGCATTGTCCGGCCGGGCAGGAAGCGATTCTTTCAGCTGGCCTTCCTGCATTCCATACTCAAAGCAGGTGCCGGTAACGGTAAGATCCCTGGCTCCGTTGCGGATGAGATTGAACAGGAACCGGCGGTGCGCCGGAAGATACTCTTCAAGATGAAAAGCGTTCCTGTAATTGGGCAGCCCCTCCCATGCCAGGTGGATGATGATATCCGGCTGGCCAAAATAGTTGAATAAGTTCTCTTTTTCATGCTGTTGGTGCAGATCAAAAGGCTTTACCGTTATGCGCTCATGGTGGAGAAGTTCTTTTTTTTCAATGCTCCTGGATGTGGCAACGATCTGCACTTCCTGCTTCAGCAGAGATTGTATAACATAATTTCCGATGAACCCCGTGGCTCCTGTAACCAGCACTTTCTTCATATGACCTGTAAAGAGGGTATAGCAGTAACAAATTTTCCACCCCAGTCTTTAATATAAGCCAGCTGCCGGGTAATCTCTTCCCTTAAGTTCCAGGGCAGTATCAGCACATAATCTGGTTTCGTGGCTTTTAAACGGGCTTCATTTACAACGGGAATATGGCTGGCCGGAAGGAATTTGTTTTGTTTGTGGGGATTGGCATCTGCTACAAAATCAATAAAGTCGTTTTTGATACCGCAATAATTCAGCAGTGTATTCCCTTTGGCTGCAGCCCCATAAGCTGCAACGGTTTTCTCTGTTTTTTTCTGATCCAGTAAAAACTGCAGTAATTGTTCTTTGATGTGAAAAGCCCTTTGCTGAAAGTTGGTATAATAGCGCATATCCTGCATGCCTTTTTCTTTTTCCTTTTGCAGTAATGCTGTTACATTTTCACTGACGGGCTTGCTTTGATCTTGCCGGTGCTTTGCATAGATTCGTAGGGAGCCTCCATGTGTGGGCAGCTCTTCCACATCAAAAAGCTCCAGGCCCGCAGCCTCAAATATTGCTTTTACGGTATAAAAGGAGAGATAAGAAAAATGTTCGTGGTAAATGGTATCAAACTGGTTATTGTCTACCAATTGCATGAGGTGCGGGAATTCCATGGTGATCACCCCGTTTTCTTTGAGCAGGATCTTCATCCCGCCAACAAAATCCACAATGTCCGGAACATGCGCCAGTACATTGTTTCCCAGCAGCAGGTCTGCCTTTTTACCTTCTGTCGCCAGTTGTTTTGCAAGACGCACCCCAAAGAAGTCAATTACCGAAGGAACGCCTTTTTCAGCTGCCGTGGCGGCCGTATTGGCGGTGGGCTCTATCCCCAATACAGGAATGTTTCTTTCTTTAAAATATTGCAGCAGGTATCCGTCATTGCTGGCAATCTCAATGACCAGCGCTTCGTTTGTATATTGAAACCGCTCCTGCATTTTTTCCACATAGGCTTTGGCATGGGCCAGCCAACTGGTGGAGTAGGAGGAAAAATACACGTAGGTATTGTCAAAAATAGCATCCGACTTTTTATATTCGTCTACCTGCACTAAAAAACATTTCGGGCAGGTAAATACTTTCAGGGGGTAGAAGGTTTCCGGTTCATTCAGCGCTTCTTTGGTTAAAAAGGAATTAGAGGCAGGGGAATTGCCCAGGTCAATAAATACATCGCTTAATGCGGTCTTACAAAATCTACAGTTCATGTTCCGTTTTTATAATAATGGATGTTGCTGATCTCTTACTGATAGTTCCACCGGTTCCAGCGGCCATTGAATATTGATTTTAGGATCATTATAGCGGAGCCCGGATTCTGCTTCAGGTGTATAAAAACCGGAGTGGCAGTACACCAGCTCCACATCGTCCGTCAGTGCCTGGAAGCCATGCGCGCATCCTTCAGGGATGTACATCATTTGCCTGTTACGGGCTGAAATTTCAGCACCAAACCACTGCAAATACGTTGCCGAATTTTTTCTGAGGTCTACAATAACGTCATAAGCGGTGCCTGCAATACAGCGTACCAGCTTGATCTCCTCATGTGGTGGCAACTGAAAATGCATTCCCCGTACTGTACCTTTTTGGGCGGTATAGGAATGGTTCATCTGCACCCATTCTTTTTGATGGCCTATTTCGGCAAAGCTGTTTTTACAGTAGGTGCGCATAAACCATCCCCGGTGATCGCCCAGCACGTTGGGGGTGACCAGGAAACAGCCGGCTAATGAAGTAGGAGTAAATATCATAATGCCATATACCGGTTAATCTGATTTAGCGTAAAGGAAGCAGCCTCATGCACCGGTTGCCGGTACCAGTCTATGGTCCATTGGACGGCCTGCGGTGCATTTAATTTGGGCAGCCAGTTCAATTGCTGTTTTGCCTTGCTGATGCTTAACTGCAACAGGCGGGCCTCATGAGGTGCCCCGGGATCGCTGCCATCTTTCCAGTTACCGCTTCCCCAGGTTGCAATGGCCTGCTCCACCAGTTCTTTTACGGTAAGATGGTCTGCAGGCTCCGGCCCAAAGTTATAAGCACCGCTGTAGGAAATATCCTTATGCAGCTTTGACGCCAGCAGCAGGTACCCTCCCAGAGGCTCCAGCACATGCTGCCAGGGGCGTACGGCAGAAGGGTTTCTTACAAAGATTTCCTCTTTTGTCTTTAAAGCGGTTATAATATCAGGAATAATCCGATCTCTGCTGAAGTCACCTCCGCCAATAACGTTCCCTGCTCTTACAGATGCGATGGCCTTCAGATGGCGGGAATATGTGTTTGTATTAAAGAAAGAATCCCTGAAAGAGCGTACTACCAGTTCTGTACAGGCTTTACTGGCACTATAGGGATCATAGCCTCCCAATATATCTTCTTCTGTATATAACCGATCCTGTTCTTTATTTTCATATACCTTATCCGTGGTAATTACCAGTACTGTACATTTTCCGGTTACCTGCTGAACGGCTTCCAGCAAATGAGCGGTGCCTATGGCATTGATTGCAAAGGTTTCGGAAGGAATTTCATAGCTCCGGCGCACAAGGGGTTGTGCTGCAAGATGAAAAATGAATTCGGGTTGAAAGGCCACGATTTCAGTTTTTAATCGCTCTTTATCTCTTATGTCTGCTATCACGCTTTCAGCATTGTCATAAGGATGTGTTACATTAAAGATGCATTGCTTATTTTCCGGGGCCAAAGCATAGCCCTTTATATGGGCGCCTAATTCTTTTAGCCACACTGAAAGCCAGGTACCTTTAAACCCGGTATGTCCTGTAATAAAAACTTTTTTTCCCGAAAAAGATTGCGTTAACAACGTTTTGTTTACCACACTTTCCATTTTGCATTGTTATTTTTCCACATAGCTTCCAGCTCTATCTTATCCCTCAGGGCATCCATGGGTTTCCAGAACCCTTCATGCCGGAACGCGGCCAGCTGACCATCACCGGCCAGTTGCTCCAGAGGATCGTCTTCCCACATCATGTTGCTCATATCGCCCTTCAGGTAATGGAACACCTCAGGTTTTAATACAAAAAAACCGCCGTTGATCCATTTACTTTCATCTTTTGCTTTTTCCCTAAAAGCCAGCACATTTCCTTCCTTATCCAGTTCCAGTCCGCCAAAGCGGGAATCCAGCTGAATAGAAGTAACCGTTGCTATTTTATTATGTTGCTGATGATAAGCCAGAAGCTGATTGATGTTAACATCGCTGACACCATCTCCATAGGTCAGCATAAAATCTTCATCGTCCAGGTACTTTTGTACGTGTTGCAGCCGGCCGGCTGTTTTAGTGTGAATGCCTGTTTCCACCAGCGTTACCTTAAAATTTTCGCTGGCGCTGGCATGGTACTCTATGGAATTGTTTGCCAGGTTTACTGTAAGGTCTGCATTACGTAAAAAATACTGTGTGAAATATTCTTTAATCACATATCCTTTATACCCCAGGCATACAATAAATTCATTGAACCCGTAATGTTCGTAAATTTTCATGATATGCCACAGGATCGGTTTGCCGCCGATCTCCACCATGGGTTTTGGCCGGACATCGGTTTCCTCTGCCAAACGCGTGCCCAGGCCACCTGCAAAAATGACCACTTTCATGTTCAAACCTGTTCGTTTAATATAAAGTACGCAAAAATAGGCGTTATAACGGGGAATACCATTAGCTTTGTTTTTTAACTGTATTTTATAAATAAAAGACTAACAATAGGAGCATTCCAAAATTTACTGCCCCTGCAATTTGTTTATTCTTGGTAACTGGTTTATTTGCTCCCTGTTGTCAAAAAGAGCATGATCAGAGATATAGTGTTCCCGGCTTATGGAGAGGAAACCAGTGGAGTGATATAACAAAGATCGGGCCTCAATATTATGCTTTATCGAATTATGCCTGATTCCACAATCACAGTAGAAGGAATTGCAGAAGGGCTCAATCATTATGCTACAGGAACCTGATCTATAAATGGTGGAAAATTTAAGAGCAATATAGTGACGATATATTGGACTTTATAATAAGGCTGGAACCAGGCAGACCCCTTACTGCCAATTTGGATAGCAGAAGCGGATTGATAAGTTCGGGAAGATAGATCAACAGTGATTATAAAAATGATTTGGGAACGTTTGAGGTGCAGCAGCTTAAATGGTTTTTAAATTTTCAGAAACTTTAAAAGTTTATGTATAAATCACTATTTATTATATATCAATTATTTATATTTACTACATCTATATTTATTAAAGATCCAAGTTTTTCAACTTTGGAGGCTATATGACCCACACCAATGGCACAATGATGTGCAGGGCCATGCTGGTTCCAGCTGTTTACAAAGTTCCGCGCGCCCATAGGAAACCGGTAACGGCTGTTGGTATTGCCGATCTGTAAAACAGGGCCTGCCACTGATTCTGCCTCTGCTACCAGCAGCAGCAAACCACCGTTCCTGTTTTCAACTACGGATAACAATGTTACCGGCCCATGCTTCACGCTCATCTCCACAGATAATCCTTTGCCCACCTTTCCGTGGTAAACAACCAGCGGGCGTACCTTGGTTTTCCCTTCTGCAATAGCCAGGTGGCCGGGCCCGTCGTGGCCCATCAGCACTACATCATCCTTAAAATCCATGGCATAGTATTCTGTAAAGGACCCGCCTGCACCAAAACTGTCCATAATTTTCATGGCCTGTGCATTTTTAACTTCGTACTCGCCGGCAACGGGCACCCCTTTGGCGGTAAGCAGGGAGTTGCCCAGTATAATGGAGCTCATGGTGTCTTCGTTCGCTTCATTACCCGTTCCTTTATAATAATAAGCGATAGCGCCCAACCGGTAACGCTCCACCAGCTGATCCAGCGCCACAGATGTTTTGGCGGCGCGCTCCAGTTCTGCCTGGGGACAATCCGGCTGCACATCAAATATATCCCTGAAGACCGTAACCCGGTTGGCAATCTCCTGATCCGAAACTTTTTCCCGGAGCGCTGAAAGTTCATCAACTTCCAGCAGTTCAATATGTCCTCCAAAAGCGGCATATTGCAGGGTAAGGTCCGTATAAATATCCAGCATGCCGTTATAATAATGCCCCAGGCAGCCCAGGCGGTTGTACGACATTGTATGAGCCACTTTGGCGGCTTCCACCCATTCTGTTATTTCCTGCCAGCAGGCTGCATCATCTTCCAGCATGCCCGTTACCTGGTGAAAGCGGATACCTGTGCGTTTAAAAACATTGGCAATTTCAGGAACCGGACAGGCAGCGCACCATGCCAGCCATTCTCCGGTCATTTTTCTCCGGTCATTCATTTCATTGAAAGCCTTGTAATCAATATGTGCTCCCGGAGACAGGTTTAAGATGATGACCGGCACTTTTGCTTTTTGAACAGCTGGCAGCACGGTAGCTGAAAGTGCATACGTGGTTACATGAAGGAAAATAAGGTCTACCTCTTCCCGGCGGAACAGGCTGCCCGCAGCAAACGCTTTATCAACTGTATCTACCAGCCCGGCATTTACGATGTTGTTATGAACTGCAGCGATTTTTTTACTAACGATGTTCAGATAGGTTTGAAGCCGTTGCTCAAGCCCCTCAAACTGATCCCAGTAAGCGTCCAGGCCAATGCCCATTAATCCGATTTTTAAACCATTTGGTAGCATGTGATTTTGTAATTATATTCTTTAAATAAAAGTTCTGATGAGCTGTTATAACAATTACTGAGCCTGGTACAGATGCATTTCGTCCAGCCCGTAGTCAAAAAGATGGTACTGCTTACCCGGAGGCCAGGCAGCCACATTGTTCCAGCTGTCCGGGCCTGTATAGCCCTGCCGGTACGCGTTGTAATGGGGCCCCAGCAGGTTGCGCAGGCTTCCTACTACTTTAATTTCTATGTTGTTATTTCCTTTTTTCATAAATTTTGAAACGTCGATCATATAGGGCTCAGCATATATGATCCCTGCCTGCTGCCCGTTGACCTTTACTGCTGCCAGCGAGGCTTTTAAGGAATCCACTTGTATGAAATACCGGCCACCGGTAGTTGTTAATGTATATTCTTTTTTGTAAATGATTGAATGGCCATACATGGGTAATCCCTGTTTGCGCCAGCTTCCGGTACCCATTGATTCCGGGGAGGCGATCTTCCAGCCTTTTGCGGCGCTCTCCAGGTTATAATCACCCAACAGGAACAACGGACCTATTGCTGCATAGATGCTCATCGGGTCAATGGTTAGTGACAGGGTGTTGATGCCGTCTCTGAGGTAAGGCCCCACTTCAAGAACGGTAAAGGCACGGTCAAGCCACCAGTTGCTGCCGGGCATGATCTTATGGCCATTGATCCGGATGGCACTCCACAGGTGCCCCTGTTCAATGACCGCCCTGAAGTTTTTAGCGTTTACGCCATTATTGATGGAAAAATGATAGGACACGGTAAAACCGGATCCTGCTGAAAAAGTATCCCGTTGTACAAACCCGGTTCTGAATTGCATCTGATGGTCCCATGGATCGCCGGAAAAGCCGTTCTCCGTGAATACCCACTGAGTGGCAGCTTTTACGTGCAGCCCTTTTTTTTCTTTTCCGTGTATCTGCACATCGCAAAAGTCAATCATCATTGTATTCTCGCGCGGGCGTTCTACTTTTACAGTGCTTCCGGTGAGTTCCGTTTTGTTTATTACAGGCTGATAGTTGCCGGTAACCTTTTGCGCACGGTCTGCAATAAAAAATAAAGCGCTTCCGGCGGGTGGAACATTAAAATCAAACAGCGTATATTCCCCGTTTCCGGATCGCGGGTAGCCGGATATGGCTCCGGTTTCAGCATTCATCATCAGCACCTGTTTCTTTCCTTTTACCGTAACCTTTCCTCCGGCATATTGTGTAAGATTGGCATTGGATAAGAACAGTAATTGCCCGCCGCTGACCATGCGCCGGTGGTGGTACAGGCTGCCGTTTTGCGGAGCAGGCGTGTTCAATGTAATCTTCAGATCCACTGGCAGAAATATGTCCTTTATAACGGCATCAGTGAGCTCAGCAGGGTAACGCATACCCTGATGAGCTACAGAAAGGGAATCGCTCAGGTTGATCAATTGACCATCGCATCGCTCTATCTTTTCAAACAGTATCAACTTTCCGCCGTTTGCAACAAATTTTTTCAGAAGAAGCAAGGTTTGCCTGTTGATGTTTTCCATGCCGGGCGGGATCACAACGGTATGATAGGAGGCAGCACCTATCCGGAATAAATGGTGCTCCACGGTTCCATGATCCCTGATAATATTTTCGGAACCGAGATCATACTCGGCCTGTGCCTTTTCCAGGCGGGTAAGAAATGCCTGGAATCTGTTTCCGATGTCATAGAACCGGCTGTTCTTTTGGTTGTGCGTCTGGTACATCCAGGCAGTGGTGGCTGGTTCGATGATTAAAACGTGGTTCTTTTGTACTCCTCTGGAAAGGGCATAGGATAGCCGCGCGAAATATTCATTTAGGAGTTTGTAATAAGGCCACCAGGAGTTTTGATAGGAGAAGGTGGTTGGATAATCATATTTCCGGGCGCCCACCATGCTCATCCATGATAAGTGCTGGTTCATAAAGTTTACGCCCAATGCATATTCCCAGTCACCTAACCGCTTCATGTCTTTAAATGTCATATCCCATCCTGCACCTCCATAGGTTTCACACAGCGTGCGCTGTTTTCCCAGCTGATTGGCTACGCTGGCCAGCTCCTTTACTGAACGGATATTGCCAAACTGTGCATTAGGACTGGTTTCATTAAACTGGTTGAACAGCATATCAATGCCTGGCTGATCATGCCAGGCATACATCGCCATATTATCCGGCCCTTCACCGGCGTCCGGCCAGCCATGTTCCCAATAATGACCGGTCCATTTTAAATGATTCTTTTGCGTAAAGGAGTGCATTGGCTTAGACCACCGGTCAATGAATAATTGCAGGAGGGTCTCCAGATAATTGTGCCGCACCTTTTTCCAGTCGCCCGTTTCCTCAAACAGGCAAGGCAGTTGCGGCACCAGATCATAACCCCATTTTTCTTTAAAGGAGCCAAACAGATCGGGTGTCCACCGGGTGGTTTGGCTGCCGTGTGTAGGAATGCCGGGCTCATCCGAAAAAATTCCCGGAACCGTATTGCCAAATGCATTGCCAAGGTATTTTTTATAACCACTGAAAGTGATATCAATGAATTTTTCGGTTACTCCCTTTACCATAAGATCCACCAGCGGATAGTCCGGCGGCCCTACCATCCCTGCCTGTTTGGCATATGCCAGCTTACGGAACAGGTAGTAATCTCCTTTGGTATGCCGGTAGCGATCCCTGCTATGCGTAATATCTGAAAACTGCGCTCCGTTTTTTTTCAGGCAGATAAAGAATGAGTCAGCACTGGCAGGAATGGTGTCGCAACGGAACAGTTGGAGCATCTGCCCCTGGTTATAGGACTCGGGCATTTGATCGGGAACAAGTCCTCCGGCAAACCCTGATGGATAGGAGCTTTCATCGTAAATCCACACATTCATGTCTAATGCAGCCGCTTTTTGTACGGTATGCTGATAGAGCAACAGCCAGTCTTTTCCCAGATACTCTGTTATAAGACCCGGCCGCGGGTGTATGAATACGCCTCCAAAAGCGTTGGCTTTAAATTCCTGCAGCATGGAGTCGATCAGTCCGGTTGTAACCCTGGTATTCCAGACCCATAACGGTGCGGTTTGATATTCCTTATCAGGATTTAAAAAACTGGCGCGGATAGCTGAAAAAGAATCGTATTGGCTGCTGTGAACTTTATTTTGCGTATAAGAAGGACTGAAAAAGAATAGGCCACAATAGAACAGCAGCATAGGAATGCCGCCGCATTGTTGTATTTTTTTTAGTATTTTTTTTATCATGTCTTCATTTAATTGGCAGTGCCACGCTTTATATATTTTAGTATCGGATAAAAAGGTATAAGCAGCAGCCCCTTCTTGTTATGCCGGGAAAATTGTATTATACGGCTATCGCGGCAAATGAATATACGATTTAATTTAGAGTGTTGCTGATCTGTAAAAAAGGGTACGGGAGTTTTTTACTATCAGATACCTGACGGAACTTAGTCTGCCTGTATAATGCTTACAGCAAAAGGGGTCAATGTAATTTGTGTATTGTTCAGCTTTTTTTCTGATGGAGGATTGTCGCCCGTATGCATATCAACTGTATAAATTGCCCGGTACTTAGCGGTATCCGGCAGCTCAAGCATTGTTTCTGCAGCGCGCGTATTGATCAGTAAAATACGGCGCCCTTTTGAAGTCTGATAGGCTTGTGCTACTATACCATCTGGTTGCCGGGGCATAAACGAGGTGGCAACCAGTTGATCGCCTTTGCCCAGATGGTCGTGAATGAGCTTTAATACCCAGTAACGTGCATTTGGATTTCCGGTTTGCCAGTTCATCATGCTTACATCCGGAAATTGAGTAGGATAGCCCACCAGCTGTGATTCCCCTGCAACATCAATTCCTGTTTTTGTCAGGTTTAGGAACAGATAGGCATACAGGGCGCCCGAAAGGTTCCAGTAGGCTGCAGGAATTGGTTGAGTGATTTGAGGGGAACGGAGAATGCTCCCGATTTCATTGATGGTGGTAAACACCTGCGGTGCTAATCTTTTCCGGATGTTTTCGATATATCTTACTTTATCCAGAAAAGCATCTGCTTTCTCAAAGAAGGGATACTGGTAGCTGTTTACGTCCTGGTCCGGGAAAGAGGGGGTAGAGTAGTGATGATATGAAATACCTTCGGGGATGACACCGTATTGATGATTGGCGGGATTCAGAAAATATTCAAAATAAGCAGGGTTGCTTACATGCGCCAGGGACAGCCCGATGAACCTGGTATCAGGGGCTATCTTTTTCAGGGCGCTGACAATTTTATCATAGATACGGGTATATAGCTCAGGTGAGATGTGGTGTTCAAGATCCGGTTCATTGAGCACTTCCCAATACGGGATCTTATAAAAATGCGTCGATTGATGAAATTTTCCCAGCTCGTCAGTAAACCCGCCTTTGGTGTACCAACTGAACAGCCGCACATAATAGTCGGCAATTTCCTGTCCGGAACTGTCTCTTAATGTCTGCCCCTGGTTATAGTCCCAGAATACCTGGTAGGGGTTTTCCGGGTACACTACCGGTTTTTCGGTTTTCCACATCCAGGCAGGTGTTGTACTGAAATTGATCACTACGGAATGTCCTTCTGTAGCGCTCATGATTGCTTCCATGGTGCTGTCGAGATAAGTAAAATCCCAGAATGTATGTTCTTTGGTTGGAGGTTTCAGCTCTGCAACAGCCATTTTGGGATAAGGAAACCAGGGCACATACCGGACAAAATCAGCACCCAGATCTTTTAATGCGTTAAAGGTCTGCCTGTGAATGGGAGAGCCGGGCCTGACCATTGGGTTTTCCACTACCTGTAATGTGGAGATCGTTTTTGATGTACCTGTTGTTTTATTCCATTGTACCTGTAATACAGCCGGATGCTTTTGTGCAGCGGACCGGAGACAACATGTGGCAGCTGTTAATACAAAGAATAGCTGTTTGGTAAAATACATACTATTTGTTTTAATGATTTTAATAGCCGGGGTTTTGTACAAGATCCTTGTTAATGATCCGCTCATCATTGGGGATAGGGTAGAGGGCTTTGTACGGTTCGAATTGGTAGTCATTTGTTGCAAAAGGAATTCCCTGCCTGCTGGCTGTTGGATTTGCCCGCTCCCGTGCGCCATAGGCCTCCAGGAATGTGGCTAAATCATCAGCAGTCATTGTGCGCTTCAGATCAAACCACCGCCAGTTTTCAAAAGCGAGCTCTATCCTTCTTTCATGCATAATTTTAGCCCGGAATGCATTTTTATCCAACCCGGCTAATGGAGCAAGACCTGCCCGTTGGCGCACCTCGTTCACATAACTATAAGCGTCTCCGGTGGGTCCTTCTGTTTCATTTATAGCTTCAGCAAGCATCAGCAATACATCAGCATAACGCAATACCGGCCAGTTATCATCAGTACGACCGTATATGGAGTGTGTGTGCTGATATTTTTTGATGTAGGGAACCACTTTTTTAGTAACAGTGCTTACAAAATCTAATCCGATGGAAGCCGCTTTTCGTTTATCATTTGCTTCATAGTCATCGATCAGATCATTGGTAGGAATATTCCAGCCAGACGGAACGCTTTGGCTAAACCCGGTTACCGCTCCTCCGGAGAGCCGCGGTGCAAATGTGTAGATAAAATTGCTCCATTTTCCTAAATCATCTGAGCTGGACTTGTATTGGATCTCAAATATAGACTCAGGGCCATTCTTCTTTTTGGGATCATAGTTGTCTGCGTAATCGGGCACCAGGCTATAGCCCAATGATAGTATTTGTGTTAATGTGGCAACGGCTTCCTGATATTTTTTTCTGGTAAGATATGTTTTTCCCAATAAGGTAAGGGCCGCTCCTTTGGTAATCCGTCCTAATTCTATATTTTCTTTATTGGGCAGATCACTGACAGCAGCTTGAAGGTCGCTCTCAATCTGAGCGTATATGCTATCCTGTGGTTTTCTTATATAAGACCAGGCTTCTTCAGGTTTGTCTGTAGGCAATGGTTGCGTTATCAGAATCACATCGCCAAAATACTGCACCAGCTCAAAATATATATAGGCGCGTATAAATTTTAATTGTCCTTCGTCCAGCTTTCTCAGCGAATCGGTTAAGTCTGCCTGCTGCATTTTAAACAGGGTATTATTAACGTTGTAAATGATGCGATAATCTAATTTATAAAGGTCATTAATATTTGGATTATTAGCGGTATAGGTCCAGGTGTCATAGGATTCAATTTTATCTGCCTGGCCGCGATCGCTCGGGTTAAAATCAAAAGTGGTATTATCGGTAACCATTTCATTAAATAACCATTGGTTATTGGCTACAGATTGTAACAGGCCGTAGCATCCGTTTATGGCTTGCACTACTTCGTTCTGATCTTTGTAGAAAAGATCCTGATTGATTTTTGTAGGATCTGTTTTTTCCAGATAATTTTTTCTGCAGGCGCATACAAACAGAAGAACGGCTATAACTATATATAATTTTGAAATTCTATTCATTTTACAGAGTTTTAAAAGTTTAGCTTCAATCCGAGTGTAAAGGTTCTTGAAATGGGGTAGGTCTCATCATCAACCCCGGGGTAGATGCCTCCTCCCGTTACTGACGCTTCAGGATTTGAGCCCGGATATTTTGTGAATAACAGGAAATTGTCAATGCTCCCATACAACCGGAATGTTTTGAAAAAGAAATCAGATTTTTTGAAGGTATAGCCAAGGCTTATATTTTTAAGCCAGATGTAATCTCCTTTATAAACGTACCGGGAATTGGACTCCCGCTGCCACTTATAATTCAGCGTGCCTGCATATTTTCCGTTGCCCGGGTTTTGTTCGGAGCGCCACCGGTAGTTTGCTTCTTCTGATACATTAAATACACCATCCATATTCATAGTAGACTTTTCAATTTCGCGGTAAACATCAAAACCAGTGGCCCCGTTTAATAAAATATTTAAATCGAAATTCCTGTAATCGCCGCCAAGCGTAACACCAAATGTCATTTTTGGCCATGGATTGCCGATCTCTACCATATCATCTGTGCCATAGGAGATGACGCCGTCGCCGTTAGCATCATAATATTTATAAACGCCGGGTACGGCGCCATCCTGTGTGGGCGAATTTTTAATTTCCTGGTCATTATTAAAGATCCCCAGTACTTTATAGCCATAAAACATTCCGATAGGTCTGCCGATCCTGGATATACTGTATGCTCCATAAAATGTACCATTCAGTATCTGGTCATTCTGCCCCCGGATTTCCAGTACTTTGTTCTGGTTCATAGAAACGTTGAGATTGGTATGCAGTCCTACCTGACCAATGGTGGTATTATAAGAGGTAATAAATTCCACCCCGGTATTTTGTACTTTGCCAATGTTATCAAGGTAAGATGTAAACCCGGAAATAGCAGGTATCTGTACGGGCAGCAGCATGTCGGAAGTTACTTTTTTATAATACTCTGCTGTAAAAGTGAGCTTATTATTAAATGCTGCCAGGTCCAGACCTATATCCAACTGCTTGGAAGTTTCCCATCCCAGATTGGGATTTGCCAAACCATCTACAATAAACCCTCTTACCAATGATCCGTCCCCGCTTCCCAGTATATAATCGCTCTTGGTCATCATTGACAAACTGGAATAATTCCCGATATTATTATTTCCGGTTATTCCCCAGCTTGCTCTCAGCTTCAGATCGCTTAACCAGGATATTTTAGGCATGAATTTTTCGTTAAGGAGCCGCCACCCCGCAGAAATTGCGGGAAAATTGCCATACCGATTGTGTTCTCCAAAGCGGGAGCTGCCTTCTCTTCTAAAGGTTGCTGATAATAAATATTTTTCATCAAAGACATAGTTAACACGCCCGAAAAAAGCATTAAGTCCCCAGCCATATTCTGTTGAAGAAGCAGATTTGATGGCCGCAGCATCTAAAAAAGGGGTGAGGTCGTTGGGATAATCAGATCCGGTTCCTGCCAGCCCCCGAACGGTTTCATTTTGTGCCGTATAGCCTGCTAACACATTTAACCGGCTTGCGCCAAAACTGTTATCATAAGACAATAGCTGATCTGCGGAGTAATTGACTGTACTATATGCATTATCACTTTCCGAAGCCAGGCGTGGCGGAGGTGCATTTTCACCTGCCAGTGTAGAAGGCGTGTATAGCTTTTGGGCGGAATAACGCAGGAGCGCATTCAATGAAGTCTTAAAGGTAAAATGTCTTAAAAATTTTGCCTCTGCAAACCCACTGGTTAGTATTTGGCCTACACGTACGACATTGAGCTGTTCCTTTAAGACCTGGACAGGATTGGGAAAACCAAAGATGCCATCATGGCCGCCTATGTATGTATTAAAGGTACCATCCTCATTATACACCGGCTCACGGGGATCCATCAGCAATGTGCTGCCGATAAGATTATCGCGCCCTTCTGTACTGGGGCCTAAATTATTGGTTGTATAAAACCCCGTTATATTTAATCCGGTCCGGATAAAATCATTGAGCTTTCCTTCAATATTGCTGTGGGCAGAAAACTGTTCAAAATCGGTGTTTTTTATAACTCCATCCTGTTTAAAATAGCTGACAGAGAATAACGACTTGGTATCACCCTGGCCATCGCTGTAGGTAAGGTTAACGTTTTTAAAAGGAGCATTATTATGAAGAATCTCATTAAACCAATTGGTAGAGATTTTTGTTTGCTCAGGATACCTGAAGTCTTCGGGGATCTCATCAATAGAGGGCTCCCGGTTCTCAAAATACCGTTTGCTGTCTACAAAAATATCTTTTTTGAACTGTGCAAATTCCTGCCCGTTCAATACTTTCGTGCGTCGGGATTCGGGAACAGTTTGTACGCCATAAGTTGCTGAGAAGTCGATTGATTTTCCTCCTGCTTTGGCGGCTTTTGTTGTGATCAGAACAACGCCGTTGGAGCCGCGTGCTCCATAAATAGCAGAAGATACAGCATCTTTTAAGATGGTAATGCTTCCGATGTCATTGGGACTAATGCCATAATCCATTGAATTTCCTATTGGAAATCCGTCAATCACATACAGGGGCTGACTACCGGCACCCAGGCTGCTCAACCCTCTTACCACTACTTCTAATTGCTGCCCCGGCCTGCCGGTGAGCTGTTTTACAGCCACTCCCGGTACCTGCCCAACAAGCAGCCGCTGTAAATTTGCAGCGGCAACATCTTTGGTAGCCTTTAGGTCAACGGTGGCAACAGAACCTGTTATATCTTTTTTTCTTTGTGTGCCATAACCCACTACCACCACTTCGCTCATATCCTGTGCTGCGGTCGTTTTTAATACCACATTTAAAGATTTGTTGTTTGTAACAGTTGCGGTTTGGGTTTCATAGCCAACATAAGAAATTTCCAGCTGAGATCCGGGAGCGGCGCTGATGGTGAAATTTCCGTGACTGTCTGTAAGCACTCCGGATGTACTGCCTTTTACCGTTACGGAGGCTCCTTCAATGGGCTGGGAAGTAGTGGCACTTGTTACTGTTCCAGAAATGTTCGTATTTTGGGCGGAGAGTAATAAACAACAACCGGTTGTAACAAGCCATAACAAAAGAACGGCACGCAATAATAAGGAAGCTCGTTTTAATTGAATAGACTGGTTCATGCTTCAGGGAGGTTTTTTTTAAATGACTGACTGGCAAAGCTTTTTTGAACGTGTTACAAAAGTCCTGTGTGTTACAATCAAAGTCAATATCAAAAATGATTTTTCATCTGTACTTTTTGATAAATTTGAAGGCATATGAATAACTATTATAAGTACCTTCCGATCAGTAAAGTAGACAAGAGCTGGGGCTTATATGTGGTGAACGTTGGTTGTACCCGTATAGAAAAGGCGCAGGCATACCCGCCCTGCAATCATCCGTCTCATCATTATTTTAAATGGGATGAAGGCCGGATCTTTGATGAGTTTCAACTGATTTATATATTGAACGGAGAAGGGCTGTTTGAATCCAGGAGCTGTCCTCTTATACCTGTGAAGCCGGGCACGTTGCTAATGCTGTATCCTTTTGAATGGCATCGTTTTAAACCCAATGATGAAACGGGGTGGGAGGAATACTGGATCGGCTGTAAGGGAAACATCCTGCAAAATATTTATAATTATCATTTCTTTCCAAAGGAAGCGCCAACTTATCATCTCGGTGTCAATGAATCGATCATTAATTTATTTACCGATGTTATAGAACAAACACAATCAGAAAAAACGGGTTATCAGCAACTGGTATCCGGTATGCTGCTGCATTTGCTTGGAAAGCTGTTTGCATTGTCCAAACAGATCCGGTTTGATAAAAAGAATAAGCATGAGGAAGTGATCAACCAGGCAATGTCCATAATGCACTCGAATATCAATTCCTGTATATCATTTGAAAAGCTGGCTGGTGATTTTTGCGTTAGTTACTCCCTGTTTCGTAAAGAGTTCAAGCTCTACACGGGAATGTCTCCGCACCAGTATTTTATTCAGCTGAAGCTGAATAAGGCAAAAATGAAATTATTGCATTCCGATGCCTCGGTAAAGCAGATCGCAGACGAGCTGGGCTTTGAATCGGCCTATGCTTTCTCTAAAATTTTTAAGGCGAAAATGGGCTGTTCCCCCAACCATTATAAAAAAAGATTTCTTTTATAAAGCGTTATTCTTTACCGGTCATTTTGACCACACCAGTGTTACAGGCCCCAGCAGTCCTGAGCTGATCAGCGGATCGTCTTTTTTATAAGGGTTGAACGTGGTAAAAGTATATCGTTTACCTGTTCTTGGTTTTTGATCAAGCAGCCATGCCGGCCAATTACCATTTATAACTCCATCGTCAGGAAACTGCTGATCACCAATAAGCCGGTTGACCCAGAGATTGGCAACACTGATCTCCAGCTGGTTGTTTTTTTTACGCAGCCATTTGCTGATATCAACGCTCCATGGCGCGGTCCATAACACTCCCAGATCATGACCGTTTAATTTTATGCTTGCCAGTTGCTGAACAGTGCCAAGATCCAGATATATATTGCTGTTCTTACCCGGCATGGAAGGCGCATCAAATGTTTTCCGGTAAACAGCGGTTCCGGAATAATATTTTATCCCTTCATTACTGTTGAGCTTCCAGTCAGAGAGCTGGTTAAAGGTAATTTGTGAAGGGCCGCCCCATTTAGGATCGAAGGAAACGTTCCAGCTTCCCTTCAATGTGTCCCGGTGCTGTACAATAGCCGTTGCCACAGTACCGGGTATCTCCTTTGCTGCTGCATCTGTAAAAATGATGAAATAGCTTTGCCAGGGAGCAAAGGAAAGCGACAGGGATATTTGTTGTTGTTGTTTAACAGGGTTTATGAGCCGGAAAGTGCCGTTAACAGGGTTCCATAGCTCTGCTTTTTTTCCGGATGCCCGGAAATGGCATTCAGCAGTGAACGCCTGATCTTTTGTATTGGATACAAAAAATATGGTTGCTCCGGGCAGGCTTCGCTGTGTATAACGCAAGGGCTGATCACTGCCGAAATTTTCGTTAATTCCCCTGGCTTTCAGTATGCCTGCCAGGATATCATATGAGCAGTACAGGTGATCCATCTGTTGTTTCAGAATGCTGCCCCATATAATATTGCCCTTTCCATATTTTCGGGTAGCCATATCGGTTGCCTGTAATAGAGGCCCCCACAATGCGGCTGTCATTTTTTTTACCCGGGTCTCACTTACCGGATAGCCTGACAGACCAGGTGCTGTTACTGGTGGCGGGCCTATAACAGTGGCCCCGTCCTTTACCAGCAGCATTATTTTTTGTAAAAGCCGGGGCGACATTGCAGGGTAATCAGGCAATACCAGCAGCTCATATGCTGCGCCCCCGGGAAAACAGATTTTCCCGTTCTTTACTACTGCTTTTTCAATGAGGGTGGGCGGGCAGGCATCAAAATTATAACCTTTACGGTCCCGCAACAGGGAGTCGCCTGATAAGGCAGAAACAGGTGCTTCAAAAACAAAAGGAGCCTCTTCAGGCGTCAGGTAAAGAATATCTGCAACTGCATTGCCCTGCTGCAACAGGTAGGAACATCTGGCAACGTATTGATGATACGCGCGCACCATCGGCCACCAGGTTTGATTCCGATCCCAGTGTATGCCGTATGGCCCCATCGTCATACCAGGTTTCAGTGTGTCTGGCAATATCTGGCTCTGGAACGTATGATAAAAAAAACGGTTGATTCCCGTGGCAAAGGCCCAATCGCCCTGGTTTTTTAAAGAACCGGGATATTGTTTCCATGCTTCATTGTTTTGTGCTGTAAACGCCTCTGCTGCCACCCGGGCCTTTCCCTGAACGTGTGCAATAGAAGTAGCTTCTATACAGCTGAATTGTGTATTAAAACCATACCCCCGGCTCCAGAACTCGCACATCGGAATATCTGCCACGCTTCCCAGCTCAAGATCCCCTGCAGGATTCATATCGTAAGGCTCAATGGAAAGCCCCAACCCGTTTCTGTGCGCATAAGACTTTACAAAGCCTGCATGCTGCTCCAGCACCAGCTCCTGCGCTGTTTTGCGGAGGTCCCATAAAAAGCGCTCACTAATAGCATTGTTTACTACAATTTTTCCAGCATATACAGGGTAAAAAGGGAGGGGGTCATAGCCTCTTTTTTTTATAAACGCAGTTCTGAAATTTTCCGTCCAGTTCTGTGCGCCCATTTCCCAGCTGTCAATATGCAGGTTCTCAAGGCCGCCTTTTTTCTTTTGATGTTTCCATTCAATTGTTTTAAGGATCTTACCTGTATAATGATCCAGATGATCCTGTAATGCTGTACTGTCAAACTTATCCGCTTCAAATCCCAGGCCTGGCAAGGGTGCAGGGCGCGTTACGGCGCCGTTATTGCGCACCCCAAAACGCATCACGGTCCATTTCCCCGTCTTTGGTTTCCACGCAAGGGTACCGTTTTTTCTAAGTTGTTTTGTAAGATCAATAATTGAAGCTTTTGGAATACCCGGCTTGGCGGATGAGGAGGATATTATTGCCTCGGGAGCATAATAAGGCTTTACATTATTGGCGGAGCTGAAAGGTGCACGGTAATAAAGCGCCTTATTATAAATATCATCAATGGACGTGTTTTCCGCAGGAGATGGAAAAGCCAGTACGGCAACATCCCTGTAAAATGAATCCCTTTCCTGCTTTAGCCTGGGCGTTAGTGCCTCTTCTCCAAAAAACGGTTTCACAGGAGCGGGAACGGGTAAGGTAACGGATCCTTTAGCTGTGGCATCCAGCTCTACAGAAGAATAGACAAGGTGCTGCATGGACTGACCGGGTTTTACCCATGGACCACCGCTTCCTGCCCATCCGGGCCCGATGCCTAAGGTAATATCTATGCCAAGTAATGTGGCTTCTTGCTCTATTACTTTAAAGAGCGCCAGCCACTGGTCGCTCAGAAAGTCTATTTTTCCTCGTGGAACGCCTACATTTACTTCTAAAAAAATAACGTGGGAAATCCCTGCCTCTTTCATGGCGTGCAGGTCTTTCTTCACACCATCCGCTGTTAAATTGCCGTCCATAAAATACCAGTACACACCGGGCTTATAGGAGTCGGGCGGATTTTTGAACTGTGTTCTTAATTGATTAAGAGCAGGCCCTGTTTGCTGCGCATTGGCAGGAAGGCAAAGACAGCCCGCAAAGATCCAGCGCATGATAAGTGAAACGTTCCTGAACATAGCAATCGTCTTTAATAAATTCAATGGCGGAATTATGGGGGTAAGATAGTATATCTGGAAAGACTTACTATCATGCACTGTCATGCTGGTATGCATAGGTGGCTCACTTTCCTGGCATGACGGTACATGACAGCTGATCGGGAATGATGCTCTATATTCACCGGCAATATAAACAGGGTTTCTGAAAGGCGGATTAACCGCTTCTGTTAACCAAAGTTTTTTGATGATAACAATGCTTTGCTATGTTGCGAAAACTCTTTTTAAGTGGATGTGCACTGGCCGGTGTGTTTTGTGGTACTGCGCAGCAGGCTACTGCAACGCTTGCGTTTAAAAACCCGCCTCTTATATACCGGCCGGGCTGTTACTACTACTGGATCAGCGATAATATTTCGAAAAAAGGAATTGAAAAAGACATCCGTGCCATGGCAGATGCAGGTATTGGCAGGGCCTTTATAGGAAATGTGGGATTTCCGGAAAGCGAACTGTCTTTAAAGCAGGGCAGCGCAAAATTATTTTCAGACAATTGGTGGGAAGCCACAATTGCAGCTGTAAAAGCCGGTGCCAAAAATGGTGTGGACATTGGGTTTTTTAACGGGCCCGGATGGAGCCAGAGCGGCGGGCCGTGGATCAGCGAGCAGCAAAGCATGCGTTACCTGGATGCGCAGGAAATCATTGTGGACGGGCCGGGCGTTGTAACAAAAGAATTTCCATCAATACCTTTTTTTCAGCAGGTAGCTGTGATGGCGTTTCCACAACCGGCTTATGAAGGGCAGGAACTGTCAAAAGTATTGAGTGAAGTAAGTAGTAATGTTGATCATATAGCTATACACCATGCATTTGACGGAGATACAACGACGGCGGTTGATTTCCCCGCAAAAATAGAAACACCGGTGTATATTGACATTAAAACAAATCAGCCGTTTACTGCAAGATCGCTGACCCTGTACGCACCGGGAAGGTCTTTTTTTGCGGATGTGCTGTTACAGGTGAAAACCACAGCCGGATACGAAACGGTAAAGTCCTTTTCTTATGACCGCACCAACACGGCTCTGAATGTGGGTTTCCGCCCCTGGGCACCGGTAGTGGTCACATTTCCTGAACAACGCGCAATGGCTTATCGTCTTGTATTGGACCACATAAGAGGAACGGCAGGTTTTTCTGAGATCCGGCTAATGGGTGCTGCAGGCATGGAGCGTATTGAAGAAAAACAGCTTGCAAAAATGTACCAGACCCCGTTGCCGTTGTGGAACGAATATCAATGGGAGCCTCAGTCTCCGGTAACGGATAAGAAGGCAATCGTTGATCCGGCCGGGATAACAGATCTTACCAGCATGGTATCTTCATCAGGGAAATTAAGCTGGAAGGCACCTCCCGGTAAATGGGTGATTCTGCGTTTTGGAATGCTGCCCACCGGTGTTACCAATGCGCCGGCCACGCCGGAGGGAAGAGGATACGATGTAGATAAAATGAACCGTGCGGCTGTTACGGCACACTTTAATGCTTTTATAGGAAAGATCCGGAGCCGCATTCCGCAGGAAGATCAGAAAGCGTTTAAGTATGTGGTTGCCGACAGCTATGAGACCGGCTCCCAAAACTGGACGGACGGCTTTGCTGCATCATTCAAAAAGAAATATGGCTATGATCCTTTAAAATGGCTGCCGGTGCTTACAGGAAGGGTTGTGGGCAGCAGGGAACAAAGCGACCGTTTTTTATGGGATGTACGGCGGCTGGTAGCTGATAAGGTGGCATATGATTATGTAGGCGGATTGCGGGATGCCTGCCATGGCCTGGGGTTGGGCCTGTGGCTGGAAAATTATGGCCATTGGGGGTTCCCTTCCGAATTCCTTATGTACGGCGGGCAGAGTGACGAGGTGGGCGGAGAATTCTGGGCAGAAGGCGATCTGGGTGGCATTGAATGCCGGGCTGCATCTTCTGCTGCACACATCTATGGTAAAACAAGTGTTTCAGGGGAATCGTTTACGGCAGGAGGGCAACCTTTTATGCGTTATCCGGCTTTATTAAAACAACGTGGCGACTGGTCGTTTACTGAAGGCATCAATAATACGATCTTTCATGTATATATACAACAGCCGGACGACCGGCTTCCGGGGATCAATGCCTGGTTTGGAACGGAATTTAACCGGCACAATACCTGGTTCAAACAGGGAAAAGCATTTATTCAATATATTCACCGTTGTAACTATATGCTGCAGCAGGGAAAGCCGGTAAATGATATAGCATATTTTATCGGGGAAGACGCACCAAAGATGACGGGGGTCACCGACCCGGCATTACCCAAAGGCTTCCAGTTTGATTATATAAATGCAGAAGTGATTGAGAAAAGGCTCAGTGTAAAAGACGGAAAGCTGGTATTGCCGGACGGAATGAGCTACCGTATGCTGGTGCTGCCGCGGCTGGAAACCATGCGGCCGGAGCTGTTGCAGAAGATCACTGATCTTGTAAAAGCAGGAGCCGTTGTATTAGGCCCCGCTCCTTTGCGGTCTCCAAGCCTGCAGAATTTTCCTGCCGCAGATCGCCGTGTGCAGGCACTGTCCGGAGCGCTTTGGGCAAACGCCGATGGAGTGCATAAAAAGATCGCTGCGTTTGGCAAAGGAACGGTTATGAACGGTCTTACCGTGCAGGAAGCATTAAAAGCAATCCGGGTAATACCTGATTTTGTCAGCAACACCTCTCATAAGATCGCTTATACACATCGTTCCATGACCGGTAAAGAGATCTATTTTATCAGTAACCAGGCAGACACGCTGGTTGATTTTACTCCTCTGTTCCGGGAAGGTAGGGGGCAGCCTTATTTTTATGATGCCGTAACCGGCGAACAGCAAAAGCTCACAGATTATACCCAACTGCCTCAGGGTATGAAGATCCCGTTGCGGTTGGATGTGCATCAGAGCGGTTTTGTGGTTTTTCACAAAAATGAAACATTGCCACCTGCCACCGGCAAAAATTTTCCGCTGCCCTATGAAACCCTGATCTTAAAGAATCCATGGACGGTTACGTTTGATACCAGCTATCGGGGACCATTGCAACCGGTGGTATTTGAACAATTGCAGGATTGGAGCATGCATCCGGATGAAAGGATCAGAAACTATTCAGGCACGGCTGTTTATAAAACAACTTTCCGCGTGGACCCTAAGCCGGGAGAAAAGGTATTGCTGAATCTGAATAAAGTAGTGGCCATGGCTACGGTGCGGCTGAATGGGGAAGACCTTGGCACCGTTTGGACGGCGCCGTATAAAGTAGATGCCACAGCTGCATTGGTTAAAGGCGAAAATAAACTGGAAATAGAAGTGGTGAATACCTGGGTGAACCGTATGATTGGCGACAGTAAGCTGCCGGAACAGGAACGGCGTACCTGGAGCAATATAAACCCTTACAAACCGGAATCGCCGTATATGTCATCCGGGCTGCTGGGGCCGGTACAACTGGAAATGGTTCGCTAAAACAGGAATACGCCGGTCAGGACGGAGAAGAAAGTATCTTTAAAAATTGCTCCAGCCCCTTTCTTTTTTCATTATCCAGTGTATAGCTCAGATCCTGCGAATAATATTTATTGAGGTCATAAATGCCTTCCGGAATTTGAGCGATCACTTCCTCCAGGTGGCTTAGCCCATAAGCATTAGCCTTGTCAAATTCTTTTATAAAGTCTTCCGGGAGTTTTTTGGTGCTGATCCATGCGGCAAAAACAAAAGGCAGGCCTGTGGCGGCCTTCCATTCACCGGCAAGGTCATAGATGTATTCAAATTTTGGGCGTTGCTGTAAAGCGCGATCGCCAATAACAAGACCTGCAGTGGTACCTTTTATGGCTTTCAGGTATGATTCATTTTGTGCGTCAATTATTTCGGGCTGTATCTTCCAGTGGTTTTTGATCAGCCATTTGCAGAGCGCAACAGAAGAACGGCTTTGATAGTCCAGATAAATCTTTTCTACCTGTTCCAGCGGAACCTGGCTGAACACACAAACAGAAGCCACATCCCCAATAGCTCCGATGCAATAGCTTCCGTTAATAAAATACTGCGGCAGTCTTTTGGTAATAGCCACCGGTACCAGTCCTACATCGATCTGGTCATTAATCAGCATTTCTGCCAGCCGTGCGGGCACATCTTCAATCAGTTCTATTTGCCGGTTAATGGGTGGGTGTTGTAATCCGTATAACAGGGGTCTTGTATTGAGGTAATTAATAATTCCTACTCTTATCTTTTCTTCCACGCTAAATCCTTTATTTTTGTGCAAAAATATAAATAAGTTGATAGTTCATGGCCAATAGTTCAATAGTTATTATTATGAATTGCAATGCAGGATGATCACAAAGTGCAGAAAGGATGCTATAGCATCTAACTATGAACCATGAACGATTAGCTATGAACCAGTATGCTATGTCTTTAACTTCCATTTCGCCTATCGATGGCCGCTATCATAAACAGGTACAACATTTACAGGAATATTACAGTGAATACGCTTTAATTAAATATCGAGTTATAGTAGAAATCGAATACCTGTTTTTCCTGGCAGAAAAAAAGTTTTTAAAGCTGTCCCCCAGTGCAAAAAAACACCTGCGCTCAGTTATAGAAAATTTCAGTACAGAACAGGCTGCCGCCATAAAGGAAATTGAGAAGATCACCAATCATGATGTGAAAGCGGTTGAATATTTTTTAAAAAATGAGCTGGAAAAAACAGATGCAGGTGATGCGAAGGAATGGGTCCATTTCGGGCTGACATCGCAGGATGTGAATAATACTGCCATCCCTCTGCTTTGGAAAAGCAGCATGGAGCAGGAACTGATGCCGGCTTTTGCAAACCTGCAATCCCATTTAAAAGAGCTGGCAAAAAAATGGAAGGAGATACCAATGCTGGCCAAAACACATGGGCAGCCGGCATCGCCCACAAAGCTGGGAAAAGAACTGATGGTTTTTGTAGAGCGGCTGGAAAACCAGATCCGGTTGTTTTCCTACATCCCGTATGCTGCAAAATTCGGCGGAGCTACTGGAAATTTTAATGCGCATCATGTAGCTTATCCAAAAACAGACTGGATCAGATTCGGAAATGAATTTGTTGATGAAGTTTTGGGCCTTCAGCGGATGCAGTATACCACGCAGATTGAGCATTATGACAACCTGGCTGCTCATTTTGACACCATCAAACGCATCAATACGATCCTGCTGGACCTTTGCAGGGATATATGGGCCTACATCAGTATGGAGTATTTTAAACAAAAAACAAAAGCCGGAGAAGTTGGCTCATCAGCGATGCCCCATAAGGTCAACCCGATCGATTTTGAGAACGCGGAAGGAAACCTGGGCATTGCCAATGCCTTGCTGGAGCACCTTTCTGCCAAACTACCGGTAAGCCGGTTGCAGCGCGATTTAACGGATAGTACCGTGCTCCGCAACATAGGTGTTCCGGTGGCGCATACTATTATTGCCATAAAAAGTATTGAAAAGGGGCTGGGCAAGCTGGTATTAAACGAGGTGAAAATAAAACAGGATCTGGACGGCAACTGGGCCGTTGTTGCCGAGGCCATTCAAACTATTTTGCGCAGGGAAAAATATCCCAATCCTTATGAAGCGCTGAAAGCGCTTACAAGAGGAAAGGAAGGAATTACAAAAGCAGCAATCCATGCGTTTATTAAGGGGTTGAAAATTCCGGCAGACTTAAAAAAGGAGCTGCGGCAGATCACTCCTTTTAACTACACGGGTGTAACAGCAAAATATTAAATACGGCCTTTGACGTTTTTACTGTTGATATGATACCAGGCCAGTTCTCTGAAACAGCCATTCAGCGTAATACAGGATTGTGCTAATCCTGCTGCGCCATACCCACTACAACCACTTCACCGGCCAGTGCTGCTTCTGTTTTCTGCTTCTTTTGTGCCTGCCGTTCGCTCTTTCGCATCTTCTTTGATTTTTTTCTTTTTTCTGTTGAAGTAACGGTTATGCCTCCCATCCGGCTGGTAAGGCATTCTGTAGGGCTCACTGATGGTACGGTGTCTGTTTTCTGCGGCGGGTCTGGCTTGGCTAAAACCTTACCCGTAAATTTTGTAACGGCAGCCGGTTGTAAAGCATCCGTTGAATGCTGCGCCTTCATCTGCTGCGATAGCGCAAAAATCAGGATGAATACAGCCGTCATTTTTTTTAGCACCGGCCATCCGGACTGTACGATATGCATTGTAGCGGTCTGAAGATCGGCATCGTATTCGGTGGTCAGTTGTTGATCCGTAAATCGCCCGCAAATTTTTTTGGATGCCTGTTCCGTAAGGAAAGTCACAATTTCCACGGGCGTCATACCGGTAAAATCAATAACGGTCTTGCAACAGGTTCCGCAAAAGCGGCCTTTTTCATTAGGAGTCATTTGGTCCCAGTGCTCATGGCAGGGCTTCGGAATACTGATTTTCATAAACTGCTTTTTAAGTAAGATGCAGCTTTAAAACAGATTACATAACCTGCATACAAATCTATTCTTCTTTTACCCTGGAAGGCGTGTCTTCACCGGAAATGATGGTTTTTGCACTAAGGCCGATCGACCGGATGATCTCCGTCATGTTGTCCAGATCCAGCGTTTCTATTTCATCACCAGGTTTATGATAATGCGGCTCATTATCCATTTTTGAAGTGGAAATGGTATGGGCAGGCACACCCAGTTTTGCCAGGGTGGCATTGTCTGACCGGTAAAACAGTTGCTGATCCGGGTAAGGGTCCGGGTAGAACTCAAACCCTGTGCCTTTCAGGTTTTTCTGGAGGATAGCACCGAGACCTGATTTTTCAAAACCGGTAATATAGGCGGAATTTTTTCCCCATTTGCTGTCCGTTCCGATCATTTCAATATTGAGCATGGCTGTAATTGCAGCCGGGTTCAGTTGCTTACTGAAATACTGCGAACCGAACCCACCGGATTCTTCGGCCGTAAACGTGGTAAAAATAATGGAGCGCTCATTATTTTTCAGTTTACCAAAATAATCCGCCAGCATAAGCACTGCTGTTGTTCCGGAAGCATCATCATTAGCGCCGTTATAAATAGAATCCCCGTTCTCCGGCTGCCCGATGCCGAGATGATCATAGTGCGCGGAGAAGATCACGTATTCCTCCTTTTTTGATCTTCCCGGAAGAATACCGGCTACATTTGCCAGCCGGCGTTCTTTTATGGTATGCGAAGCATTGATGGAGAAGGTCTTCATTGCCGGATTGCCCAAAATAAAGAGGGTAGAATAGTCTCTTTTGAAAAAAATCCTTTTAAATACGATCAGGCGTTTGAAGCTGGCTGCAAAAGAGGCGTCTACCAGCACGATCGTGTTTTTATTGTTATGCACCAATTCACTTGCCTTACGGAAAAAGTTCTCTCCGCTTTTAACAGATTCGATCTTATAACCTGATTGTTCCGTAACAGATAATTCAGGCGCTCCTGTAATTACGATGATATTGTCTTTGGGAACCTCTTTTTGATCAATGATGGCTGAAAGGTCTTTGAAAGCTGCGCTGTAAACAGAAAAGGATTGTAAAAAACTATCCCCTTTTAATGGTTGCAGGCCGCTTTTTTTAAAAGACTCCGCAATCATGGAGGCGGCTTTGTCTATTTCCGGTGAGAAAACGGCACGCCCTTTCATGGCATCGGAGGCCAGGAACTGAAGGGTGGTACGGGTTGTGGCGGGCGTTAATACATCTCCGGCTTTTTGAGCGGATGCAATGTCCGGGTAAAATACAAGCAGGAAAGCTGCCAGCGCTGAAATACGGATACGCATTATGTTTTGAAAGTAAGATAGGAAAAATTGCGTTCCTGTATCAAAACAATTCTTTGGGAGTTTCCCGGACGGGTTCCGTTTTATATTGAACAGCTTCGCCCCGGCTGGTCTGCTCCTTTTCCAGGAAGGCTTCCCGCTCTTTTTTTGCCGTTTTATGTTCGCCGGTATGGCTCCAGCCCGGGGGCATAATGCAATAAAGGAATTTGTTTTTTAACCCCGGCGCACGGTATACATCTTTTGCAAGGCAGATAATCTCTCCAAAATAGGCATCCAGTACATTATGCGGGCTCATCTGCCGGGTAATGCCATATTCAATCTTAAGATCATCCCGTTCCTCCTGGTAGGTTTTAAAAACCTTGTCCCAGATGTTCAGGAGATTGCAAAAGTTGGTATCCATATACAACGGATTTTTGGCATGGTGCACCCTGTGATGCGAAGGGGTAAGGATAAGCTTGTTCAAAAAACCAAGCCGGCCGTCTTTTAGCCCGTTTTCACCAATATGTATAAATGATCCCCAGAAACCATCAATGAACATGATGAAAAATAACAGCCCGGGGTTAACGCCTAACAAAATGCAGATTGAAGTGCGGATCACATCTGCATAGGGCGCTTCCAGGAAGAAATGCGCAAAGTTTACAAATAAGTTCATTTGCTGCGGAGCGTGATGCGTGGAATGCAGGCACCAGAGTATCCTAACCTTATGTGCGAGGAAGTGATAAATAAAATGAGAAAATTCCCAGATGATATACCCGTAGATGAGCCAGTACCAGGTAAAGGTGGTCGTGAACAGGGCATACTTTTCAAATAAACCGATACAGAATGCAACCGCAGCAATGGAAATGAACCTTGAAATGAACCGGTTCAGCACAAAAACCAGAAAGGGCATGCTGTAATCCTCAATTTTGAACCGCTTATATACAACGGCTCTGATAATTTCCAGTAAAAGCAGCAGCGGAATGATCGGGTAGATAATCTTCTGTATGCCCTGTAGTGTCGTTAAAGAGCTGTAATCATTTTTTTGAACCATTTCAATAATGCCGCTGATGCCGAAAAAACCGATTACTTCATTGTATAATGTCTCAAAGATATTCATAGCAATCCTTCTGAAAAATGAACAAACAATCCGGGCTTTTAAAGGTACATATTTATTTTCTAAAAAATTGCAACAATTGCCGGTTAGGATTTGTGTTGGCGCTTCAATTCATTATCCTTCTTCCTAACAACTTTTTGCAAAGGCTGTTATTTTCAATAAGCTACTGTTACTGCGCCTGTAGGCTGCAGATGGGGATGCTACAAATATAGACCTGTTTTTGATTGGCGATTTCTGTAGCTTTGTATTGAAGGTTTGAGGCTGACTGATAAGAAGAGGTGCCTGGTAAAGCCAGAATGATTTTTTCACAGGGGTCCTGAAATTTAAAAGTATGAATGAGTATTGTTCAACGGATGTCGTTGCTGATTTCAGTGAAATGCTGGAGACCTTATTCCGGAATAAAGAACGGGCTGCATTAATCGTGGATGATAACGGTTGGGAACGGGCAGAGGGGATTATAAAAGAACTGGATGTAAAAGAACCCGGGGGCACAATTGTGCTTGATAACGGGTTGTCCATTGCGGTTTCAAAGATTATTGCGGTTAACGGCACCTTTAAACTGGGAAGCGCCTGTTAAAGCGGGCAGGCTGTTCCGGAAAGCATTGAAAAATTTTCAATAAAAGCTTTTCTTTTTGAAAAATAGTGAAACCAGGTAATAGGCTGGATACATATGCTTAATTTTGCGCTTCAACTGATCTAAAATTTTTCTGATTAAGAATGGAAAGAGTCTATAATTTTTCGGCGGGGCCATGTGCTTTACCGGAAGCAGTATTGTTAAAAGCTCAGCAAGAGCTATTGAATTATAACCATACCGGCATGTCCGTAATGGAAATGAGCCATCGTTCTAAAGATTATATGGCTATTATAGAATCGGCTGAGCAGTTGTTCAGGGAACTGATGCAGGTACCGGACAATTATAAAGTGTTATTCCTTCAGGGCGGGGCATCCAGCCAGTTTGCAATGGTACCTTTAAATTTACTGAACCGGAATAATAAAGCCGATTATGTAAATACAGGTGTCTGGGCTACCAAGGCCATTAAAGAAGCCTCAAGATATGGGAAAATAAATGTGGTGGCCAGTTCTGAAGATAAAACCTTTAATTATATTCCAAAACTGGACCAGGCAGCATTTGACCCGGATGCGGATTATTTTCATATTACTACCAATAATACCATATACGGTACCCGGTATAATGAGCTGCCGGATACCGGTAATGTTCCATTGGTGGGCGACATGTCGTCCGACATCTTATCAAAATACTACGATGTAAAACGGTTTGGACTGATCTATGCCGGTGCACAGAAAAATATGGGCGCTGCCGGTGTTTGCGTGGTCATCGTAAGGGAAGACCTGCTGGGGAATGCTATGGATTTTACTCCTTCCATGATGAATTATAAGAATCATGCAGACAATGGCTCCATGTTTAACACACCGCCTACTTATGGTATTTACCTGTGCAAACTGGTGTATGAATGGTTAAAGGATCAGGGTGGGGTAGCAGCTATTGCAGAAGTGAATATTGAGAAAGCAAAATTGCTGTATGATTTTCTGGACAATTCAGCCCTGTTCAGTGGTACAGCAGCAAAGGAAGACCGCTCTATTATGAATGTTCCATTTATTACAAAAGAGCACAAGCTGGATGACCAGTTTCTGAAAGAAGCAGCCGCCAATGGATTTGTAAACCTGAAAGGGCACAGGACCACTGGGGGAATGCGCGCCAGCATTTATAATGCAACTCCCCTCTCTACCGTGCAGAAGCTGGTGGATTTTATGAAAAAATTTGAGGCCGGTAATAAATAGTCAGAACGCACTATAAAAGAAACCGCCTCCTATGCCGGGGCGGTTTGTTTTAAGGGCAAGCTATGTTTCCCGCAGAATACGCTGAAAGAACTAGTGATGTCGTGGTTTGTGTTTCACGAGCGGGACAATGATAGCGCTGCGAAAGTATTTCTGCATTCATCAGCGGAATAATGCCCGTGCAGAAGCTGGTGGATTTTATGAAGTCATTTGAGCAGGCAACGGATTAAAGAGGCTGTCGAAATGACGACTTTTGATACGCCCTCTTTATCATTTATATTTGCTTCATGTTGCACCCCCTGATTGCCACGGTACGTAGCTTTATTGACTTTCCCGATGCAGAAGCTGATCATTTCCTGTCCCTTTTTTCCAGGAAAAAGTATAAAAGGGGCGCAATGATGCTGGAAGAGGGCCGTGTTGCCCACGAAGTTTTTTTTATTATGAAGGGTGCGGCGCGGCAGTTTTTTTTAATGAAGAAGGGTTGGAGCGCACCTGCAATTTATCACTGGAACATGAGTTCATTACTGATCTGGAAAGCTTTTCCCGGCAATCACGGTCGGCATCATCCATCGCTGCGCTTGAACCTACTGAATGCCTGGTTATTTCCTGTGCAGACGTTGTGGCTGCGATGAGAGCCTCCGCGGCTACGGCAGAATTCTTCCGGATGTTGGTAGAAAACGTGGCAACTCAGAACATCAGAAGGACAAAGTCCCTGTTATCCCTTTCTCCGGAAAAGCAATTTATAGAACTGTTTCAGGAAAAGCCGGGATTATTGCAGCGGGTACCTCAGCGTTATATTGCCCAATACCTGGGTATTGCACCCGAAAGCCTCAGCCGGATCCGTAAACGGTTATTGACCACCCGGAAATCTTAACCCGGATCATCATTAAGGCCTGCATTGTTGAATAGCTTTGTAAAATAAAACATATGCTATGCAGGTTATTTTAGGTGCAGGTGGTGATATTGGCAGGTTCCTGGCCGCCGAGTTAAAAAAATATACAGACAAGATAAGACTCGTGGCACGGAAACCCCAAAAAGTCAACGCTGATGATGAATTATTTCCGGCGGATCTGACAGACAGGAATGCTGTAAGGAGCGCCTTACAGGATGCTGAAGTGGCTTATCTGGTAGTGGGGTTGCCTTATAACAGCGCTGTTTGGGAAAAGCAGTGGCCCGTAATTATGCAAAACGCTATTGCAGCCTGCCTGGCCCATCAATGCAAACTTGTTTTTTTTGATAATGTGTATTTATATGCAAAAGAAGCTATACCGTATATGACAGAAGAAAGCAGGATTGATCCCCCATCCCGAAAAGGGAAAATAAGGGCGCAATTGGTACAAATGATCAACAAAGCAATTGAAGCAAAAGGGCTAACAGCTCTTATTGCGCGAAGCGCAGATTTTTATGGACCGGGGGCAAAGAACGGTATTTTAAATATACTTGTTATTGATAACTATAAAAAAGGCAAACGTGCAAACTGGCAGTCAGATGCCACCAAAATACATAGTTTTACCTATACCCCGGATGCTGCAAGAGCCACGGCACTATTGGGGAATACGGATAGCGCTTTTGGCCAGGTATGGCATTTGCCAACATCTCCGGAAAAATTAACCGGTAAGCAATTCATTGAATTGATTGCTCAGAAAATGGGCGTTCAGCCGAAATATTTTACACTTTCTCCCTTTGTATTATCCTTAGCGGGCCTGTTCTCAAAACGGATAAAAGAACTAAAGGAAATGCAGTATCAAAATAACCAGGATTATTATTTTGATACTGCAAAATTTGATAAGGCTTTTCCATTCGCAACAACGTCTTATGAAAAAGGGATTGAACAGATATTGGCTTATGACTATGCCGGTTAAATCATTTTATGTTCCATTGCAAGCTTTATGACCGAAAACATATTATTGGTCTGAAATTTTTGAATAATGTTTTTACGGTGGGTCTCTACCGTCAGCTGGCTTAAAAACAGCTTATCCGCAATATCAGTGCTGGAAAAACCATCTGCGATCAGTTTCAGTATTTCCTTTTCCCTTTTTGTGAGCGATGGAATGCCTTCCCAGTCATTGGGGGAGGGCCGGGACATGATGGCCCTGGCTCCGTTGCAAAGCGCCGGTTCCCCTTTCATCCCTCTTTCAATACAATCCAGCAGTTCATCGGCAGACGCGTTTTTTAATAAATAGCCGCTGGCACCGTTTTGCAGCATTTGTACGATCATGCTTCTTTCCGTTTGATTGCTTATAGCAAGTATAACGGTTTCGGGTCTTTTCTTTTTAATATCCTTGCAAAGCTCCAGGCCATTAATGTCCGGTAAAACAATATCCAGCAGAATCACATCTGCTATACCGGATTTCAGATAAGCCTGCAGTTCCCTGCCTGTTGTAAAACTTATGATCATAAAATACTTTTCTGAAGCCAGCAGGTTCTTCAGGCCTTCAATCACTATCGGATGATCATCCACAATGGCGATGGTTAACTGCTGATTATGCTGCAACATGTAATTCCATATTTATGGTGGTACCCTGGTCGGGCGCAGATACTACGTCCAGTGTTCCGTTAAGGTACTTCACCCTGTTTTCAATATTCGTTAATCCGATTCCTTTTTTACCTGAGGTCGTTTTATTAAACCCGATGCCGTCATCTTCTACTGTAACATAAAAGCGGCTGCTGTGCTGGCTGCATTGAACCATAATGTTCCGGGCATGGGAATGACGGATCGCATTGGCCAGTATTTCCTGTATGATCCGGTAAATGACGACCTGCTTGGAAAGATCGATCTGCTCATCAATATCAAAAGCAATAAAGCTGATCCTGATATCGCCGGACATCATGGATTCGCACAGGTCTTTCAGGGCGGTTTGTAAGCCAAAGCGGATAAGGCTTTCGGGCATCATATTCCTTGCGATGCGCCGAAGCTCTGATACGGAATTATCCAGCTGGCTGATAATACCAGCCAGTTCTTTTTGCTCTTTTTCCTCTTTGTACTGCAGTTGCTTTACATGCCCTGATAATTTCATTTTTATGCCCGCCAGCATACCTCCCAACCCGTCGTGCAGATCCCTTGCCACACGCCGCCTTTCCCGTTCCTCACCCTCCAGCATCGCTTCTGTAGTAACAATCTGCTGCCGCTGCTCCATTTCTTTTAACTGCTGCTGGTAGTTCAGCTCTTTTTGGAGTGCCAGTTTTTTACCGGTTCTGTAGGTAATAAAGAAAAAGCCAAAAGCAAGCAGAATGACCAGGCATAACACTATAAGGATGCTGTTGCTGAGCCGGGTATTCTTTGCTTTCAGCGCCGCTTCTTTATTGGCGGCCTGTAAAAGAGCGACCTGCTTTTCTTTTTCAGAGAGCCTGAAGCGGGTGTCCATATTGGATATGCTGTTTTTAAAATCCCTTGTATAAACGGAATCCTGCAATTGCGTATAGGTCTTCATCCATTTATAGGCGTTTGGAACATCGTTTAGCCGGTCATAGGTTTCAGTCAGTTTCTGCGCCAGTTGTAAACGATCGTCCAGGTAATGGTACTGATCAGTCTTCAGGGCGTCCAGCAATATATTTAAGGACTCGGGATAATGTTTCATGGCCATATAAGTGCTGTGCAGCTCTATAAGCAGGTTAAATTTCAGCGCGGTATTCTGCAAAGAATCCGCCAGTTGAATGGCCTGCCGGAGCACCTGTATGGATGCATGGTAGTTCTTCGATTTTCTTAAATAAACACCCTTGGTCAGCGCCAGGTCCAACTGGTAATCGGAGGGAGGGTAGCTTTTTAGTACGGATCCTACCCTGTTAATAATGGATGCCGCCTGTTTCAGGCTGTCCATATAACAGAAGTTTAAAGCCCTGTTGTCCAGTGCAGGTAATAATGCGTACAGTTTATCCGGCAAAAGGTCTAACAGTTGAATGCTTTTTCTGTAAAAGTCCGCTGCTTTGGTATATAATTTCTGATTCATGAATATCATACCAATGTCCGCATAAATAAAGCCGGTCAGCAAGGTGTCGTTTGCTTTTTGTGCAATGGGCAGCGCCTTATTCATCATTGCATCCAGCATGGCCAGGTCATTATCCTTGAACTGCTGAAGCGAACCGTAATTTCTCCAGGAGCGGGCCCTGAATTTCATTGCTTCCCTGCCCGGCAGTTTTTCCAGTTGCTGCCCGGCTTCTAAAAATTTTAAAGCGGCTTCCTGCCGGTCTATATCATAAAGCACAAAGGCCTTATAAAAAGTATGGAGCGCCTTCAGATAAGGGCTTGCTTTGATCAGCCGTTCCCCGGCAAGCAAATACTGATTGGCCTTAGCGGTATCTGTGTAGCACCAGTATTCAGCAAGCAGGAAGCAGGATCTTGCTTTTATGCTATCAGTGGGAGCAGCTCTTGCCAGGTGTTCAAGACTGTCTGCATAGTTGCCCGGAAAAAGCACCGATTGTGCGCTTGCCCACCTGGTTATAAAACAGGTGCAGATCAGTAACAGGGTAATGATGCGCATACGGCAACTAATTGAATGAGTTTATGGTTTAAAAGCTGCTTTAAATTACAAAAAACAGCAATAGGATGCGGATAATTTTTTACCCGGAACGTTTCAACAGCCGCCATTTACCTTAAGAAGATGGTCCGAAGGATCCGGCAAACGCAGGAGTAGCCGGTAAGTCTCATAAAGCGCCTAATAAGGGACATATCTTCCGGAATTTCGGGTATGACAATCTTTTTTAGAAGACAGCCTCACTTTTCCGGGTTACAGCTCCTTTTTACCCTGTTAAAATAAAAAACCGGCTGAAATAGATCAGCCGGTCAGCAAACTTTTTGCTATCTACTCTAACTAAATTACTTTTTAGTAGAATCTTGCCCGGGAGCTGTAACTGTAGTTGTTTTAACAGTTGTATCTGTTACAGTTTTTGTAGTATCCGGAGCTGCCGGAGTTACAGATACGGTAGTATCAGAAGATGTAGTAGTTTCTTCAGTTTTAGTTTCACCACTGTTACAAGCTGCAAAAGATACCGCGATTAAAGCAATTGCAAATAATTTTTTCATTCTGTTTGTTTTTTAGTTTTAAAATTATAATTTGATATTAATACAGGATTTTAAAAAAGGTAACCGATTTTGGTTGAAATTTTTTTTAAAATAAAGTATTGAATATCATGTAATTAAAAATGAAAAAACTAAAAATGTAAGATATCTTCCAATATCTGGGCCTACAGGACCGGGTTTTGGCGCACAAGAGCGTTAAATTTTACGGCAGACTCTTCTTCCTTGCTGATCAGATCTTTTAAAGTGATCTGGATCAACAACTTATCAATTGTTAATTGTAATATCTGCCATAACGATCTGGCTGAGCAATCTACAGAATTGGTGCAGAAGCGCATGTTTCCTTTATGGGCTCCGCAAAAACTGATATCAAATAAGACCCCGCCCAATGTTTCCAGCACGTTTTTAATAATAATGGTTTCTGCGGGGCGGGCCAACACATACCCGCCTTTATTGCCGGGTGTGCTGCGTATAAAGTTGCCCATCCTCAGCACCCTTGTAATTTTGGCAACATAATGGGTAGTCAGACCTTCCGCTTCGCTTAGTTGCGGTATGCTTAAGCCTTCTGCATCTTTGCAGGAGGCGATCCGGATCAATATTCTTAAACCATATTCTTCCTGTGCGGTAATCTTCATTTATTAAACCTTTCCTGTTTTACGGTTCTTTTTATAAAAAGCCCAGCTCCAGCTGTGCCGCTTCACTCATCATACTTTTATCCCATGGCGGATCCCAGGTAATGGTCACCTCCACGTCACTGACCCCTTCAATTGCCCTTACTTTTTGGTCTACCTCTACGGGCAGTGTCTGCGCCGCAGGGCAGGAGGGCGCGGTAAGGGTCATTAATATTTTTACATAGTTTCCCTCAAGCACTTCTATTTTATAGATCAGTCCGAGCTCAAAAATATTTACCGGTATTTCCGGGTCATAGACCGTTTGGAGCTCCTTTATTACTTTTTCTTCCATTGAATCTTCCATCAGTACCTCCTTTTTTAATTAGAAGATGAATCAAGGGCTTTAAATGCCAACGCGTAGTGCTTCATTTGTTTCACCATCGCCCTCAGCCCGTTTGACCGGGTTTGTGCCAGGTGGCTGGTCATCCCGATTTTATTGATAAAGTCCATATCTGCTGCCAGAATTTCATCTGGTGTGTGACCGGACAAGACGCGGATCAGCATACTGATGAGCCCCTTTACGATCACGGCATCGCTTTCGGCTTTATAAATTATTTTCCCGTCTTTATAATCGGCCACCAGCCATACGGTGGATTGACAGCCTTTTACCTTGTTTTCGTCTCTCTTGTACTGCTCTTCCAGCGGCTGTAACTTTTTCCCCAGGTCAATGATGTATTCATATTTGTCATCCCAGGAGTCAAACAGGGAAAACTCTTCTACAATTGCTGCTTCTGTTTCCGGTATGGATTGGACTGTGCTCATCTAATTTATCTTAACACTGTTTTTATATAAGATCTCTGGGTCTATATCTGCTTCATTGCTCCATTCAATAGTATCAAAGGAGGGTTTCACTGTTCTGAAAATATTCTTATCTTTTAGTTCTCTAAAGAGCCCTGTTTCAAGATAAGGAGCCATGTCAAACAGCCTTTTTTCTCCATTATTATAAATCAAAAGGAGTTGAAAATTATTCTGAGGTTGTACCTCTTTTATTGATAAGTACATTTTTTTATTTTAATGGGTCAATTTTGAAAGGTTTTTCACCATTTTGACATAAATCCCAATCAGCTAAGAGTTCATCTTTGTGTATCTCGATCCATGCCTGAATTAGTTTAATTTGTTTATATGACAGATTACCGTCTATAAGTTCACCATCCGAGATTTTAAAAGTGGCTGTTGTATCTTGATAATAAGCATGTATATGAGGTGGATTATGTTCTTTAGGAGCATAATACATACGAATAATTATTCCAAAAAACATTGATATCGTAGGCATACTTATTTATTTATTGCCTGAGGCTATTCTATCTTAATAATCGTACGGCTTTTTTTAGTCCTTCCATTAAAATATCCACTTCTTCTTGGGTATTGTATAAAGCAAAGGAAGCGCGTATGGTGCCCGGTATCTTAAAACGGGCCATTAAGGGCTCCGCACAATGATGGCCGGTTCTTACCGCAATGCCTTTATTGTCCAGCAGGATGCCCACATCCTGCGGGTGCACCTGGTCGATCACAAAAGAAAGCACACTGGCTTTGTTCCGCGCCTCGCCAATGATTCTTACTCCATCAATCTCTTTTATTTTTTCCGTGGCATAGTGCAACAGTTCTTCCTCATGCCTGCGGATGGTCTCTTTGCCGATTGTCTGAATGTAGTCAATAGCCGGTTTAAAGGCAATCACATCAGCAATATTGGGAGTGCCCGCCTCAAATTTGTAGGGCAATTCATTATAGGTCGTTTTTTCAAAAGTGACCTCTTTGATCATTTCACCCCCGGCGTTAAACACGGGCATTGCTTCCAGTATGTCTTTTTTTCCATAAAGTACCCCGGCCCCGCTTGGCCCCAGCATTTTATGCGCAGATAATGCAAAAAAGTCGCAATCCAACTGCTGCACGTCAATATCCAGGTGCATTGATGATTGTGCTCCGTCAATGAGCACAACAGCTCCTTTTTTATGGGCGGCATCAATGATTTCTTCAACAGGGTTGATGGTGCCCAGGGCATTGGATACATGTACTACGGCAACAATCTTTGTTTTGTTGGTGAGCAGTTGATGGAAGGTATCCATATCCAGCTCCCCGTTATCTTTTACCGGAATTACTTTTAATACGGCCTTCTTCTCTTCGCATACGATCTGCCAGGGCACAATATTGGAATGATGTTCCATACCCGAAATGATCACTTCATCCCCTTCCTTTAAATGCTTTCTTCCCCAGGTATAGGCTACAAGATTAATGCCTTCTGTAGTGCCTTTTGTATAGATGATCTCTTCCCGGTGCCGGGCATTGATGAATTGCTGCACGGCATCGCGGGTGGCTTCAAAAGCGGCAGTTGCCTCTTCTGCAAGGGTATGGATGCCCCTGTGTACATTAGCGTTCAATGCCGTATAATAATGTACCAGCGCATCAATAACTGCCTGTGGTTTTTGGGAAGTGGCGGCATTATCAAAATAAACCAGCGGATAGCCCTTTACGGTCCTGTTCAGGATGGGAAAATCCCGGCGGATGGTTGCTGTATCCAGTATTTTATTTTCTTCTGCTGCTGTTATCATTGTTTATGTTTCTGCGGCTGCGCCGGCAGCCGGATTAAAAAATGGCTGAAACTCAATTGCAAAATTTAACCGATGTTCAGTCGTTTGTTTACCAACAGGTCTACATATTCCCGTACACTTTCAGAATGGATCTTGTCTAAAATATCCAGCGCAAATCCGCGCAGCAGCAAGGAACGGGCTGTTGCATCAGAAATGCCCCTTGATTTCATGTAGAACAGCGCCTCCTCATCCAGCCGGCCCACAGTACAACCATGCGAACACTTTACATCGTCTGCGAAGATCTCCAACTGCGGCTTTGTATTGACTGATGCATTTTCTGATAATAAAACATTCCGGTTGGTCTGGTACGCGTTTGTTTTCTGCGCGATCTGCCGCACAAATATTTTTCCGTTAAATACGCCGGTGGATGCATCGTCCAGGATCCCTTTATACAATTCATAGCTCAGGCAATTGGGCTCACGGTTATCCACTACGGTGTGATTGTCTACATGCGTGTGCCCGTTCTGTAAGTACAGCCCGGAGAGGTTGGATTCACAGTAAGGGGCAGACATTACCATATTGAGGTTGTTGCGGATCAACCCTCCGTTTAAGGAAATGGTTACCACGTTGGCCACGCTTTTGCCTACCTGGTGCACATGGGTAGTGCTGACGATGGTGGAGTTGGATGCATCGTTCTGTATCTTGTACAAATTGAGCACGGCGCCTTCTTCCACTGCAATTTCAAATACCTGGTTGGTGAAGCTCTCATCCGCCCCGATGGTGGCAAACGTTTCCAGCATTTCAACCTGTGCGTAGGCACCAATATGAACCAGAGCTCTTGGCTGCGCAAAGATGTTCCCGTTCCGTGCATCTGTTATATTATAGATATAAACCGGGTGGTTAACAGTTTTCCCTTTTTGAATGTGCACAAATACACCTTCCTGGATAAATGCCGTATTCAATGCATTGATGCCGTCCTTATGATAATCTGCGCTGTGACCCAGATGCGCTTCAACAACGGCCGCATACTGGTTGTGTGCCGCTTCTTCCAGGGAAATGATTTCCAGTTCCTCTGAACGGAGCACAGAATGCTCCGGGTGGTAATGCCCGTTTATAAAAACAATGCTGTTGGCATTTTCATGCCCGGGCAATAAAAACGGCTGAAGATCTGCTGCTTTAAATTCCTGTTCTTTAAGATCTGTTGTAAAGTGGTAATCTTTATTAAAAAAATCATTGATGCGGGTGTATTTCCACTCTTCATGTTTTACCGTGGGAATACCGGTTTGCTCAAACTCCGTAAACGCTTCATCGCGCAGGGACCGTAACCGGGAATCAATAGTACCCTCCTGCAATTTTTCAAAACGTTCTTTAAAATATGTTATAGTGTCCATTGTTTAATTTGAGAATTGGGGAATGGGAGAATTTGAAAATGGGAGAAGCAGAGTGCCTCTTCAAATTTCCACATTAACACATTATTCTATACTAATTCGCTTTTGATAAAGTCGTATCCTTTTTCCTCCAGCTCATAGGCCAGCTCTTTTGTGCCGGATTTTACAATGCGCCCGTTATATAATACATGCACAAAATCCGGAACAATATAATCCAGCAGGCGCTGATAGTGAGTAATCACCAGCACACTGTTTTCCGGGGTGCGCAGCTTGTTAACGCCGTTGGCTACAATGCGGATGGCATCAATATCCAGACCGGAATCGGTTTCATCCAAAATAGCCAGTCTGGGCTCCAGCATGGCCATCTGGAAGATCTCGTTCCGTTTCTTTTCACCACCGGAAAAGCCTTCATTCAATGAGCGGCTCAGCATGGATTGATCAATTTCTACCAGCGCCATTTTCTCTTTCATTTTTTTAAGAAAGGATACAGCATCCAGTTCTTCCTGCCCCCGGTACTTGCGGATCTCGTTCACCGCTGTTTTCATAAAATTGGTAGTGCTTAAGCCGGGTATCTCTACAGGATACTGGAAGCTGAGGAAAATGCCTTCCCCGGCTCTTTCTTCCGGAGCCAGCTCCAATAAGTCTTTTCCTTCAAAGATTACGGAGCCACCGGTTACTTCATACTCTTCTTTGCCTGCCAGCACAGATGCCAATGTGCTTTTACCGGAACCATTAGGCCCCATGATGGCGTGCACCTCGCCCGGCTGGATATTAAGATCTATTCCTTTTAAAATTTCTCTTCCTTCAATGCCTGCATGCAGGCCTGCTATTTCTAACATTGTTTCTTATTTCTGATTTGATATTGTTTATTTCTGATTGAATGGTGAAGACGCCCTTCCTGTTTATCCCACGCTTCCCTCCAGGCTGATTGCCAGGAGTTTTTGTGCTTCAATAGCAAATTCCATGGGCAACTGATTCATTACTTCTTTTGCAAACCCGTTAATGATAAGGGCCACCGCTTTTTCGGTATCAATACCGCGCTGGTTGCAATAGAAGATCTGGTCTTCGCCTATTTTGGAGGTAGTAGCTTCATGTTCCACCACACCAGTATTATTCTTTACTTCGATATAAGGGAAGGTATGCGCACCGCATTTGTCGCCCAGCAACAGGGAGTCGCACTGGGAAAAATTCCGTGCATTGGTGGCGTTCTTACCTACGCGCACCAGTCCCCGGTAACTGTTCTGGCTCTGGCCTGCGGAAATCCCTTTTGATACAATACGGCTTCTGGTATTTTTACCGATGTGCAACATTTTGGTACCGGTATCTGCCTGCTGGAAATTATTGGTTACTGCTACAGAATAAAATTCGCCAATAGAATTATCGCCCTGCAGGATCACGCTGGGGTATTTCCAGGTGATAGAGGAGCCAGTTTCTACCTGCGTCCAGGATATTTTGGAATTGATTCCTTTACAGATGCCCCGCTTGGTTACAAAATTGTAAATGCCTCCTTTACCCTCTTTATCTCCCGGGTACCAGTTCTGCACGGTTGAATATTTTACCTCTGCATTGTCCATTGCCACAATTTCAACGATGGCAGCATGCAGTTGATTTTCATCGCGCATAGGAGCGGTGCACCCTTCCAGGTAGCTTACATAGGCACCTTCTTCCGCAACAATCAGTGTGCGTTCAAACTGCCCGGTATTTTCTGCGTTGATCCGGAAATAGGTGGAAAGCTCCATCGGGCAACGCACCCCTTTGGGAATATAGCAGAAAGACCCGTCGCTGAATACAGCAGAATTCAATGCTGCATAGAAATTATCAGTAACCGGCACTACTGATGCCAGGTATTTACGCACTAAATCAGGATGCTCCTGGATAGCTTCACTGATGGAACAAAAGATGATCCCCAGTTCTGCCAGTTGTTCCTTAAAGGAAGTGCCAATGGATACGCTGTCAATCACCGCGTCTACGGCAACACCCGTCAGGCGTTTTTGCTCTTCCAGAGAAATGCCCAGTTTCTGAAAAGTATTGATCAGTTCAGGATCCACCTCGTCAAGGCTCTTAGGCTTTACTTTTTGCTTGGGAGCGGCATAATAAATGATATCCTGGAAATCGATATCGGGGTAAGTAATATTTGCCCATTTGGGAACGCTCATTTTCTTCCACTGGGCAAAAGCTTTCAGCCGCCATTCCAGCATCCATTCCGGCTCATTTTTTTTTGCAGAAATAAAGCGAATGGTATTTTCATCCAGCCCTTTTGGAGCGGACTCCATTTCTATATCTGTAACAAAACCGTACTTATATTCGCTATTGACGTGATTTTCAATTACATCGGTTTCTGTGCCCGCATTATTCTGCACTAATTGATCTGTTTCCATACTCATGGTGCAAAGGTACGTTTTTTATTTATACAAAAAAGTATAAATGATGATAAATTACTGTTCAGGTTTCCGGATACCAGGGGCGTATACAGAGGGCATTGCTGATCCGGCTGCTTCTGACTTTCACTTCTGACCTCTGCTTACAGGTTCCGGATAGCCGGGTAAAAAGTCGCTTTTGTAATAATATAAGAGCTGGTATTTCATTCCTGTTGTCCAAAGGTTACAGGTTGTTTCATATACGACCGGATATGCCTGTTTTTGCTCAGCGCCGGTATCCATTTTGGGGAACGTTTGATGACTTTCTCCGCAATGGCGTCAAATACAGGATGCAAAGAGGTGCTTACATACACATCTTCTATGTTGCCTTCTTCACTAACGGAAAAATTAACAATTACAACGGGCTTACAGGGCTCCCACCGGTAATTATAATAGTTCCCCGTTGTTTGCGCAGAAGCCATGCTGCAAAAGAGAAGGCAGCAGAACAAAAGTTTTGATCTCAGGTGCATTTCTGAAATGTTTTAACAAAAATAACTACCTGTTTTTAAAGCCCCCCATTTTTATTTATATTTGTATGCAAACTTTCGTTAATGAATAAGCACCTTATGTAATTGCTTAATGAATCAGGTTAAAATATGAATACATTTTTAGAAGGGCTGCCACCTTTATTACAGGGTTTCTGGTGGGTGGCCATTATTACAAGCTGCATCTTTCTTATTCAGACCATCCTTACGTTTGCCGGCACCCATCATGATATGGATGGCATTAATGCCGATTTCAGCGGAGACCTGAGCGGGGTACATGCGCCGTTTCAGATGTTTTCTTTAAGGAACCTGATCAATTTCCTGATGGGGTTCGGGTGGACGGGTGTTGCCTTTTTTAACAGCATCAGCAACAAAGCCACCCTGATCGCGCTGGCCGTTCTGGTAGGTATCTTCTTTGTGATCCTTTTCTTTTTTATTATCCGGCAGCTCATGAAGCTAACGGAAGATAATACCTTTCGCATTGAAACCCTTATTGGAAGGTCCGGAATGGTGTATCTGAATATACCCGGCAGCAGAAGCGGTGTTGGCAAGATCCAGATCAGCTCTGATACCACCAGCCATGAATTACCCGCAATGACGGAAGGAGATGCATTACCCTCCGGTACACTGATCAAGGTAGTACGGATAGAAGACCGGACATTAATAGTAACCAAAGCTTAATTAAACACAACAGATATGAATTTTGACGGACCTTTTATTTTAATTATTGTAGGTGCAATTATTTTATTTGTCACCATTGTATCGCTGATCTCACGCTATAAACGCTGTCCATCAGATAAGATCCTGGTCATTTACGGGAAAACAGGAGGTTCTTCCGCAAGATGCATTCACGGGGGCGGCGCCTTTATCTGGCCTGTGATCCAGGATTTTGCCTACCTGGATCTGAAGCCGATCTCTATTGAAGCCAACCTGACCAATGCCTTATCCCGCCAGAATATCCGTGTGGATGTTCCCTGCCGGTTCACCATTGCCATTTCTACCGAGCATGACAGCATGGGGAATGCGGCTGAACGTTTGCTGGGCCTGAGCCCCGACCAGATACAGGAATTATCAAAAGATATCCTGTTCGGGCAGCTGCGCCTGGTGATCGCTACCATGACCATTGAAGAGATCAATTCTGACCGGGATAAATTCCTGGACAATATTTCCAAGAACGTGGATACCGAATTAAAGAAGATCGGTCTAAAGCTCATTAATGTAAACGTTACAGACATCAAGGATGAGTCTGGCTATATTGAAGCGCTGGGTAAGGAAGCCGCAGCAAAGGCCATCAACGAAGCCATTGTAAGCGTGGCCGAACAGGTGAAGATAGGGGAAACCGGTAAAGCCATTGCAGACCGGGAAAAGGATACCCAGATCGCAGAGACCAACCGTGACCGGGATGTAAAGATTGCCATCACCCAGAAAGACAAAGAGATCAGCATTGCCGCTGCAAGTAAGGATGAATCCATTGGTAAAGCAGAAGCAGAGCGGGACGCGCGGATAGCTACCTCGCAGGCGAACTCTCTTGCAGTAAAAGGGGAGAATGATGCAAAGATCACGATTGCCAATTCCGATGCCCTGCGCCGTGAGAAAGAAGCAGAAGCATTGAAGATTGCCATAACTGCTGAAAAAGTGCAGTCTGCAAAAGCGCTGGAAGAGTCCTATGTGGCAGAACAAAAAGCCGAACAGGCGCGTGCTGCAAGAGAACGCTCCACTCAAAATGCCAATGTGGTGGTGCCGGCAGAGATCGCGAAGCAAAAGGCTATTATTGATGCAGAAGCAGAAGCCGAGCGTATCCGCCTGAGGGCAAAAGGAGAAGCCGATGCGATCTATGCAAAAATGGAGGCAGAGGCAAAAGGGTTATTAGAAATACTGACCAAGCAGGCAGAGGGATATGATAAAGTAGTGAAGGCTGCCGGGGGCGACTCTACCAACGCCTTCCAGCTATTGCTGCTGGAGAAGCTGCCGGAGCTGGTGCGCACACAGGTGGAAGCGGTTAAAAACATCAGGATCGATAAGGTGACAGTATGGGATGGCGGTAACGGTGAAAACGGCACTACCTCCACCGCCAATTTTGTGCAGGGGATGATGAAATCAGTGCCCCCGTTAAATGACCTGTTCAATATGGCAGGATTGAATTTGCCCGGTTACCTGAAGGGGAATGATCTGAAAAATAAAGAGCCGTACCAGGAGCAGCCTGATCAGGCCGGATCATAATTGCAAGGTATGCGTTGCTATATCTGAAGCAGCTGTATCAAAAGTCGTTATTTCGGATTTTTTATTTGCGGTGCCTGCCTGCCGGTAGCTATCCTGTACACTCAACTTTTTTCTCATATTACCAGGTTTGTGCAGTGACTGTAATCGTAAGTTATCTTATCCGAACTTTCGGATGGGACAATGACAGCGCTTCAGTTCTTCTATTTTATTTTCAACCTTTTGTCGCCACAAAAGGTTGCCAAAAAGGCCTGGCCAAAAGAACGCTCCGCCTTTTGGTCTCCCGCGCACATGAAGATCCCAATCGAAAAGCAACCCCAAAATGCTAATGAAAGAGCAGGCCGTAGACTTCGCTGCCTGGCTGTTGTACAGTCATTACTGCGCTGCTTTTTTACGGGAATGGCTCGTTTAAAGATAAACATCCGTTGCGTAAAAAAGAGGCCCTCCGAAGCCGGTTGATTGCAGTGGTTGCAGTTGTGTTCCGGAGTTAAAAAACAAGAAAATCAGAGTCTAATAATTGGAACTTCCCCTAGAAGTCCTGCAATGATGTCATTGATAAAACTTATCAGTAGTCAATCGTAGGGGGAGGAACCTTAGATCTGTTAGCAAAAAATATGCATACGGTAACTCGCCGGGAGGCGGGCAAAAACAATGGCGATGACAAGTTTTTTACCGTCACCTCGACGGAAGCGGAGAGGTCTCCCCGCCGGCAGAGGCTGCGCTCGGCATGACGATAAGTGTGATTGATCTCCGATATATAAGGCAACATGTCATTGGCGGCGTAATCCCGGGCCTTCGGGATGGAGCCGAAAAGTCTCTAAAATTGTAGAGATGCCTCCCTTCCGATAACGATCGGGACGATATAACGATTTCTTTCTTTTGATACAGCATCTTTATAATGTGCATACGGTTGCGCAATGCAGCTGTATTATGTTGATCAGCCGCCAACTTTTTCTATATTGCAGGCTGGCTCATTGCCCTGTTATTTTAAATGTTTTGTAATCGTTTTCCTGTACCGGCAGCCGCGCTGCCTGCTAAAGGAACATAAAAGAATTAATCGGATGAAGTTAATCCCTGTACAATGGTGTCTTGCATTTTTTTTATCCGGTCTGTTTATGAACGCAACGGCCCAGTCCTGGACCGGTCCCCCGGAAAAACCGAAAGAGCGCAGGGAGCTGCAATACGGGCCCCTGCACCCGGGCAAACGTACGGATGCAGCCATGCAGCGTTTTCGGGAATATGGCTTGGGACAGTTTATTCATTGGGGGGTATACGCAATTGCCGGAGGTGAATGGAACGGTGTAAAAGCGCCAACAGCATCCGAATGGATCCGGTCCTGGTCCGGGAAAACCGCTCCGGATAACTGGAAGGCTACCTACGACAACCTGTACAAACAATTTAACCCGGTAAGCTTTGATGCAACGCGCTGGGCAAAACAGGCCAAAGCAATGGGTGCGCGTTATGTGATCTTTACCACCAAGCATCATGACGGATTCTGTATGTGGCCCAGCCGGTTTTCAGATTATACCATCCGGCAAAGCCCGTATCAAAAAGATATTGTGCGGCAGATTGTGGATGCCTATGCAAAAGAAGGCATTGATGTATATCTTTATTTCTCCATTATTGACTGGCATAATAAAGACTACAGGAGCGCCTCTCCAAAAACGGCTGGGGAAAAAGCGTCTTATCAAAAGTTTTTGGATTATACCCGGAACCAGCTTTTTGAGTTGCTGAACAACTATCCGCAAATAAAGGGGTTCTGGTTTGATGGCACCTGGGATAAGGCCTGGATCGATTCTTATGCGTTCACCTATCAGTTGGAAAAAGACCTGCGTGCCGCCCATCCGGGGCTGATCATTGGCAGCCGTTTCCGTAATGACGAATATGGCAAACGCCATTTTGATTCCAATGGCGACCTGCTGGGCGATTATGAGCAGGGATGGGAGCGTAAACTGCCTGCCAAATATGAATGGCTGAATGGCAACGACTGGGATTGTGTAATGACCATTCCCCCCAATGGCTGGGGATATATTAAAGACTGGTCACCGTTTTATACCAAAACTTCTTATGACCTGATCGATATGCTGATGCACGCCACTTCTATGGGCGGAAATTTTGTGCTGAACTTTGGCCCCGATGGAAACGGGAATATGAGCCCCGGTGAAGACCGGCTTGCAAAAGAGATCGGCGAATGGGTGCAACTGAACGGGGAAGCGGTTTATGGAGTCACACACGCGCCGCTGGAGCCCAACAGTTACGGTTACTTTACCCAAAAGGGCAATACCTTGTATTTAACGGTGTTCAATCGCCCGGTCAATAATCTGATCCGGATCAAAATGCCGAAATCAGCTACAGAAGTGCCAACAGCAGCCAGCCTGCTGGTGAGCGGAACCTCGTTGAAGATGAAATTCACAGATATAGGACTGGATCTTGACAGGAATATATATGTTGATATTACTCTGCCTGACACCTTTGTAAGCCAGCAGCCTTTTGTAATAAAGATCATTACAAAGTCGGGAAAGATCAATGCTGCAGAGCTGGAGAAAGCGCATATGTAAAAACTAAAATGGTATTCAATGAGAATGAAGATCTGTTTGATGGCTGTTATTGCCGGACTTTATTTAAGCGGGGCAGGGCAGGAGCAATGCCCGGTTATTCCTGCTCCGGTTCAGGCCGTCAGATCTGCAGAAACCTTTTTGTTGAGCAGATATACGGGTCTTATTTTAGATGCTCCGGAATTAAAAGGCGCTGGTGCTTACTTACAGCAACGTTTGCTGGACCTGAAACAGATTCCTGTAGCTGTGAAGCCGGCAGATGCTGATTATATCCGGCTTTCAATAAATAAGCAGGCAAAGCAGGATGAATCCTACCGGTTGGCTATTACAAAAAAAGGCGTCAACATTACCGCTAATTCTGTTGCGGGAGTTACCAATGGCATCTCCAGCCTGTTACAACTGGTCAGTCTTCAAAAGCCGGTCAATGGCGGGGTTTCGCTGGAAGGATGGAGCATTAAGGATGCTCCCAGATACGGCTGGCGCGGGTTTATGCTGGATGAGTCCCGGCATTTTATGGGCAAAGCCAAAGTGCTGCAATTGCTGGACTGGATGGCATTTTACAAGCTCAACCGTTTTCACTGGCACCTGACCGATGAACCGGGATGGCGTATTGAAATAAAGCGCTATCCCAAACTGGCATTGCTGGGCGGGTTGGGCAACTTTACGAACCCGACCGCTCCTGCAGCGTATTATACCCAGGAGGAAATCAGTGAAATTGTGCACTATGCAGCTCAACGAAACATTACAGTAATCCCGGAGATAGACATGCCGGGCCATGCAACCGCTGCCAACCGGGCCTATCCGCAGTACAGCGGCGGAGGTAATGAGCAACATCCGGACTTTACCTTTGACCCGGGCAATGAAGGCACCTATGGCTATCTTATGAACATCTTAAGAGAGGTAAACCTTTTATTTCCCTCCGGGATGATACACCTGGGTGGAGATGAAGTGAGCTTTGGCTCTGATAAATGGATACAGCATGAGGGGGTCAAAAAACTGATGCAAACGCATTCCTTGAAAGACCTGAAAGCCGTGGAGCGCTACTTTATGGAGCGTATGGCAGATTCTGTTTACAGCCTGCATGCCGGGTTACTGGCATGGGATGAGATGGCAGCGGTGAATTTGCCCAAAGACAAAACGATTATCTGCTGGTGGCGGCATGACCAGCCCCGGCAGTTACAACTGGCGCTGGATAAAGGCTATCGTATTATTGTTTGTCCGCGGTTACCTTATTATTTTGATTTTGTACAGGACAGCAGCCACCGGATGGGCAGGAAATGGGGAAAAGCATATGCTCCCATAAAAGACGTGTATAATTATAAAGCAGAATCCCTGATCGCAGATCAAAAACAACAGGCACAGGTGCTGGGCATACAGGCAAACCTGTGGACAGAAACGGTGACCAATTTTAACCGGATGGACTATATGGTGTTCCCGCGTATTGCTGCTCTGGCAGAAGCCGCCTGGACAACGGATGCGCTTAAAAATTATGATGGATTTGCCACGCGCTTAAAAATGCAATTGCCTTTATACAGGGATGCGGGCATTTATTTTTATAATCCTTTTGATCCTTCAGAAATACCCGAACCTGTTTTTTTCAGGAGAGATACCAGGAGTTTATCAGCACAGGAGAATTGAGGGAAATGAGGAATAAGGAACAAGGAATGAGAAATAAGGAATGAGGAAGTGGGGAATGGTAAATGTAAAATGTAGAATGTTGAATTTGGAATGTAGAAGGGGCTGATAGCTCAATTCTTATTAAAGCGGGTAGCAAGTGGGAAGTGGCCAGTAGGGAAGAGGATCGTGACTGAAAACTAAAAACTGATAACGCAATTCTCACATCTCTCTTTTAACTTTTCTCTTCTTACTCAATGAATCAGCCCTGAAATAATATTGATCGTAAGCGCTACCAGGAATGTATTCAGGGCAAAGGAAATGAGGCCGTGATACATGGTTACATAACGCAGTTGTTTGGAAGTGGTGTTCACATCTGATACCTGAAAGGTACAACCCATACAGAGTGAATAATAGGCGAAATCAAGGTAATTGGGCTGATCATCTTCCGGGAATTTCAAACCACAGCCTTTTTCGCCATCCTGGTAATACAAATGCGCATAATGAAAAATATAGATGGTATGCACCAGCAGCCATGATGCCACGATACTGCCTACGGATACCGGTATCCATAAATACTTGCTGAGGTTGTTCTCCTTGGCATTAATAATAATGCTTAATACTGCTGCCAGGCACGCAAAGCAGGTGATCAGAATAAAAATAAAAACAAAGGCCCTGCCTCCATCTTCTACCGCTGCTTTTTTTACAATATATTCATGAGGTGTTGTGTAGATTATATACCAGCATATTAAAAGATAGCAGCAGCAAAAGAACAGCCACCCTATTAAAATATCCATCATTACCGGAGGCCTGAAAAAGCTGGTTATACCGCCGGCAATGCCTCCCACTATAAAGGAGATAAAGAGGCGCTGCAGGGCAAGCAGCTTATGCACTTTTTTTTCTTTAAACGGATGTTTGTTTTGCATACTTTTTTCTGAAAGATCAAATGTACTGGATAATCCGCTTTTTAAAGTAGCTTTGCGGCTTTTCAAATTTCATGAAAATACTTCGGATTTATATTAATTCCTTCAACGGGTTGTCAAAAGAAGCCTGGATGCTGGCAGTGGTTATGCTGATTAACCGGTCTGGCTCTATGGTACTGCCTTTCCTGGGAGTATATATGACGGAGCACCTGCACTTCAGCATAAAGGACTCTGGTATCGTACTGAGCTTTTTTGGCATAGGCTCTGTCATCGGGTCATGGCTGGGCGGTTTTATCACGGATCGCTTCGGGGAGTTCAGGGTACAGGTGCTGAGCCTGTTTTTAAGTGCACCCTTATTTGCCCTCCTCCCGTTTTTTACAACGGTACAGGGGTTAGCCGCCATCATACTGGTACAAAGCATCATCAGCGAATCGTTTCGTCCTGCAAACTCGGTAGCTATTACCAGGTATGCGAAACCGGAGAATCTGACCAGGGCATTTTCATTAAACCGGATGGCCATCAATCTCGGCTTTTCCATTGGCCCGGCACTGGGCGGAATACTGGCTGCCATTTCCTATAATTTTTTGTTTGCGGTAAACGCTTTGGGAGCGTTAGCCGCGGGAGTGGTCTATTTCCGGTTTTTCAGAACCAGGTCGCGGCAGTTCCGTAAAATTGAAAAGGAGCGCAAAAAGGAAACAGATACAATAACTATTATAAAAGAAGAATCTGCTTACAGGGATCTTCCCTTCATTGTTTATTCTGTTTTCTGCGGTATCTTTTCTGTTTGTTTTTTCCAGTTCTTTAATACGCTGCCGCTGTTTTATAAAGAAGTTGTCGGGTTGGATCAGCAAACGATCGGCTATATACTGGGTTACAGTGGTTTTATTATTGTAGTAATGGAAATGCTGCTGGTGAATATGGCTGAAAAATACCTGTCGGCAGCCGCCACACTGCTGATCGGAACCCTTGCCACCGCTATTGCTTATTCCGTATTGGTCATTAATCACCACTTAGCTACGCTTACATTGTCCATTACCATTCTTAGTCTTGCGGAGATCCTGGTGCTCCCGTTTATGGCTGCCATAACCGCTGTCCGGTCAGGGAAAGGCAATAAGGGATCTTATATGGGACTAAATGGCATGGCAATTGCCGTTTCTTTTATTATTACCCCTTATCTTGGAACCCGTGTAGCCAGTGATCTTGGCTTTACCACACTATGGGCTGGTACCGGTGTCATCCTGCTGGCAGTGGCTGTTGCTTTTTATTTTTGCGTGAAACGGATCCTGCCCGCAGATATTGCCACCGGACATTAATGCGCAAATGAAATTTATTACAGACCTAACAAAGCATTGCAACTAAATATGCGGGACTTAAGTAAAATTCATTATAGACCTAAACAAAGCGTTGCATTTTTGGGACACTTTTCGGTCTGATTAAAATGTTGCCTCCATATAAGCCAGCTATTGTTTAAAGTTGTAGTAATGATTGATGAATTTTATAAAGAAACCGGGAATGGCGGCAGCGCCGCTTTGCAGCTGCACAAACTGAAAATGCCGTTCTATTTCCAGCCCCTGTACATCAATGATAACCAGTTCCCCGCTGTTCAGTTCTTTTAAAATGGTATGAATGGAAAGAAAAGAAGCGGCCTGGGAGTGAGCGATATAGGACTTTATGCTTTCCGAGCTTTCCAGCTGTATTTCCCGGTTTAACTGTGATAGCCTGATGTGCCTGCTTTTCAGATGTTTTGCAATGACTTCCAGCGTACCGGATCCCGGTTCTCTTAATGCAAGAGGGATAACCTGTAATTCTTTCAGAGAGATCTGTTGCTTTTTAGCGATCGGGTTTTTGGCAGCGGCCACTAAAACGATTTCATCTTTTATAAAAGGCGTATATTTAAAAAGCCCGCTTTTGGGCTGTCCCTCAATCATGCCAAAATCAATTTCATTTTTTTGCAGCAGTTGCTCAATATGTTCTGTATTGCCACCGGACAGAACAACGGAAACATCTTTGAAGCTTTTTTTAAAAGCCGCTAGGGCGGGCGGCAAAAGATATTCCGCAATGGTGGTACTGGCACCTACCCGCAGCTTTCCTTTATGATGTTGGGTAAAAGAACTGAGCTCCAGCTCCATTTTACGATAAAGGGCAAACAGTTCTTCGGTATGCTGCAATAACAGCTCGCCGGCCGGCGTGAGCGCTATTTTTGAACCGCTGCGCTCAAACAGCTTTGTTTTAAAATGGCGCTCCGTTTCCCGGATATGCTTGGTCACTGCGGGTTGAGAAATGAACAGCTCTTCCGAAGCCCTTGTAAAATTTAGCCGCTTTGCAACAGCACGAAATACCTGTAGCCTGAAGTCAAACATATAATAACGGTGTGCTCAAAGATAAGAAATGCCGGTGGATGTGATTAAGGCCTGTCAGGAGCAGTTGTGTGCCTTTGCAGAACCAGAAGCAGGAATCCTGGAATATGGCCGAAACAGCGCGGGCGTAAAAGAGAAAAAGCGTATCTTGTATTTCTATGAGCAATAAATACCACAGGAAACTGTTTTTAAAGCTAACGGCGTTTGCCAATGCGGCATTGCTGTTAAAACCATTGGAAACCCTGGCACAGTACAAAACCGGCAAGGCTGCTATTGCTGAAAATGTGATCTTCTATAAGAAAGGAACAGCGCAATATGAACTGCTCCGGAAGGGATTTAATAAACGCATTAATAAATATCCGGAAGTAATAGCGCTTGCAAAGAATACTGCCGGTGTAGCAGAGGCTATACGTTATGCTGCCCGAAACCATTTACCGGTTGCCATAAAAAGCGGCGGGCACTGCATGGAGGGCTTTTCCTGTAATGACGGAGGAATGGTGATCAACCTTTCAGCGATGAAAGCTACCAGTTGGATGAATGACGGGCGGCTCCTGGTACAACCGGGCTGCACACTGGCGCAGTTATATGATAGTGTTTTATCAAAAAAGCGGTACATTCCCGGTGGTTCCTGTGGCAGTGTGGGGATAGGGGGGCTAACATTGGGCGGAGGATATGGTTTGCTTTCAAGAAAGTATGGACTTACCTGCGACAGTCTTGAGGAGGTAACAATGGTAGATGGCAAAGGCAATATAGTTAACTCTAATACCGATCCGGAACTGCTGTGGGCCTGCAGGGGTGGCGGTAATGGTAATTTTGGGGTTATCACTGAAATGAAATTCAAGACCTACGCGGCGCCTGTTACTATGCAAAGTTTCCGCTTCAGAGCCTTTAAAACGGACCCGGCCCGGATGAAAAATATTACAGAGCAATGGTTCCTGATCACGCAAAGTTTACCCGTATCCTGTTTTTCTGCTCTGGTGCTGAGCGCAAAAACGGTATACATACTTTTAACCAATATAGCCGGACATAGTGCTGATGTAGAGAAAGCAGTACAACAGCTGACCCAACTGACTGATAGAAAAACGGCCACCCGGCCCACGCCCCTGGCGCAGGCTTTAAAAGTTTTTTACGCGGAAAGCCAGCCGGTATTGTTCAAAAATGCTTCCGCCGGTCTGTACAAAAGTTTTGATGATATAAGCGGTTGTATTGATGCGGTGCTGGGTATAACAAGAAGCACGCCGGGCATGATCTACCAGATCAATACACTGGGCGGCAATATACAGAACGCTGAAGCAGAAAAAGCCTCCGCTTTCCCGCACAGGGCCTACAGCTATTTTTCCGAGCTGCAGACGTATTGGGAAACGGCGTCCCAGGGCAACAGGCTGCTGCAACGGTTTGAGGCGGTACAGGCACTTTTTTCAGGCAATAATATCCGTACCCAATACAGGAACTACCCCGATATTCATTTTAAAGACTGGGCACATTTGTATTATGGCAGTAATTATGAAAGGCTGCAAAAGGTAAAGGCAAAGTATGACCCTGATAACCTGATACGGCATGAGCAAAGTGTGCAGTTATAATAAAAGAAAGCACCGCAATTTTGTGGTGTATTGTATTTTAGCAGGTTAAAAGCGTTCAAAGATCATGCTCAGAAGATTTAATTTAAAACCATTCAGGGAATATTTTAGTTCCAGCTCTGTTGGAGGCATTGTGCTGATCAGTTGTGTGACAGTTTCTCTGCTTATTGCTAACCTGCCCTTGGGAATTCCTTTTGAAAATTTCCTGAACAGCACGGTAGGGTGGAAGAATGAATGGGTTGATCTTGAATTTACCCTTTTGCACTGGATCAATGATGGCCTGATGGCAGTATTTTTTTTGCTGGTAGGGCTGGAGATAAAAAGAGAGATACTGGAAGGAGAATTGTCTTCTCCCCAAAAAGCATCGTTGCCTATTATTGCCGCTTTTGGCGGTGCCCTGCTTCCGGCGGTGATCTTTTATTTACTGAACCGGAATGAACCAACCGCCGCAGGATGGGGCATACCCATGGCTACGGATATCGCCTTTGCACTGGCGGCGCTTTCCCTGTTAGGAAAGCGGGTGCCTGCAAGCCTGAAGGTTTTTTTAGCGGCGCTGGCTATTGTGGACGACCTGATCGCGATAGGGGTCATTGCATTGTTTTATTCATCAGATATTCACTGGAATTATCTGTTGCTGGCCGGCGGGGTTCTATTATTACTTCTTCTCTTTAACCGGCTGCGCCTGAAAAATATAGGGTTCTATATTGTTCCGGGACTTTTTATCTGGTACTTTATCCATCATTCCGGTATTCATGCCACCATTGCCGGGGTGCTGGTTGCCCTGACGCTGCCCTTGAGAGCAGGGACAGAAGCATCGCCCCTTGAAAGACTGGAGCATTTTTTAACAAAGCCTGTTAATTTTTTTATTGTACCGTTATTTGCCCTTGCCAATACCAACATCCGCTTTGAGCCGGCAATGATGAATGGATTGCTGGAGCCGTTGGGGATAGGTATTATATCAGGATTGTTTGCAGGGAAAACTTTGGGCATCTTTATTTCTACCAGGCTGGCTGTCCGTTTAAAAATAGGGAAGCTACCCCGCAATGCCGGCTGGAAACATATCATTGGCCTGGGAATGCTGGCAGGCATAGGTTTCACCATGTCGGTTTTTATCAGCTTATTGTCGTTTGATGATCCTGTACTGATTGCGGAAGCAAAGCTGGCGATCCTGATCGCATCAGTTCTGGCCGCACTGGCGGGGTGCTTATTTATGGCAACGCTTCAGCAAAAAACGAAATAACCGGTCAACCGGCTATCAGGGCTCATTATATTTGCGGTAACAAGAAATTGGTAAAGCGAATGACGATCTACAATTCCAAAGAGTGGTTTAAGGCTGTTTTTTATTTTCATAAATCAGACAGCTTCAGAAAGCTGCTGCCGTATTTGTTACTTATGGCGCTTATATCCTGGGGCATAGCGTATTTTGAACTGGAATACCTGAAGCTTTCTGAAAAAAGCTGGCTGAAGAATATTAACATGGTGCATAATTTACTGGGGTTTGCGCTTTCTCTGTTGCTGGTGTTCCGTACCAATACAGCCTATGACCGCTGGTGGGAAGCCCGCCGTCAGTGGGGAGCCTTGACCAATGTCTGCCGTTCAATGGCTATAAAGCTGGATGCATATCTTTCAAAAACGGATAAAGGAAGCCGGCATTTCTTTCGTAAATCGATTCCTCTTTATTCACAGGTACTTTCGGGCTTTCTGCGGTCTGACTATACCACATTTATGCTGGACAGCGCAGCCCATCCGGAGCTGGACCTGGAACAAAAGCACGGCCCGAATCAGGTGGCATCGATGATCTTCCGTTATGTGAACGGGCTTTATACAGACGGGAAGATCACAGGAGATCAGCTTATCGTTATCAATAATGAAATCCAGTCGCTGACGGATATATGCGGTGCCTGTGAGCGGATTAAAAATACCCCCATCCCTTATTCCTACAGCTCCTTTATTAAAAAATTTATTGTATTGTACGTGGTTACGCTGCCTGTAGGATTTGTTTTTTCTATGGGCTATTTTGTGATAGCCGCAGTTCCTTTTGTTTTTTATGTGCTGGCTTCATTGGAGCTGATCGCCGAATCTATTGAAAACCCGTTCGGGACGGATGCAGACGATCTTCCATTAGAGCAAATGGCAGGTAACATGAAAAAGCATGTACAGGAACTGTTGTATGCCTGATGTTTGATGGTTACCGGATGCCCGCTGCCGGTTACCCGGTTCAGAGTGCTGGTTTCCCGGTCCTGATCCCGATCCGATAGTTATCAGGACTCTCGGGCCTGATAACTGGCCTTTGAACTGATAACTGATTTATGGTTCATCTGATGCTGAATGCCGGATTCCTGATGCCGGATGATGCGTGTCTCATTTTCTCGTTTCTCACTTCTGAAAACTGATAGCTGACTACTGTTTTATAACAACCCTAACTGTTGCCAGAGCTGTAGGAAGCGCTGGTCGCCCGGATAATATTTTTTGAGCGTTTGGGCATAGGGTCTTGCCGCTGGGGGATTATTCTGCTGAAGGAACAGCACACAGAGTGCATAGTTGATGTCTGCATCTGCAGGTGCCAACTCTAATGCTTTCAGGTATTGCTGCGCTGCGGCCTGGTATTGCTGTTTTTGCTGTAACAGGATACCATAATTATAATATACACGCGGGTTAACGGTTTTAAGAGCGATGGCTTTCTGTAAACTCTTTTCTACATTTCCCGGTTGCTGTAATTCGTTATATAATAACGCAAGATTGAAATAGATACGGTCATTTTTTGGGTCAATTTTGATAGCGTCCTGCAATACCTGCAAGGCGGCCTGGTTATTGCCTTTAAGATTATAGACGGTTGAAAGATTCAGGCGGGCATAATTCATCTGATCATCTTTCTGCAGGGCTTTCAGATAAAAGGATGCGGCCTTATCATAGTTTTTCAGTTTCAGGTAATAATCCGCTGCCATAACATTACCGGAAGCAAAATCGGTCTGGTATAAAACATTATTATTGAGCTCAGCCAGTGCGTTGGTATATGCGGCGCCGAGACCTGCCATCAGATCGCCATCATTGGTGCTTAACACAAGGTTGGCTGCTGCAATACGTACCGCGCGTACCTTATCTGTAAGCAGCGGCCGGATGGCTTCTCCCCATACAGAAGGATCAAAATTATTAAGGCCAGTAACAGCACGGTACCGGATCAGCGCGTCTTTGTCCCGGAACGCTTTTACCAGCTCATTTCCATTGTTGCTGCCGGGCAGGCTGGAAAGATAGTGCAGGGTAGCTGCCTGAATAACAGACGGAGTTGCCGTATCCCTGATGAGCCTGATCAGATGCGCCTGGCTGCCTGCATCCAGTCTGCTGCCGGGGATCAGGTCTTCTGCAAAGTGATATTTACGTGTTGGCCCGAACCATTTTACAACGGCCGCTGCTGCCCATTGGGCAGATCGGTTGGTATGGCAATTGTTACAGGCGTTGGGAGTACCGTAGGTCACAGAAAGATCGGGACGTGGTACACGGAAGGTATGATCATTGCGCCAGTCATTGCCCATGTAGAACTTTCCGGGCATGTGGCAGTTCTTGCATTGTGCCCCTTCCGTATTCACTGCATGAAATGTGTGCGTGGGTGCATCGTACTTTTTATCATGGCATTGCAGGCAAACACCATTGCCGGCTATCAGCAGCTTACCGGTATGCGGGTTATGGCAGTTAGTACATTTTACCCCCCGGTTATACATTTTGCTTTGCAGGAATGAAGTATAGGTATAATCTTCATCGTTGGCCTGCCCGTCTGCATAGAAATGATCCGTGGTCGGGATCTCGGGAATATAATCATCCAGGATCTCATTACTGTTCTTCAGGTCTGCGCTGATATTGCTTTTACGGGCGTGACAGGGAAAGCAGGTTTGTATCTGCGATAGCTGGTTGCTGTTTTTCGGAGCCCTGAGATAAGAACCCGCAACGTGGGCACCGTTTTTGTAATCGCTGCTGTTGATATAATCAATATGTGTTTTTGCCGGGCCGTGGCAGGCTTCGCAGCTGACGGTTAATGCACTGTAGGTGGTGTTATAGGTATCGGTTTCAGTGGAATAGTTCTTTTTCAGATCCGTACTGTGGCATTCTGCGCACATGGTGTTCCAGTTCTGGCCGTTGCCGGTCCAGTGCAGCCAGTCCGTTGCGGCAATTTTTTGCCCTGCATACTGATGGAACCATTTTTTATCTTTACTGTTCCAGGACTGCCGTGTAGCCTGCATTCTTCCCCGGTCAAATGCTACTAGGTACTGTTGCAGGGGGTAGTAGCCGAATGTATACAGGATCTCATAGTCGTGGTTTTTTCCATCAGGGCCTTCGGTATTGATAAAAAATTTTCCATCCTTTTTAAAGAATTTTGATGTAACGCCGTCTGCTGTATAGGTTGCATTATTAAAATCGCCCAGTACGGTGGAATCATTGGCCGGCTGCATTGCTTTATAATGATCCGATAACAGCCACTGGTCATGTTCTGTTTTATGGCAGCTGACGCAGGCCTGGTCGCCCACGTAAGTATTGGCAGCTGTTTGTATGCTTTTCGGGCCGGGATGTGAGCAACGCACAATCACCAGGCTTCCCAGGAAGAAGCAACTGATTATGAGAACAGCAATAAGGGTCTTTTTGTGATGCGTCCAGCTCATGAGGAACAAATATAAGCAGCAGCCGTTGAAAAATCTATTGTTTCAGGGGAGAATGGGCCGGGGGCAGGAGGAGTGGTGAACAGCTCATGGTTTATAGGGTATCGTTCATAGCTGATGGCTGAGTGCTGATAACTGAAAACTGCTGGTGTATGGTCGATCGCCTATGTCCCATAGCCGATGGTACATTTTGGTTCCGGATGTTCGATCCTTGGTTTTCGATTCTGAAAACTCACTACTCATCACTCATTTCCCCTGGCTTTAACCCGTTCTTCATTGACGAGCAGGTGCGCCAGCCTTGTTGGCTCCGGTATGCGATGCTTACGGACGCAGCGTTTTATAATGTCCAGGCTTTGCAACATGCTAACATGGTAGCCGGGTGATACAAAAACAGGTTTGCAATTGGCCTTGCTTCTTAACACATTGCCTATTTGCTCCTCTTTATGCATGAGGGGTGTAGCGGCAAATTGCTGGTTGGCCGGCTCCTGGTAGCTGCCCGTAAGGCGGCTTTTGCCACAGCCAATGGTGGGCTGACCGGCGATAATGCCAAAATGTGTGGCGATGCCCATTCTTCTCGGATGCGCAATGCCCTGGCCATCCAGTACCAGTATATCCGGCTTTTGGGCCAGTTGCTGCCAGGCTTTTAAGAGTGCGGGCACCTCGCGGAACGCCAGCAACCCGGATACATAGGGGAATTTTACGGTAAAGGTGACTACCACATAGGTTTGTACCAGCAGCTCAGGATATTTTAATACAACGATGCCGGCATAAACCGTTTCTTCAAACTTATTAAAGGAAATATCAGCGCCGCCGATCAGCCGGATGGGGCCTGTAAACGGGTCAAGGGTCACCTTCTCTCGGAGTTGTTTTTGAATAGCAACTGCTTCAGAAGGGGTGAGGGTGTTGTAAAATTCAGGATCGGTCATGCCTAAAGATACAGTATATTACCTGTTTAACGCTGTTAAAGCCATCCGGTTAATGGTAAATGGCACGTCCGGGTCTTCTGCCACGCTTAGCATCCATATGCCTGAAAGGGCTGACCATGCTGCGATCCATTGCAGCATTCTTTTGGCAGGAATGCCTGTTGCTGTGCAAACTACTTTTAATTGCAGTTGCAGCCTGCCCGGCGCCAGGGCAATTTCTTTAGCCGGGTTGCAAAAAAGATTGGCATACTCAAAACCTTCATCGCCATACAATCTTTTAGGGTCTATTGCCAGCCAGCCCCGTTTATCAGAATAGAGAATGTTTTCATGATGCAGATCTCCATGCAAAACGGTTTTGGTGGTTGTTGTTTCTAAAAGCTCCCGGGCAATTGCGGCACTGGTCATAAACCGGTTGCTGTATTTTTCATGCGCATGCAGCAATTCATAAAACCAGTCGTTCAGATCAATCAGCTCCGGAAGCGGCTTACTGCGGGTTTGATGTAATTTCTTTGCCGTTGCACAGATCACTCCTGTGGCTTCGTCATCCCTGCCATTGGCAGCTATTTGTTTTAATGAAAGGTGCCCAGTAATACGTTCAAGCAATAAAGCCTCCCTGGTATATTGAAACACTTTAGCAGCGCCATATCCATCCCACCATTGCATCAATAGTCCACCGAACTGCTCTTCTTCCTCCAGCGATATTTTTAGCATTGCCTTTTGATGCCTGTAAATAACAGGCTGCAGGAGGCTGGCATATGAGAAAAAATAAGCGCCATCCGGCTCCAATTGCCATTGTTGCAGGTATTGCTTTTTGAGTTCAAGCGATTGGGTTTCTTTTTCTTTGTTCCAGAACATACAATTTGATCCTGTTGCAACTTACCACTTTTTTGTTGTTATTGTAAACGATGCAGAAAGCGGCCTCCCGACTTGTTTTGGATAAGATGAAATGCCTGGGGTTAGTAGCCAAAAAGACGATAGTGAAAACAACTTACCTGTTTGGTATTGGTGCCCCGGATTACTCTTTTCTGTCTGCAATATCCAGCATCCTGATACTATGTATTGCCGGATACCGGCAACACTACCGTAAATTCTGTGCCTACTCCAAATTCACTGTTAACGCTGATGGTACCGCCCTGTGCTTCGATCAGCTCTTTGCTGATGGAAAGGCCCAGTCCGGTACCTTCTTTTTTGGAACCGGGTATGCGAAAGTACCTGTCAAATATCTTATCCAGATAAAAAGGGGCAATGCCCTGTCCGAAATCCTTTACAGAAAATACCACCCGCTGTCCGTACGTGGTAATTGAAACGGCAATAATACTGTTATCGTGGCTATACCTGAGGGCATTGGAAATAAGATTGCTGAAGATCCAGGTTGTTTTATCGGCATCTACATGCAGCAGGGGTAGCTGCTCCGGTATCTTTGTCTGGATCCGGATATTTTTAGCTGTAGCCGCGGTTTCATTCATCTGGATAGCCTTCCGCATCAGCTCATCCGGGCGGCTCAATACCGGTTGCAATTGCAGCTTGCCACTTTCCAGTTGCGTTACGTTCAATAACTCACTTGTTATCTTTAGCAGGCGCTCTGCATCATCCTGTATGCTTTCCACCAGCTCTTTTTGCTCATTATTCAGTGTTCCGACCCCCGGGTTCTCCAGTAGCTGAGAGCTCATTTTAATGGAGGATATCGGCGTTTTTAATTCATGGGAAACAGTTGCTATGAAGTTAGTTTTTGCATAATCCAGTTCTTTAAACGGGGTGATGTTTTTCAGGAAAATAACATCGCCCAGGTGCTGTGGCTTTTTGTCTCCAACAGGAACGGCATTGATCGGGATGATCGCTTTGTCAAAATAGCTTTCTTTGTTATCTGCATATATCTTTAAAGGTTCATTTGTACCAGAAGGCTCAAAGAAGTCCCTGATGAGCATGCGGATGAGATCGTTTTTGATTGCAAGATCCTGCACCTGTTTGCCAATCACCTCTTCCGGCCGGGTATTGGTAATCTTGTAGGCCTCTTCGTTCATGAAAAGCACCTTTTTATTTTCGTCCAGGCCAATCACAGGCTCATGAATATTCTCAATCAGTGTTTCTACCCGCTGTTTTTCCGTCATTAACCTTGCAAGATTGCTGTTATTGTATTGTTCCAGTTTTTGTGCCATTGTGTTAAAGGCATTGGCCATATCGCCAAATTCATCCGGCCGGTTAAAGGTTACCCGTTTGGAGTAATTTTCGGCTGCAATGCTCTGGATGCTTTTTGTAAGCTCATCTATCGGACCTGCAATTGAAGCCGGCAGGTTCAGCAGTAACGTAAAGGATATAATGAAGCATAATGTGCCTGCTACTGCGATCCATACAATGGCCTTTTCCGCAGTTTCTGTGGCAATTTTGCTTTTCCGCTGAATGGCCTCCATGTTCACCAGCATAATATCGGCCAGGTCCTTTCTGATCTTTGTCAACATGGCCGTTGTTGTATTACCGGCTGTAATAGAGTTAAAATCCTGCTGCAGGTGATCTGTGGCCAGCCGCTCAGTGGGCTCTGTAATGTTTTTTTGCTGCATTTTGAGGTTGCTCTCAAATTTGGCACGTGCCTGGGGCAGACGTACGTCTTCATCCAGGGCCAGCAACATTTCGCGGGAGTAAGCAACAGAGTTATAGTTGGAAACCAGTATGTTCTTGGTGTCCGATGAAAGTCTGTTTACATACACGCTGGATAAAATAGCCAGAAATGCGATCAGTATAAAGAGGGCTCCCAAACCCAGTATCAATTTTGTTTTAATGCGCATTTGCTTTTGTTTTAATAGCTGCAGATTCGCACCCGCTTAACTAAGTATGACCAGATCAATATGACTATTGCTCAATTTTTTTAAAAGATTATTAAACACATTGGTGGCGCCAATGATCTGGAACAGGCTTAAATGGGGTTTGCCGATGCAGATGGTGGTTATTTTCCGCTCTTCTGCCTGCTCCACAATGGCGGCAGATATCCGATCCTCCTTTATTTTGATGATTTCCGCGCCCAGCTCTGTTGCCAGCTGGAAATTATTGATAAGATACCGCTGCTTGTTTAACTGGATCTTATCGGCGCTTTCTGCAGATGTTTCTACATACAGCACATACCATTTGCTGTGATAATAGTTGGCCAGGCGCGCGGTTTTACGGATGACGGTCTTTGCCGTAGCCTCGTTGCTGCTGATGCAGGCAAGGAACCGTTCCTGCTGAACAGGCAACTTTACGATCTCGGTTTCAACCTTGCGCTCTACGGCAGAGGCAACTTCCTTTAACGCCAGTTCCCTTAGCTGAAGGATGTTCTCATGCCTGAAGAAATTGCTGATTGCCGATTGGATCTTATCGGCCTTATAAATTTTCCCTTCTTTTAAACGGGTGATCAGCTCGTCAGATGGCAGATCAATATTTACCACATCATCGGCTTCCTTAATAAGGCTGTCCGGGATGCGCTCTGTTACATTTACACCGGTTATTGCAAGAACGTCCTCGTGCAGACTTTCAATATGCTGGATGTTTACCGCTGATATTACGTTAATACCGGCATCAAGGAGATCGCGTACATCCTGCCAGCGCTTTGCATTGCGGCTGCCCTCAATATTGGTATGGGCCAGCTCATCTACCAGCACAATTTCGGGCCGCAGGTTTATGATGGCGTCAGTGTCCATTTCTTCCAGCTCCTTTCCTTTATAAAACAGCCGCCGCCGGGGAACTTCGGGGATCCCCTTTACCAGCGCTTTTGTTTCTTCCCTGTTATGGGTTTCAATATACCCGATGCGTACATCAATGCCGTTTCTCAAAAGCGTATGCGCCTCCTGCAACATCCGGTATGTTTTTCCCACGCCGGCGCTCATGCCTATATAGAGCTTGAACCGGCCCCGTTTGCTTTTCCGGATGAGCTGTAAAAAATCTTCTGCTGAGTCCATAATGCTATGCTGTTAAAAAGAAAACGCAAGTGAACTGGTTATAAGAAATTTATTATATGTTGGTTGATTGTTTTGCAAAAATAGCTTGTCTTTACTGTTAAAGGCCCTTGCTTCTACCCGCCAGAGAAAATTGCCGGTAATTCTTCTGTCCACATTCAGGGAATATCCCCAGGTTTTAAACCCGTTGGCTGTTGCTACAGGGATGATAACGCCCCGGGGATCCTGGTAATACTCGCCACGCAAGGCTATGTTCCAGTTGTTAAGCGTATAGGCAGCTATAGCAACGGCACTGTACCAGGTGTTATAACGGTCACTGTTTTTAAACTGCTGTTCAGCTCCTGCATCCAATCCCAAAGTTAATGCGAAATGCTTTGAAAGCTGCAGTTGCCCGTACAAATCGTGGAAATAACGCATCTGGCGAATGCTGTCCGGCTTGTCATTGCCAATAAAGGAGCTGCTGTTGATTGTTATACTGGCATTGGGTTTAAAAATGACCTGATGACCAAAGGCAATGGAATTGTTCCCATCAGGACGTTCAATGCGCTGCCACCCGTTTAAAGCTAAGGCTGCTATGTACCATTTACCATTATCAGTAGTATAGGATAAACGTGCACCGGTTTCAAAATAAGGAGAGTTTTCCGCGGCAATACTGCGGGTTAGGGTCGGACCATCTTTTCCTATGGCGCTTTCCCATCCAATATGAGAGGGTAGGATACCCGCATCTATCCACAGATTTTTATTTTTTACAATCTTTACACCTGCATCCGCTTCATAAATATTTTTAAGCGCGCCTTTTTCATTGGTCATATTATCGTTTGTATATGTTCCGGCCATCAGGGCGATGTTTCCCCGCACCCGCTCCCTGTTATAACTTGCTTTGATCATTGCCAGGTTTACATTAAATGTATTATGGCGGTTGTAATTGTACAGGAACGGCGCAATAATATGATTGGCTGGTTTGTTAAAATCGTAGGCATAATATACATCTGCATAACCGCTGATTGACAGGGAGTGTTGTGCAGTGCTGTCATTTTGTGCCCATAGAGCTCTTGTTGACAGTAATGCTACTGTCAGAAAAATGTATCGCATAATTGTAAGGGCTAATTTTTTTTGATGAAAAGCTGTTTTTTACTTTATGTTATCCAGTGCAATATTTAATTTTAGAACATTGACTTTAGCCGGCCCGAATAATCCCAAAAGAGGTTTTTGAATATGGGCCTGTACCAGCATTTGAACCCGGCTTTCCGGCAGGTTGCGTGCCCTTGCTACACGAGGCACTTGTATGAAAGCAGCTGCCGGCGACAGATCGGGATCTAAACCACTGCCCGAACTGGTTACCAGTTCTGCAGGTATAGCCGTTTTCTCAACTCCCGGGTTATGCGCCAGGAACGTATCTGTTTTTGCCTGAACCTCTTTGAGGTAATGCGGGTTAGAAGGCCCTTTGTTACTACCGGCGCTGCCGGCAGCATTATAATTGACTGCGGAGGGGCGGCTCCAGAAATAGTTGTCAGCTGTGAATTTCTGTCCAATATTGGCGTACCCAACTACTTTTCCGTTCACACTTAATTTTTCACCATCGCCACCGCCTGGTGTTAACCTGCCGACTCCTGCAATCAGCAATGGATACAAAACAGCACATAGTATAATAAAGATCAGGGTTAACATTAAAGAGGGAAAAATATATTTTTTCATTTTTTGCGTTATTTTTTTACTACATAAAAAGTGCGAGCACCATATCAATTAATTTTATCCCGATAAAGGGCACTATAACACCACCTAATCCATAGATCAGCAGATTCCTGCGCAGCAACGCACTTGCCCCGATCGGCTTGTAGGCCACTCCTTTTAAAGCGAGCGGGATGAGGATCGGTATAATAATAGCGTTAAAGATAACCGCAGAAAGGATGGCACTCTGCGGACTGGTAAGATGCATGATATTTAAAGCCTGTAAAGTAGGCATGGAAGCGATGAATAAAGCCGGCACAATTGCAAAATATTTAGCTACGTCATTGGCAATAGAAAAAGTAGTCAGTGTGCCTCTTGTCATTAATAACTGCTTACCGATTTCTACAATTTCAATAAGCTTGGTAGGGTCATTATCTAAATCAACCATATTACCGGCTTCTTTTGCGGCTTGTGTACCACTATTCATTGCAACGCCCACATCTGCATGGGCCAGCGCAGGGGCATCATTGGTGCCATCGCCCATCATCGCTACCAGTTTACCACCTTCCTGCTCTTTTTTAATATAATCCATTTTGTCTTCAGGCCTGGCCTCTGCTATAAAGTCATCTACACCTGCTTTATCGGCAATATATTTGGCAGTTAAGGGATTATCGCCCGTAACCATCACTGTTTTTACACCCATTCTGCGTAAACGCTGAAAGCGTTCCCGGATGCCGGGTTTAATAATATCCTGCAATTCAATTACGCCAATTACTCTGTCGTTTTCTGCAACTACCAGCGGTGTGCCTCCGTTATTTGAAATTTCTTTTACTTTCTCAGCTATTTCTTCAGGGAAATCATAACCTGCTTTATCGCTCATTTTTTTTATAGCATCCACTGCACCTTTGCGGATGCGTACAGTGTCATAATTGATGCCCGAGCTTCTTGTTTCAGCTGTAAAAGGAACAAATTGCGGTCTTTCAATTTTTAAAGTAGCGGTATCAATTGCCGCAAGTTCCACAATCGATTTGCCTTCCGGTGTTTCATCGGCTAAAGAGCTGAGTACCGCGCATCTTATAAAATGCTTTTCTTCCACATCATTAGCGGGGAAAAAATGGGTCGCCTTTCGGTTACCAATGGTAATTGTACCTGTTTTATCAAGTAGTAAGGTATCAAGATCACCTGCTGTTTCAACGGCTTTACCGCTTTTAGTAATTACGTTGGCCTTTAACGCCCTATCCATTCCTGCAATACCTATAGCGCTTAACAAACCTCCAATTGTAGTAGGTATAAGACACACGTATAGTGAAACAAATGCTGCAATAGTAATGGGCGTATTGGCATAATCGGCGAAGGGCTTCAGCGTAACGCAAACGATGAGAAAAATTAATGTAAAACAGGCCAGCAAAATTGTAAGCGCAATTTCATTAGGCGTTTTTTGACGGCTGGCACCTTCTACCAATGCAATCATTTTATCCAAAAAGCTTTCTCCGGGATCGGTGGTTACCTTAACTTTTATATGATCGCTCAACACCTTGGTGCCGCCTGTTACGGAACTTTTGTCACCGCCTGCTTCACGGATTACCGGGGCTGATTCGCCCGTGATCGCACTTTCATCAATAGTGGCGAGCCCTTCAATGATCTCCCCGTCAATAGGAATAATGTCTCCCGTTTCACATATAAAAAGATCACCTTTCTGAAGTTGTGAAGAGGGAACGGTTTTTACCTCGTTTACATACATTTCTCCTACAAGGAAAACTTTTTTTGCCGGGGTATCTTCTCTTGTTTTCCGCAAGCTATTTGCCTGGGCTCTGCCCCTTGCTTCTGCTATAGCTTCGGCAAAGTTGGCAAATAATACTGTTATAAATAAAATAACAAAAATGGTAATATTATACGCCAAGCTGCCCTGCGATTGCTCCCCGGCCATGATCCAGCAACATACGCCCAGCATAATAATAGTACCAATGTAAACGGTGAACATGACCGGGTTTTTCATCATAACGCCCGGCTTTAGTTTTATAAAAGATTGCTTTATGGCTTCCTTAATTAAAGAAGCGTTTAATAATTTATTTTGTGATTCTTGTTTCATTGCCTGATATAAATTGTTTAAATGTTCAATGAATATTACAATAATTTATAAACGTGTTTATTGTAAAAGCTTTAAATATTCTGCTATCGGCCCAACCACTAAAGGGGGGAAATAAGACAGCGCGGTGATGATGAGAATAACAGCGAACGTCATGATGCCAAAGGTTGCAGAGTCTGCTTTCAATGTGCCTGCTGATTCGGGAATATATTTTTTATTGGCCAGTAACCCGGCAATGGCAACAGGCCCGATAATGGGTAAATACCTTCCCAGTATCATGGCAATGCCTGCTGTAATGTTCCAGAAAGCATTATTATCAGCCAATCCTTCAAAACCACTGCCATTATTAGCATTGGCCGAAGTAAACTGATACAACATCTCGCTGAATCCATGATAGCCGGGATTATTAAGCCAGTTAGCGGGCTTCACCGCCCATCCTATATCAGGATGGTGAACAAAATAATAGGCTGCTAATGCTGTGCCCCCTTTAATAATAAAGGCAGAGAGTAATGTAACCAGGGCAGCTATCTTTACTTCACGGGCTTCCACTTTATGCCCCATAAATTCAGGCGTTCGCCCTACCATCAATCCTGATATAAATACTGCAATGATGATATAGATATAATAGTTCAGTAACCCTACACCACACCCCCCGTAAAACGCGTTGACCAGCATACCCAATAGTTGCATTAAACCGGAAAGCGCCATGGAGCTATCATGCATGGAATTGACAGAACCTGTGGAAATAACAGTCGTTAATATGCTCCAGTAACCTGAAGCCGCCGGGCCAAACCGCACTTCCTTACCTTCCATTGCACCGGTAGGTTGCAGAATACCCATACGGGCTATTTCAGGATTACCATGAATTTCCGTGCTTATGGTGGGGACCAATAAGCAGAGCATGCCAACCGTCATAACGCCAAAAATGACATAAGCCAGTTTTTTCCTTTTTAAATAAAATCCTAACGCAAATATCATTGCCATAGGTATCAGCACCTGCGCGATTATCTCCAGCATATTTGTGAAATAATTCGGGTTTTCCAGAGGGTGGGCTGAATTGGCCCCAAACCAACCGCCACCATTTGTACCGAGATGTTTGATGGCAATCATACCGGCAGCGGGTCCGCGGGATACCTGTGTTGTGTCACCCTGCAGGGTAGTAATGGTGTCTTTCCCTGCATAACTGGCAGGGGTGCCGTTGAAAGCCAGCAATACTGCAATGAGGATACAAACCGGCAATAAGATGCGGGTAATGGTCTTTGTAAAAATTACCCAGAAATTGCCAAGATCGTTGGTGGTTTTTTCTTTCAGGCCTTTAAAAACAGCAATCAGGCAGGCTATTCCTGTGGCAGCGCTTACAAATTGTAAGAAGGTAATCACAAATAACTGCGTTAAATAGGTTACGCCTGTTTCGCCTGAATAGTCTTGCAAATTACAATTTACTAAAAAGCTGATAGCCGTATTAAAACTCAGGTCGGGCGTCATATCAGGGTTCCCATCCGGATTTAGAGGCAGGTGAGACTGGTAACGAAACATAAAAAAAGCGTAAACCAGCCATAACAGATTAATGCTCAGCATAGCCTTTAGGAATTCTTGCCAATTCATCCCCTGTGCGGCGTTCACCCTGCTGATGCGAAAAATAAAACGCTCCAGCGGGTTCATAAAATCAGTAAGTGTTTTTTCCCCGTTAAATACTTTAGCTATATACTTTCCAAATGGATATGCTAATAATACGGTTATAAGAAAACAGGCAATAACACCTGATAATTCAGTATTCATGTACAATTCAATTTTTGTGGTTAAAATTTTTCTGGCTTCAACAGCACATATAAGAGGTATATAAATACCAGGATCGAGACTATTAATAATGCATTAATCATTGTTTCATATTTTTTCAAAAAAGTCAATAGATTTAAAGAACAGGTAAAAGCAGGTCAGACCCGCCAGCAATAGAATGATTGTCATATAGATTTATTTTTTGTTTTTTATGTTGAGGATCAAATAGCAGGGCCGTGCACAAGCAATTTTTATACCCTGTCGATTGCAGCGTATTATAATGAGCGCAGCTTTTACAATTTTCCCGGAATAAGATGCCCAGTGTAATTTCAGCACAGGTAACCGGATTGAGTCCTAAGCTGGCGTTTATTTTCATTGTTGCGAGGCCGGTAGTGATACCAAATATTTTGGCATTAGGGAATTTTTTCCTTGTTAGCCTGAATAGATTCTTTTTCAGTTTCGTGGCAACGCCTCTTCTTCTCCAGTGAGGCGATACAATAAGGCCACAATGCGATACCAATTGATCGTCTTCCCAGCCTGATTGCGTAGCAGCAATTACGGCTTTCCCTTCCCGGATTTCCTGATTGATCAATTCCGGTGAACGTTTAGCAATTCCGGTTCCCCTCGCTTTTGCGGACGCTTCCATTTCGTTTACGATTGTCCTGGCATATTGCTGATCCTGGGGAACAGCTACACGGATAAGGATATCATTTATTTTCAACTTATAAAATTTAGAGATTAATAAATTGGTTTATAATCCTGAAGTAGACATTTGCTGAACATACACGGAATAAAGCGTTACGGGTATTTTGGTCTGAATCACTTTCCATTCCCTGTCATTGCATTTGGCTTGCCAACTCGAAAAAGAGAATACAAAAACATTTTCAATGGCGCTTTTTACAAAGCGGTTCCCTTTACCATAAATAGTGCCTACTAAACGCATGCATTGTATAACCTTAGGTAAATTATGTAGAGAAAGCATTTTTTTAGAATAGCCGGCTAATACGTTCATGATCTGAACCGCATCCCCAAAAGCGGAGATCTTTTTTATTTCCGGGCAAATACCAGGTATTTTATCTTCAATCATTGCCGGAATTTCATATTGATTCATAATGGTTGTTTTTATTATGCAGCTGTATTGCCAAATACATTCCAATTGTGAGCCGGCATGCCTTATAACGCTATTAATCAGTTAAATATGAATAGCTCATTCAGTGCCGGTGCATTAAAAAAGCCTATCAAAATGATAGGCCTGTTATCAAAATGAGTGGTTTTTGATCAGAGCTGGTATTCTTCTATTTTCCTGTATAAGGTGGCAATTCCTATTTCAAGCAGGCGGGCGGCTTCTGCTTTGTTTCCCCCGGTAAATTGTAATATCCGTTGTATATGGCTTTTTTCCATAGCTGCCATGGAGCAGGGGTTGATGTTTGCTTTGCCGGCTGCTGCGGCATATTGCTGTATTTCAAACGGCAGGTCTTCAACGTGAAGCTCATCGCCCTGCATTACTATTACGCCGCGTTCAATTACATTCTTCAGTTCACGGATGTTTCCCGGCCAGTTGTGGTGCTTTAACAGCTCCAGAGCTTCTTTTGAGATGGATGCGTTTTTCCTGTTTGTCTTTTGTGCAAAAGCTGTTAAATAGGACCGGGCCAATAGGGGCACATCCTCTTTCCGTTCCCTTAAAGAAGGAAGTTTTATTTCAAAGATCGAAATCCTGTAATAAAGATCTTCCCTGAAACTTCCTGCTTTAATGGCCTCCTGCAGGTCGCGGTTGGTTGCGGCTATCAGCCGTATATTGATCTGGGTAGGCCTGTTTTCGCCAATTTTTATGAATTCACCGGCTTCCAGCACCCGTAATAATTTTGCCTGCAGGTCTACCGGCATTTCACCGATCTCATCAAGAAACAATGTTCCGTTATGAGCTTCTTCCAGCAGCCCGGTCTGGTCTTTTGTTGCACCGGTAAAGGATCCTGCCCTATGGCCAAATAATTCACCTTCCAGCAGGTCGCGGCTAAAGGCCGCACAGTTGATCGCCACAAAATTCTTATGCCTCCGTTTACTTCCTTCATGAACAGCCCGGGCAAATACTTCCTTTCCTGTTCCTGTTTCGCCGGTCATTAAAACAGTGGTATCCGTAAAGGCCACCTTTCTTGCCAGCGTAATGGCCTGTTGTATGGCAGCGGATTTGCCGATAATGTTGTCAAAGGAATATTTATTACCCAATTGTTTTTCCAGGTGCTTTACCCTTTTTGTAAGGGCCACTTTTTCAATAGCCCGGTTCAGCAGCGGAATGATCTTATTGTTGTCATCTCCCTTTGTAATATAATCAAAGGCTCCGTTCTTTATAGCCTGTACACCATCCGCAATATTCCCGTATGCGGTCAGAAGAATGATCTCTGTTTCCGGTCGCTCCGATTTTATTTTTTTTACCAGATCCACACCGTTGCCATCCGGCAGCTTTACATCGCAAAGCACTACGTCAATGTCTGTTTTCTCGAGGTGTTTTAAGCCGGATCTGCAATCACCCGCCTGCAATACTTCAAATCCTTCCAGGGTAATAATACGGGAAAGTAACAGCCTTAGCTTTTCTTCATCATCAATGATCAGCACTTTATTTTTCATCTTCAGAAATGATAGCAAATGTACTACAATAAGGCACATTCCTCATTACCGGTTGCAGGTTGCCGTATTTGAGTTTGCGTGGTGGGCCAAGTTTGGCAGATTCCTGCCACATTCCTGCTGCTCTTTCTGTAAAAAGTAATAGGTTTGTGCACATGATTGTAAAAAAATGTATATATTAGAATTGTGAGTGATCCAATACCTACCATAAAAGAAATAGCAAAACGGCTGAATGTTTCCGTGTCTACCGTTTCAAGGGCGTTGAGTGATCACCCCCGGATCAGCGAAAAAACAAAAGAAGCGGTAAAGGAACTAGCCAAGGCATTGCATTATGAACCCAACTCTAAAGCCATTTTTTTTAAGCAGAAGAAAAGTTATGTTATCGGGGTGATTGTTCCTTTGATCTATGAAGATTTCTTTTCAAAAGGGATAAGCGGCATTGAATCCGTAGCCATGAATAACGGCTATACCATCCTGTTTGGTCAAAGCTACGATAGTCTGGAGAAGGAGCGGGTGGTGGTGGATGCCATGAAGAGCCAGCGGGTGGACGGGCTGATCATTTCTTTATCAAAAGAGACCAGCAGGAATGACCATTTAAAGGCCCTGGATACCTATAATATACCTGTTGTATACTTCGACAGAGTACCGTCCCTGCCCGATGTGAATAAGGTGTACAGCAATCTTTTTGAAGGTACGGTGAGCATGATCGAATGGCTGTTTAAACAGGGCAGGAAGCGGATCGCATTCATCAACGGCCCAAGTGCTTTAATAGCATCAAAGGAACGGTTAGACGGTTATATTGAAGGTGTATCCCGCAGGAAGTTAAAAGTGGACATGCAGATGGTGGAGCAGACCGACTTTTCTGAAGAAGGTACGCATAAAGCAATAGCAAGGCTGCTTTCTTTGAAAAAACCACCGGATGCTATTATCAGCTTTAATGATTATGTGCATATGGACGCAGTAAAATTTGCGGTGAAGCAACAGGTAAAAATCAATGAAGAAATCCTTTTTGCCAGCTATGCCAATATCTCGGTCAATAAACATACGGCATACCCTCCGGTTGTTTCAGTAGACCAGTTCCCTTACAAACAGGGAGAAGAGGCTATGAAAATGATGATGGAGCTGCTGCGGCACAAACAGGAAGGCACAAATGCCGCGCCCGGATTTTATAATAAGGAAATGCGGGCCCTTTTGGTTTTTAATTAGAATAATTTCCAAAGCAGATGCACCTGAAGACCGCTTCCCTGCGTTTCAAGTAACGACCGCTGCTGTATGATCACTGTATTCCTTTTTCCCGTTAAACCGGTTTGTGGCTGACCACTTTGCGGACCTTGCATAAGCCTGTTATGGACAATCGTTTGCACGTTTTTTTGTGTATTTTCATAAACATTATTTTATACATTTAGCCTTTTGAAACCGAAATATGGATAAAATACTTGCCGGATTTGGAATAAAGAAATCTGAGTGTTCTATAAAACCTTTTGGAAGCGGTCTTATCAATCATACCTGGATCCTTAGTAATGCCGATGGCGATTTTATTTTACAAAAAGTAAATGAGCATGTATTTAAAAAACCGGAAGATATTGCCTGGAATATTGAATTTATTAATGCTTATTTAAAAGAACAGGCACCTTCTTATTTTTTTGTAGCTCCCATTAAAACGGTTAATGGCCGGTCAATATTGTTTATTGAAGGAGCGGGGTATTATCGTCTGTTTCCTTTTGTAAAAGGAAGCTGTTCTTTTAATGTGGTGGGCAATCCTGACCAGGCTTATGAGGCTGCAAGGCAGTTTGGCCTGTTTACAAAAGTTTTGTCAGGGATTGATGTAGCGCAGCTGAGGATCACGCTTCCGTCTTTCCATGATTTATCCTTGCGTTACCGGCAGTTCCTGGAAGCATTGGAATACGGGAATACCAAACGTATAAAGGAGGCCGCACTGCTGATTGCCGAATTAAAAAGTCATGCAACTATTGCAGACCGGTTTGAAGTCCTGAAAAAGGATCCTGCGTTTAAGCAACGGGTGACACACCACGATACCAAGATCAGCAATGTGCTTTTTGATAAAGACAATAAAGGGCTTTGTGTTATTGACCTGGATACTGTAATGCCCGGCTATTTTATCAGTGATGTCGGGGATATGATGCGTACGTATCTGTGCCCCGTAAGCGAGGAAGAAAGCGATTTCAGTAAAATAGAGGTTCGCGACGATTATTATCAGGCGATCATGAAAGGATATTTGGAGGAAATGAACGGGGAGCTGACTGCTGCCGAAAAAGGATGTTTTTTTTATTCAGGGCTGTTTATGATCTATATGCAGGCCCTGCGGTTCCTGACGGATCATTTGAATGATGACCAGTATTACGGCGCAAAATATGCGGGGCATAATTTTGTAAGAGCGCAGAACCAGGCCACTTTATTAAAAAGACTGCTGGAAAAAGAAAAAGTATTGTCCTGATCGCTATTTCTTTGAAATTTTCAGAAAAATTATCTTACATTTGCACCCGCTTCATTTGTAAGGCAGGTAGTGCGTGGTGCTCAGGGGGCCAGTGGTACAGGTTCTGAAAATGTAAAAAATAAGTTCGGGGAGTAGCGCAGGCCGGTAGCGCACCTGGTTTGGGACCAGGGGGTCGCAGGTTCGAATCCTGTCTCCCCGACAATTTGGATTTCATATCCAGTTAAAGCCTTACAAATCAAGATATTTGTAAGGCTTTTTTAATTTCCGCTTGTCAAATAATTTCAAAAACAGCAAAATTCAGGTGAGTAAATCAGTGAGTATTTACAGGCATGGATTTTGCACTCGCCAAATTGTTGGTAACTAATTGTATTTTAAATATTTATGTTGTATTTTATGACACATTTTGAGAGGATGCGAAAAGAATTGGAACCTGCGGCGCATTGATTCAAGTGAAGAATGATTTCAATTCATTTCAAAACCTTTTAAAAATGATTGTATGGAAACGCAAACATTTAGTGTGAGTTTTTTAATTCGAAAATGCAAAGCTGACAAAACACGGGCTGACATTTATGCACGCATTACTGTTGACGGAGACGAAAAGGAATTGTCTACGAAGGAACAGATTGATACACTGTCCTTGTAAGCAGGGAGGGTTTCAGATAATATGGTATTGATTGGAACAGAATTAGCAACAGGAACGTCTGTAACAGATGTTTCTGACTTTAAAGATGATTGGTACCGATCCGTTTTTGCACATAATTCTTTAAATAGTATTGTCAGGTTAAATATTCACGAATATGTCCATACCCAGCAAAAAATAAATAATAGTATTCAGTTATTGAACCAGGTAATCAAAGAAGGTTCTTGCGATTTTATTACTGAGCTGGTTTTAGGAAGACCATTGCAAACAAATTATATTTCATTTGGGAATTTGCATTCAGACAAAATAAAAAAGAAATTTAAACAGGAAATGTTTTTAAATCTTGAATTTGAGGGCAATTGGCTATATAATGGTATTCAAAGAGGAGACAGTTCAGATTTAGGGTACTATATTGGCTATGAAATATGCAAGTCGTACTACAATAATTCAAGCGATAAAACAAAAGCGATAAAAGATATCATTGAACTAAACTATAGTGATGACAAGGCCATTGAGGAGTTTCTTATCAAATCCAAATTTTACAAAGAAAAAATCAATAGGAAAAAATTATTAAAAGAATATAAAAAAGAACTGCCGCGAATTGTAAAAATCGGTCCTTTCAAAAATGGTGCGCATAACGTGGATCCCAAAATACGTGAGTTTCGGATTACCTTTTCCAAGGAAATGATTCCGGAAAATTATTCCATTGACTACTCCGAAAAAGGAAAAGATTATTTTTCTATAAAAAAAGTAATCGGTTTTGAGAATAATGATAAAACCTTTGTTCTGCGCATTGAACTGCAACCTGGCAAGGAATATGAATTTATAATAACAAACAAGAGCTTCAAATCAAAAGACGGGTATAAGCTGAAAGAAGAAAAATATCCCGTGAAATTCAGGACGAAATAAAATTTATTCGGGAGCTTATCTTTTAAAGCTGCCTTTGATGTGCTGGGAAGCCCTGCAAAGCTTACACATGTTCCGACCGGGATTGTGAAAAGCGTTTTGCAGGTAATGCACCGGCTGACCAGCAGCAGGGTGTATGGCCCGTTTGAATTTGTTACGACTATACTTTCCAATGACATGGTGGCGCCCGCTTTTGGTCAGGATACCTTAGGCGATTATTTTTAAACAGCTGGTAAAAAGATAATGTTTCATAACACATAGTCTCTAAATTAAAGAGATTGTAAATTTTGATTGGCAGGACTATAATCGTTTCGGATAGAAAAGATTTAAAAAATGAAAGATGCGCCAGGCCGGTACTGTGCTAATAAGCAGGTTCCGGGCTGATAAGCCTGAAACACTCTGTTAGGTCTTGTTGTTACACTTGCATTCTTTATTTTTTGCCAGGGATGAGAAATATATTACAGGGCACGTTATTACAATCCGCAACATATAAAAGTAAAAGCCGGCGTTTTAAAAACTGAGGCCCGTTACCGCCGCTTATAGACTTCAAATACATAAAATAATTGATCTGTTTAAGCTTCGTCTTTTGTGTTTTTTACTAAGCTTATACCTGAGAAAAAAAAGATTAATCCAATAACACCTATAACAATAAGTGATGTATAACTGGTGCTTTTGTTAATTAATTCATAGCCCGTATAAATCAGACTGATAACGCCTAAAATGGTAAGTACCGCTCCAAAGACACGTTTTACATTCATAACCTTAGTTTTTTAGTATATCTACGCAATATCTGTGCCTTTTCCTTCTTTGATTAATCAGCAGAGGACAGGTGAGTTAAATATGTGTCCGGTTTTGCTGCAGAACGCGAGTAGCATCAAAGGGCCTGGGGGTCATAAAAATTTATAATTCAAGAATTGTGTAGTTTAATTGTTTTAGTATGATTATCAGGTAATTGTGTCTGTTTTTTTAAAGAAAACTATTATTTGAAAATGCCGATTATTTTAAATATCCGGAAAATGACCGGTAGGTTTTGATAATCCCCGGAGGTTTGAAGGAGCCGTTTGTAAAGAAAAAAACGGATGACCTGTATAATAACTCTGATTCCAAAAGGGATATCAGAATTAACTGGGAACTAACCGGACTGGGCAGCGACAGAAAATGGTATTATTTATAAGCCGATACAGTAAACTATATCCTGCACCTTTGGAATAGGAACAAGTATAAGCAGGAGCTGCAGCAGACACTGCATTATGAGGCAACTGCCATGCGGATCGTATTATGGGGTACCAATGAATTCCGGGATTGAAGCTCCACAATCAACTATTTCCACCCGTAAGGAACATACTCATTTTCTATGCTGCCGTCATCGTATAGGTTTACCATAGCGTACCCGTTCTTTGTTTGATACCTGGGCTCCGGTTTCCACCAGTTACCACTTACAGCACCATTGCAAACATAGGTTACTCCATTGTATACTATTTGCTCACACAGGTGAATATGGCCGCTCAGGCATAGCTTTACGTTGGGATGCTGGTCAAACAAGGAAATAATACGTGGAGCATCCGTATGCATAGAGGCTAATCCCAGTTCATAACCGTTTCCCTTATTTTTATTATCAACTACAACACTTGCTGCGGAAACAATGGGCGCGTGTGAGGCAATGATTACAGGAGTATTGACCGGCGTATCTGCCAGATCCTGCTGGAGCCATACAAATTGTTCTTCATCTAAGGCGCAGGTGTACCAGCTGCCATCCGGTTTGGGCATAATGCTGTTCAGGACAATAAAATGCCAGCCTGCCTTATCAAAGCTGCGGTAGGGTTTTGAAAGGTTCATTTTATCCAATGCATATTTCACGCCATATAAAGGATCGGTCTTTTCTCCGAAACCCCAGCAATCATGGTTGCCGATACAATACTCAATGGGCAGGGAATTATCGTTTTTAAAAGTATCATTCCAAAGCTTCCATTGTGTTTCCACTCTTTCCCTTGGCTGTTTGAGGGCGTCAAAGATACAATCCCCGGTATTCAGGATAAAAGATGCCGGGTCTTTCTGTAATTGTACGTGATGCAGGCAGGCTGCCAGTCCGGCGGGAGCATTCCGTTCCGGTTCTATGTGCACATCGGTTAAATGAGCAAAACGCAAAACTCTTTTTTTAGCCTTATTTTCCGTTGTGGCAAAAGAGCGGATGCCGGGAGTGGCGCTTAGTAAAAAACCAATGCCTGCTTGTTTTAGTAAGGTTCGTCTGTTCATGATATACTGTTTTTTCGGCGGGATATGAATGCAAACCTATTTACTCAGGCCATTTAATATTCACTAAAATAAATTCTTAATGATTATTTAATCCGGGGTGGAAAGCCTGTTGCAGTTTGGTGCAGAAGAAAAATAGAATCGTCTTTTACATTTTTAATCATAAGTTAATAGCATGTTTATTTTAACTTAATAACAGGGGCTCAACTTTGCACTTCTTTTGTAAACCGTTTACTGCAATAGTAAAGCCTTAATATGATCTGTATTTCAATCTCTCAAAAAAGGATTTTTGTTTTTTTAATGACGCTCCTGATCGCTTCTTTCATAAACGCGCAGCAAACAGGACTGATCAAAGGAAGGGTAGCCGGGAGGGATAGCGGTTTACATGGAGCAACTGTTTCATTGGTGCATACCGGATACGTTACCACTACAGATAGTGCGGGATATTACGCAATTAAGGTACCGCCTGGTAATTACACCATCAAAGTATCCTATGCAGGATATAATGATTTGGAAAAACAAAATATCCGGATAAACAGCCGGGGCCAGGCAGTAGCGGATTTTATCTTAACAGAAAACGCAGATCTTGCTGAAGTGGTAGTGAGCTATGGCAGGCAAAAGAACAGGGAAGTGACGGGTGCCATAGGAACGGTGGATGCAGACCACCTGCAGGATATGCCCGTAACACAGTTTGCACAGCAATTACAGGGAAAGGTAGCGGGTGTTCAGGTAAATCAGTACAGCGGGCAACCTGGTCGTGGTATTGGCTTTGTGATAAGGGGAGCGGCTTCCTTTTATTCCAGTAATCAGCCCTTATTTGTTATAGACGGGCTGCCCATCACCGGAAGTATTAACAACATCAATCCTGCTGAAATAGAAAGTTACTCTTTTCTGAAAGACGCATCGGCTACGGCACTTTATGGATCACGGGCAGCAAATGGTGTAGTACTGATCACTACAAAACATGCCAGAAAAGGGGAGACGTCTATTCAGTTTTCAGCAAATTATGGTGTTCAAAAGATCCCTGTGAACAGAATTCCCCGGATGATGAATGCCAGGGAATTTGCCACTTTTATGAAAGAACGTGGAGAGGATGCACTGAAATACGAGCCGGGCTATAAGATCTCAAATGATTATAAGGCTGCTTATGATAATCCGGAACAGTATGGCGAAGGTACCAACTGGTTTAAATTACTAACACACAGTGCGCCCATTCAGAGTTATGATTTAAGCCTTATGAGCTCCAGGGAAAAGTCTTCTTCCTCTGTGATACTGGGATATCAGGAACAGCAGGGAGTAATTATCAATAACGGAACAAAGTTGTTCTCGGCAAGATTAAATCAGGATTTCCGGTTTATGGATGATAAGCTGAAGATCGGGCTCAATATGGCACCAAGCTACCGGGTTGATCATAATAACCGGTTTTCAACCGATGGGGTAGGAGGGCTTTTTGAGCGTTTCTTTGAAGCGAGCCCTTTAATTGCACCTTATGACTCAAATGGAAATTATGTACGCAATGTAACATCCCCGGGAATGGTAAGCTATATCAATCCATTAGCGATTTATAACCTTACCAACGATGATTATTATACCACAAGGATTCTTGGCAACCTGTCTGTTGATTACGAATTTTTGCCTAACTTAAGATACAAAGGAAATATTGGGGGAGACAAAGGTGCTGAGACCCGAAAGTATTTTCAGTCGGGCTTTGTAACCGGCACCCAGGGCCAAACCACAGGAACCAGTGCGGCTGTAGACAACTACTCCTGGACATGGGAAAATAATCTGGAATACAGTAAGTCCTTTCACAACAGGCACAATCTAAACGTATTGGCCGGGTATTCTGCCCAAAGGTTTAACAGTTATAGTAATACGCTCACCGGCCTTGATTTTGTTTCGGACGATATCCCTTATCTGAATGCCGCCAGCACCATAACAGGAAGCAGTAGTGCCGGCTCTTATTCCCTTATTTCTATGATTGGCAGGGTCAATTATAATTATATGTCCAGGTACCTGCTCTCGCTTGCGGTTAGAAATGACGGATCTTCCAGGTTTGGCTCAAACCGGAAATGGGGCAATTTCCCTTCGGTTTCGGCCGGCTGGGTAATCAGTGATGAGCGGTTTCTGAAAGATAATCGCGTTATTAACTTTTTAAAGCTGCGTGCAAGCTATGGCATTACCGGGAACAATTTCTTTGGTAATTATGATCCTCAGGCCACTATCGGAACCTATTATTACAACTTTAATAATGTAATTACCCAGGGGCAAACCATTAACCGGCTGCCCAATGAAGACCTGCGATGGGAACGCAATAAACAGTTTGATATAGGACTGGACCTGAGCTTATTCAACAGCAGAGTAAATCTTACCTATGATTTTTACCGGAAAACAACAGATGGCCTGATTCAGCAGAGAGATATTCCCACTTCGTCCGGTTTTTCACAGATCATCTATAATGTTGGCGCGCTCAGGATGTGGGGGCATGAAATCGGTATCAGTACAAAAAATCTTGTTGGCGCCGTTCAATGGAATACCAACCTGAATCTGTCTTTTGATCGCAATCTGATTATTAACCTCGTTGACCCGGGCTATATCCGCAGGAATAATACGGTTACTTCCGATTACTACCGGCAGCAGGAGGGGCACCATCTTGGAGAATTTTATGGGTTTGTGTTTGAGGGCCTCTATAAAGATGCTGAAGACCTGGCCAGCTCGGCTAAATACTTAAGTACCCCGGCCAATCCTAATGGCAGCTCCGATATTGGCACCATTAAAGTTAAAGACATTAATGGAGATGGTGTGATCGATGATGTGAATGACCGCACATTTATTGGTGACCCTACTCCGACCTTTACAGGCGGAATGGTAAACCGTCTTACATATAAGAATTTCGATTTTAATATTGATATGACGTTTTCTTACGGCGGAAAGATCCTGAATGCGGCTAAGTGGGCTTACCAAACGAATATGGATGGATCCAGGGTAATGCTTGCCGCTGCGGCAGACCGATGGAGGTCTATTGAGAACCCGGGATCAGGAGTGTATCCGAGAACAAAGACCGGTACTACCGCAATAGGACGTTCTGTTAACACGCAATGGATTGAGGATGGTTCATATCTGACCGCAAAAAATATTTCGCTGGGGTACACGGTGAATTTAAAAAACAGTGTCTTAAGAACAGTAAGAATATATGCTTCTGTACAACAGGCGTTCGTGGTCACCGGTTATAGCGGTATGAACCCCGAAGTGAATGTAGGCGGTTCTGATCAGACGGCAGGGGTAGGTATTGACGAAAATGCCTATCCTATTCCCAGAACTTTTTCGATCGGTTTTACAACCTGTTTCAGATAATTAATAATTGTACAATGAAAGATAAACGGATAATCGTTTTATTGGCAGGTATGGCACTGATTGCCTCCTCCTGCAATAAGAACTTTTTGGATTTAAAACCGGAGGATGCTTACACCGCTGATAATTTTTATAAAACAGAGCAGCAGTTTCAGTCAGCGATAGTAGCTGCCTATGCTCCCTTACGTGATGTGCTGGTCAATGATTATTTTACTTCTGAAATGCATTCAGATAACACAGTCTATCAACCGGCTCCCGGAAACCGGGGTACTGCAATTGTACAGCGGGAAAATATTTCCGATTTCTTAAACACTTCTACGAATGCCTATGCAAATGCCACCTGGCAGCATAGCTATACTGGTATTTCCAGAGTAAATATTGTGATAGAGCGATTGAAAGCTTCAGATCTCAATCAGGACACCAGGAAAAATATTGATGGGCAGGCCAAATTCTTAAGAGCGCTGAACTATTTTAAACTGGTGCGCTTATATGGTGGCGTTCCACTTTTTTTACAGGAAGTAAAAGTGGCAGAAGATGCTTTCAAGCCAAGAGCGGCAGTTGATGAGGTGTATGCTCAGATTATTTCGGATGCAAAAGAGGCCATTGACGAGTTGAATCCCGTGGATAAATTTCCGCAAACCGGTAAGGCGACCAGGGGTGCTGCGGCTATGCTGCTGGCTGAAGTTTATGCGGTGCAAAAGAAGTGGGCAGCAGCAGAACCCCTTTTAAAAAGCCTGGCTTCAATGGGATATGACTTATTGCCGGAATATGAAAAAGTGTTTGATCCGGCCAATAAAGGCCATAAGGAGTCGATATTTGAAATACAATTTCTGGGAGGTAGTGATAAGGGAACTACTCCCAACCCTTTATCGTTTCATTTTTTGCCCAGAAGTAATAATACCATTTTAGCAACGGGTATTGCAATTAACAATACAGGCACAGGAGGCTGGAACACACCCAGCACCGATCTGATCAATGATTTTGAGCCCGGAGATAAGCGCCTGGATGCCTCTATTGGCATTGCTGAGGGTACTTATGATGCCAGCTATTATTTAACCTATTCCGCAATCAAAAGCATTGTGAACTACATGGCGCCCGAAGGAAAAGTAGGCGTTCCTTTTATTAAAAAATATCTTCATCCACCTCTTCCTGCCGTTACGGGGTCCAGTGATAATTTTCCCGTTTTCCGGTATAGCGGAGCTTTATTATTGCTGGCGGAGGCTCTGAATGAACAGGGAAAAACCGCAGAAGCGCTGCTCCCCCTGAACAGAGTAAGAGAAAGGGCGGGACTAATGCCGGTCACCAGTACTAACCAGGAAGTGATCAGAACAGCTATTTATCATGAAAGAAGAATAGAACTCGCCTTTGAAAATTACAGGTGGACCGATCTTTTAAGAACCGGGAAAGCGCTGGATGTGATCAACCAATTTGGAAAGAAAATAAAAGCAGAGCAGACATTTCTTGCCCCGGATGCTTATGTCATTGATGCGCATCATTTATTATTTCCTATTCCTGAAACGGAAGTGGGGCTTAATCCCGGCATACAACAAAATCCGGGGTACTTTTAGGTGCCCAGAATATATGCACCGTTTTGCCTTTTCCTGCAAAAAAAGTAGTGAGGCCTTGTATTCCCATTCATATGATCCTCATAAAGCCAATGTCATCAAAGGCGATGCTTCTTCATAGGAAGGAAGCGGTTTTAAAATAGGATAACAGCGTCTGCGCCGGAAATGCTACAAAAATGATTGAACAATTGAAGCCTGGCAAAGACAGCGAGGGCCAATCCTGATTGGTAGTGTAATTTTCTGATTCCGGTTTCCAAAGTTTAGGCTCATATTCAGGTATGAGCGGGTAAATAGTGCCGTACTCAAAAAATGATACAGATATTTGCAAAGAGACAGAGTTGTATATACAGTAGACTTCTGTAAGGACAGTTGTCAGCAAATTTAACATTTGGGTAATTTGGCAATAAGATCTTTGTATTGCAATTAAGTAAAAAGTGAAAAATTCATCAGTTTCTATAAAAGGAAAGCGCAGGCACATTTGCCCGCATTGTAAAAAGGGACAGCTGGATGAACGGGTGCATCGCCCGAAATTGGTAAAAACCCTTTTATTTTTTCTGCCATTGAAACGGTATGTTTGCTACCGGTGCAAACGAAAGTCGTATGTATGGGAGCCATAATAGCTGCCTGCGCCGGTATTAATTGTTCCAACGCTGTTTCAGAAATATATCATTTTTGCATTCAAACACGGCAGGGATCTTACAGCGCAGAAAAAGGCGACGGATGTGATGTACCGTTTTTGGGAAAAGAGAACAGTGATAAAGGGCGGAGAAAGGGCCTGGTCAGGTGCAGCCGGATAACGGTGATTGGAGCTGAAACAAGAAGTCTTTCTCAGACCAGCACTGCTGAATATAGAATACCGGATAGATTAACTGCGGTTACATTATTAAAATTAACGCTGCCGTAAGCTTTTTAATACATCACTGATCTTTTCTATAAGCTCCTTATCAATACTGTTCCTGGCATCGGGCTGCCGGGCAATGGCCCTGAAGTTTAACTCGTCATCCTGTTCAAAAATCAATTCCTGGCCTTTTACATTTACATAAAACTTATAATCATAGGCAAAAGTCACTAATCTTCCGTTAAGCAGTAAGTTTTCATTTTTATATGTTACAGGTAATTCAAAATAATGCTCCATTCTCTTCTTAAATCTTCAGCTGCAAATTTACGAAAAGCTTCTGGTATTGGCTCATTTTTATGAGGATGCCGGATGTTTTATGCTGAAGCGGATACCGGAGCTTCATCGGAATGCTCCTTTTAATTTTGAAGAAAAGAACATGACCGGCACCGGAGGCTCTTTAATGAAGGCTTTTGTGATGCTTTTATGAAAAATACCGTGCTTTTGAACAAACATAATTAAGAGGTCAGGAGCATTTTTTATTATATATTCCTTTATGCCATCCACTATATTGTCATTTGCTAAGAAATGATATTTCAAATTAAAGTTATCCAATTGCTCCTGAATTTCAACGGTCATGGGCACTTCTTTAGCGGATCCGGCTGAACCGGAGGAAACATATACAATGTCTGTTTGGGGATGAAAGGGCTTTAGCCAGCTCCTTAAAAATGGCCATTGCAGACTATCGCTGCCGGTCAGATCAACAGCGAGGCCTACTTTTTTGAATCCGTTCATGGTTGCCAATGGGGGAATAACAATTACGGGAAATGAACTGTATTTGGCAATAGTGACTGAATAAGTGCCTAATACGAGCCGTTCAAGGACAGTAACAAATTGTGATGCAATAAAAACAGCAAAAGGCGCTTCCCGGTCGCATAGGGCGTCCAGCTCCCGGATCACCGATCCCACTTTGTATACGGCTTCTATTTCAATTTCGTTATTGACCCTTTTTTTTGTTTTCAGGAGTAATTCAGACAATAGCTTGTCTGTTTCTTCTATAGTTGCCCCGCAGGCATCCAGGGGCAGCTGTGCGTCAGACATTGCCGGCACAATGTTTACCACGTTAAAGATAATGAGCCGAGCCTTTACTGCTTTTGCCACGTCTGCGGCGAAGTCTACCGCGTGATTTGAAACTTCTGAAAAATTGGTTGCTGCGATAATGGTTTTCATTATTAAACTATTTAAACCGAAGATATCTTTGAATTGCTCCTGCTAAAGGTAGGGCTGCTGACAGCCTTATTGAATGATCAGGCACAGTATGCCCATTGATAGTTGTCATTTTAAGAAATCACCGCTTTTATTGATGCCGGTGAAGTTTTACCAATAACAGTATTTAATGGTAACCAACATGGAAGGGCAATAATTCCTGACTGTAAATGCCGGGTTACTTTACCAGGTGGTAACTGTCTGCAAAATAATGAACGGTTTTGCCTGCCATTACATCAGCTGTCATATACAGTATAAAAACCGGAACAGGTTCCGGCAACAGTTTAATGACCGGTTGTTGTCCTTTAATACCCGCATTTAAAAAAGCTTCGTCAAGTGGTTCTTCCAGCAGCTTATTGGCTAGCGCAACCGGTTTTTGGATGCGCACACAGCCATGGCTTAAATATCTTCTGGAGAAATTGAATGCCAGTTTCAGATTGGTGTCGTGCAGGTATACGCTGTAAGGGCTGTTAAGGTTAAATTTCATAATGCCCAGCGCATTATCGCATCCGGTAGACTGCCGGAAACGATAGGGGAAGTTCTGTCTGGTGAATTTTTTCCAGTTGATCCTGTATGGATCAGGAACCTGTCCCTTGCTGTTAACTACCTGTATTTTCATAAGGCCCAATACTGCGGGATTATTTTTGTAAACGGAAGGATTTCATTTACCGCAATGCTCCGGGGCACATTCCAGTAAGGGTAAAGAATGATCTGATCACAGTAGACTGTAAAACGGGGCGTCCGGGTGGAAGATTTACCAGCTACTACCCGCATATTCAACTGAAGGGAATCCGCATCATAATAATTCAGCTCGGCAGCTGCAATATTTACAACGATGAACTTTTTAAACCTGAAGTGGTGCATTCACCGGTAATTATTGAGGGTTTCAGATAGTTGCCGCGATTTGTAGCGATTGCCGGAATCGAACTGTTTGGCCAGGGCCTCTTTTAGAAGCGTGTATTGAGGCGTTGCCGGTTCCATTTGGCTAACGATCTCTTCCGGGAGATCAGCAGTCTGCGCTTTTGCCAGTGTACAGATCAGGTATTGCTGATCCGGATAAGAAATTTTCCGGAGATTGCGTCGCTGCTGATCTCCCGGCCTGCGGGGTCACCCTGGTACAGGTCTTTCAGATATGCCAAAGCAGCATCCGTGAACATATGGTCCTCTGTCCGTGACCAGTTTTCCGGTCTTTTGGCAGATCTGACCCCGGTATCCGGAAGCAGTTTTAAATAATTGTGTTTATCAAGGCCCTGGAATGTGCATTGCGCTGTTATTATTTGTATCAATCGGGTGCGGAGGGCGCTATGTACGGTATCCGTCCCCACTCAGAAATTACTGTCCTTCCTTATTTGGTAGAACGCTGCTGCCAAAGGCTGGTTTACGGGTTGCCGCTGTGCGTGTACATCAGCGATGCCTGTTGCGGGAAACAGTAAAGCGATGACAAATGTTATTGCTGCTGCTCTTTTGTCCGGGATCAGCGCCAGGTATTTCAGGAAGTACTTTGGCATACCGGAATTTTCCATAAAACTGCGCACATCAGCCGGTAAAAAAAATGACAGGGATCACTATAGCTTTTGATGTGTATTAAACGGACTGACGATTATAATTGGTTTCAGGGGATCATACATTTTGAACCGGTCCGGGATTGCTCCAGGCTTTGACAATTGCTGGTCAGTGAACGGGATCATATGATCTGATGTGTGTCAGGGTGCCTGCTGATGCTTATCATTGCAATACCTTATGCGGATGCGTATCTTGGAAATCAGAATACAGGAAATAGGAAAGCATTAGTCTATTTGCAGTCAGCAACGATAAAGGCGTTGCATTCATGGTCATTGAATCCGATCATTCGGATGTCAAGTAAATAAAGTGTCGTCATACTGTTGCTATGGCTATCGGTAAACGTATAATGCCGCCCCGTCCTCCGGTTGGCAGGGAAGTATTTCTGGGTAATCGGCTGGTCTTAATAATCGACAGACTCATCTGCTCCTTCCGCTTTCAGCGGAATACGGCCTGGATGATGTACAGTACTTCTCGTTAACAACTTGTCGAATTACGAACCATGATTTACATCTTTCGGCAGGCTCAGGAAAGTATTCCTTTTTTAAAATCTAACTGATATTAATGATTAAGATATGAAAAAAATACTTTTAGTCTGCGATCCTGATCATTATCCCCATGGCCCACTGGAGTTCGTGAAAGGGATAAGGGAGCATGAGCCTGTTTTTGTAAAAGGAGTTTTCTTTGGTGCTGTTAACGCGGCTGACCTGAATGCTGAAAAAGATGCTCCTGAAGTTTATGAAGTGTTATTGAAAAAAAGGAAAGAAACAGAGGGGAAAAATGTTGAGCGGTTTATTAATCAGTGTAAAAACGGCGGGATCAGGTATCGGTCCATCGAAAAAGACTGTTTCTCCCGGAATGAAGATTTCTGGATGAAAGAGACGAGGTATGCTGATCTTATGATCATTAGTCTGCAGTTATTAAGCTCCGGCGCCGGTTCTTCTTCGCCCGGTGTTCATGCAGAGCAGTTGCTGCGGTGGTCAGACTGTCCGGTACTGATCGTTCCTGAAGCCGTTTACCACCCGGAGCGCATCATCGCGGCATATGATGGCACGGATGAGAGCATGCATGCGATTATCCAGTTCTGTAAAACGCTGCCATTGTTTCAGTCGTTGCCGGCGGAATTTGTCTATATAAAAAATGAGAATAATGACAGGATTCCCAACCAGGAGCTGTTGCAGGAGTACATAAATGCACACTTTGAAAATGCCGCTGTCTTAAAGCTCCACTGGGAGCCTGGCAGGCTTCTTACCAGATGGATGGAGTGCCACCGGAATCCTTTGCTGATCACCGGCGCCTTTGGCAGATCTGCATTATCCAACCTGTTGCATAAAAGTTTTGCAGAGCTGATCGTAAGCAAAACCGGTTGTTTTGTTTTTATTGCCCGCTAATCCTGCTTTTGACAGGCTGTTATCACAGACCGCCGTAATTAGAATCAATCCGCGCATTGATCCTGCTCATCGGAAAACGGTCCTTTACAGCAGTAAATTTGATTGGATATTGATTGACAAACAGTCATAAAAACCATAGGCATGAAGAATATACTGTTTATAACAAATGCTGTTTCCATGAATTGGAAGGTACTGGATTTTGCCTGTTTCATAGCAGGGGCAGCTCATTCCTCACTAAAAGGTATTTTTGTTGAAGTAGCAACAGTATCAAAAACCTATATCCTGGAAAGTGATGATGAACCTCCTTGCGGGGATATTTTAGGTGGATCGGATATAATGGGATTTGAGACCCGGCAGGGGCGAAAAGATACGAATATCCAGCGCTTTAAAGAATACTGCGAAAAGAAGAATATTCCCTGTTCTACCCTTTGTGTGGAAGGAGAGCCGATGAAAGCCGTTTTAGTGGAGAGCCGGTTTGCAGATCTGATCATTGCAGGTGCAGCAACATCTGCAGAGGAGAACCGGAATCAATTCCCTGCCGAATTTATGAAGCGGTTATTGCAAAAGGCGGAATGCCCTCTGATAATTGCTCCTGATCATTTAAATGATATTGATGAAATTATTTTTGCTTACGATGGTTCCGCTTCTTCTGTATTTGCCACCCGGCAATTTGCGCAATTGATGCCTTTTTTTGAAGATAAAAAAATTTTTGTGGTCCAGGTGGGCAATGCGTCGGGTATCAAATATAAGCGCCAGATCAGTGACCTGTTACGGGGTTATTATTCACAAATAGGCTATAAAGTAATAGATGGCAGCGACCCCTCTTATGAACTTTTTGAGTTTCTGAGGCATCGGGATAATTGTATGGTCGTAATGGGCGCCTATGGCAGGGCGTATTTTTCCCGGCTGTTTAAAAATAGTACAGCAGATCCGCTGATCCTGTTGCTGAAAGTGCCGATTTTTATTACGCATTGCTAAGCCAGCAGTGGGCTTTCCGAACAGAGGTCAAAGAACCATGGATACTGTTGCCGGGAAGCAGCTGACAGCCTGTTTTAACTATAAAACATATATAAAATGGAAATAAACTTTGGCGGGCAATCCTCTGTAAAAGATGTTCAGGAAATTTTTCATGGCCAATATCCTTATTTAAAACTTGAGCTGTACAGGTATCCTCATTCACGGGGTATGGCTTCGGCAATCGGGGGTAAAATAGATGCATCCGTATTGCTGAAAGCGCTTTCTCCTTTAAAAGGCCTGGTATCCTTTAATACAGACCCCTCTCAAACCGTGGCAGGTTTTGAAGCAGAATTTTTCCGTAAAACGGGTATCGGCGCACAGGTGGTGCGACGGTCAGGAAAACTTTGGCTTCAGACAACGGATACTGATGATCTGACACTACAGCAACAAAATGAAACAGGACGTGAAAGTACTTATTACAAGGAGGACAACGGACCGGAGGATTTTGGATTACTGGACGAGGATTAGTGCAGCAGATACGGTATGGCAGTGCTGACACGTCCGGGCTTTGCTGAATAGATTACTGTCAAAGCCCGGAATCCTTAAGATATTGAATTCAACGGTATCAGTACATACGTCGAATCAGATGGGTGCCGGCCGTTCCGGGATTTTAAAGAATCAGTAAAAAGATCTGCTTATAAATTTAAAAAAATAGGTTATGTATAATCAGCCATTATTCAATTTAAGAGAAATTTTTCCAGGTGCCGCAAGCGACTTTTTTTTTCCCTGGAGCGAATGGTTAGGCAGGAATAATATCTTTAACTATGATACTGTTCCGGCCCTGAATGTTTCGGATGACAAAGAGCGCTACAAGATTACGGTTGCGGCCCCGGGCCTTGAGAAAGGCGATTTTGATATTGCCGTGGAGGATGATGTGCTTACGATCAGTGCTGCATCCGAAAAAGAAAAAGAGGAAGAAAAGAAAAAATACCGTCGCAGGGAGTATAGCTATTCCGGTTTTTGCCGTACGCTTACACTTCCTTCAGATGTTGATACTGACGCTATTGAAGCAACATATGAAAACGGGATATTGACATTAGGTCTATATATAAGAGCTGCAATTTGCATCGCCCTCTCTTTTCAGGTACGCCTTCATTAATTGAACATTTGCTCCAGTTTATTATAGTTCAGGATTTTAATTTTACTCCCTTCAAGGCTGATCAGTTTCTCGTCTTTCAGCTCGCTCAGCATGCGGATCAGCGACTCTTTGGCAACACCGGCGATAGCCGCGAGGTTTTCGCGCGACAGGTCGATCTGGAAAGCAGCATCATCCTGCGGGTTGTATTTATTATGTAGGGTTACCAATGTGTCGGCCACTTTTTTGCGTAATGAATTATAGGCCGTGGCAAGCAACTGTTCTGCTTTTTCGTCGATATTGCTGGCCAGGATGCCCATAAATTTTTTCATAACAACGGGATTGCTTCCCAGTAGTTCCTCAAATTCTGAACGTGGTATCAGTGCTAATTCCACATCGTCCAGCGCTTCAGCCGTTTCCCGGTAGGTTTTCCCTTCCATCAGGGGCAGATAACCTAGAAAATCACCTGCTGCATACAAACCTACGATAAGCTCTTTTCCGTCATCGTTTCGTTTAAAAGTCTTTACTTTTCCCTTCTGTATATAAAATAACCGGGATGGATGGTTCCCTTCAGTGTATATAATCTGTTTTTTCTTATAACGGTTGATTGTTCTGTCTTTTCTCAGTTCTTCCAGATAATCCTTTCCATAGGTGACGCTGATCAGTTGGTTAACTCCATCCAGACTGCCGGGGAAGAACTTTTTGATCCGTTCTGCTTTTTTCAGGCGCACTTCTATAGCGTTCAATAACTCGGTACTGTCGAAAGGCTTGGTGATATAGTCATCTGCTCCCAGTTCCATCCCTTTTCTTATCTCCGTTCTTTCAGACTTTGCTGTGAGGAAGATAAAAGGAGTGGACTGTAGGTCCTTATTCCGTTGAACCATGTGCAGTACACCGTACCCGTCTAAAACCGGCATCATAATATCACAAAGGATCAGATCTGGCCGGTTCTTAATAGCCGCATCAACTCCTTCCTTACCATTTTCGGCGGTAATTACTTCATATCCTGCGAGCTCCAGGATCTCTGCCATATTCTCCCTTATATCAGGGTTATCTTCTATGATTAATATTTTGGCCATTGTTCAGAAAATTTTTAACAGGGTTTCGGTCTCCTGTATTTTGACCCATTGCCCGGATATTCATATTCAGTTCTTTTGGAAAGCACAACTGTCAGATCCGCGGTCCTTAAGGTTCAGTAACCATTTATTCGGTATCAATTAAGTCTTTTTTATTTAGAGGAAAATCAATAAAGAAGCAGATGAAATAATAGCATGAGTTGCTACTATAACAATCATTACCTCCCAGAGAATTCCCAGGTTATGTGTCCATTAAATTTTATCAGCCTGTAAAATAAACAGGTAATACAAATATAGCATTATTATGCTGCGACTGATGAAGAGAATATCGATTTTATGCAGGACGGGTCAGCAATGATGCTCTTGTAATAAAGGCTGGTTAGCTGGTTAAAGCCTGTCTGTTAACCGGTTTGCAGGCCGGCTGTTTACCGGTAAACAGGAGCCGGTAGTTATAAACACCGGGGGTAGCGAATAACAATTCATGCCACCGGTGCCACAACCCAAAAGTATTTTATTATGCATTATATAAATGCAGGGCGCCCCGGCCTGTATGCCTTGTTTTTTAAGTTAACAAGAAGATTCAAAAGCCCAACGAGCAGCATTAATACAGCGGTCCATTGGATGGTGTGCCAGGTCTTCATAAAAGGATTGGTTAAAAGGAGCACCCCAATGGTAATTGCGCAGGCCCCTTGTGCGCTTAAAAAATACCAGTCATTTATCTTTTCTTTTTCAAACAGTGCGTAAAGGGCTTTTAAAATGCCCCAGGCTATTGCCCAGATACCGGTAAAAAAGGCAAAGAGAAAAAAGGTAAATAACAGATTAAATGCCAGCAAGGTTCCGAAAAAGCAATTCAGCATTTCTTCTGCCAGGATCCAGTTTGCCGATTTTGAGGAGCTCTTTTCTGCGGAGAACAGTGCTAAAAGGTGTATCCCGCTCAAAAGGATCCCAATACCGGAAAGTTTGATCAATTGGAGATAGCTATTCCACGGGAATAGCAGGGTACAGACACTTAGTCCGATTAAAAGGGCACTTGCAATTTGTGTAATCATCCATAAATGAAAATTGATAGTGGGTTTATTGATCTTATAGGGTTGCATCTGTAGTTTTTGACTAAATTATGATGAAGGAGGGCCCCGCTCCAATGAGGGCGGATACGGGCAGGGGTGATTGACATCACTTATAGTTGAAGTCTATGGGTGTAGCATTGAGATGATCTCAATGCAGCATCAATCAACAGCGCGCAGTAAACTGGTTTGCGCCTGATCAGGCAACCGTTTGATGCCGCTCATTTTTATTTATGGCAACCGGCGTTAACTTTGCTGATGATCATCTTTAACTCCGTAACAAATGACAGATAAAAAAGAATCAATATTATTTTACCGGCACCGGATCAGCAAAAACACCGGAGCAGGCAGGTGGTACGGTTTGCTATGTTCCATCAGCAGATCACGGATACTCCTGCCCGCGGTCTCGCCGGCTTTTTCGTCAGACGGAGGCGGCCTGCGATTGTATTACTGGAATAAGCAACCACTAACAAAAGCCCCTGTCTTATTGTATCCGGATAAATATTCAGCGTTATGATACTGCCCTATACGATGCAGGCAATGGTCTTTCATGGAAAAGGACAGCCCCTGGTATCGGAAACGTTGCCTGTGCCCGTACCAGAGAACGGGCAGGTGCTGGTGAAGGTGATCGCCTGCGGCGTATGCCGTACTGATCTGCATATTATTGACGGAGAACTTACGGAGCCGAAGCTGCCGTTAATACCCGGTCATGAGATCATAGGTACTGTTGTGCGCACAGGCCCGGGAGTGCAACAACTGAAAGAAGGCGTTATAGTAGGCATCCCCTGGCTGGGCCATACCTGTGGTGCCTGCAAATATTGTCTTAGCCACCGTGAGAACCTTTGTGAACAGGCAGAATTTACCGGTTATACCCGGGACGGTGGATATGCCACCTACACCCTTGCCTGGGAACAGTTTTGTTTTCCGTTGGCGGATGAATATGCCGGGCCTTCAGGCGCGCCCCTGATGTGCGCGGGTCTGATCGGCTACCGTTCTTACCGCATGCTCCCGGCCGAAGTGAAAAAGATCGGCATTTATGGTTTTGGTGCGGCTGCACATATTCTTACGCAGGTAGCTTTATTTGAAGATAAAGAGATCTATGCCTTTACCCGCAGGGGGGATGTAAAGTCTCAGGATTTTGCCCGCCGTTTAGGCGCAGTATGGGCAGGCGATTCCTTACAGGACTTGCCACGGCAATTAGATGCCGCCATTATTTTTGCTTCCGATGGCGCTTTAATTCCAAACGCATTAGCCAATGTAGACAAAGGCGCTACGGTAGTATGCGGCGGGATTCATATGTCTGATATTCCTGCATTTCCCTATAGCTTATTATGGGAAGAGCGCAAGATTTGCTCCGTGGCCAACCTTACCCGCGCCGACGGTGATCAGTTCCTGGCACTGGCGCCCCGCATTCCTGTTCATACTACTGTAAATTTGTTTGAGTTGCACCGGGCCAATGAAGCACTGAATGCCCTGCGCAACGGTCAGGTAAACGGAGCAGCCGTGTTGGTGATGCCTGCTTAAGCTTCCTGGCAGGCACGCGCAGTTTTTTATGATATCATAGATTGAGGAACAATAAAGAGCGCCCTGAATGTTAGTATATTTGTGCTGATAAGGTTTATCGCATGAATAAAGCTACAGGAATAGGGTTTGATGCATTGTTTACAAATGCCACGATGGGCATTATGGTAGCAAATGAACGGGGAATAATCGTACTGACCAACCCTTTTCTGCTGAAACAATTCGGCTACAGGGAGGAAGAACTGCTTGGGCAAAGGATCGAAAAGCTGATCCCGCAGCGCTTTCACCAGCGACATGTCCGCCACGTGGAGCACTTCAACGAACATCCTAAAAACCGGCCTATGGGGATGGGAATGGACCTGTATGCCGCAAGAAAGGATGGGAGTGAATTTCCTGTGGAAGTGAGCCTGGGTAATTATGAAACAGATAATGGCAAATATGTTATTGCTTTTTTGAGCGATATTTCCAAGCGTAAGGAGGCCGAGCTGGCATTACAGCAACTGAATGAGGAGCTGGAACAAAAAATTGAAGAGCGCACCCGTACACTCACCAGTACGGTAAAGCAACTGGCTGCCCTTATTGCAGAAACAGAAGCCAAAGACGCAGAACTGAACCGGATCAACATATTTCTCAACAATATCTGGGACCACGCTGAGGCGATTATTTATGTTACAGACAGGGACGGAACAATCAAGATGTTTAATCCTGCAGCGGAAAGACAATTAGGTTATAGGGCTGAAGAGGTGATTGGTAAAGAAGATCCTACCCGGTTCCTTGATGATACTGAAATAACGCTTTCAGATCTGCTTGGAGCGATGAGTATTGTTCAGCCTAATGAAAGAGAGCTGTTCTACACCCGCAGGAACGGGAGCCGTTTCCCGGTTTCTCAGACCTTCACAGCCATGCGCAACGTGCAGGGTGAGGTCGAAGGATACCTGGGCATTGCCATGGATATATCCAAACGCAAAAAGGCAGAGACGGATCTTCGCATAGCGCTGGAAAAGGAAAAAGAGCTGGGCGAGCTGAAGTCCCGCTTTGTTTCCATGGCTTCGCATGAATTCCGAACGCCGCTTAGTACCATTCTTTCGTCCGCCTATCTGGTGTCCAAGTATAAAGAAAAGGAAGATCACCCCAAAAGGGAAAAACATGTGCAACGCATCATTTCTTCCGTGAACATGCTTACTGATATCCTGAATGATTTTCTTTCCGTGGGAAAGATTGAAGAAGGGAAAATACAGATGCGCTGCAGACCCTTCGACATTGTGCAACATTTGCAACAGATCATCAGCGAGCTGAGCGGGCTGCTGAAAAAGGGACAGCAGGTACACTATGAGCATGATGACAGCTGCCTGGTAGAACTGGACCCCTCCCTGATGAAGCATATTATTATGAACCTGTTAACGAACGCCATCAAGTTTTCACCTGAAGATACCACTATTGAATTGCGCAGTAAGCTGACAAAAGGATCTTTGATATTAACTGTGGCTGACAAGGGGATTGGTATTCCCGAAGAAGATCAGCAACATTTATTCGAACGATTTTTCCGCGGATCAAATGCTGCTAATATCCAGGGCACCGGCCTGGGCCTTCATATTGTAAGCAAGTATGCCGAATTGATGGGCGGTACCATTTCCTGTAAAAGCCGGCTTGATGCCGGTACTGTGTTTGAGCTCGGTTTTACGCTTAAGAAAGCTCCCGGTAATAATGAAGATAACTAACTGAATGCAATCGTAAGATTGGGGGAGCCGTACCTGATTGCCAGGGTGTTTAGCGGAAATTCTATAGATTGGCTTTTGAGAAGGAGGGGCTGGTAGCCATCCTATTGCTGCAGCTACACATCTTTAATCCGGGATAGTAAACTTATAAAAGATATTTTCATCTGTTGGAACTCATAGACCAGCCGGTGTATATCCCTTTCCAGCACAGCACATTGAAATTTGCCTGAATTGGTAATTTTTCCCCGATCCGACACTTTTTGTAATAAGATACTGATCTCATGCCTTAACAGATCTATGACCTGATCTTTTTCTACAAAACGTTGCTGGAAGCACTCTGCCTGTTCTATGAACTTCAGATCTACCTGCCCGCTGATGGTTTCCGAAAGCCGGTTCTTTAGAAGAATATTTTCTACCTTAAGTTCATTTAAGGCAACCAGCCATTCAGCGCTTTGTTTTACATAGTAGGATCCATCTGACTGATACTCTTTTTTCATGTTCCGGTAATGATCAAAAATAATCCCGGCCGCCTGATTTCATCGTAACAACTATTATATACAAACATGACAAAAATCATTGTTTATATGATAAGGGGTAATTAAAATACGGGCATTTATGATCTGCTTCCCTTTTATGTCAGTTGAATCCTGTGCCTTTCTTAAAGGGCATGCCCGCAGTCAAAAGACATATAGTTATTTACACTACTTCTATTTCATCTTTAACATCGGTAACCCCGGGTGAGGCCCACGCAGCTCTTTGGATAATATTTTTTTCATGCCAGGATCCGGCCTGCCCCTTCAGTATGACTTTATTACCGGAGGTCTGGATATCTATATTAGCTGCCTGGATATCTGCGTTCCGTTCCAGGGCCCGCTTGATGTCGTCTTTTAAAATGGCTTTGTTAACCACCGGCTTTACCGCAATCAGGTCGGAAATCCCTTTAACACCCTGTAGCAGATCAATGGCATCGTACGCCGCTTTTTTCTGGTATTGCCATTCCACTGCTCCTTCGAGGGTTACCCATCCGTTTTCTACCTTAACCCTGATCTTATCCTTTGGAACAAGGGTATGATAACGAAATGCTGCGATGATAGCCGCAGCCACCTCGGTATCGTTGCTGTTATCTTCAGGCCATCTATCCACATTGATGTCGATAGCCACTGCTTTTACACCTTTTACCCTTTTAGCAACCAGCTCCGCCTGGGTTTTCTTTGCAAAGCTGTCCACATTGCCGGAGAGTGTTACTACTCCATTATGCACAGCTACTCCTATTTCTGTGGCATTCAATACCGGCTCCCATTGTAATTCAGCCAGTACGTCTTCCCGGATCTTTTTGTCTGATTTCATAAAGCGCTGTTTAATTGTCTGAAAACAGGTGCATGTTAAGAACACCATTGTAGAATAAAGATAGATTTGTGTGCAGGGTTTTACAATGATTCCGGTCAACCGGGATCATGATGCTGATGATCCTGCCGGCAGCCGTTGTTCTGCCTGCACCATATTTTTGATACCCTGCAACAATGCATCGGGATTAAAGGAAATGCTGTCAATTCCCTCCGTTACAAGGAACGCTGCAAAATCCGGATCGTCGCTGGGTGCCTGACCGCACAGCCCTATCTTTTTATTGAATTGCCTGGCCTGGCGGATCATATCCGAAATCATCTTCATCGCTGCCGGGTTCTTTTCCGAAAAGAGCGGCGCAACAATACCGGAGTCCCGGTCAATGCCCAGCGTCAACTGCGTCAGGTCATTGGAGCCAATGGAAAAGCCATCAAAGAGCTGCGCAAACCTGGCTGCCAATAATATATTTGAGGGTATTTCCGCCATCATGTAGATCTCCAGGCCATTTTCCTGTTGTACCAGGCCATTTTCGCGCATAGCAGCAATCACCTGTTTTCCTTCCTCCGGGGTTCTGCAGAAGGGGATCATCAGCTTTACGTTGGTGAATCCCATTTCGTCTCTTACCTTTTTCATAGCAAGGCATTCCAGCCTGAATCCCTCTTTGTACAGGGGATGATAGTACCGCGAAGCTCCACGGAAGCCCAGCATGGGGTTTTCTTCCTGTGGTTCAAACGGGCCGCCTCCTAAAAGATGTGCATATTCGTTGGTCTTAAAGTCGCTCATTCTTACAATTACGTCTTTAGGATAAAAGGCAGCGGCTATCTTCCCTACTGCTAGTGCCAGTTTGTCAATAAAGTACTGCTGCTTATCGCTGTATCCTGTTGTTAAATGAGCAATCTGCTCTTTCACCAGCACGTCTTCAAGTATAGCAAACTTTACCAGTGCCATAGGATGAATACAGATGGCATTATTGATAATGAATTCCATACGCAGCAGCCCGACTCCCCTGTTCGGATAGAAGGACCATTGAAAAACATTGCCGGGGTCGCCGATGATGAGCATCGGCGCTGTTTTACCGGGAAGTTGTATACTGCTTAGGTCTGTTTGTTCTTCGGTCCATTGTGCAGTTCCTTCATAAACACGCCCTTCCCTGCCTTCCGCACAGCTGATGGTGATCTGCATGCCTTCCCGGATCTTTTGTGTGGCGTTGCCGCAACCTACCACTGCGGGGGTGCCCATTTCTCTTGCGATGATGGAGGCATAACTGGTACGGCCACCTTTATCTGTAATAATGCCCTGTACCTTTTTCAGAAAGGGGGCCCAATCGGGACTGGTAAGCCCGGTAACCAGGATGTCGCCGGGTTGCAGTTTTGCCGCATCGGCAGGGTTGGCCAATACTCTTGCTCTTCCGGAAACGATCTTGCTGCCTACGGCCATGCCGCTGGTGATCAGCGGGTAACTGCCTTTTAGCCTGTAAATATGTTGCACCGGCCACTGCCGGCGGCTGTGTACCGTCTCCGGCCGGGCCTGTAAGATGAACAATTCCTGGGTGGTGCCGTCTTTGGCCCATTCAAGGTCCATCGGTTTTTCGTAGTGTTCCTCTACGATCACCGCCCAGCGTGCCAGTTGCATCACTTCTTTATCCTCCAGCACAAACAGGGCCCTCATACCTTCCGGTGTATCCATATTTATGGTACCGGTGCCCTCCTTTACTTCTGCATACCGCATCCATTTTTCCTTGGAACCCAGGTTCTTTTCCACTATGGCGTATTTATTTTGCTTTAATGTTGGTTTAAACACCAGGAATTCATCCGGGGTAACGGTGCCCTGTACCATGTTTTCTCCCAGTCCCCATACGCCGGCTATATGTACTGTATTGCGGAACCCTGTCTCGGGCTCCAGTGTAAAACAAACACCGGAACAGCCTTTATCGGCGCGTATCATTTTTTGTATTCCCGCAGACAGGGCAATTTTGTCATGTGGAAAGCTGTTCTCATTACGGTATTTGATCGCCCGGTCTGTATACAGGGATGCAAAGCATTCCTGCACTGCCTGTAATAAGGATTGCTCGTCACGTATATTCAGGAAAGACTCATGCAGCCCGGCGAAGCTGGCCTCAGGCAGGTCTTCTGCAGTGGCGCTGCTTCTTACAGCCACAGCCGCTATTTCAGGGCCGTTTAGTTTCCGGTAGGCAATACAAAGCTCTTCCCGGAGGCTTTGCGGGAGCTGCGCCGAGATCAATAACCCGCGACAGGCCTTGCCTATTTCAGCAAGGTTATCATAGGTCGTTGTATTCAATGTTGCCAATATCCGTTTAAGAGGATACCCCAGTTTATTTTCCCGGATGAAGATATGGAAGGCTTCGGCGGTAGTAGCAAAACCGTCGGGTACGTTTATACCTGCAGAAGAAAGCCGGCCCTTCAGTTCTCCCAAAGAAGCATTCTTGCCACCAACCAAAGCAATATCCGCTATGCCTGTTTCAGAAAAAAACTTAATAAAATGCATCGTACAATAATTTATACAAAAATGCCGCGGGGCTGAAGGCGCCCCTATGACGGGTATCATCTCAGGATCTGACATCCATCAAATACCGGTCGGTGATCAGCATTGGTACGGAAAATGATCCGCGTCATTTTATATATGTTATGCCCGGTTTTATTTTGTAAAAAACTTTAAGTTTATAATTAAAAAGTATAGGTATGAAACAACTTGAAAATAAAGTGGCTATTGTCACCGGCGGCGGTTCCGGTATCGGCGCTGCTACGGCCCGCCTTTTTGCAGCAGAGGGAGCCAAAGTAATTGTATCTGATATTCATGAAGATGCCTGTTTAAAGGTGGTGCAGCAAATAACCGAAGCCGGGGGCCAGGCTTATGCTGTGCGGGCAGATGTGAGCGACCCCCGGCAATGTGAATCCCTGGTCGCCGCCACCCTGGCACAATATCATCAGCTGGATATAGCTTTCAACAATGCGGGGATCGGCGGAGAAAGTAATCCTGTAGCAGATATGAGCATTGATGGCTGGAACAAAGTGATCAGCGTTAATTTAAGCAGCGTGTTTTATTGCATGAAATATGAAATACCGGCGCTGCTGGCCAATGGAGGAAGTATTGTAAATATGGCTTCCATTTTAGGAGCCGTAGGCTTTGCCGGTTCTGCGGGCTATGTGGCAGCAAAACACGGAGTGATCGGCCTTACCCAGACATCAGCTATTGAGTATGCAGCCAAAGGTATTCGAATTAACGCAGTAGGTCCGGGCTTTATTGATACCCCTTTATTAAGTTCGGCCGGTATGGATACGGAAATGAAACAGCAACTGATAGCACTGCATCCGGTTGGCCGGTTGGGCAAAGCGGAGGAGGTTGCAGCGCTGGTGCTGTGGCTGAGCACAGAGAAAGCTTCTTTTATACAGGGTGCGTATTATCCCATAGACGGGGCCTATTTATGCCGGTAAGGCATTTATTATCCAGATGCTCACCTTTTGTATATGAACAACAAAACAAATATCCGCCATTGGGAAAGCGCTCATAATGACTGGTTGCGCACTCTGGATTTTTATAAAGAAGAGATCGGTATTCTGAATAACCGGCTGAAAGAAATTGCAGGAAAAAATACCGGTAAAGAAGTTGGGATGCAGGTGGAGCATTTTCAGAATGCATTTATCCTGCCTTGCGATTATATCGAAGAGCAGGAACATGCGATCCATTTGAACCTGGCTGAGATTGCCGGAAAATCACCACGCAGCAGGGATTTATATCCAATCAGGTGCTGCTACAGACCGTTCAGGATCGCGGGCACGCGATTGCGCCGGTTTAATGTTTCAAAGGTATAAATTGCTTGAACGTATCGCCACGTAACCCAATCCTTAATGTTTCCAATGGGATAACATCATCCGGGGCTATATTGCCCAGGTTTACATTAGGGCCAAGCAAACTTATGAACCAGGCCTGCTGCGATTTATTCGGCGCTTCCCAAAGTATTTTGTCGTTAGGAATATTTTTTAATATTTTGTTGACCAGGGCAGAGTGGGCATTACCATTAGGGCGATAGATACCAACGGTACCGCTTTCTCTCGATTCGGCAATTACCTTCCATGCCCCGCATTCTATTTCTTTACTCATCATCGAAATCCACAGGTTGGGACGGATGATTAAACCCGCTTCTTTGGAGCCGACTTCTGACAGTACGGTAAATTCCTTTGACAGTTCTTTTATATAATGGCATTTTTTCTCATGAGGCATTTGCAGTGAGCCATCAGACACTTCAACATATTCCATTTTGAGGTTGCTTACAAGACGGCGATAATCATCAAACATATCCCGTACAATAAAAGCTTCAAAAAGAGTTCCTCCAAAATAGGTTTTTATTCCGGCCTCGTGGTATAGGTCCAGTTTCTTATTCAGTTCTTTGGTTAAAAGGGAGGTGCCGAAACCCAGTTTAACAATATCCGTATATTCATCGCTGACACTTACCAGGTCCTCGGCCTGGCGCAGGCTAAGCCCCTTGTCCATTACCATTGTTATGCCACTTTCCCGTGGCTTATCACTTCTTTCCGGCAATCCGGGTAGTTCAAAGTTCCGCATTTGTTCTCTGTGAATTTAAGCTGAAATACAGGAGAGGTGAAAGCATATAACAATAGCTTTCGCCATAAAACGATAGGGATGTGTGTAGAAACCTGCCATGAAGCCGGCTTATTATCTTTGATGTCAGATCTCGTCATCGGGGGCAATATTACGTTTTTATTAGGGTCTTACAAATTTTTATGCCGGTCCTGGCAGGTTGAGAATGCCGTTAAGCACCGTTATGGGGAGTCTTTTAAAAACAGGTGATCAATGCTGGCCCGTTTTGATCGTCCTGGAGAGGAGGAGGTTAATGCGGGAAGCTGTCGATAAATTTAATTTCCATTATTTTCTGCTCAAAATCACTGGCTGGAACCAGCGCCCGTGACTTGATCCGCATTTTATAAGTATATACTGTGCTGACGCTGTAACCCAGTATCTGGGCGATGGTTGCATGTTCCTTTATCCCCAGGCGCATTAAAGCAAATATCCTGAGCGTAGCATTGAGCGTTTCCCCTGACTTTGGCCAGATCTGATCTTCCTTTTTTAAAAGCGCATTAAAGGAGGTGATAAAATTGGGGAACAGCGTTAGAAAAACCGTATCCAGCATATGGTATAAATGCTCTTTTTCTTTTTCGACATGAATGTTGTTTAAAAACAGGTTGACGTCCTTATATTTTCCCAGCTTGATATTGTGCAGGGTCTTGTGCTTTATATTCCCCAGCGTTTCTATATAGGAGGAGCAGGTTTTAAAAAATAACCCGATGAGCTCTTCCTTTATTTTAGAAGACTCCCATAGCTTTTGATTGACGTTCTCCAGTTCGCTGTTTTTTTCTTTTATTTCCAGTTCGCTGGCTTTGATCCGTAATAGTTGTTTGCGGTAAATGACCAGCAGAAAGAACAGGACAACCGCAACGATCAAAAAGGTCAGGAAACCTATGAGCAGTTTATCTTTCTGGTGTTGTTTTTCATCGATCAGCTTAGCCGCGATCACCGGTAATATGGATTCGATCTGTACCGCGCGGTTCCTGGCGCCGTAAAAATGGGCATTACGGGCAGCTTCCTGCATAAAGAGATAAGCATCATTGGTCCTGTTGAGTTTAAACAGTTCCTGCCCCAGCAGGAATATGGCCAGTGTTTCTTTGGTAGAGGAACGGATATCATTGATGGCAGCAAGGGCAAGGAAAAGGATCCGGTCCTCGCCCGTATAGGCAAAGCTGATCCTGGTAGCAACCATCGCTATACTATGTTCAGGCAGTTGATGCCGGATAATGGTATTATAGAAAAAATCAGGTGTCTTTTTTTTTTGTTTTATCGAGTCCGGAAGAAAGGCCAGGTTAATGGTTCGCTCAAAATCATTGGGAGGAGTAACGATCTCGGCTTTCTTAAAATCTTCCTTCGATTGCCTGTAATAGCCCTGTGAAAAATGAGCGTCACCATCATAATCGCCGATACCTGCATTCAGTCTGGCCCGCAGGAACAGGTAATCCGTTTTGAGCGCGTTAGGCAACCCGCTGGTATCAATTTGCCCGGTAATATCAAAAGCTTCCTTATAAAACCCGGAATGCAGTAATATACTGCCCAGCAGGATCTTACTGTGGATCAGGCTGTCCTTTTTCTGAAATCGCTCCGAAAGATCGATCATCTTTTTAACATAAACAAAGGCAGAATCAAACTTAAAGGAACGGTATTCTTCAAAGATCTCTGAAGAAAGATTGAACTGCGTGTTAAACTGGGTACTATCGGTATGAAGCAACGCCCCCCGCAGCATAGCGATCCGCTTTTCTTTGGCCTGATCATAATGGTCTTCCCTGGTCAGTTCAGATTTCAATACTCTTAGCAAGCTGTCTGACCGGATATTTTGAGCAAATCCATTGCAGCTTCCCAGTAAAAAAAATAAAGCAAAAACTATTTTATTCATATAAATAACACACCTTATTAGACAAAATGCGATTCCTTTTTTTTGATATTGTTTTCCACTCCGCTCAAACCCGGCAGCTGCTGTTTTCCAATTCCAGTAAGAAGAGAATGAAACAGCAGATCCGGTGTTTGTCAGCCGTTAAAAGTAGGGCTTTGTTCTGAAATCCGGAAAAAGCGGACCTGTCAACCCTTAGATTTTTTGGCATAAATAAAAATATAATTATTTGATCATCAGTTATTTGCTTTTTTTAGAAGTTGGATTTTTTTACCAGGTCGGGCTTTGCAGGGTATTCCGCTCAATTAGTGATTTACTTTGCCCCGCCAGTTAAAACGCCTGTGACCGGCGTTAGCAGTGCCCATCCTCGGCTGCAGCGATGAACGATAAAATTTCCACGTTTTATGATCCACAACCAGATTGTTATGTCAAGAAAAATTCTACGATTATTAAGTTGTATTGCCCTGATCCTTGCCCAGGCTTATCCTGCCTTTGCACAAAACAGGGTGATCACCGGTAAAGTGATTGATTCCACTACTTCAGATCCTTTGCCCGGGGTGACCATTGCGGTGGAAGGAGGCCGCTCAGGAACTGTTACAGACGCAGATGGCTCGTTCCGGTTGACGGTGCCCCAGTCCGGCCGTATGCTGACCTTTTCTTCCATTAGTTATACTACCCAAACGGTTCCTGTAACGGATCAGAATACCTTGCTTGTGAAGCTGGTTCCGTCAGGACAGGAACTTCAGGACGTGGAAGTTGTCAGCGTGGGTTATGGCACATTGGATAAAAGGGAAGTATCGAGCGCTATAACACATGTAACAGCCAGGGAGCTGAAAACCGTTGCGGGAAACAATCCCTTAATGTCTTTACAAGGTAAAGTGGCAGGGTTAACCATCTCCAATACGGCAACGGCCGATCCCAACTCTTCTCCAAGTATCCAGTTGCGCGGGGTATCGTCCCGCAGCGCAGGACTGGGGCCGTTATATGTCATAAACGGGGTGCCGGGTGGAAATATTGATAACATTAACCAGAATGATATTGAATCGATCGATGTGCTGAAAGGCGGCGCAGCGTCGGCTATTTATGGCACCCGCGGCAGTAACGGCGTTGTGATTATCACTACCAAGAAAGGAACAGGCGACTCAAAAATGATATATGACGGCTATGTCAGTTTTGATTACCTTACCAATACCCCCGATGTGCTTAGCGCCAGCGATTTTCGTAAATACCGGGTCAATGCCACACCGGCCCGGGGCATTGACTATGGCGGTAATACCGACTGGATGAAGGCCGTTACCCGCTCACCAACCTACGGGCAAAAACATACCCTGCAGCTTTCAGGCGGAACTGCCAGGAATAATTATTTTGCCTCCGCTGACTACCGGAATGCCAACGGTATTGACCTGCGGGCCTACAAAAAAGAATATGGCGGCCGCCTGAACCTGAATCATACTTCAAAAAGCAATGTTTATACGGTTACCTTAAACGTTGCACCCAGGTATATGCATACCAGCAACTCTGACCAGGGAAATTTTAACAACGCTATTACGCTGAATCCTACCTTGCCTGTTAATGACAGCGCAGGTGGCTACCGGTATATCAATACCGGTTTTTTCTCCAACAACCCGGTTGAAAATGCCCGGCTGATCAAAAGCGAGGCAGAGATAAAGGAGTTGGATATGAATGCCTCCCTGAAGGTGAATATTCTTAAAAATCTGTACTCCACAGTAACCATATCTGATATCCGGTCTTCCTACAAGAACCTGAATTTCCGCCCGTCTACTTTAACAACCATCGTTCATGCCGGGCAAACGACCAAGACCAATTATGCCTCCCAGGAGCAGGTAGATTACGACCAGCAGAACATTGAGTGGACATTTAATTACGCGCTCAACATCAGGAAAAATCATTTTAAGGCATTGGGCGGGTATTCTTACAGCTACTTCAACCATCAGCAGTTCAGCGCCAATAACTATGATTTCCCGTTTGACGTATTCCTGTGGAACAATCTTGGCTCCGGCACCTGGAATGGTGGCGACAAAGGCAACGGGCAGGGTGCTGTGGCCTCTACCCAGGATGATTCCCGCCTGGCAGCATTCTATGGCAGGATCAACTATGATTTTGACAATAAATATATTCTTACTGCAAGCCTCCGGCACGAAGGTTCATCAAAATTTGGAGCAGATAACAAATGGGGCAATTTTCCTGCTTTATCCGCCGCATGGCGCATCTCCGATGAGGACTTCCTGAAAAACAAAGTCAGCTGGCTGAACGACCTGAAGCTGAGAGCCGATTATGGTGTAACCGGCAACCAGGATTTCGGCAACTACCTGTCGCTGCTTTTATATGGTGGTTACGGATATTTTCCTTTTGATGGCATCACTTACCAGGTGTATGGCCCTGCACAGAATATTAACCCGAATCTGGGTTGGGAAAAAGCCATCAACTTTAATGCCGGAATTGATTTTGAGATCCTCAACAGCCGTATATCGGGCTCGCTGAACTACTATGTACGTACCAACAAAGACCTGCTGGGCTATTATAATGTGCCGCTCCCGCCCAATCCCCAGTCGCAAACGTTTACCAATGTAGGTACTATGAAGAACTCCGGATTCGAGGTGCAGTTGAGCGCGGCCGCTGTAAAGCACGAAGCCTTCAGCTATAACATCTCCTTTACAACCGCTTATAATGATAATAAATTTGTTTCCTTCTCTAATAAAATTTACCAGGGTGCTCCTTTCCAGGATATGGCAGGGTTACCGGCGCCCGGCAGCCCCGGCACCATTCAGCGGTTACAGGAAGGCCACCGCATTGGCGATTTTTATATGTTAAAATCGGCGGGGGTAGATGAAACGGGCGCGCTGCTGGTATATAAAAAGGACGGAACAGTAGTGCCAGCCAACGAGGCCAATGCAGACGACAAGCAGTTTGTAGGCAATGGCCTGCCCAAATTTACCGGTTCGCTGGGCAATCTGCTCCGTTATAAGAACTGGGATCTGAACATCTTCCTGCGGGGGAACTTTGGCTATAAGCTGTTTAACATGCAGGCTTTTTACATAGGTACCCCGGCCACGCAAACCGATGCCAATACCTTAAGATCAGCCTATGATTCCAAAAGCAAATATTCAAAACTGACCAATTCATCTACCGCATCGCTTGCCTCAGACTATTTCCTGGAATCAGGTTCTTTTGTTAAGGTGGACAACATAACACTGGGCTATAGCCGCCCGGTCAGTTCTAAATACCTGCAGGCCATCAGGATTTATGCCGCAGTAAGCAACCTGCATACCTTTACCCGCTTCACTGGCGGAGACCCGGACCTTTACCCGGTGAACGGCTTAACACCCGGCGTTCAGGGAAATCCGAGTACGGGGTATAGTCTGAACTTTTACCCGGCAACGCTACAGCTGTTGGCGGGCTTACAAGTAACATTTTAAAATAATTAACCGGTACAGCCATGAAAAAGAGTTCTGTAAAATATATAATCAATACCGCTTTGATCTCCCTGTTGATAGTTAGCGGTTGTACAAAACTGGATGAGCATGTTTATGATAAGGTGGATGTGTCACAATTCCTTACCCGCCGCGATGATGTGATCAGGGATTTTTTACGGCCATTTGAACATGCCTACTGGAGCATCCAGGGAAATGACATTTATGCTGTAGGAGAAAACAGCACGGATGAGATAGGTACTTTTAACCGCCAGGGCGACTGGCAGGATGGAGGCTATTACCAGCGTATGCATTATCATACCTGGACCACGCAGGATGGTTTTACCAGCGGTGCCTGGACAGCCTTTTACCAGGGCATTGTGCTGGCAACCAATTCGCTGCAGGATATGGAAGGAATTACTGATCCGGATAAACTGAACGTAACAGCTACCGAACTGGCCGACTTTAAAGCAGAGCTCAGAACGCTGAGGGCCTGGTTCTATTTAAGGGCATTTGATTTTTACCGCAATATTGAAATTGTACCTGATGTAAAGCACACCACCACCGGTAATCCGCAGTCTCCCCCGGAAGAAACCTTCAAATACATAGAATCAGAACTGAAAGCAGCAATCCCGGATCTGCCCAAACGTGAAGCACTGGGCGATGACGGCATTGGCCGCTGGACGCAGGCAGGGGCCGCGGCATTGCTGGTACGCCTGTACCTCAATGCCAAAGTGTACATCAACCAGGACCGGTTTAGTGATTGTGCCACGGTATGCCAGGACATTATAAATGGTAAATATGGCAATTATCAGCTGGATACCCGCTGGGATGCGCCGTTTGATTATACCAACAGTACGGTGAATTCGGAAACCATCTATGGTTTTCCCAGCAGCCTGGCACGCACGCACTGGCAATATGATGGCGGCATGTACTTTTGGGCAATGACCTATGATGCGGCGCCATTGTATTGCGGCTTTACAGACTTCGGCCAGGCGAACCCCAGATTTGCGCTGCAGCCGGGCAGGGATGTGGACAGTGTTGAATACAGTTTTCAACTGGGCAAGCCTTTTGTTAAGTTCCAGCACTACCCGGATGACTACAGGCTGAAGCTTTACAAAAACCTGGGCAACAGTAAACGGGAAGGCATGTTCCTGTATGGCTACCTGCCTTACCAGCATGTGGTGAACGGTAAAACGGTCACTGATACTGTTCGTGGCAATAAGGGCTCCTATCCACTGTTCATCCGGGATCAGGTAGGGTGGTTTCTTGATGCAAAACCCGGGCAGCGGATTGCTGATAAAGAATCCAATATGAATCATGCTGATCATAACTCCGGTGTCTTTTTCCTCAAATACCCTTTATACCCAACGCCGGATCCGAACCGCATCACATCGGCTTATGCCGAGATCCGTTTGTCAGAGATCTATTATTCCCTGGCGGAATGTAAATACAGGGCAGGGGATAAAGCAGGTGCGGCAACGTTATTGAATGCCGTGCGTGCACGGAACTATCCTGCCGGCTCCCCCAGCCTCTATAAAGCCGGTGGCAGCCAGCTCAACGACCAGGAAATGCTGGATGAATGGGGCCGCGAGTTTTTAGGGGAGAACCGCCGCCGTACGGATCTGATCCGCTGGGGGCTGTTTAACAGCGGTACCTGGTGGGATAAAAAGCCCGATGCTGATAATCATACAGCCATATTCCCGATAGGCCGTGATATTATGGGCGCGAACCCGCAGTTTGTACAAAACCCTGGGTATAATTGATAACAACACCTGTCGCTTCAAAATCATCTGCACGGGCGGCAGGTCTGATATTCCCTGGACATTTATTAATTGCCAGTATTCCATGAACCTGTTGCTAAAATGTTTCTTGCTGATCATTGCTGTGCTCTCCCGGCCGGCATCCTATGCACAGCAGGTCCCGGTTCAACGGTCGGGTCTTGTTGGCAATTCCATCGCAGTATTCATCCCCACAGGGTTTGATTCCTCCCAAACGCCATCATTAATGCTGCAAGGTCATCCTTCTATACGGGGTGCGGTACCGGCCAGATGGAGCATCATCCCTGAATTTTTCCTAACGGGCGGCAGGGCCGGCGCGCGTGTCCGTTTAAAAGGCGACATCAGTCTGTATGGCGGGGGCGAAGTGACCGGTCCGTTGTTACGAAACGGCCAGACCATCAAACTCTGGAACACAGATAACGGCGCTTACGGCACAGACAGCGGCAGGCGGCTTTACCAAACCCACCCCTGGGTGCTGGGTGTGCGGGAAGACGGCACTGCCTTCGGAATACTTTTTGACAGTCCCTGGAAAGCAGAGCTGACCACCAGTCCGGATAAGGTCGAATTCAATACGGAGGGAGCCCTGTTCCGTGTTTTTGTGATCGACCGGAGATCACCGCAGCAGGTGCTCGAAGGGCTGGCAGAACTGACCGGCACCATTGAAATGCCGCCGCGGTGGGCTTTAGGTTACCACCAGTGCAGGTTCTCGTATGCGCCGGAACGGCGCGTAAAGGAAATTGCCGATACTTTCCGGCAAAAAAAGATCCCCTGCGATGCCATCTGGATGGATATTGATTATATGGAAGGTTACCGGGTATTCACCTTCAACAAAACAGGTTTTCCGGACCCGAAACGGCTAAATGATTACCTGCACGCAAAAGGATTTCATTCCGTCTTTATGATCGATCCGGGTGTTAAGGCAGACAGCACCTACTTTGTTTACCAATCAGGCACGGCAAAGGATGTTTGGGTGAAAGACACTGCCGGAAAGGAATACCACGGGAAAGTGTGGCCGGGAGATTGTACTTTTCCGGATTTTACCATGCCCCGCACCCGGCAGTGGTGGGCTGGCCTCTACAGGGGCTTCCTTGCAAACGGTATGGATGGCATCTGGAATGATATGAACGAACCCGCCGTTAATGATAACGAACTACCCCCAAACCTGCGGTTGGGCACTATGCCTTATAACACTCCTCACCGTGGTGGAGGCAGCCTGCCGGCAGGGCCGCACCTCTTATACCATAATGCTTACGGCAGACTGATGGTGCAGGCGACCCGGCAGGGTGTGATGGCCGCCCGGCCTGGCAAGCGGCCTTTTATTCTGACACGTGCTAATTTGCTGGGCGGGCAGCGCTATGCTGCTACATGGACGGGCGATAACCTGGCAGACGAAAAATTCATGAAGGTTTCCGTGCCCATGTCGCTTACGCTTGGCTTATCCGGCCAGCCTTTCAGTGGCCCGGATATTGGCGGTTTTCTGGGCAATACTACGCCCGGGCTGTGGGCCAGATGGCTGGGCTTTGGCGTTTTCCTGCCTTTTGCAAGGGGGCATGCCTGTGCCGGAACCAATAATAAAGAGCCCTGGGCATTTGGGGCAGATATTGAAAAAACATCGAAGATCGCCATTGAGCGGCGGTATCGCTTACTGCCCTATCTCTATACCCTGTTTTACAAGGCGCATAAAACAGGCTTGCCATTAATGTGCCCCGTATTCTTTGATGATCCGAAGAACCTGAGACTAAGGGCAGAGGATCAGGTTTTTCTGCTTGGAAAAGATTTGCTGGTGGTGCCTTCATTTGCCAGGGACCCCGAGCTGCCAGAAGGTATCTGGGCGCCTTTAAGCCTCGTCAACGGGGATCAGTCAGATTCCTCTCAGGCGAAACTGTTCATTAAAGGCGGCAGTATTATTCCTGCAGGGAAAATTATCCAGCATACCGGCGAACGGTCAATAGACGAGCTGACGTTATTTATATGTCCTGACAGCAAAGGCCGGGCCAGTGGTGTGCTCTACTGGGATGCCGGTGAGGGTTGGGGTTTTAAGAATGGGGATTATTGTCTGCTCAGGTTTCAGGCAACGGAAAAAAGGGGCTGTATTCAAATTCATCTGGCTTCCCGGCAGGGGCGTTACAACATTAACAAGGACATCCGCCAGGTAAAAGCAGTAGTTGTTAAAAAAGGGCGCACCTGTTCAGGGCTGATAAATTTAGAAAACGGCCTGTTAAGAACAGATTGTTCACCGGAATAATGGTTCATCGTTCGGCAGTCTCACTGCAAAAGGCTGTTAATGACAAGTATATTATTGTTTTGAAAGCCAATAATATACAAGACCGTCATATCGTAGCGCAGCGTAGTGGAGAAATCTCTACAGAGTTATAGACCCCCGGTTTCTCCCGCGATAGCGGGATGCGCCCGGGATAACGATTGAAAAACTTGTCATCCGAATGAACTTAAATGCAATGTTTTTAAGAGTGCCGCCGGGTGACCGTGTTCTTTTAATGTTCAAATGATATTAAAAGAATGTGTCATTTTAAAGAACTTAACCGCTCTATTATTGAAACTGCTGACAGTACTTTTTGATCAGCCCAATGATTTCTATTGATGCCTTCAGCCCTGAAAACGGATCGCCTGTATCATTCAGGATTTTTTAGTATTTTTAATTGTCATTTCGTCAATTATTATTAAATGTTTGTCATATGAAAAAAGGGCTTTTCCTGTTTTTATCCGGTATGCTTTTTTTAATGAGCTTTGGTCAGCAACAGGCTGTGCTGACCATTGATGCTGCTGCTCCCAAAACAACGATCAGCCGGCATATTTATGGCCAGTTCTCAGAGCACCTGGGGCACTGCATTTATGACGGGTACTGGGTGGATGAAAAAATGAATGTTCCTAAAAAAGACCGTATACGGCTGGATGTGGTGGCCGCTTTGAAGAAGATCCATATTCCCAACCTCCGGTGGCCCGGTGGCTGCTTTGCAGATGAATATCACTGGCGCGACGGGATTGGTGAAAGAAGCAGGCGCCCGAAAATGATCAATACGCATTGGGGCGGAGTTACAGAAGACAACAGTTTTGGCACTCATGAGTTCCTGGAACTATGCGAACTGCTGGACGCGGAGCCTTATATTGCAGGGAACATGGGCAGCGGCACCGTTGAGGAAATGTCGCGCTGGGTGGAATACCTGAATGCAGACGGAGATAGCCCGATGACCCGGCTGCGTAAGGCCAATGGCCGGGACCAGCCCTGGAAAGTGCCGTTCTGGGGAGTAGGCAATGAAAGCTGGGGCTGTGGCGGCAACATGACGCCGGAATACTATGCCAGTGAATTTCGCAGGTATGCCACTTTTGCAAGGAACTATCCCGGTGCTCCTCTAAAGAAAATTGCCAGCGGCGCCAATGCAGATGATTATAACTGGACGGAGGTTTGCATGAAAAATATTCCGCAGCACATGATGTGGGGATTGAGCTTACATTATTATACGGTACCAACGGGTAACTGGGGCAGGAAAGGTTCAGCAACTTCCTTTAATGAAACTGAATATTTTAAGACCATGCAGCGTTGCCTGCATATGGAAGAGCTGGTGGCCAAACATTCCGCTATTATGGATCGGTATGATCCTGAAAAGAAGGTTGCGCTGGTGGTGGATGAATGGGGCATATGGACAGATCCGGAGCCTGGTACGAATCCGGGCTTTCTGTACCAGCAGAATAGCTTAAGAGATGCATTGATCGCGGGCACTACATTGAATATTTTTAATAACCATGCTGACCGGGTACGGATGGCGAACCTTGCCCAAACAGTAAATGTGCTGCAGGCACTGATCCTTACAAAGGGCACGGAAATGCTGCTGACGCCTACCTATTATGTGTTTGATCTTTTTAAGGAGCATATGGATGCAAAACTGCTGCCCATTCAGCTTGCTGCGCCCGGTTATAATAAGGACGGCGCAACCATACCGGCAGTGAATGCATCGGCCTCTGTTGATTCCAACGGGAGGGTACATATTACATTGGTAAATCTTGATGCAGACAATGCCATTACCGTGCAAACAACACTAAAGGGAAAGCCATTCAAAACGGTTAGCGGACGTATACTGACTTCCGGGAAGTTTACGGATATCAACACCTTTGAAAATAAAAATTTAGTAAAACCGGTCGCTTTTAACGGCTTTAAGCAAACGGGGGCTGTCCTGTCTGTTCAGCTTCCCAGGTTAAGCATTGTGAGCCTGACGCTGGAATAAAAGAATAAAGAAAAGCCCCCGGTAGTACAGCGGGGGCTTTATTCATAACTAAATATATTCGCCTGCTAATAATGCCAGCGTACAAAGGCTTCCATTGCCGCATAGTGGGTCAGCCCCAGATCTGCATAGATGGCTGCGGTATTGGCATTCCGTTCTTCGGCTCTTTGCCAGAACTCACGGTTATCTGATCCCTGGAAAGGCACCATATCTTTTTGCGACTGGTGAATGAAAATACCAAAACGTTTTTTTAACACCTGCTCCGGGCTCATGGGGATGGCCATTTCAATTTCCTCAATATTCCATTCCTGCCAGGCGCCTTTATACAGCCACAGCCAGCAGTCCTTTACCCATTCATCGCCAGCAGCCTTGATCCGTTGCAACGCTGTTAATACAGCGTTGAAGCAAACAAGGTGCGTACCATGCGGGTCTGCAAAATCTCCTGCGCAAAACACCTGGTGCGGTTTGATCCTGCGCAGCAGCTCCATGGTAATCTTAATGTCTTTTTCCCCAAGGGGTTTCTTTTCGATGGTGCCGGTTTCGTAAAACGGCAGGTTCATGAAATGGATATTGCTATCCGGAATGCCCACATAACGGCAGGTAGCGCTGGCTTCGCCGCGGCGGATCAGCCCTTTGATCTCTCGGATGGTGGGGGTGTCTACCTGGTTGGGCTTTTTGCCTGCAACATATTTGCGTGTTTGGGCCAGTATTTTTTCCGGCTTGTCTGAACCGATTTTTGCAATCTCGTTAAAACCCACGGCAAAATCAAGAAAGCGGGTTACAAACTCGTCAGTAACCGCAATATTCCCGGAGGTCTGATAGCCTACATGCACATCATGGCCCTGGTCGTGCAGGCGCTGGAACGTGCCGCCCATGCTGATGATATCATCATCCGGGTGAGGAGAGAAGATCAGCACGCGCTTGGGATAAGGCTCAGAGCGTTCCGGGTGCGCCGGAATCACCGCGTTGGGTTTGCCGCCGGGCCACCCTGTAATGCTGTCGCGCAGCATATAATATACTTCCAGGTTAATTTCGTAAGCATTGCCTTTTTCAACCAGCAGGTCACTCAGTCCATATTCATTGTAATCTTCATTGGTAAGGGAAAGCACCGGTTTTTTCAGTCCCAACGCCATGTTTACGACCGCCTTTTTGATCAGTTTTGGTGTCCATTCCACATCTCCTGTCAGCCAGGGAGATTTCAGCCGGGTTAATTCAGATGCAGCCAGTTCGTCAACAACAAATTGCACATCAGGATGGCTTTGCAATAACGATGCAGGAACCAACTCTGTTTCATCATCTTCCACAGCGGCTTTTACCGCTTTTGCCTTGGCCACGCCCCAGGCCATTAAAATGATCTTTCTGGATTTTAAAATGGTACTGATGCCCATGGTAATGGCCATCCTGGGCACATCGGAAATAGTGGCAAATTCAAAGGAATTAGCCAAACGCGTGGAATGATCCAGATTGATCAGTCTTGTTCTGGAATGGACTGCTGAACCGGGCTCGTTAAAGCCGATATGACCGTTATTACCGATGCCAAGGATCTGGAGGTCAATGCCGCCTTCCTTTTCGATCTCTTTTTCGTATTCCGCACAGGCGGCCTTAACGGCTTCTTTGCTCACCTCTCCGCTGGGTATGTGAATGTTCTTCGGATGGATGTCTACATGCGCAAAAAGATGGGTGTGCATAAAGCGATAGTAGCTTTGGATTGCATCACGGCTGATGGGATAATATTCATCCAGATTGAAAGTAACCACATTTTTAAAGCTGAGCTTTTCCTCTTTATGCATGCGCACCAGCTCTGCATATACGGTTTTAGGGCTGGACCCTGTTGCAAGCCCCAGCACGCATTTCTGTTTTGCTTTTTGTTTGGCACGGATCAGCTCTGCGATCTGTCTGGCAATGGCAATAGAACCATCATTGGAATTTTCGTAAATCTTTACATCTATCTTTTCTAATGAATCCAGGTAATTTTGCTGAGCAGTTTGAGATTTAGGCATTTTATTCTGTTTTATAATTATATGGATGCTTTATTTTTTGCCGTAATAATTAGCGTTCCAAAGGTCGTAACGTTTCTTCTGAGTTTCCAGGCGTTTATTGAAATCGTCAAAGTTCCGTTCCGGCTTGGGCGTCCATAATGCTTCAGCCAGGGCCGACATCCGGGGGAAGATCATATATTCTACTTTTTTAGGATTGCCGATATACTCCGTCCATAAATTTGCCTGTCCCCCCCAGATCAGTTTCTTTTCATCATCATTCAGGGAAGGAGGTATAATTTCCCAGTTATATACCTTTTCAACAGGCAGATGGCTCTTATTATGAGTAATTGTTACCGAGTCTTCATTTGGGGCCTGCTGGTAATCAAAGTAAACATAATTATTGGGGGTCATAATTACCTGGTGCTTTTGTTGTGCTGCTTCAATGCCCCCCTTTTCACCCCGCCAGCTCATCACAGTGGCGTTAGGTGCAAGGCCACCTTCAAGGATCTCATCCCAGCCAATGATATTTTTCCCTTTTGAGTTAATGAACTTTTCCATCCGGTGAACGAAATAGCTTTGCAGCTCATGTTCGTCTTTCAGGTTATTGTCCTTTATTCTTTTCTGGCAAACGGGGCATCTTTTCCAGTTCTCCTTAGGGCATTCATCGCCCCCGATGTGTACATATTTGGAAGGGAACAGGGGCAACACCTCGCTCAATACGTCTTCCAGGAACCGGAAAGTGCTTTCTTTTCCTGCGCAAAATACATCCGGGAAGACTCCCCAGGTTTGCTGTACCTGCTTGCCGGTTTGAGGTCCGCTCCAGGTAGTACCTTTGGGCGCTTTTGTTGACTCGTCCGGAAAACAGCTCAGATAAGGATACGCGGCAATAGCAGCAGAGGCGTGGCCGGGCATTTCAATTTCCGGAATAACCGTAATATATCTTTTGGCGGCATATGCAACAATTTCCTTTACCTGCTCCTGGGTGTAAAATCCGCCATATTTCAGATTGTCATTTCCGGAACCGGGAAAATTGCCAATGATGGTACCGTTGCGCCAGGCCCCGACAGCAGTCAGTTTCGGGTATTTTTTTATTTCGATTCTCCAACCCTGGTCATCCGTAAGATGCCAGTGGAAATAGTTCATTTTATGTAAGGCAATATAGTCAATATATTTCTTTACAAATTCCACAGGAAAGAAATGACGGCACACATCCAGCATCATTCCCCTGTAGGCCATCGCCGGCGCATCTGTAATGGAAACAGCAGGAACAGCAAGAGCGGCGGAGCGTTCCACAGGTAATAATTGTATTAAAGACTGAATGCCGTAAAAAGTACCAGCTTCCGAATTTCCGGTTATGCTTATAGCATTGGGAGCTGATTCAAGGCTGTAACCCTCTCCGGAAGCCGGTTGGGTAGCCAGGATAATCCCTTTGGTTCCTTTGGCAACTACGGGTAAAGTAAAACCATAATAGGATTTAAGGTAGCTGTTCAGCAGCGCTGCTACGTTTTTATCGGATTTGGCAACAGCAACGATAGGAGTGGAGGGACTGATAGTAAAATGACCGCTTTTAACGGTAACGGAGCGGGGTTGGGGTATGATATTTATTTCCTGGGCACCAGTATTCTTTAAGATACAACAAGCTACTAATAATAAAATGGCAGTACGCATAATAGAAATTTCAATTTAGTGAGCCAAGTTAAGGATTTTTCATGTGAGAATTTAATAGAAATCAATGCAAACGATTGTCTTATATTAGCGGCAAAGAAAAACTTTACAGATTTTTACACTGCATAGTATAACTGAATGACCAATATAGAAATTATAGACCGGTTCTTTACTGCGTTTGGTAACCTGAATGATCGCGACCTGAATGCTTTGTATAGTGATGATGTTATTTACAGCGACCCGCTGTTTGGCCTGCTGCAGGGCCAACAGGTAAAGGAGAAATGGGAACTGGTATGTAAGAGCGTAAAGGAGTTGCAACTGACGGTTATCAAAAAGGAAGAGATCGATCATGAATATGCCACCTGCCAGTGGAAAGCCGAATACGTATCAGCCAGCACGGGAAAGCCTGTAATCTTCTATTCAAAGTCTTTTATGCGGTTTGCTGACGGAAGGATCACAGAGCACAGCGAAGGGTTCCGTCTTACGCAGTGGATTGCCCAGGTTTACGGGATCAAAGGCCGGCTTTTCGGATGGCTGAATTTTATGAAGAGAAAAGTGCAGGCCGAATACCAGGAACGGCTAAATAAATATTCAAAATCAAAAGTTTTTTTTGAAACCGGAAAAAAGCGCCGCCATATTTCTGATTCTTTTGATCAGTAAATAACCGGGTTTCCGCAGCGTCCGCTGAATGCGCAGATCATAATAGTTCTCTGCGTGCATCTGCGGGAAAATTGCCCGGGGCCTTCAATTATTTTAATACCGGCAAATGTGTGCAGGAATTCCTATTTTCGGAAAAATTTTAGGGTATGATCAACAGGAAACGTTTTCTGCAATTGGGATTGCTTACCGGAGCTTCTTCCTTACTGGTAAAAAGCGCAAAAAGCCGGCAGGCCACGGGTCAGGCAGGCCCCATTGTTATTGCCACCTGGGATGCGGGCCTCGCTGCCAATAAAGGCGCCTGGGAGGTCTTATCACAGGGCGGCACCGCTTTGGACGCAGTTGAAAATGGCGTAAAAATAACAGAAGCTTCGCAGAACTGTTGTGTGGGCCTGGGTGCCAACCCTGACAGGGATGGCTATGTAACACTGGATGCCAGCATTATGGATCACCGGTTTAATTGCGGCGCCGTTGGTTTCCTGGAGCGGATCAAACACCCGATTGCTGTTGCAAGGCGGGTTATGGAAAAAACACCGCATGTAATGCTGGTAGGAAGCGGGGCCCAGCAGTTTGCAGTTGCAGAAGGTTTTCCGCTGGAACCCGAAACACTTTCGGAGGATGCACGTAAAGCCTATCAGCAATGGCTGAAGGATTCCCGGTATGCGCCGGCCATTAACAGGGAGAATAAAGGGCATGGCCCTGCTGCTCCTGCAAGATTTGATAACGGAGAGTGGAATCATGATACGATAGGAATGCTGGCCATGGATGTAAAAGGCAACCTGAGCGGCAGTTGCACTACCAGCGGTATGGGATTTAAAATGCGTGGGCGGCTGGGAGATTCACCCATTATTGGCGCCGGTCTTTTTGTGGATAACGAGGTGGGGGCCTGTGTAGCCACCGGGCAGGGAGAAGATATAATAAGGGTTGCAGGGTCGCACAGCGTGGTGGAAATGATGCGCCAGGGACTGACTCCGGAAATAGCGTGCAAAAAAGTGATTGAGCGCATTGCAGCGATCAAAAAAGAAGCGGCAAAGCAAATACAGGTGGCGTTTATTGCGCTGGACCGGAATGGTGTTGCAGGGGCATATGCCCTGCATCCGGGGTTCAACTATGCCATTAAAACAAATGCGCAGGAAAAGCTGATCAATTCAAACAGCCATTTTTCATCTTAAATAACAGGTGTTATACACGGGCAGTTTAGCGGGCTAAAACAGGAAAAATGAAAGGAGGATATAACGATTTTACAATTGAGATTGCGACTACTGATTTTGAATCAACCAAAAATGCGGTGGCCGGAGGGGCCGACCGTATTGAATTGTGCGCCAATCTGGGCGAAGGGGGTACTACACAATCCTATGGCGTCATAAGAAGGGTGCGGGAGCAGTTTGACATCCCGGTGTACCCGATCATACGTGTAAGGGGCGGTGATTTTTTGTATACTGAAGAGGAGTATGAATGCATGATGGCTGATGCCCTGAATTGTAAAGCGCTGGACTGTGATGGGGTGGTTGCTGGATTTTTAAAAGCAAACGGAGAAATAGATGTGGCGCGCACTGCAAAAATAGTGGAGGCAGTATATCCGCTGGGAGTTACTTTTCATCGTGCGTTTGACCGTTGTAAGGATCCCTTGCAGGCGCTGGAGCAAATCATTGATACCGGCTGTAAGCGGATCTTAACAAGCGGGCAGGAAACCACAGCTATTAAAGGAAGCAGGCTGATAAAACAGCTAATGGAGCAGGCTGCAGGCAGGATCATTATTATGCCGGGAAGCGGCGTGCGGGCAGATAATGTAAAAGCACTGGCTGACAGCACGGGTTGTGTTGAGTTTCACAGTTCGCTAAGAGAACTGATCCCTTCTAAAATGAAATATATTGCACCCGCTTTTGCAAAAGACGAAGAAAGCCTCCGGCATCCGGGAATAAACCCTGCTGCGGTAGCCGCTTTTAAAAAAGCTTTGCAATAAACCAGGTATTCATCGTATGTTTTACAGAACCATTCTTTTATTGATCTGTTCCAATGTTTTTATGACACTGGCCTGGTATCATCATCTAAAAAATGAAGGCTGGCCGCTGTGGAAGGCAATTGTGCTGAGCTGGCTGATCGCCTTTTTTGAGTATTGCCTGGCGGTGCCTGCCAACAGGATCGGTCAAAGGGAGGGAATGAATCTGTTCCAGCTAAAGATTACACAGGAAGTAATTACATTGAGCGTGTTTACCATCTATGCGGTGGTCTTTGCCAATACAGCTTTTCACTGGAAATACCTTGTAAGCTTTATTTTGCTGATAGGTGCCGTTTATTTTGTTTTTGCAGATATTAAATAGGAACTGCCCGTAAAAACATTGATGTTGAGCATCAATAATGCTTTAAAATGTACGTTTTGATAAAAAGCGCGTTTTATGACCAACAAGCCCTTGTGAAGAGCAACGTAATACCTGCCTGCATTTTGTATTTCCGGAAGATCTTAAAATAAAAAAAGCTCCGTACAGCCGGAGCTTTTTGAATGGGGTTCTTTGGTGGTAATTATGCAACCGGTTCCAGGTACTGGGAATAGGCATAACCTTCTGTTCCGTCATCAGTGCGTACAGAGGCCCACTGGTCATTGGCCTGGCTGATCAGGGTAATGATCTCGTCCTTCTGCGCTTTACCCACAATAGGCTGATCGGTACCAGGGCCCTTACGGATATTCAATGCTGTTTCCTGGGTGGCAACCCTTACTTTAGAACCCGGGTCCGCTTTTGCATTTACGTTCAGTACCAGATCACCACTGGCATAGTTAGGGTCGATCTGGTTGTAGATGTCCCACAACTGGTCTTTCACAGCCCCGCTTGGAGCATCTCCGTCAATATATAAAACACTATCCTGCTCTCTTACGGCAAGGTTGGTAACGCCTGCTGCATTGGCGGCGTCTATCAATGCTTTGTATTTATCTTGTAATGCCATGTTTTTAATTTTTTATTTTACAGTTAAACCGGTACTTACTACTTTTTTAGGATGTGTGCCCTGTACTTTCTGCATCAGCTTTTGCAGGTCTGCTTTTTTTATTTCACCAGTCAGGGTCACTGTACCGTCGGCCGCCACATCTGCTTTTACGGTAGGATTGTCTTTAATGGCGTCATTTACTTTGCTTGTCAGGCTGTCGGCTGCTGTAATAACCGGGGGGGAGGAGGGGGTGGCACCGTAGCCTCGTTTATAACAGATTTAACTCCTTTTACTTCTTTTACAGCCGGATCAACAGCTGTTTTTGTAGCATCATCCTTCACTGTGCCGGTAATAGTAACCGCGCCGTCCTTAACATCAGAAGTCAGACCGGAGAAATCAGGATTTGTTGCTAATTTGGTATCAACGTCTTTTTTAATGTCGGCATCGCTTTTTCCCTTGCAGGCGGGCAGGGCAAAAACAAATGCAGCGAAGGCAATCATAGCCAGTATTCTTTTCATTGATTTGGGATTTTAGTGAAAAAAAAATTTACCTAACGAATATAAGTTAAAATGAAAATAAAAGGATGAATGCACTGTTTTTTATTTCTTAATTTTTAGGATAACAGGAGGCCGGCTCATTATCTGTAGTCCATAGTTCATGGTCCATAGATAATGGGTCATAGTTCCTCTCAATTCCGACGGCTCAATTCTGAAATCCATTACAGTGCTTTTTCTTCAAGCTCCATCAGCTTTGTAAAAAGTTCCTCATATTTTTTTTCCAGCTGGTGATTTTCAGTAACAGCGTTCTTATATTCCTGTTCGGTCTTCAGGAAACGGTCTTTATTGGAATACAGTTCCGGGTCTGCCAGATCCTTCTCCAGGGTTAGCATCCGCTCCTTGTTTTTATTCAAAGCCTCTTCTGCCTGCTGAAACAATTTTTGATGGCGTTGAATCTCTTTTTTCAGTTCTTTATTAACTGGCCCGTTTACAGCAGGCGGAGGTGCCGGTATTGTTATTGCTTTTTCCTGCGGTTGCCGCTGCTGTACCTCGGGTCTGGTTGCTTCTTCTTTTTTGCCGGCATTGTTCTTTTTCATGCGCTCATTCCAGGCTACCCATTCATCATAGGGCCCTTTGAATTCCTTTATTTGCCCGTCAACAATCTCCCATATTTTATTGGCTGTTTTGGCAATGAAATGCCTGTCGTGGCTTACCAGAATCAGTGTGCCTTCATACCGGTTCAGTGCGCTGATCAGCAGGTCTACACTGTGCATGTCCAGGTGGTTGGTTGGTTCGTCCAGCATCAGGAAATTGGCCCTGCTTATGATGGTTTTGGCAAGGGCCACCCGTGCCTTTTCACCTCCGCTCAGGATCTTTATTTTTTTATCGGCATCATCCCCGCTAAACAGGAAGCAGCCCAGTAAAGCACGCAGCTCAAGGTCTGTCATCTGGCTGCCGCATTCCCGCATTTCATCCAGTATGGTATTGTTTAAATTCAGCGCTTCCAACTGGTGTTGCGCATAAAAGCTTTCTTCAACATTGTGGCCCCATTTCCGGTTGCCGGTAAAGGATTCGGCATCTGCTATGATCCGTAACAGGGTCGATTTCCCTTTTCCGTTGGCGCCGATCAATGCAATTTTATCGCCACGCTCAATTCCGGCAGCCGCGTTTTTCAGAATCGCGTTATCTCCAAAGGCTTTTGATAAATGATCCAGCTCTACGATCATGCGCCCGGGCACTTTATCTACCCTGAAATTGATCCTCAGGTCGGGCCGCTCTATTGCTACATCTTCAATGCGCTCTAACTTATCCAGCTTTTTTATAATGCTTTGCGCCATCGCAGCTTTGCTGGCTTTGGCGCGGAAACGCTCCACCAGCCGCTCGTTCTGTTTAATATAATCCTGCTGGTTCTCATAAGCCTTCTGCTGCATTTCTATGCGTACCGCTTTTTCTTTTTCATAGAACTCATAGTTGCCGTTATAAAAATGCAGCTGGCGCTGGTAAAGTTCCACGATCTTTGTAACCATCCGGTTCAGGAAATACTTGTCATGGCTTACAATGACCACGGCTCCCTGGTAGTGCTGAAGATATTTCTCCAGCCATTCAATAGAAGGCAGGTCCAGGTGGTTCGTCGGCTCATCCAGCAGCAGCAGGTCAGGCTGTGCCAGGATCATTTTTGCAAGCAGCACACGCATGCGCCAGCCTCCGCTGAATTCCTTATAAGGGCGGTTCAGGTCTGCATTGGCAAAGCCAAGTCCCTGTAATACTTCCTCGGTTTTATGCTGGATGTTATAACCGCCCAGCAGTTCCAGTTCATGCAGCTTATCCGTATATTCCAGCAAGGTCTTTTCGTCGCCGGTTTGCTCCAGCTCTTTTCCCAGTACTTCGATCTCTTTTTCCAGTTGCAATACTTTTTCAAAAGCGCTCATGGCTACCTGTAAAATAGATTCATTGGTGTCAAAGCTCAGCAGATCCTGGTGCAGATACCCGATGGTGGTTTCACGGCCGCGCTCCACAGTACCGGCAGAAGGCGTATATTGTCCTACCAGTACTTTCAGCAGGGTCGATTTCCCGGTTCCGTTATAGCCGATCAACCCGATACGTTCATTGGGCTGGATGTGCCAGGTAGCGTCCTGCACAATGATCCGGGCACCAAATTCAAACGTAACATTCTGTAAGCCAACTAGCATATCTTACTTTTTATTTGTACTAATGATCAACCGATTGTTGATTTATTATTATTTTTGCTTTTTAAAACCTGCAAATTTAGCTAATAGATGCGAGTAAATGATATACAGGTATGAAGAAGCTGTTGATTTTAGTGCTGATGCTGGCAGCTGCTTTTTTGATTTACCGGTTTGCTTTTAAAAAGAAGCGGGCGCCCAGGGAAAAACCGGTTCCTGTTGCTGTAAGCGAACAGAGCGCCGGCTTCAATCAGTCTATGAACTCGATATTGAGCAGCTATTACAGGATGACGGAAGGTTTTGTGAACTGGGACACTGCAGCTGTGGGCAGTGCTGCAACCGGTTTGGAAACGGCTTTAAAACAATTGAACGTGGAGGAACTGAAAAAGGACACTACTATTTATCAGACCGCATTATACCCACTGGAACTTGCCAAAACCAATACGGCAACCATCGCTGCAGGCAGGGATTGGACGGAGCGCCGGCATGCGTTAAATGATTTGTCGGATAATATCCGTACCCTGTTATTAACTATAAAATATGATCAGGCTCCTGTATACTGGCAGGAATGTCCTATGGCTTTCGGAGAAGGGGAAAGCGGAGACTGGTTAAGCAGTAAAGCGGAAATAATAAATCCTTATTTAGGAAATAAAGATCCGAAATATGGAAAAAGCATGCTAAATTGCGGCGAAAATAAAATGACCATCGATTTTACAAAGCGTGATTCAGCGCGGCTAAAATAAATGGGTAATAACTGCTCTGGTTGGTTATGCCGGAAGTTGCAGCAAGAAGCTGACTCCTTAGCTCAGTTGGTAGAGCTACTGACTCTTAATCAGTAGGCCCAGGGTTCGAGTCCCTGAGGGGTCACAGAAGGCGCAGGAAATTGCGCCTTTTCTGTTTTTAAGTGAGTCGAACAAGATGGGTGCAAAAGATATTGCTGTTGCTTTATGTGCATGGCTATAGCATGCAAACGGCCCCTGCGGGAGCCGCCTTAATTAAAAATGAGAGGATCTGTCTTGATTTTGATACGATTTAGCCGGATTCCTGATATGCGCTCTTTTTGTACTTCAGGAAACAGATTTTCTGAATTCCGAAGGCGCCATTCCGGTATGTTTTTTAAAATATTTTACAAAATAGGAAGGATCTTCAAAACCTAAATGATAACCAATTTGATTAATATTCTGACTGGAATGTAATAACAGGCGCTGCGCTTCGAGGATAATGCGCTCCTGTACCATTTGTGAGGGTGTCTTATTTAATAATTGCCTGGTAATATCCGATAAGGTCCTTGGTGAAATGCACAGCAGCTTTGCGTACTCAGATACAGCAAGTGCCTTATTATAATGTTCCTCCACAAGATTTACCAACCGGATCAGCTGCGCTCTTTTATTATCCCGGGCAAAGGGATCCCTGCTCTCAATTTTTTCCAACTCGTTTTTCTTCCGCTGTACCTGGATCAGAAGCGACTTTAAGCAGGCTCTTAGCAATTCTTCTTTACCAAAGGTTTCTTCCTGTTGCAGCTCTCTTGTCATTTGCCGGATGTATTCATCTAAAACAGACCCAATATGGCTGTCAATACAGCAGGACGGCTGCTGATATGGATTATTAAAAATGCTGCATTTCAGAAAAAAATCTGTTTTATTGTCCTTTTGTACCAAAAAGGTTTCGTTGAAATGGATCAGCACGCCGTTGTAACAGGCATTCTGGTCAAAATAATGTACCTGGTTTTTTTCGATAAAAAACAGAGCATTTTTGTAAACCTCATACTTTTTAAAGTCAACGAAATGACTGCCGTTGCCGCTTTTGAACCAGATGATCTGATAAAAGCTGTGGATATGCGGCCGTGTGGCATCGCCCATGTTCCTTTTCAGGTAGCTGTTTAAATCATGAATAGCAAATTGCGGTTTATCAGGTTGATTCCTGTTAAGATGGTATTCATGAATGGTCCTTTTTTCTTTTACCATAACTTTTCAAAATCTTAGCAACGGCCTGTGATTGCTGTTCCTTGTAAGTATGTTAGATACATTCCCCCAACAACTAATTTACAAAAATGGGTGATAACAGAGGTTTCACTGTGCTGCTTTTGACCGGTTGCTTATATCTACCATAAGAATGCTCATTTTTACACTAAATAACCTGTTTCAAAAAGAGATTTTCGCAAAGTAAAAGCAGTTATAATTATCGGTGCGCCGGTTCCTTTATACAGTTCCGCCGGTAAAACAATAAAAGCAGACAGATGCAATTGCAGAATGATGTAATGATCATCGGAGGCGGCTTAAGTGGTTTGACACTGGCCTGCTTCCTTCAAAAGAAGGGGATAGAAGCAGTTATTTTAGAGGCTTCTGAAAGACCGGGGGGCCGCATACATACGGTGACTGGTTCTTTAGATACACCTTTAGAACTGGGCGCTACCTGGTTTTCAGATATACATGTTCATTTGCTGGAGCTGATTGAGGAACTGGGCCTGACAAGGTATCCGCAATATTCGGAAGGAATCAGTCTTTTTCAGACCAAATCCTTTGAACCGCCGCAGCAATTCTTTATTCCGGCTGCAGATATTCCTTCTTACAGGATAGCAGGAGGTACGGGAATGCTCATCCATGCTTTGGCGCAAAAGCTAAACCACAGCTGTATTCAGCTGAATAAAAAAGTTATAGCAGTTAAACAGGCAGCGCATAATTTGATTGTTGAAACGGCTGATGGTACCATATTTAACGCAGAACGGGTGGTTGTCTGCATTCCCCCGCAACTGGCCGCTGCTACAATCCGGTTTTTGCCTGAATTGCCGGAATCCATAAGACAAGTACTTCCTGCTGTTCAGACCTGGATGTCCGGGGCAGTAAAATTTACCCTTGAATATGATGAGCCCTTCTGGAGAACAGCAGGCTATTCGGGAATGTTATACAGTCATGCCGGAATCGTAACAGAAATGTATGATCATACCAGTTTTGAAGAAGACAAATATGGATTTACAGGGTTTTTAAACAGCAGTGCTGCTGCTTATAGCCCTGAGGTGCGTAAAGAACTTGTGCTGAACCAGCTTCGGGAGCTTTTGGGAGCGAAAGTCATGGAGCCGGCGACTTATTTTGATAAGGTATGGAACGACGAATTTATTGCAGCGGGAAGCCCTGTTATTATACGCCCTCATCAGCATAATGGTCATCCTGCCTTTTTCTCAGCCTATATGGGCAACAGATTACATTTCTGCGGCACAGAAACCGCGGCTGCTTTTCCCGGCTATATGGAAGGTGCTGTTATTGCAGCCCGGTTGGTTGGCAGCAGGCTGTAAAGCCGCCCAAAGTTTATTTTGTATTTTGCAGACCAATCTTTAATCCATAACATACCGGGGAAATGTCATTACAGGTTACAAAACATAGTACAGAAAGCAAGGCAAAAAAATTAAAGGAAATTGCAGTCTCCTGTTTAAAACTGGGAACAATCGGATTTGGAGGTATTGCAGGTATGGTAGCCACCATAGAAAATGAAATGGTGGTCAGAAGAAAATGGATCGATCATCAGCACTTCATGGACGTTCTGGGCACCTCTTATATTATTCCGGGTCCAAACGCTGTAGAAGTGGTCATGCATTGCGGAAAGGAGCGTGGCGGACGCCTGGGATTGGTGGTTGCAGGTATCTGCTATATAATGCCTGCTATGCTGATCTGCCTGGTTTTTGGCTACTTTTATCAGCAATACAGTTCACTGCCGGATGTGCAGGATTTTATTTTTGGGCTCCGGCCTGCTACAACGGCCCTGGTTATCAGTACAGTTTTCCGGCTGGCGGATAAAACCCTTAAGAACAATAAGGTTCTTATCCTATTATGTCTTCTGGTTTTTGCAGGCTCTCTTTATGGTATAAGCGAAGTGCTGCTTATTATTGCAGCAGGGGCTATTAATTATTTTGTGTATAGTGCAAAAAATAAATTACCGGCGATCACCGGTTTATTGCTCTCTCCGGTATTATTACAAATGAATATCCGTTTTTCTGAGAGTAAGCTCTTTTTGATCTTTCTCAAGATCGGTGCTGTTTTGTATGGCAGTGGCTATGTGCTTTTTGCTTATATGGATGAATCGCTGGTGCGCCATAACTACTGGTTGAGCCGCCAGCAACTGATGGATGCTATTGCCGTGGGACAAATTACCCCGGGGCCTATATTGTCAAGCGCCACCTTTGCAGGATATCTTATTGGCGGAACAATGGGAGGAGTGATCGCTACCGCAGGTATATTCCTGCCATCCTTTTTTATTTCCTTTTTTCTTCACAGATTGCTTTCCTCTGCCAGGAGAAGCCGGAAGCTAAGGATTTTCTTAGATGGGCTCAGTGCCGCTTCTATTTCAATAATAGCTGTTGTGGGCTTTCATTTATTAAATGAGTCCATCCAAAAATGGCAGGGGGTGGTGATCCTGGCGGTTTGTCTTATGTTAACACTTTTAATTAAAAGGCTAAGTACCGTTATTATTATTCTTACAGGCAGTATTGGCGGTTTTTTATTGCTTAAGGTTTAGATATGCGGCCAGGTACCCAGGCACAAGAGAACCAGCGGTATTCATTTAATAACCAGAGAAGGACAGACAAGCTGGAATATAAATGCACCAAAACAAACCAGCGGAAACGAACCGCTGGTTGTACAGATGCAGACAACCTGCATCCTCAATTTATCCATACTGCTATACCATAATGCACGCTTCTTCTTCTGCCTGCTCTGAAATCGTTTCAGTAATGCTTTCCATTGCCGGTAATTGCTTTACCCGCCGCTGGCCAACCAGCAGGGCGCCCAGGGCCAGCAATCCGCTGGCGGCAATAATGATGGCTAGAGGCACAGGCGTGTTGTTGGCAAAAACACCGGTAAGGGCGGCGGCCAGTGCGCCCAACCCCATTTGCAGGGCACCCAGCAATGCAGAAGCACTTCCTGCTTCCTTACTAAAAGGCAGGATGCTGAGCGCCGCCGTATTGGGGGAACTGATGCCCAATGTGCAGAAAAGGAGAAAGATAACTGCAATAGTACTATACAGTCCTAAGATACCGGTGGTAATACCGATCAGCAGCACAAAGCCAATAAAGGTTTGCAACAGGATGGATGCGGTGACCAGCTGCTCGCTGGAATATTTTTTTAACAGGAAGGCATTTAACTGGCTGCTGCCAATGAGCCCCGCTGCAATAATCGCAAAGATGGCTCCGTACCCGGTTTTGGATACACCAAAGTATTCCATAAACAAAAAGGGCGATCCTGACAGGTAGGCAAAAAGCCCTGCAAAAGAAACCCCACCGGCAAATGCATAGGTAGCAAACTGCGGGTTTTTGAGCACACCGCCAAATGCATTGAGTATGGGCCGGGGCTTTAATGATACGGAAGCATCCGGCGCCTTGCTTTCACGAAACAGGAACACCACAGCAGCCAGGGTAGCAGCGGCAATGAGGGCCAGGATGATGAATACGTCCTGCCATTGATATACGTCCACTATATAGCTGCCAAAAGTGGGTGCCAGAATGGGAGATACTCCTAATAAAAGAATAAGCAATGACAATACTTTGGCATTGTCTTCCAAAGGGAACACATCCCTGGTAATGGCACGGGGTGCCACCATAGATACACAGCAGCCCAATGCCTGTATAAAACGCAGCGCTATGAGCCCCTCCGGCGTACGCACCAGTACACAGCCAATGGATGCGGCAATATATACTGCCAGCCCGATGATCAGCGGGCGTTTTCTTCCATAACGGTCCAGCAGCGGACCGCTGATCAGCTGCCCCACACAGAGCCCGATAAAGAAGCTGGATAGTGAGTAGGCAATGGTATTGATGGAGGTATGCAGGTCATTGGCCATGGCCGGAAAACCGGGCAGGTACATATCTATGGAAAAAGGACCAATAGCGGTGAGTAAGCCAAGGATGGCTATGAGTACTACTCTTGTTCTTTTATTTGTTATGTCTGTTGTTTGCATAAAACAGGGTTTATTGTTTTATTTCCATCCGCCTCCAAGGGAGCGGTAGAGGTCTACTGCAGCACTCAGCTGCAAACGGTGAATATTGGCGAGGTTCAGCTCGGCCTGCAATACATTGGCCTGTGCTGATAATACTTCTATATAATTGGCCATACCGCTTTTGAACAGCAGTCGTGCGTTTTTAATGGCCAGTTGTAACGTATCTGCCTGATCCATGGCAATGGTCTTTTGCTCCTTTAATTTTTCTGTGGCTACCAGGGCATCAGACACCTCGCCGATGGCGGTCAATACCGATTGCCGGAACTCCAGCACGGATTGCTCCCGCTGGATCTTTGCGGCCTCCAGTTGTGTTTTTAACCGGCGTTGCTGAAACACAGGTTGTGTAACGCTGCCCAGCAGGGTACCAAACAGGGATGCCGGTATGTTGAACCAGTTATTCGCCAGATAAGAATTTAACCCGCCCTGCGCTGTTATGGACAGGCTTGGGTACATATTGGCCTGGGCAATACCTGCCTTTGCATTGGCAGCGATGAGCTCCATTTCCTTAGCGCGTACATCCGGCCGCCGGCTGAGTATTGCAGAAGGAATGCCCGGCGTCAGCCACTGTGGTATCTCCGACCGGAAGAGCCCTTTGCCCCGCTCCACCGGTCCGGGCAGACTACCGGTTAAAATGCTTAGGGCATTTTCCTGTACGGCAATGTTCTGCTCTAACTGGGGAATGAGCAGGGCAGTGGATTGCTTCTGTGCTTCCACCTGCTGTACGGCCAGTGTGGTTACTTCGCCTGCATTGCGTTGCAGTCGGGTAAAATAAAGCGTACTATCTACCAGCAACAGGTTCTTTTTTGCGATGTTCAGCTGTTCATCAAGCATCAGCAGGTTGTAATAGCCCTGTGCAATATTGGCTACAATTTGTGTCTGCACCGCCTTTGAAGCCTCGTAGGTTTGTAAATAGCCGGCCATGGTGGCTTCCTGCTGGCGGCGGATCCTGCCCCAGATGTCTGCTTCCCAGGAAAGATTAAAAGCTGCATTGAAATCTTCCACGTGTTGCCTGCCAATATAGCTGCCGATGTTTAACCCGTTTAAACTGTTGTTGGACGGGTTGGTGGTTTGCGCCGCAACGCTGAAGCTAAGCTGGGGTAGTTGCAACAGCCTGGCCTGCCTTAATGTTTGTACAGAAGCAGCTACACGTTTCAGCGCTATCTGTAGATCATAATTATAGCTGATGCCTTTGCTGATGAGGGCCTGTAAAGCCGTATCCGTGAAGAACTGATTCCATTTCACATCGGCAATACTGCTGGTATCAGCCGTACTTACGGTGCGGAATTCCTTTGGAAGCGGCACTTCCGGTTGTTTATAAGCCTGCCCCACTTTACAGGATGCTGCCATAACAATGATAATAACCAATGGCAGCAGGTAATGCAGGGAACTTCTTGTTTTCATACTTAAATAATTCATAGTTGATTTGATCCTTTTGAAACGTTTCTAATAATGCCTTTCATTCTCTGTCGTCATGCTGAGCGGAGCGCAGCGAAGTCGAAGCAGCTCTGTGTTATTAAACCGTTCGATATTCGTGAGACCCTTCGGCTTCTTCCTCTTTTGAAGGAATCCGCCCAGGGTGACGGACGATCATCACACTGTCGTTATGCTGAGCAGAGTGTTCCCGAACCTTCGTGTCGAAATAGCTCTTCGGATTAAAAGATCCTTCGGTTGCTCTGCCGATTGGCGAATGCGCTCAGAATAACAATTTTTGTTGTCACGGTGAGGCAACCATAAAAACATTGCATTTAAGTTCATTCGGATGACAAATTTTTTTTAATCGTCATCCCGAGCGCAGCCGAGGGATCTCTGTATTCTCAGAGAGATTCCTCCGCTCATTCCGCTCTGCTCCATTCGGTCGGAATGACGTTCCTTATGTAGATTCATTTCCAATAACTTACAACACTTGTCATTAACAGCCTGACGAACCGTGGTATTTATAGTCAAATCATGCTTCGTCAGGCTCAGCATGACAATCACCGTGACAACAGCTTATTCCATTTCCCAGTCATCCTCCTCATGAGCTCTTTTTGCCACAACCTTTTCCTGCAGGTACTGGAAAATGATGTACAACACAGGAATGATAAAGATGCCGAGCAACACACCCGTAAGCATGCCGCCAACCGTACTGTAGCCAATAGAGTGGTTACCGATGGCCGAGGCGCCTTTTGCAAACACCAGCGGCAGCATTCCTACAATGAACGCAAAGGAGGTCATTAAGATGGGGCGCAGCCGTAAACGTGAGGCTTCCAGCGCGGAGGCCACCAGGCTCATGCCTTTGCGCCGCCGCTGTACTGCATATTCCACAATCAGGATGGCGTTCTTCGCCAGCAGCCCGATGAGCATGATCAGCCCGATCTGTACATAAATATTATTTTCCAGCCCTGCAAACCCGATGAAAAGGAACACACCCAATATACCTGCGGGCACCGTAAGGATCACCGCAAAGGGCAGTATATAACTTTCATACTGTGCGGAAAGCAGAAAGTAAACAAAGATGATGCTGAGCAGGAAGATGTACACCTGCTGACTGCCGGCACTTCTTTCCTCGCGGGTAATACCTGTCCACTCGTACGAGTAGCCTCTTGGTAATGCCGTCTTTGCTGTTTCTTCAATAGCATGGATCGCATCCCCCGTACTGTAACCTGGCTTGGGCATCCCGTTGATCGTAACCGCATTGAAGAGGTTGTTACGGGTTACGGTTTCCGGTCCAAATACCCGCTTTAGCTTTACCAGTGTTTTCACGGGTACCATTTCACCCAGGTTGTTTTTTACAAAGATCTCATCCAGGGACGCGGGGTCCTTACGGTATGGAATATCTGCCTGCGCCATTACCCGGTAATATTTTCCGAAGCGGTTGAAATCGGATACAAAGCTGCTCCCGAAATAGATCTGCAGGGTTTGCATCAGGTCGTTAACGGATACACCCAGCTGTTTTGCTTTTATATAATCTGTTTCTATTGAAAACTGCGGGTTGCCTGCTGCAAAAGTGGTAAAGGCATAAGCTATTTCCTTTCTTTTCATTAATGCGCCGATAAAGGCACCTGCGGTATTGCCCAGTTTATCCAGCGGGCCGTTGGTACGGTCCTGCAACATGAATTCAAAACCGCTTACGTTGCCAAAACCCTGAACGGTAGGAAAGTTGAAGAAAAAAGTATTGGCATCTTTTACTGAAGTTACTTTTCCCGTAAGCGCTGCTGCGATCTCATCCGGGTTTTTCAATGCCCCGCGTTTGTCCACATCCTTCAGCCGGATGAAACCTGCTGCGTAAGGAGAAGCACTGGCATTGCTGATAAAGTTCAACCCGTCTGCCACCCAAAGATTATTTACCGCTTCTTCTTTTTTAATGATCTTGTCGATCGCTTCTGTGGCTTTATGGGTACGGTGCAGGGAGCTTCCGGGTGGTGTATTAACGGCATACAATACAAAACCCTGGTCTTCCGTTGGAATAAAACCGGTAGGCGTCCGTTTAATAAGCAGGTAACTGGCTACTGCTATAAGGGCCAGCGCACCAACAGCGATCCATTTTTTACGGATCAGGAAACGCAGGCTTCCTACATACCGGTTGGTTAAAGACCGGAAACCTGCATTAAAAGCAGCAAAGAAGCGACCTGCAAACCCGGCGGGTTTTTGATGGTGGCCTTTTTCACCGGCATTGTGCGGGCTTTTTAAAAAAAGCGCGCACAATGCGGGACTCAGTGTTAATGCATTAACCGCCGATATTAAAATGGCGATGGCCAGTGTAAAGGCAAACTGCCTGTAGAACACGCCAGCCGGGCCCTGCATAAAACCGACCGGTACAAACACTGCCGCCATTACCAGGGTGATGGAAATGATGGCGCCGGAGATCTCGTTCATAGACTGCACGGTGGCTTTGCGCACCGGCATATCCTTGTGCTCCATTTTTGCGTGCACGGCCTCCACTACCACAATGGCATCATCCACCACAATACCAATGGCCAGCACCAGCGCAAACAGCGTTAACAGGTTAATGGTAAAACCGAATAGCTGCAGGAAGAAGAAGGTACCTACAATAGCCACCGGCACTGCAATAGCCGGTATGAGCGTGGAACGGAAATCCTGCAGGAAAATAAATACCACAATAAATACCAGTATGAATGCAATGATGAGCGTTTCCCGTACCTGGTGTATGGACGCGTCCAGGAATTCCTTGGAGTTATACATGGTAACCGGTTTGATGCCTTTGGGCATGGTCGTGTACAGCTCTTTTAACTGTTTGTCCACCTCGGTAAGAATGTCGTTAGCGTTGGATCCGGCGGTCTGCAAAATAGCAAACCCGGAAACCGGTTTCCCGTTCAGGCGGTTGTTGGCGTTGTAGGTAAAAGCGCCAAACTCCACACGGGCCAGGTCTTTCAGCCGCAGCACGGAACCATTGGCATTGGCTTTTATGACGATATTTTCATAATCCTCATTCTGGTTCAGCTTGCCTTTATACTTCATCACATATTCAAATACCTCATCGCTGTTCTGGCCCAGCCGGCCGGGAGCTGCTTCCAGGCTCTGGTCCTTGATGGCTGCCAGTACATCCTGGGGAGAGAGGCTGTTGGCTGCCAGGCGGTCCGGTTTCAGCCAGATGCGCATAGAATAATCTTTGGCGCCAAACACCTGTGCCTGTGCCACACCGGGGATCCGCTGTATCTGGGGGATCACGTTGATCTTTAAAAAGTTTTCCAGGAACAACTCATCATATTGCGTGCTGTCTTCACTATAAAGACCGGTGAACATGATAAAGCTGTTCTGTACCTTTTGCGTGGAGATGCCTGATTGCACTACTTCCTGAGGGATCTGGTTGACGGCTTTTGATACACGGTTCTGAACGTTCACTGAAGCAATATCGGGGTCAGTCCCCTGTTTGAAAAATACGGTCAGGGTCATGGTGCCATCATTACTGGAATTGGAGGTCATGTAGGTCATGTTCTCCACGCCGTTAATGGCTTCTTCCAATGGTGTTGCCACAGAACGGGCCACTACTTCTCCGTTAGCGCCCGGGTAGGTAGCTGTTACCTGCACACTGGGTGGTGCAATATCCGGGAATAATGTAACCGGCAGCGAGAAAAGGGATAAGATACCCAGCAAAAGCAGAATCACTGAAATTACAGTGGATAATACGGGTCGTTGTATGAATTTTTTAAGCATGATAAATGAGTTGTAAGAATGCTGTGCGTAAATAATGCCAGTCAAATATTAAAAGTGGTTCAATAAGTAATGTTATGCTGAGCTTGACGCCTGCCCGCCATAGCGGAACCATGATTTTTTGAAAAATGTCCCCGCCCGAACGACGTTCAGTCGGGCTGGCTTTGTCAGGCCCGGTCCGGTCGGACGGGCTCAGGATGACACTGTCTTTTAGAAGTCCAAACGATATAATCGGGATAAAAGATCCCTGAAGCAACAGGGTTGCTGTTTTTTCAGGGTATGTTATCCGAAAAAATAAGTGTGATCAAATGGGCTGACCAATAGTCGCTACACGTCATCCGATAGTCTTTATGTAAAAGGATTCGACTGGAGCGAAGCAGAGAAATCTCCTTATCTGATATTTATGTATTCGAGATTTCTCAACTTATTTCTCAACTTCACTACGTTACGCTCGAAATGACGGCTATTGGGTCCATCCAATCAATCCCGCTAAATCGGGTTTGCCTTTAATACACTGTCGGCGGAAACCAGTTGGGGTTGTATCTGTGCGCCATCTTTCAGGTTACCGGTACCGGAGAGTACGATCTTTTCACCCGCGGAAAGTCCTTTGTTCACAAAATAGAAGTAGGCATTTTTACCGGAAACCCCGATGGGTTTACTGCTTACTTTGTTACCGGCATCTACGGTAAATACAAAAACCTTATCCTGGATCTCAAAAGTGGCTTCCTGTGGCACTACCAATACTTTGTTAAAGAGCTGCGGCAGGCGTATTTTCCCGGTGTTGCCGCTCCTCAATATCTTATTGGGATTAGGAAAGGCTGCGCGGAAATTAATAGCGCCGATGGTCTTGTCAAACTGTCCCTGTACCAGCTCTATCTTTCCTTTCTGCGGGTACACCGTATTGTCGGCTAATAACAGCTCAACAGCAGGAACGTTCTTTAATTTCTGCTCAATGGTTTCGCCCGGGTATTTATTTTTAAAGGCAATAAAATCGGGCTCGCTCATGGAAAAGTAGGCGTACATGGTATTGACATCGCTGAGCATGGTGAGCGGTTGCGCTTCTCCGCGTCCGACAAGACTTCCTGTTTTAAAAGGAATGCTGCCGATGTACCCGTTCACCGGTGCTTTGATCAGCGTGTAGCTTACATTGATCTCAGCATTGCGTACCATCGCTTTTGCCTGTGCCAGTGCAGCGGCGGCGGCGTTATAATTGGCTTTTGCAGTTTTCAGCTGTACATCAGATACAACGCTGTTATCCACCAGTGGTTTCAGCCGGTCTACATCTACCTGCGCTTTCTGCATGCTGGCCTGTGCTGCCAGCAGGCTGGCCTTTGCATTGTTCAAAGCTTCATTGTATAACTGGGCGTTAATCTTAAACAATGGCTGGCCGGCGGTTACGTAGGCGCCTTCATCTACATAGATCTTTTCCAGGTAACCGTCTACCTGCGGGCGTATTTCCACATTTTCTTTTCCTTCCAGGGATGAAGAAAATTCCTGGTACACCGTAACAGGTGATTCGGGAGCTCCCATTACAGGCAATGCCGGTGCCTGGTTTTGGGGAGCCGGATTGGCAGATCTGCTGACGCAGTTTTGCAGTGAAAGGGAAAGCGCAATAAGCGCCGGTACAAAAATGAGTGTGTGAATGGTATGGTTGTTTGTTTTCATCTGTAAAGTAGTTTTTGAGTCAAAGAAATAGATGTCCGGCCGGGCCATTAGCCCCCGGTGCTTGTGCCGGAAACTGATGCCCGGGCATAATGATCCTGTTTGTAAGCGTGGATCCCGCTTTCTCTCAGCAACGCGAACCCGTTGTCGCCTGCTGCTCCATTTCAGGAGTACATTAAAGAATTACCACTGGATGTTGTTTTTTTTGGCTTAAAGATTTTGAATAATATTCACCACCATCTGATCCAACACCGATACGTTCATTGTTTGCGGAACATCGGCACTTCTTGCGATCATGATCGATGTAAAACCATGTATTGCTGACCAGAATGCATGTGTTTTATAACACGCGGATTCAACATTGGTTTTCTTTTCAATGATTATTTTTTTTATGATTTCGTAAATGATATCCTGTAAAGCTCCGAATTCTGTTTTCATTTTTCCTTCACCGCAACAGGGCATGCCCACACCAAACATCAGTTTAAAATAACTTTTGTTCTTAAGCGCAAACTTCCAGTAACATTCTACAAGCGCTTTCAGTTCTTCCTGGGGCGACTCTTTTTTTGAAATGGCTTTATGAATGTTTGACAACAACAGCTTGAACCCGTCCTGCGAAATTTCAAAAAGAATGGCCTCCTTGTTGGCAAAATGATCATAGATAACGGGAGCACTGTATTCGATCGCATCCGCTATTTTCCGTATGGACAGGGATTCCCATCCTTCATGCTTTACCAGCTGCAAGGCTGCCTCAATGATCTTTTTGCGGATCATTTCCTTTTCCCTCAATTTACGCTCTGCTACACTCATAAAAGTAAAATTTACCTAACAGTGTTAGCAAAGTTAACGGTGTTTCGAAATTACTTCCAAATTTTTTTTGAAAAAAACAGGAGAAGCCGTAAAACAACCTGCGCGTTCCGGTGGGCGGTTATTGCTTTTTACAGGGTGTAAATAATTGTTTTTTAATACTTGTGTCTTGGAAAGTGCTTTTGAAAAAATAGTTGTCTTCATGCTGTTTTTGTTTTTTGAAGCTCAAAGCTAAAAACAGGGGATGACAGCAGTGTGTCAGGATGTTTTGTTTTTGAAATGTTTTTGAGCACCATGGAGGCTTGCGGAACAGATGGTGTATCTGAATATTTTATTCGATACAATGCAGCAGTTTGCTTTTCATTGTTTTGTTAAATAGGCTATATTAGTGATATAAATAAAATCGGAACTACTCATGAGAGCAAAAACACACTTACTGGCTATTGTGCTTCTGACAATTGTTGCATGTAATAATAACCATGTACAGCATCAACCTGTAGCTGATGTTCCAAAGGCCTTGGAAGATAACAATAATTCATACAAACTGATTTCAAAAAGAAGTACCGGGGATCTGGTAGAAAACCTTTACAGTGAATTGATAAGTAAAAACAAGAATCTAGAGCAACTGGAAGCAGGATTGGACACTCTCAGTCAAAGCAGGGTTGACTCTACTGACCCGTTCAATCAGTTCAATCAAAAAGTCCTGTCGTATTACAATGCAGCCGATCAGCATATAAATCATATTGCGGACTCTTTGTTAAGGGACAAAATCAGGAATCTGGTGGAAAGCTATCTGGCAAAGTATGTCGCCACAACGGCGAAGCATAATGAACTTTTGAAGACGATCAATGCCAAAAACGTGAAATTAAGTGATCTTCATACCGTATTAAAAATTGTAAAGACACTTCCTCAGATTGAAAGATATCAGAAAGAAAACCTGCCAGGCACCTTATCACTTGAAGGGTATATTAAAAAGCAGGATGAGGCAATTAAAAAGGAAGATCAGATGATGGATCAATAAACAATAAAAGACAATGACAAGTAGATTACTAAAGCGAATGTCATGGTGTGCTTGACGAACCATGCCCTTCGTCAGGCTGCTAATGACAGATTACATTATACGTTGAAAACCAATCCTACTTTAGTCATGCTGAATTCCCGCCCGGACGGGTATTTCAGCATCTATGTATATGATCACTCAACAGACCCTGAAACAGGAATAGATCCCGGGACAAGCCCGGGATGACATCTTCAGGATGACCCGTAGGAATGATTGTCATTGCCTCATCCGAACTTTCGGATGATTTTGTTTTTACAAATGGAAAACTCAGGGTGACATACTACTATTATTAGTCTTTACAGCATTTTTTAGTAACAGTCCGCGTATGATCCGGGCGGACGGGCCTGACGAACCATGAGAAGCAACATTATTTAAATCGGATTGAAGTTACATCCGAACCAGTTTTACGATCATCACCGCGCAGGGCAGCAGCTTTGTGCTGTAGCTTCCTTTCCTGTTATTCACAGTTCGGATCTTCGGGATCAATACATCCCTGTCTGTAACACTATTGAAAGCATTAATATTCTGATCAGCTATTTCCCAGGTCTGCGTTACTTTATAACCTTTTGGAACAGTGACTGCAACTTCCCGGCCGGTATTCCAGGAACGGTTGACCAGTGAAATATAAATGCCTTTTTCTGAAGATCGTACCGCTGCCGCATCAATATAAGTGAGCTGCTCATTGCCCGTTTTTATTTCTTTACAATCGCCGTCAATAGTAGCTGCAGCGGCTGCCCCTGTGATACCGGGGCCCTTTACGGTTACTTCCAGCTTTGAGCCCGTCATCCATTGCCGGTATTGTTTAAAGAGATAGAAGAGCGGTGTCTTTAACGCATCATTAGTGCCTATAGTGCGGATGAGGCCATGCCCGTTTACCGGGAAGATATAATTGGCCATGCCCACTACAGGGCTTTGGCGAATGAATACATTCAACATGCCCGCGGCCACCGCTACATCAAACTGCCGCCTGGGTGACTGACGCGTAAATTTGTATTCTCCGTTTTCAAGTACGGAATGCCGGTTGTTCCATTCATCGATGCATAACCGTACAGGATCCCCTGCTTTGCTTTTGTTATAACGGCCAAGAAGGTTGCTAAGCAGCCGGAGATGCGCTTCCATTTTTGCCGGTGCAAAAAGCGTATTATCCGGGTTCTGCAACTGCCCGTCCTTTAGCTTGCTGACCACATAATAATGCTGTGTAAGATAATCGATAGCCTGCCCGCTTTTTTCCAGTACTGTACTGTCCCATGCTGCTGTATGTCCAACGCCTAAAAGATGCAGCTCCGGGTATTTGCTATGGATGGTTCCGGCCCATACCGCCAGCCGGTCGCCATACCCGGCGGCTGTTTCCTCCTTATGCCGGCCCCAGGGGCCATAATTTTCATTGCCGATGCCCCAGTACTGTACTTTGTAAGGTTCTTTGTGACCATATGCCGCACGTAAGCGGCCACCATTGGTCGTATCCGGGTTGCCATTCACATATTCGATCCAGTCCAGCGCTTCCCATAAAGTACCGCCATATAACGGGTGGTTGGCCATATTAAAATTAATATAGGGCTGGGTGTTGATCTCTTTACACCATTGCAGAAATTCATCCGTTCCAAACTGGTAATTTTCTTTTCCTTTCCAGGCATAGGTGGGCACTACCGGGCGCAGCTTACGCGGCCCAATCCCATCGCGCCAACGGTACTCGTGTATGACCGTGCCGCCGGGCCAGCGCATTACAGGAATATCTAATTCTTTCAGTAACCGGGTTATGTGTGGCAGCACATTTCCGTTACCGTCAGTAACGCCACCATAGATCACGCTGTCGTTGACGTTTTCCAGCATCTGCCCGTAGATCATCGGGTCAACCGGTTCGGGGTCTTGTTGTATGCTGATGGTGACTATAGTTTTTTGTTGTGCATAGCCGTTTGGGTGCATCCCTATAAAAAGCAAGAGGAATGCCCCCGGTAATCGAAAAAACAGGTGTGCCGCTGTTGTATGAATTCGTTGCATGACAGGAAATTGGCGGGTGAAAATAAGTATAATAAGCTATTACAGGGAACAATTTTAATACCCCGGGTTCTGTGTCAGATTTTTATTGGTCTGTATCTCAATATCCGGTATCGGCCATACATAGTTGGCCGGATTGATAAAGGTACGTACCTGTATAACCCGCATCTTATCCTTATCCGGTACCTTGCTATAATCCGGCGTACCGTTGGCATCAATGGCAGGAGCTACGGAAAGAAATCCCCTTGGGTTACGGCCATAGCAGGGCCCGTTCAGCACTTTATCTGCGATCTTCCAGCGGATAATATCAAAATAACGCAACCCTTCTCCGGCCAGCTCTACTTTGCGTTCTTTGCGTACAACGGAACGCAGCTCGGCGCTTGTTTTTCCACTGGCGATATCAGGCATACCGGCTCTTTCCCGGATCTTATTGATGGCTGTATAAACTGATGCATCAATTTGTCCTGCTTCAATTTTTGCTTCTGCATAATTCAGCAATACCTCCGCATAGCGGATGATGATGGTATTGATCTCTGATCTTGTAGGATCTTTTTCCGAAGAATCTGCATACTTTCTCCAACAGTAGCCGGAAAAACTTGCATAGGTATGTGTTGCATCCAGGTTATTGACACGGACAGCGGGAGACACATTGTAGTTCCAGCACATCAGGCTGTCCTTGTTGGTTTCAAACTGGTACCCGTAATACACAGAGCCGGGCAGCGCAATGGTCATGGCCAGCCTGGGATCCCTGTTTTTAAAGGGATGCGCGGGATCATACAGAGGCGACTGATCTATGGATAACCCATCCGTGCAGTCATATGCGTCTACCAGGGCCTGCACCGGTATCCGGTTGCTGTACCCCCCGGCCATCCGGGAGCGGTAGGAAAGCGTCGTCTGATGATAGATATCGTTATAATTGAACTGGATAGCCCAGATGATCTCCTTAGAGGTTTCGCCGGACAGCATAGTAAGCGCCGCGTAATCGGGGTTCAGCACATACTCTGTTCCTTCCTGCTGCATTACCTTTTGAGCGGCTTCAATGGCATCTTCCCATTGCTCATTATAGAGGGCTACTCTTGATGCCAGCGCCCATGCGGCACCGGAAGAAACATTCATGGTGTTGGGCTGGTTGGCAGCAGGAAGCAATGCAGCTGCTGCTTTTAGCTCCGAGAGCACGAAATCAGTTACTTCCTTTTTAGGATTGCGGCCCACATAGGCTTCCTGTAAGGTCTGGCTTTTGATGATCAGCGGTACATCGCCATATAATTGTGAAAGTATGGAGTAGCTGTAGGCTCTTAAAAACCGTGCAGTGGCCTGTACATTCTGTTTGGCCTCCTCACTGGCATCGGCCACCCTGTCCATATGATCCAGCAAAAAATTGCATCGGGAAATAACGGTGTACATTGTATTCCAGATGGTGTTTACATCGCCGGCTGTGGGTGTGCCCCAGGAAGCATTGGGCGTAACATCCCTGTTGGCGGCAATGTCAGAGTACATCTCAAACCAGATGGCGTAAGGATTTTCTCCAAATCTTAAATTAAGCGGACTAAAACATCCTACCAATGCCGCCTGCATTTCAGATGCGGTGGCCGGGAAGGTTTCTGTTGAAGGCGCATCCAGGGGCAGCTTGTTGAGCTCCTTTGTGCAGGAGCATACCAGGATGATCATATATAAATAGAATAGCTTTTTCATGCGTGTAAATTTTATAAAAACATGCAATTTTCTTTCGTATCAGAACCTGAGGTTAATACCCAGGTTATAGGTTTTTACCTGCGGATAATAGGAACCGTTGCTGGCAGCATCGATCTCCGGATCCCAGCCCGGCCAGAAATGATCCATGGTAAACAGGTTTTCGCCGGATACATAGATCCGCAGCTGGCTGATACCGGCTTTTTGTAATAGCTGTTTGGGAATTGTATAGCCGAGCTGTATATTTTTAACCCGTAAATAGGCAGCGCTTTTCATCCAGAAATCTGAGAGCTGGGTATTGTTGGTCTCCCCAAAAGCAAGACGTGGAAAAACGGCATTCGGATCAGGGTTATCAATGGTCCACCTGTTTTTCTGATATTCATACGCAGTGCCGCCGGTAAGGAACGGCTGTATGGCATTGCCGGTTAAGTAACCATCTCTTTTGCCAACGCCCTGGAAGAAAACAGAAAAATCAAATCCTTTACAGGCCGCATTCAGGTTCAGGCTGTAGGTAAACCGCGGAATGGTGCTGCCCAGCACTTCCCGGTCGGATCCGTTGATGATGCCATCTTCCACCAGGTCTGCATACCGGATGTCTCCCGGAGCCAGCTTTCCGAATTGCTGGGCATGCAGGTAGCTGCCATCGGCACCAAAATCCGCTGCGGATAAAAGCCCCATAGACTTGTAGAGATATAAGGAGTTAATCGGATAACCTTCCCTGTTTACAATCGTGCCTGTTTGCTGGATGCCTTTAAGATCCAGTACCTTATTTTTAACATCAGACAATGTAAATGTGGCCCCATATTTAAATGCTTTTGCGGCATCAGAAGTATAATCCAGCTGCAGATCCCAGCCCTTGTTTTCCACTATCCCGGCATTTTGAAACGGCGCTGCAACACCCATTGTTTTGGGAATGCTCAGCTGCAATAAAATATCCCGGGTCTTTTTATAATAATAATCAAAAGAAACAGAAAGGTTATGCCACAACCGGGCATCCAGCCCGATATTGCTCATTTCGGTGGTTTCCCATGAAATATCCGTATTGGCCAGGCTCACAATGGCCGCGCCGTTCTGAACTTCTCCGTTGGAAACATACCTGGGATCCAGCGATACGGTGGGTGCAAAAGGATAGTTGGTACCTATTTCCTGGTTGCCCAGCTGCCCCCAGGAGGCCCGCAGTTTTAATTCATTCAATACATCCTGCGCCGCTTTCATAAATGGTTCTTCTGAAATGCGCCAGCCGGCAGAAAAGGAAGGGAAGGCGCCCCATTTGTTACCGGCAGCAAAGCGGGAAGAACCATCATAGCGCAGGTTTGCTTCCAGCAGGTATTTATTATCAAAGGCATAATTGATCCTGCCAAAATAGGAAATGAGTGTCCACTCCGTTGCATACCCGTTATTTTTCATATTGGCTGATGAACCACCGGAAAGCACAGGATAATCCGGGAACAGAAAATTATCCCGGAAGGCGCTGAAACCACTGTTAGACCCGGTGTAATACTGATAACCGGCCAGTGCACCAAGCGAATGCTTGCCAACATTTTTTGAAAAAGTAAGCGTGGCTTCCAGTTGGTTGGTCTTGTTCTGGTCCGTACTCTGATCCATGGTATTTACAGCCGGTACTGTAAAGCGCAATGCCCCGTCCGGATCATAGGTCTTAACCATATTTACAAAAGAGCGCACATTGGGCTGGGAATAAGTAGGGGCAAAGCTGATCTTACCTGTTAAAAAATCAAAGGGCTTATAGCTTAATGAAAAGTTACCGGCCAGGGGATAGCTGGTCTCTCTCCAGAATCCTCCATTGTTGATTATGGCCACCGGGTTGACGCCGTTCTGTCCCTCTGCCCACAGACCATTGGAATATTTTACAGCCTGTACGGCAGGCAGCTTATTCATCAGTCCGAAAATAAGCGCCGTGCCGGTAGTGCTGCCCAGCGCAGCGCCTGAACCGCCCGGGAACTGTGCTACCGACTGCCGGTCAGTATTTACCAGGAATACATCGAAAGATCCGCTTAATTTCGACGACAGTTGTACATTGGCGTTCAGCCGGGCGTAGTAGCGTTTGAAGTTCACATTATCAATCAGCCCTCCCTGGTTTAAATAGCCAAAGCTGCCGAAGAACTGAATCCTGTCTGTACCGCCGGAAGCGGTTATTACGTGATTGGTCTGGATGCCACTGCCGGTCAGTACCGCCTTCTGCCAATCCACATCCGGGTAGTGATCCGGATCTGTTGCTTTATTATTTTTATAGTTATTAATATACTCGTCGGAGTACAGCGGGCTTAAGCCCACATTGGTGTATGCTTCGTTAAGGAGCTGTATATGATCCAGCCCGTTGACCATTTTGGGCAGATTGGTGGCGCTTTGTTTGCCAACATACCCGTCATAGGAAAAGGAAAATTTTCCTTTCTTTCCCCTTTTGGTGGTAATAAGGATAACTCCGTTGGCCGCCCTGGATCCGTAAATGGCAGAGGAGGCGGCGTCCTTTAGAACGGAAATGGATTCAATGGAAGATACATCTACCGCATCCATCGACATTACAACGCCATCCACCAGCACCAGCGGGTTAGAATTATTGAGCGTGCCAATGCCGCGCACTCTTACGGTACCTCCGTCAACCCCCGGCTGGCCGGTGCTTTGTGTAATGGTAACGCCCGGTGCTACGCCCTGCAGGGCCATGGAGGTTTGTCCTACCTGGCGTTTGGCCATTTCTTCACCGGAAACGGCGGAAACGGCGCCGGTAAGGTTCACCTTTTTAGCAGTACCATAACCAATGACCACTACTTCTTCCAATCCTCTGGTATCGGCCTCCATAGTAATGGACAATGCGGTTTTCCCTTCAACGGACAGCTCCTGTGTAAGATAGCCTACAGCAGAGCAAACCAGTATGGCATCCGGCGCGGCTTCCAGCCGGAAGCTGCCCTGCTCATCGGACGTGGTGCCCAGTATCGGATTATTTTTTACGCTAACGGACACCCCCTGTAGCGGGCTGCCCTGCGCGGTGGTTATTTTTCCGCTGATCATTGTTTTCTGCTGTGCATTTAATGAAACGGAAATCAGCAGCAATGCCAGCAGGTGAATCCGGAAAGCGCTTCCGGCATAATGTAAAATCTTTTTTATCATATGGACATTATTTTGGTGATTAATACTCAATTCAGCAATCGTTTACGTAGCAGACCTATAAGGTTTTTTAAACCTTATAGGTCTGTCATAGCCGGATGATCTGGCCCAGCTTACCGATCAGCAGTTGTACCCCGAAAAAAGTGAGCAGGTACATGAGTCCTACGGCAATAAAAACAGGCGTATAGGAAACGTTCTGAACCGTCCAGCCAATGGCAAACTGGGTAAGGATGGACGCACACCCGCCCAGCGTGCCACCCAGCCCGGTTAACGTGCCCTGTACCGATTTGGGAAATACTTCCGCCGGTAGGGTAATATTGCCCCACAGCCCGTGCCCGAACATGACGCCCGTAATGGCCATCAGGGCAATGGATAAGCTATGCGATTGAAACAACGCCAGGCAACAAAGGGGAATGAGCAGGGAAGCCGTCAGCATTACGGTTTTGCGTGCACGGTTCAGCGACCAGCCGTTGCTGATGAGCTTCCGTGGGATAATGCCCCCGGCAATGGTACCAATGGCCAGGGCCAGGTAGGGGATCCACGCAAAATAGCCAACAAGGTTTAATGACATGCTCTGTTCTTCCTGTAAATATTTAGGGATCCAGAAAATAAGGAAATAGGTGCAGGGATCAATAAAGATACGCGCCACAAAACAACCCCAGGACTGGCGCATGCCCAGCAGTTGCCGGATGCCTGCCTTTTTTTTCGAAACCTCGGGTTCTGTATCGCTTTCTATATATTGCAGCTCTTTCTTTGTAATGCGGGGGTGGGTTTGCGGGGTATAATAATATTTCCACCAGCAATACACCCATACAAAACCGATAATACCGGTAGCTACAAAAGCAGACTGCCAGCCCCAGGCAAGGGTAATAAAGCTGACCAGCGGGGCTGCTACGGCTGCCCCTGCGGAAGAGCCTGCATTCAGCAGTCCTATGGCCAGCGCGCGTTCCTTTAACGGGAACCATTCGGCGGCAGCTTTTACCCCTGCAGGGAAATTGCCGCTTTCTGCTGCACCCAGCAGGAACCGGGCACCACAAAACTGTGCTACGGTTTTGGCAAAACCATGCAGCACATTGGCCACGGACCAGCCGCCGGCAAACCAGAGCAGGCTCCTGCGGGTGCCCCATTTATCTACCAGCCGCCCGCTGATGGCATACAGGATCGTATAGCTGAGCAAAAAGGAAGAAGTGATCCAGGAATAATCCATATCTGACAACCGAAGCTCTTTCTGGATAGAGGGTGCCAGTACAGACAATACCTGCCGGTCCAGATAATTGAGCGCCGACACAAAGAACAAAAGCGCACCAATGCCCCAGCGTATATTACCGGTACCCTTATCCATGCTCCATATCTTTAAAAGGATTAAAATGGCTGGCCGCCGCCCCGGAACCGTCTCCCTTGGTCAGGGCCAGTTTGGCGTTGGCTTCCATCGGGTCTTCCATACCAATAAGGTATTGCCCCTGTTCAATCAATGCGGCCCTCAATGCTTTTGTATCTACCTCTCTGGTGGTCAGTTGCTGCTTTACCATGGCGGCGGCCGCAACACCGGCACCCTGGCCAATACCCATGCAGGTGGCCATTACACGTGCGGAGCCAAAGGCGGTATGTGTGGCGGAAATGCTTCTGCCGGCTACCAGTACATTGTCCAGCCCGGCCGGCAGCAGGCTGCGGTAAGGAATTTCGTAAACGGCCTTGCCGGATCCCGTAAAGATCTGCTGTTCCCCTTCCGGCGGGTGAATGTCGATGGCAAAAGTGCCGCAGGCAATGCCATCCTCAAAAGCGCGGTTGGAAAGTACATCCTGTTCGGTCAGTTTATAGTCGCCTTTTATATGCCTTGTTTCCCGCACGCCCACCTGCACGCCCGTGTCCAGGATATATGAGTTTTCAAAACCACCCACATGTTTTTTCAGAAAGTTATGGATCGCCCAGGCCTGTGAGCGGGTCTCCACTTCCGCGCGTGTAAGATCAGCGGCATTGGTGCCGTCGATGCCCTGGAGCCGGGTGGCATTCACTGCTATTTGTCCCTCCTGTGGTAACTGGTAAAATAAAATCCTGGGTGCTGCGTCTTTGGGAAACTCACCCGTTTCCATGCCTTTTTTTACCAGCTCCTTTAGCCCCAGAAATGCGATGGCTTCGCTGGAATCAATTTCTTCATCGGTAGGAGCGTCCTTCAGCAGGTCGCGGTTTTGTTTCATCCAGTTTCTGAGCGTTGTTATATCAATACCGCCGATGCGGTAAAACAGGGTCACCGGCTGCATGGCGCCGTCTTCTTCGCGGCCTTTTACAAACGGTGCCCCGGCCATCGCCGCAATATCAGCATCAGCAGAGCAGTCAATGATCACCTGCGGGCAAATGGCCTGGCGGCCTGATTTATTTTCGATAATAACAGCAGTAACTTTCCCGTTCTCTTTCTGTACCCCCACTGCCCATGTATGTAATAACAGTTCCACACCTGCTTCCTGTGCCATCTGAAATAAAAGGTATTTCATACCTTCCGGGTCAAAGGGCGTCATGGAAGCATTGTCAAACGTAAGATCGGTAATATGGCCCTGTGAAGATTTTAATGCAACGAGCCGGTTTACCAGTTCACCGGCAATACCGCGGATCACCTGTTTGCCTTGCACATCATGAAAGGTGAACATGGGGTTTACCATTGCAATGGTTAAGTTTCCTCCCAGGAAGCCATAACGTTCCAGCAGCAGCACTTTTGCCCCGTTCCTTGCAGCGGCAATGGCTGCGCCAATACCCGCAGGGCCTGCACCCACTACCAGCACTTCCGGGCGGGCATATACCGGCAGCGCTCGTTTTTCTTCTTCAATAAAATTCATATGACAACTAATTTTCTGCTAATCTATTGCCCAATAACCGATAAAACAATGAATCGGATCATAAATTATGCGGGAACATTCCCGCAACCGTTCCCGCAATTTCGTATCTTTCCAAATAAGGAACGATTTTGTTTTATGAAGAATCATCAGATAACGATCATTGATATTGCGCGGGAACTGGGCATCTCCAAGTCTACCGTTTCCCGTGCTTTGACCAACAGCACCAACATCAGCCCGGAAACGAGGGAGGCGGTACTTAAAAAAGCAAAGGAACTGGATTACCAGCCCAATATGCTGGCGCTGGGCCTTATCCGTAATGAATCGCGCACCCTTGGTGTGGTGATACCGGATATACAGAAACCATTTTTTGCTGCTATTGTAAGCGGCATTCAGCATACGGTAAGCCGTATTGGCTATCGTATTGTGATTGCGCAGTCGGACGAATCGCCCGAAGTGGAAAAAGAAAATATAAAGGCCCTCATGCTGAGCCGCGTGGATGGTTTTATTGTATGCCATACCCGCGATACAAAAGACTTTGAGCACATTAAGCTGCTGCATGGTAAAGGCTACCCGCTGGTGTCTTTTGCCCGTATTTGCCCGGAGCTGCCCATACCCAAAGTGGTGGAAGATGATTTTAACGGGCTTTATACCACTACCCAGCATCTGATAGAACAGGGTAAAAAAAGGATCGCGCTCCTGGCGGGGCCACGGCAACTGCTGGCCAGCAAATTACGGGTGAACGGGTATAAGGTGGCATTGCAGCAGCATGGTATTCCGTTTGATAAAGAACTGGTGGCGCATACAAAATTCCTGCACGACCAGGTGGCGGCTGCACTGGAACGCTGGCTAAGTCTGAAAAACCCGCCGGATGGAATCTGCACGGTGTATGATGCCGGCGCAGTAAAGCTGGTTGAACTGCTGAAACAAAAAGGCATAAAGGTCCCGGATGAGATCGCTGTTGCGGGTTTTGGAGATGATCCTGCCGCATCCATCATAGAGCCGGGGCTGACCTCCTATGCGCAAAAGCCTTATGAAATAGGAGTGGTTGCCGGCAGGTACATGCTGGACCTGCTGAACAAAAAATACCCCGTGCATCATTCGGACATGACCATTTGCAAGGGAACGCTGGTAGTACGCAAATCAACCTGCAGCCGGCTCAGATAGGGGGAGTGCCCGGTGCCATTTACGAAGCAGCGCATTGTATGCTTTAAACATGGTGACCTGTAACAGAAACCGATTTCCTGAACCGGTAATAGTGTATGGTCAGGAGAATAAAATAAGGAAGAAAAATGGCGGCGATATCGCCCATTAATACCTTTTAGATTAAAATCCGTTCAATAAGCAATCTCGTGGGAGCTTGTCGAACCATAATTCATTTGACAAACTTCCTTCGTCAGGATGACAATACTTTTTTTAAAGCATCTAATTGGTATAAAACCAGCAGTACAATAACAATAAGCAAAGGCAGCAGGAAAAAGCTGCGCAATGAGTGCCAGCGATGGACACGGATGCTTTTATTAAGATTCAGATAGATGGTGGCGGAGCCGATCGCCATCATTAGAATGATGCCAACACTGCTGATACATGCACTGCCGCACAAGGGAGTGACACAACAGGCGATGATAGCAGCACTGCAGCCGGGTCCATAAAAAAAACATTATGTTGCTTTGTAACAATAGGGTTGCTTTATGGATCAATAGTAACTCTTATTCCTTCGCTGTGCGCGGTAAATTCCGGCGCATACATGCACTGGATGCTGGTAATGCCATTGCTGAAGTTTCCGGCAACGGTTGCAAACAGATTGTATTCAAATACATAGGCTCCCTTTGGCAGGTAGCCGAAAAAGAAATTGGTACTGGCGTCCCTGGTGGTTTCATAATAACCCAGGCCACCCTGCCATTTGTAGGAGCTGAGCACATTTACCGGCTCAAAACCACTAGCACGCATGTCTTTTAGATGTACGTATTCCATATCCCGGTCAGCCCGCAGCTCTATGCGCACTTTTATCTTATCGCCTACTTTTACGGAACCACCTTCTGCCACCGGTGTTAATACAGGGCCCCGGTCGCTATTGGTTTCCACAAATAATTTTTTGCTGAGCTGTAACGGCGTTTCCGCAAAGCTGATCTTGTCCAGGTCTTCAAAGTATTGCCAGTACAGGCTTCCCCAGGTGGGCAGGCTGCTGCTTTGATTGCCAGATGCAGGGGCCTTTACAAACACTTCAACGTTGCCCATTGCCGGTTTTACCTTTTCCCCCGGAATGGTCTTTTTCAGATAGCCTGTTCCTGCTTCTGCTCCTTCCCCGGATGAGGTGATCTCCATAGCTCCCAGTTGTATTTTTACGTCGGGCGTTATCGTAAGCCATTGCGTTCCCTGTAATAATAAGGCGTAGCAGGCTTCAGCCGTAGCTTTGGTGCTTTCCCAGTTATTGGTCTGCTTGTTTTTCAGCAGCCAGGTACGCAGATCATCTGCTGTCTTTTTATCTTTTGCAATTTCTTCAAAAGCTTCTATGATGAGTGCCTGGCGCTCAATGGGCGCCTCATACCACCACCAGCTGCGGGCGGCATCTTTATAATACATGCCCAGCTCTTCATTGTTTACAGCCGTCTCCTGTAGAGACTTTAAGATCGCTTTTGGCGTAGCTGCATCGCCCTTGCGGTGCAGCGCCAGGGCAATCATGCCCTGCATGTATTCGTTGGCCTTTGTCCATGTCCTGGCTGCGCGATCCGTAAAGTAAGTAACGGCTTTTTGGGCATCCGCAGGAATTTTCTGATCATCAAAAAAGCTGCGCATGTATAAATACTGGATCATATAATAAGAAGGAGTGTATTCATTTAGCCTGACTTTATTGCGGATCAGTTCTTCGTATTCCTCTTTTATACGTGCATCCAGGTAGGGAATGGCTTTGCGGATGATGCTGTTTAATTTTTGTGCCTGCGATGGTTCAATCGCGTTTATCTTTTTCAGATGTCCGATGCCGGTCAGAATGTACTGCGTCATGTAACGATCGTCCCTGCCGCCTTTGAACCATACAAAACCGCCGTTGGGACTTTGCAGCTGGCTGAGCTTATCATAAGCGCTGTTCAGCTCCCGGCTCATGCGCACCAGGTCAAACAACAGGGTAATGTTCTTTTTTTGCTGTGTTTCATTCCGGGCCTGCAGCACCCAGGGAGTTTCTTCCAGCAACACCGCTTTCAGCTCCTGGTTCTTTTGCAGGTTGCTGAGCAGGGCAGCAGTATCGGCCCCGGAAGGGGAGGCTTTCGACCATTGTTCGAATACCTGTTTTATTTTGGGCGAACTATTGGCAATGAGCGTAGCCAGTGAGTTGGCGTAATAGCGGTTCCAGGTCTGCTCTGCGCATTCATAAGGGTATTCCATCATATACGGCAGTGCCTGTACCGCATACCATGCGGGGTTGGATGTATATTCCACTGTTAATGCCTGCGTGGTAAGCGTTTCACTGCCGCCGCTTTTGAGCAGTTTATCAAACCCGAATTTTTTAGTGCCAAAGCCGCGCAGCTGCAAAGGCAATGATTCGGTAACCAGCATACGGTTGGTGAGTACCGGCAGCATGCTCTCTTCACCATCGCTTAGCGCTGTTAGGCTGTCACTGGTAACTTTTGCCACAATGCGCCAGGTTATGGCCTTGCTAAACTGGTAGGGCACTTCTACGGGAAATTTTACGGCCTGGCTTTGCCCCGCCGCTATGGTAAAATATTGCTGCGGTATGGCGTTCTTAAACCAGCCATCAATGGGCTCATTGGTGGCTGCATCAAACAATTGCAGGGTGGCAATACCGGTTACTTCTTTTGCCGACAGGTTCACCACCTTGGTACTGAGCTCCAGTTTGTCGCCTTCCCTCAAAAAGCGCGGTATGTTGGGCTGTATCATCAGCTCTTTTTGGGTAATAATCTCTTTGGAGGAATAGCCCAATGCAAGATCCCTGGTATGCGCCATTGCCTGGAACTTCCACCGGGTAAGTGCTTCGGGCATGGTAAAGGAAAAGCGGATATTGCCCCGGGCGTCTGTTTTCAGATCAGGAAAAAAGAAAGCGGTTTCATTAAAGTTGCGACGCGGTGTAACAGCTGCATTATTTTCCTCAGGCAACTGGAAACCATTTTTCGTTTTTATGACGATAACGCCGTTGGCTCCTTTTGCCCCGTAAATAGCAGTAGCTTCTGCGTTCTTTAATATTTCTATGCTGGTTATCTGGTCGGCAGGGATCAGTTCTGTGGGGTTACCGGTGCCGGTGTATATTTTACCGTCAATAATATATAAAGGGGGCGTGCCGGATGCTGCCGTGCTATTGCCGCGTATGAGTATGCCCGATTGCTCCTGCGCTATGGCTGCATCGGCAGCAGGCGCGCTTATCCCCCTTACGGCACCCGTGAGCGCTTTTCTCATCACCCTGCCGTACCCCACAGTTACTACTTCTTCTAAATAGCCGCCGCTGTAGTAGCCGGGAAAAGCAAACTGATCATAGTTTTTTTCATAGCTTTCATAGCTGGAGGCTATTGTATTGTTATCTTGTGAACGGATGCCCGTAAAATTACTGTTGGCGTTCCATGCAGCAGTATTATAACGGCTGGACCATAATGCGGGTATGTTCCATTGATGCGGGTAAAACTGGTCTAAGGAGGCATCGTACATACCGGCCAGCATTTCAGCCGCCACCCGGCTGCCTTTATACCCGCTGATCTTTATGCTCCACTTTTCTTCTGCACCGGGCAGGGCCTTATCCCTGAAGGTTTCATATTCTATTTTCAGGTCTTTATTGGTCCAGGGCACATGGATCGTCTGATTGCTGGTATAGACCCGGTTATTTTTTACAAACAAAAAACCTACGCTATAGCCACCCCTGTCTTTTTCGGTGGCACCCAGCTCCAGCTTCTTTATGCTGTTGTTGAGCGAAGAGAAGGTATAGCTGGTCTGATCCTTACTGATGCTTTGTACCAGGAACACCTCCGGTGCGGCACTGCCTATTTCAATACTGGTTGTTTCTCCGGGCTCAATGGCAGCAGGTGCTTTTGTCCATAAATATTGCGGAAAAGCAAGCCGGCCCTGCTTTTCATTATAGACTTCCGTATAATGAATGTCTTTTACTTCTTTCCCGTTTTTGTCCTTTGCTGTAACTTCAACTACATAATAACCGGGCTCTACAGCACTTTTGTTTAACACAAAGGTTCCTGTTGAATCAGTTACGCCCGACTGAAGAACCACCTGCTGCTCTTTTGGCCAGTTGGCCGGCTCGTTCTCATTCTTATAAATGTCGTTGGGGAAGTTCTTTATATATTCTTCTTTTGACAGTACAAACTGGTCGGGCTGCTCCCAGTAGCGGCTTCTGAGCAAACGTTGCTCGGGCTTCAGCCTTGTAATGGTTACGTTAACAGTTGCTTTTTCAAAACTGCCTGCCATATTTTCTGTTCGGATATTCAGTTGCTGCAGCTGCTCTGGCAGAACACGTGCAGGAATATCAGCTTTTATCAATAAGGATTTATAGCCTACCGCAACCCCGTTTTCCCCGCTTCTTACCTCCCCGTTGATATCGGTAACATCTGCATAAACCCGGTAGTCAAACACAGGCTCCATTTCCGGATCAATACTCCGGTCGGGTATCGCATTAAAGCGGATAACAAATTTGCCATCTGCATCGGTTGTGGTGGTTCCCTGTGTAATTTCCATCTGCTGCTGGTTTACCGGCCACCAGTAACGGGCCCGGATCCAGGGATAGGGGAAGCGCGCCTGGCGTACCACACGATAACTTACCGCGGCATTGTCCACATTATTACCGGCGTAGGCTTTTGCAAAACCAGTAATGGTGATGTCTTCGTTCAGTTGATAGGTGCCTTTCATTTTTTCAAAATCCACGTAAAACTTCGGGCGCTTGTATTCTTCCATTTTAAAAGAGCAGCTTCCATCAGGGCTGGAAATGCTGAAGTTGCCATTGAGGCCATTTTCCGGCAGTTGAAAAGTGCCGTTAAAGGAGCCAAACTCATTGGTAGTAACAGCTATGTCTGAGACCTTCTGATGGTTGGCATCATACAGGGTTACGGTTGTTTTAAATCCTGTAAGGATCCCGGATCTCTTATCCCGGGGATCATAGCTGACGGCTATACCTTTAAAATAAACAGTCTGCCCGGGGCGGTACAGACTGCGATCTGTAAAAAAGAATACCCGGTTCGATTTTTTGGTATCAGTGCGGGTATAATCGTTGTAATAATAGCCGCTGCTTTGATCGTCCATAAACAGGCGTTCATCATTGTAAGTAATATCCAATAAATAGTTATAACCGGCGATTCGTTTTGCTGTTGCAGTGTTTTGTTGGTGCTTAAAGGTAAAATGCCCGTTTGGGTCGGTGATCAAGTCCGCTATTTTTGTGTTGGTGTACCTGCGTGCCGTGTAGTTATAAGCCTTATTCCATACCGTCACCTTTGCATGGGGCAGGGGCTGCCCGCTGTTCCGGTCCAGAACAAAAAAGTCGTTTTTATTATTCACATAACTGATGCCGGAGATATAGGTGAGCTGGGCTGCAAGAATATTTCCGGACTGCCGGAAGTCTTCATGGAGGGATGTTAACACATAATATTCTCCTGCCGGTAAGCCTTCCGCTTTTATTTCCACACGATGCTGCCGGTAATCATCTGAAGCGGGTAATGCCTGCTGCCAGCTGTTTACGGGCTGCGCTGCTGTAAGCTGGCTCCAGTACCCCGGGTTGCTACCGGGATCCGTAACAGCGTTTTTTAGTTCCCTGGTAGCCTTAATAACGCGCAGGTAAACAACGGGCGCATTTTTATAAGTAATGAACAGGCGAAAGGGCGCTAAAGGTATATTTACTTTCTCCAGCTGGAAGCCCAGCTCCGGCTGACGTAGTTGCTGCAGCAGGTTCCGGGCATTTACGCTTCCCTCGCTTTTTTCTTTTGCGGCGGCAATTTTTTCAAGGATCGCTTTTGCGTTTGCTATGTGCCGGTCATCAGGGTGCTTTTTGTTGTCAGGCAGATTGCCCTGGTTGTACTGCCATTGCGCCATCAGGAACCAGGCCTGTGCTGCGGCAGGAAGGTCAGCGTATTTTTGGGCAATTTTTTCAAGCGCAGCATAATAGAGCGTATCCTTATCGGGGTTTACAGCATGGTCATATACAAACTGCAGGCGGCTGATATCTGCATCAATCAGGGCATCGGGTTTATTATCCTTTAAGTGAAATTGTAATAATTGCTGATAAATGCGCAATGCATTCAATAATAGCGATGCGGAATCTTTTGTCTGAAAAACAGTGTGGGAAAAGGTCTCAGCGGTTGCAAAGGCTTCCGGCTGACTGATCTCAAACCGGTATGCAGGTTGTGTTACGGACCGCTCGGGGTTGGTAAAATAGTCAAGCGCGCGGTAAGCCAGCAGGTCATAAAGAGTAGAGCGCAGGTAACGCATGTTTCCTTTGATGATCAGCGCATCGTAGGCTTCTAATTTTGTATGCTGCAGCAATGGCGCATCCTGTAAGGACGCCAGGTATAAGCGGCTGATCTGCCGGTTAAAATCATCAATCGTCCAGGTGGCAGGATCAGTTTTTTCAAATTGTGTTGTGTTGGTACGGTTGTACAGCTGGTACCGGTGCCGGTTAAAATATTGCTGGTACACACCGGCCAGGTAGCTTTTCAGCAGGGAAGCAGCAGGTTCTCTTGTGGCAGCTGTTTCTTTTTCCAGCTCACTAATGCTGCGGAGCCCGTTATCTTCCCGGTTCTCCTGCTGCAACTGGTTCATATATATGAGCGCTTTTACTATTTGTGCATCCTGTTGATCGGTCTTTGCTTTTGTGTATATTTTTTTTACGATTTCAAGAGCAGATTTAGGCAGCCCTTTATTTACATTATCTGTTACTGTTTCCCAATCGGACTCATAATTCTTTACGGATTGAGCAGAGCTTTTCATAAATAAAAAAAGAAGCGTTATTAAAAACAGGACATTGGTTTTCAGGATCTTCATAAATGCTGGTTTATTGATAGATGCAGATACAGGTAAAATTACATAAAACGGCAACTAAATGCGGGTTTGGCCGGATAGTTTGTAGTGGAGGTAGCTAGTAGTAAGTAGCGAGCAGGGAGTGGGGAGTAGTAAGTGGGGCGCTGATAACTGATAGCTGAGAAACCGGAGGTGGTTCATGGTTTATCCTGGCAAGTGGTGAGTGGGGAGTAGTAAGCGGGGCGCTGAAACTAAGAACTAAAAACTGATAACAAAGCTAAAAGTGAAATAAAGAATGGTGAACGGACAAGAATAATGACAGAGAACATTGAAGGCTGACAATTACATCTTTCATCTCACGTCTCAAATCTCAATTCTCAATTCCTCATGCCGTGAAAAACAGAAATCAGTTACATTTGCCACTTATGAGGAGGACGTTAGAAGATACATACCGGCACAAAGGCTTGAGAAAAAAACTGGTTGAGGTTATAAAAGAAAAAGGGATAACGGATGAAGCAGTGCTTGAAACGATGAATGCTATTCCCCGTCATTTCTTTCTGGATTCTGCATTTGACGATGTGGCTTATGAAGACCGGGCCTTTCCCATAGGTGAGGGGCAAACTATTTCCCAGCCTTATACGGTAGCTTATCAAACACAATTGCTGGAGGTCCGGCCCGGGCAGAAAGTGCTGGAAATAGGCACAGGAAGCGCTTACCAGGCTGTGGTGCTGGCAAAGATGGGCGTTAAAGTGTTTACGATTGAGCGCCAGAAAAACCTGTTTGAGGAAAATAAAAAATTTGCTTACCTGAAACAGTTCCCGTTCATCAAATTTTTTTATGGCGATGGGTACCAGGGGCTGCCTACTTATGCCCCGTTTGACAGGGTGCTGATCACGGCCGCAGCCCCGGAAGTGCCTCAAAAGCTGCTTGATCAGCTGAAACCCGGAGGAATGATGGTCATTCCTGTGGGAACGGGGAGTATACAGCAAATGAAGCGGATCTGGAAACAGGCAGACGGAACCATAAAAGAAGAAGTATTTGATCATTTTTCTTTTGTTCCGATGCTGACAGGAAAAAATTAAATCATACAACGTGCGTGAACACCTTGCCGGAGGTTTAATAAAGATTTTTTTTACGGGAATGCTGGTCAGCTTTCTCGGATCATTACCATTGGGAACGTTGAATGTGGCTGCCATGCAGATCGCCATCAGCCAGTCTGTAAAAAATGCCCTGCTGTTTTCCCTGGGGTCCTTAACCGCGGAAATGATCTATGTGCGCCTGTCGCTGGTGGCCATGGACTGGGTGCGCAAACAGGAAAAGATCTTTCGTTTGCTGGAATGGCTGACCTTGCTGATCATTGTGGCGCTTGCGGTTTCCAGCCTGTACGCAGCTATGCATCCTTCGGAGGGCAAAAACGTGATCCTGAATAATAATCTGCCTTCTTATTTGCTGGGGCTGACCATGAGCGCCGTAAATCCTGTGCAGATCCCGTTCTGGTTTGGATGGAGCACGGTATTATTTACCAGAAATGTACTGAAGCCCAAACCTTCCTATTATAATTTTTATATTGTAGGCATCGGGCTGGGCACTTTGCTGGGGAACTGCGTGTTTATTTTTGGTGGCCGGCTGATCGCCAGCAAGATCCAGAACAACCAGTCGCTGATGAATTATATCATTGGCGGGGTCTTTGTTATAACCGCCTTTATACAGGCCTGGCGGATGTTTGTAAAAAAGAAAGACATCAGCTCTAAATTGCACGAAACGGAGCGGTGAGGCAGTAAATAGTATTTTTGCTGATCCTGATTACCTCCCAAATGGATATCCCTCAAATGATCCTGTAATAAGTTCATTGGCGTTTGTATGCTTCCAGTTCTTTTTGCATTCGTTCTTTCCAGCCTTTGCCATTCCTTTTGTTAAGATAGGCTTTGGTTAATTGTTTATAATATGCGTTGTATTTTTCAGAAGAATTGTCGATCGTGCAATAGAAGGCGGTATGGATCCCATATCTTTCCATAATACTGTCTCTTTTAAGATCAATAGAATCGTATAAAGGAAGTCCATCTGAAATAAAGGTAACGGCATCTCTTTTTATATCATTTTCAGCCCGCTTTTCTGTTGCCCGGATCAGCTCTCCGTACTGCTGGTTTATTTTATACAGGACAATTAATCCATAAATAATGAAAAATAAAATAGCGGCCGATTGCAGTATGCAGACTGCTTTTAGGAAGGTTTTAGTAAAAACGCCTTTCCGGGATATGGCAAAGGCCAGGGTGAGTGCCAATAACAATAATGCCAGGTATAGAAGGAGCAGGGGCTTCCATTCTGCCTGTTTGATTAGTGCTGTTATTTTAAAGGTTTGGGGATAGTTAAAGGCATAATAACTGGAAATGATAATCGCCCACATTAGCAGCATTGTTAATAAACTCAGCCGTCCCCATCTTTTCATATAGGTATAGACGGGGAGAGAACGATTTTACATAGAAAAAAGAATAACTTATTTTTAGAACCGAATTTAATATAGGGACTATTTTATACGCTTTTTATCCGGATTTTGCCGATACATAAATACGCTGTAAATAACTATTGTTGTATCAAAGATTTCATATGCTACAGTATAAGGAAAACGATTCACTTTGCCTTGACGAACGGGTTTATCATAATAAGAATAGGTCTGAGGATTGCGATATAATGTATCATAAAATTGATCCAGCTCCGCTAAAAATTCAGCACCTAAGCCGCTCTTCTGCTCTTGATACCAGTCATAGGCTTCTATAATTTCCATTGCAGCCAGCGGTCGGATCTCAATTTTATACTGCATGTCGCTGTGACTTATTTAGCGCCATTGCCTTTACCTCTTCAGGAGTAAAAGATACACCTTCCCCTTGTAAATATTTGGTTCGTTCTGCCTGTATTAACGCTTTTCGTTGGGCATCAGTATCAATCTCCTGTTCTAACAGCGTGTAAATCGCTTCCGCCTTTTTATCTTCTATTGTATCAATAAACTGATGTAGTTTTTGACGTATTATTGCTGTCTGCATAAATAATCTTATTTTCTACAAATTTAATTCTTAAAATTGAGAGTACTCTAAGTTTAACAAACCGCTATTTGCGCTCATTACAAGCTGTTTTCGGTACTCCTTTATTCTTATTCTGATAATCGCTGATTTTACCCCTTGCCGGTTCCATGTTACTGTAAATGATCATATACTGATAAGCAGGGTCTTTTAGTGGGCCTGAGTATTACAGACCAGACACTAAAGCGATCAACCGGAAGGCCTTACATCGTTTCCGTCCATGCATCCCGGTCGTCCGGACTGAATTTCCAAGGGGCAAAGTTATTTTCCACATTGCTGAACAGCGTGTTCCATTCCTGCGGGGCATTGCTTTCTTCCATTACCAGGTAGCGGCGCAATTGCAGGATAATGTCCAGCGGGTTAATACTTACGGGGCATTCCTGCACACAGGCATTGCAGGTGGTGCAGGCACGTAATTCTTCAACGGAAATATAATCATGCAGCAGGCTTTTGCCATCGTCTTTCCATTCTTTATGAGCATCAATATTTTTACCAACTTCGGCAATACGGTCGCGGGTATCCATCATGATCTTACGGGGCGATAGCCGTTTGCCGGTAATATTGGCAGGGCAGGCAGCACTGCAACGCCCGCATTCGGTGCAGCTGTAAGCATCCAGTAAATTTTTCCAGCTCAGGTCCATCACGTCCTTTGCTCCAAATTTTGCAGGTGGCGCTGCTTCTGCGGGTGCCAGTTCCGGCTGCATGGCATACAGCACTTCATTCTGCACAGACGGCATGTTCTCCATTTCCCCCATGGGAATCAGTCTTGCGTACCAGGCATTGGGAAAAGCAAGCAGGATGTGCAGGTGCTTGGAGTAAGGAAGGTAATTTAGAAATGCCAGGATGCCGATGATGTGCAGCCACCAGCAGGCCCGCTCGGTCATTTCAAGCGACGCGTCGGAAAGCCCGTTCAGGAGTGGCTGTAAGTGTCCGGATATGATAAAACCACCGGTCGGGTGCGCCGCATAATGTGCTGCACCTCTTGCCTGTAACAGGGTATCGCAGGTATTCATCGTAAGGAAAAGCGCCATTAGGGCGATTTCCGTCATCAGGATATAATTGGCATCGCTCCGGGGCCAGCCGTCGAGATCCTTGCTGATAAACCGCCGGATCTTTAAAAGATTCCGCCGGATCAGGAAAATGGCGCAGAATAGCAGTACCAGAAGGGCCAGCACTTCAAAGGCGTTGATCAGGAAGGTATAAAAACCACCAAGAGCTCCTGCAAATAAGCGGTGCGTTCCCAAAATGCCGTCCAGTATGATCTCCAGAACTTCAATATTAATGATGATGAACCCGGCATAAACAAAAAAGTGCAGAACACCGACCAACGGGTTCCGGAACATTTTTTTTTGACCAAATGCCAGCAATAGCACATTCTTCCATCTTTGAGCGGTATGGTCATTAATAACCTCCTCGCGACCCAGGTTAATATTACGGCGGATCTGCCTTATTCTTTTTGAAAATAATACAACGGCTATAATCAATAGCGCTACAAATAAAATTTGTTGAGCAATTTGCATGAGCATTCAGTTACAAAGTGCTAATTTACGGCTTCCTTTATAAGTAAATTCATTTAAGAGCATATAAATAGAGTACAAGTGAAAAAATACATATTAAACGCGGAAACGGTTGAGAAAAAAATGCAGCGGCTGGCACTGGAGCTGATCGAAAATAACCTGGACGAGCAAGAGCTCATCCTGGTAGGTATCGAAGAAAACGGCCTGGTGCTGGCGAAAAACATCCGGCAGTTAATGAAGCAGAGTGCAGCTATTCAAACGGAGCTGATTACCTTAAAGCTGAATAAAAAAAAACCGGAAGCCGTTACGCTTAGTAAAGAAATGGATTTTACGGATAAAGTCATTGTGCTGATCGATGATGTAACCAACAGCGGCAAAACATTACTGTATGCTTTAAAACCTTTCCTGAACGCGCATCCCCGGAAAATACAAACACTGGTATTGGTAGAACGGACACATACCTTATACCCGATCACGGCAGACTATAAAGGCATTTCACTGGCTACCACGCTCCAGGATCATATTTATGTGGAAATAGATGGCGATAAAGTGACAGGGGCCTATCTGAAGTAGATTAATAGTTCATAGCCGATGCTCAATACTGATAACTGACGACTGAAAATAGATAATTCAATACTCGTCGCTGCGTGAGGCTGGGAAACAGCGAGTAGCAAGTAGCGAATGGGATAGTGATTGCTGCCTGCGGATCCCAACTCTCATTTCTATGAGAACACCTTTGCCAGGAATTTTTTCATTTCTTCCCAGGAAGCTTTATCGGCCGCCTCATCATATCTGATGTCTATTTTATATTTTTCGCCAATAGCCGTCGCTGCAGGGTTGGTAAAGGCATGCTTTGCATTCGGATAACCGATAAACTGCATATTGGCATTAGCCGCTTCCATTTCCTTCTTAAAATCATTGACCACGCCAACAGGCACAAAGGAATCTGCATCGCCGTTTAATACCAAAATAGAAGGATGAATGCCGCCTTTACGGGCAGTGATTCCATAATTTTCCAGCCCGCCATGAAAGCTTACCACACCCTTCAGGTCCTCTCCAAGCCGCGCCATATTCAGGGCCATAGTGCCTCCAAAACAATAACCGATTACTGCTATTTTAGAAGTATCAGCCTCCTGGTAAGACTTGGCAATAGCCAGGGCATTATCAAAACGCTCCTGTGCCAGCTGCGGATTTTTATAGTATTTCATGGCTTCAGCGCCCGCCTCTTTAGGGTTTTCAATTACTTTGCCATTCCCATACATATCCACTACCATTGCAAAATAACCCAATTCTGCAATCTGCTTTGCACGGCTCTTAATGTAATCGGTAACGCCCCACCATTCAGGTATGATCAGCACAACAGGTTTTTTACCGGGATTGGCGCTGTCAAAGGCCATTACGCTCTTGAATGTTTTAATGCCGTCTTCATATTCCACGGGTTCCGTTTTAACGTGGGGAAGCTCCCTTATTACAGCTGTGCCTGCTGTATCAGAAGAGTCCGTATTGGGAGTGGTTGCAGGTGTTTTATCCTTTCCCCCGTTACAGGCAAATAAAAGCAGGAGTGTAAAAAAGAAAAACAGGGATGCTGTTCGTTTTAATACCATAGTTGAAGGTTTATTTGAATATACGAAATAAATTTTAATAAAGGTAAGGGCTGCAAATTTATTGATAAAGCAACAATTTTCCTTTAATAAAATTGTATCTTGCTTTTAAATTCAGTGTTTGTAAAAAACAGTTGGGTGATAAGTTACAGTATGAAGAAGATCATTGTTGCGATAGATGGCTGGTCCAGTTGCGGGAAAAGCACTTTGGCTAGACAAATGGCCAAAGCGCTGGGATATATTTACATAGATAGCGGAGCCATGTACCGTGCCATTACTTTGTACTTTTTAAGAAACCATATTAACTGGGAAAACAGTAAGGAAGTAGAAAAGGCGCTAAAGAATATTGAGCTGGATTTCAGGCCAAACGATCAGACCGCTCAAAATGAAATTTACCTGAATGATGAAAACGTAGAATACCTGATCCGTGATCTGGTGGTGGCCGAAAAGGTGAGTGATGTAGCGGCTATACAGGAGGTGCGTGCGTTTGCAGTGGCGCAGCAGCAAAAGCTGGGTAAGAAGAAAGGCATTATCATGGATGGGCGGGATATTGGCACTGTTGTTTTTCCAAAGGCGGAACTGAAATTATTTATGACTGCGGATAATGTGGTACGGATCGAACGCAGATTTAAGGAGTTGGTTGAGAAAAACCCGAATATTACGATCAAGGAAGTCGCCGAAAATATCCAGATGCGCGATTACATTGACTCTAACCGTGCCATCAGCCCCCTGCGCCAGGCTAAAGACGCTATAGTGCTGGACAATACGAACCTGACGCCTGAAGAACAATTAAAGAAATCGCTGAAGCTGGTAAAAGAAAAAACGGGGTAGCAGTACAGTAGCAAGGTGCTGAACGCGGAGAAGACGACCGCACATCTGCTATGTTTTAAAATCAGTTGCTATGCATACACGTCGTAAATTTATCCGGGAAATGAGCTTATCGGCTTTAGGGCTTTATACGGTTAACAATTGGCCGGCAACTGCTTCACCTTTTTCAGTTGTGAATAATGAAGGGCCTGTTCTTAAAGTAGCGTTGATGGGGCTGGGAGGATATGCCACAAGGGTTGCTGAAGCAATGCAGCAATGCAAACGGGCAAAGATCACCGGTTTGGTAAGCGGTACCCCGGAAAAATTAAAGAGCTGGGGAGAAAAATACGCAGTTCCTGAAAAGAATCGCTATAACTATGAGAATGCTGACGCCATAAAAAATAATCCGGATATTGATGCTGTATATGTAATAACACCGAACGCCCTGCATCACGACCTGGTGATCCGGATGGCCGGTGCCGGTAAACATGTCATTTGCGAAAAACCCATGGGCCTGAACGCCCGGGAAGGGAAGGAAATGGTTGCCGCCTGTAAAAAGGCAGGTAAAAAGCTGCTGGTTGGCTACCGGATGCATTTTGAGCCGGCAACACTGGAAGTCATACGGATGCGGAATGCGGGGGAGTTCGGCACCCTGCGTTTTTTTCAGGGATTATGCGGTTTCAGGATCGGTGATCCTACGCAATGGAGGCTCAACAAGGCACTGGCAGGAGGCGGGGCTTTGATGGATATTGGCATCTATGCGCTGAACGGCGCCCGGTATATGGTAGGCGAAGAACCGGTTTGGGTTACGGCCCAGGAAACAAAAACAGATCCCGTAAAATTTAAAGAGGGCGTTGATGAAACCATTACGTTCCAACTGGGTTTCCCCGGTGGCATCATGGCTTCCTGCCTGTCTACCTACAATATGAACAATCTTGACCGTTTTTTCCTGGATGGGGATAATGGTTTTGCAGAGCTGCAGCCGGCCGCAGGGTACGGCCCTGTTAAAGGACGTACCCATAAAGGGCCTTTGCAGGTGCAAGCAACGCTGCCCCAGCAAACCATTCAAATGGATGCAATGGCGGCTATCCTGCTCGATGGCACTGATCCGGTAGTTCCGGTGGATGGAGAAGAGGCCGTCAGGGACCTGGTCATTATTGATGCTATTTACCAGGCAGCAAAGACCGGCGAAAAGATAAAGCTGGGTTGATGATTGTGTCTTGCAGCAGGTATGCAACAGGAGCACCTGCAGCTATTCTTTGCCTTGTTCCAGATCAAATATCCCCGCTCAATGTTCGGTTCTCAATTCTGAAAACTCAAAATTGCTGCTCTTATTTCCCTGCTCCATATTATTTTTATACAAAATTTTAACCGATGCCTATACGAATGACAGATGATCCCAACAGCGGGAATGATGATTTTAATGATGACCAGGGTGGTGGAAGCGGGCCCGGCGGAGGCGGGGGCGGTGGTCTTTTAGGCCTTTTACCCTTGTTGCTTGGCCTTTTCAGGGGCAAGGGCATCATTGTATTGATCGTTATTGCCGCCGCTGCTTATTTTCTGGGAGGCCGTGGAGGCTGTGGAAATATCGGCGGTGGCATTTCGGATGCCGCAAAGCAGTTGTTTTCACAAAGCGGGTACAGTTATAACCCTGCCGAGTTTGATAAGGCAAAGATCTATGAAGGGCTGGCTGATAATAACACCAAAAACCCTTTGCCGGAAGCAGTGTCGCTTTTGCGGTTTGCGCCCAGGGCGGGCGACCAGGGGCAGCAGGGCAGTTGTGTGGCATGGAGCAGTGCCTATGCGGCTCAAACCATTCTTACTGCTGCGGCAACCGGGCAGGATCCCAATGCCATAGCCTTTAGTCCTTCTTATTTGTATAACCAGATCCGGCTGGGCAATGATTGCCAGGGCTCTTATGTGCAAAGGGCTATGGAGGCTATGAAAGCCAATGGAGGAGTACCTTTACGTGATTATCCTTATAACGACCAGGATTGCAGCCGGACACCCGGCAGTGCAGCCATCCAGGAAGGCCGGCAGCATGTGATCCACGGTTTTACCCGTTTAACGCAGGGCGATAACCTGAACCAGATCAGCATACGGGCCATTAAAGAGCATCTGGCAAAGGATGCGCCCGTGGTCATTGGCATGATGGTGGGGCAGAGCTTTATGCAGGATATGATGGGCCAGGAGCTTTGGCGGCCACAGGGAATGGACCAGGCACAAATGGGTATGGGCGGGCATGCCATGTGCGTGATCGGGTATGATGACCGTAAGTATGGGGGCGCCTTCCAGATCCTGAACAGCTGGACGCCTCAATGGGGAAAGAACGGCGTGGCCTGGGTGCGCTACAGCGACTTTCAGAATTATGTGCGCGAAGCGTATGGGATAGACCCGCTGCCAAAGGCGGCAAACATCGCTGCCATGCCTTTGGAGTGCACCATAGGCCTGGTAGATAACACTACAAAACAATATATTAAATTAAAATCAGCCGGCAGCAATACCTTCCAGACAGTAACCCCCATAAAAGCGGGCACCCGTTTTAAAATGGAAGTCAGGAATACTACCGAATGCTATATTTATATTTTCGGGCAGGAAACTGATGGCAGCAGCTATGTATTGTTTCCCTATTTAAAGCCGGGGCAAACCGTATCCAAGCATTCTCCCTATTGCGGTATTACCGGGTACCGGTTGTTTCCCAAAGACCAGTCTATGGAAGCCGATAACCAGGGCGCCAAAGACCAGATTGCTGTTATTGCCAGTAAAAAGGAGCTCAATTATAACGATGTTAATAACGCTATTAATAATAGTGCACAAGCTACTTTTGCCGGTAAGGTCAATGATGCTGTCCGGTCCATACTGGCGCCGGGCGCAGCTTATAACAGTTCTCCTGATGGCCGTATGTATTTTAAGGCAACAGCCAATGCCGGCCAGGCGGTAGCAACAGTGGTGGCGTTTGATAAAGTACCTTAACAGGAAAAACACTCTGAGCTTATATTGTTACGGCTGCACTGCCTTTATTGTTACCGGAAACGGATGAACGGGCCTGTACTAAGGAAGGTACGTTTAAATCCAGATTCTTTCCAGAATTTAATAGCACTTTTACAGCTTATTTTAAATTCGGGGTATGAAAGTGTTAATCATCGAAGATGAAACGGAACTGCAGGGGGTTATTCAGCATTCCCTGGCTGAAGAAGGCTATTTAATGGAAACGGCCGGTAATTTTGACCAGGCGCTTGATAAGATCATCTCCTATGAATATGATTGCATCCTGTTACATTATGCTGCCGGGAGGCAATGGTCTGGAATTGCTTTCTGAAATTAAAAAGAACAAAAAGAAAGAAGCAGTCATTATTATTTCGGCAAAAGATGCTGTAGATGATAAGGTCAATGGCCTGGAAAAGGGAGCAGATGATTACCTGGCAAAACCCTTCCACCTTGCTGAATTAAATGCCCGTGTAAAATCTGCCATCTGAAGAAAAAACCAGAGTGGAGCCGACAAAATACAGTGGCGCAACATCATCCCCGATCCGGATAACAGAACTGTTCTGATCAATAAAGCAGCAATCAGCCTCAACAGAAAGGAATTTGACCTGTTGTATTATTTTGTCACCAACCCTCAAAGGCTTATTAATAAAACCGCAATAGCCGAATAGGTATGGGGCGACTATATGGAACAGGCATCCAGCCCTGATTTTGTATATTCCCAGAACAGGAACAATGCATTATCAATTATTAATGAGTTTTTTTAAGGTTCGTGGAACAATGGGGGAGCAAATTTTTAAGTTTTACTCACTTTTGGACCATTATCTATCCCTTATAATAAAAGGATGCTTATTTTAAAGGTGAAACAGCGTCCTGTAAATGATGCTTATGAGGTTAGTTCGTTTATGGTAAGGGCAAAATAATCCTGCTCTGTAACCGCCCGGCTCTCAGTCGGCAATATGTCTTAATGAGGCATACCCCGAAATATTGGATTATTGATGCTCCGTCTTCGTTTTGCAATAGTGATGAATTTTTAAACATTCAGGAACAGATAACGGCTGCTACGCAGACGAGGATGTGGCCACGGTTAGTTTTCATATATCAAGTTCTCAACCCACATTGGAATTTCTATATTATCAATATTAGTTATTGTCTTTTTTGTATTATCTATATATTGAATTGTTGTTTATTTTATAATAATCTACAATATCAGCAGGCCACACATATTCAAATTCGTATGATCCTGTTTCGTCTGGCGCAACTGGCCCGCAGATTTTTGAAATCAGATAGCCCCGGAGGCCATTTTTACCAGCATAAGCGGGCATTTTCAGGCAATCGCCTGCTTTTTCGCCAGTTGTTGGATCATACAAAGGGCAACGATGTTTATACTTACAGTTCTTACAGCTATTGGGGTCACTTTCTTTCAACTGCTGTGCTTTATAGGCAACCCTGTTAGTTAATCTTACTGTTTCATAAGCTAATTGCTGCGCTTCCTCCAATTCCTTCAACGGACGGGCCGGGTTGCCTTACTGGCCTTGTAAAAACGGGCGCAAAACAGGCCCGCTGCTTCTGGCGTTCCTTTTAACCATTTTCCGTTGCCTTTTATTTCATTCAAAGAAGTAAGGCGCTGAAAATACCGTCACTGGCGTGATTGTTGAAGGGGTAGCTATTGATACGGTACGCATTGCGGATCGGATATTCAAAAGGATCAGCGTAGCTTTTTATAAGTTACATTGTTCTTAGCTTAAAAACTGATGAACCATGAACATTCTTAGTGTTGCAGCCCATCCGGATGATACAGAAATCCTTTGTGCAGGTACACTTATAAGATATGCCCGGGAAGGCCACCGGGTAACGATAGCTGCTTTTACAAACGGAAGTATGGGAGACCTGGTCATTAAGCCGGAGGAGATGGGCGCTATCCGGAAAAAAGAGGCACAGGCTGCGGCAGACCTGATCGGCGCAAAATTAATCTGGCCGGCGGTTGCCGATGAGCAGGTTTTTCCTGATCAGCAGCACCGGGCCATTATGGTGGATATACTCCGTGAAGCCGATCCGGATATTATATTCACCCATTCCCCCAATGATTATCACCCGGATCATCGCTATGTAAGCCAGCTGGTATTTGATGCCTATTCCCAGAAAGGGCTGCCGTTTATACCCCATCAATCCTTACCGCCCTGCCGTTTGGACAATGCGCAGATCTATTATATGGACAATGTATGCGGCATCCGTTTCATGCCTTCAGAGTATGTGGATATATCGGATACTTTTGAGCTGAAGAAACAGATGCTGTGCTGTCATAAGAGCCAGCTCAAAGACATGAAGGATGAGGCAAATACGGATGTGCTGGAGCTGATTGAAACGCAGGCAAGGTTCAGGGGCCTGGCAGCGGGCTGTAAATATGCAGAAGGATTTAACCGGCTGGAGGCCTACCAGCGGGGTTTAACAAAGCGCGTTTTGCCTTAAAGAGCACGTAAAGCAGCTGTAACTGGGGCGGCCGGTAATAATATTGCCCGCACCCTGGTTGTTCCGGTCGCCCGAATCGCTTAAACTGTTTCTTTAACCCTTCCTGCTATTATTTCTGGATCTTTTTATATATTTAACCACCTAAAATTGACTATAATGAAACAACCCCTGAAGATCCTTATGCAGGCAGGTAAGAAAATAATTTTCTGGACTTCACTCATTTTAATATTCATTTTTATTATAGCGCCTTTTGTTATACGGTTTACACCATTGGAGTTTACCAGTAATAATTCCCTGGATTCATTTGAAGAATTTCGTTTTTCCGGACTCCCTGCAACAATCTTGCTGACACTTTTTGGCACATTAAAAAAAAGACCCGGTTGAAACGAAGGCAACCAAAATCATCTGGACAATCTGTATTTCCCTTTTTTCAGTTTTTATTCTTTTTATAACGGTGTTTACAGGCATGTGCCGCTGGGCAAATAACAAAATTCTTTTTGAAAATATAAAGGATAAAACAGCAAAAATAGTTTTGCGGGACTTTGGATGCGGGGCAACAGACAGTGGAAGCCCCGCGTATAAAATCTGCAAAATAAAAAATATTTCGTCATTGTTCATTTGGGTAACAAATGTTGATACAACAAAAATTGACAGGCAGATCTGGCAGCGGTAGAGCGCAAACACTGAAGAGCGGCATTAGGCCACTGCCAATGATGTGAACTTCTTTAAAAGCCGGAAATAATGAAGCGCAATTAACAGCACTTTATAAAAAAGCTTCTATAGTTATTCACATCTTTAAACTAAAATACAATCTGCATTACTAATACGCTGCTCATTTGTTTAAGCCTGATTAACATAAATAGTTGTTTTATGATCAAAAACAGGATGCAGTATTTAACTGCAACAGGATTAATCCTTATAGCCTTAACTATAAAAGCTCAAAATAAAATGCGGGCGATTGACGACCTGATAAATAAAACAGATCCCGGTTGGGCACTTGTAGACGGGTGGATCAAATCAGCTAAAAATAAAGTTGAAATTTTAGCAGCAGATAGCCTGCAAGTAAAAGAGGCTTTATACAAAATTCAGATAACCACCCGCTCACCAATGGGGGCCATTGTATACATGACTGGCGGGCTTTTAATTGATGATGGCTGGATCAGGGTCCTTGGTTCCGGAAACCCCAAACTTAACCGGACACTTCCGGACTGGAATAAAGGAAGAACATTCAAAGAGTTTGGAGATGCTTCGCCCTTCTTATTGATTGCTGACGATGCTATTGGCGGCTTTTATTTGCTAAATGGAGGAGGGCTTGGAAAAGACTTGGGGAAAGTATATTATTTTTCACCGGATAATCTAGAATACGAACCGCTTGGCCTGACCTATACTGAGTTTTTACATTTTTGCTTCAACAGCGACCTGGATAAATTCTATAAAGCTAAGCGGTGGAAAAACTGGCGGGAGGAAGTTTCCAAACTGGATGGTAATAAAGTTTTCAATTTTTACCCTTTTCTTTGGACAAAAGAAGGAAAAGACATAAACAAAATTTCAAGAAAAATTATTTCCATTGAAGAACAATATAATCTGAACCTGGCTTTCCGGAAACAACCGGGTCCTGATCATTGAAACCACTGGTAACAGGTGCCTCGTGTAAAGCGCCCTGGCCGGCCTCTTAACTATATTATAACCTGGTTGCAATAACCGTTTCCTGTTCTTTAAAATCAATAAAAAATAATTAAATTGCCCGGTAATTTCTTATGAACTGCTATAGTGGAAATGACAGGCCGGAACGCTTATAGTAGTTGAAGAGGAGAATTTTTAAAGATAAAATCAGATCCCGGTTTTGCCGGCAAAAGCACTTGCAAATACCAGGATTAAAAGGAACATATGAGGAAAATTATATTGTCATTAGCGGTAAGTTTAGACGGTTATATTGCTAAGCCGGACGGGGATGTGGCATGGCTGAAAAAAGTACCCAACCCCGATAAATTAGACTATGGATTTAGTGAGTTTTACAGGACGATCGACACAACGATCATGGGAAACAATACCTATAAGGAAATTTTAGGGTTTAATATCCCGTTCCCGTTTCAGGACAGGCAGAACTTCGTGATAAGCCGGGCAGCCCTCCCTGATGCAGCATTTGTGCATTTCACGTCTGATGTTGATCATCTTGTGAAAGATCTAAAATCAAAAAAAGGAAAAGATATCTGGCTGATTGGCGGCGGGCAGATAAATACCCTGTTTTTAAATAAAGGGTTTATCGACGAGCTGCTGATACGGATCGTGCCCGTTGTAATCGGAGCAGGGCTGCCGTTATTTGCAAACAAGCCCGGTGAAACGCTTTTTGAGCTGATAAGAACGGAAACATTCAGCACTGGGGTAACCCAGCTCACTTACCGGCCATTAATAAATACATGAATGCACCGCCAACTGCTGTGCGCAAAATACGGCAGGGGCGGTGTTTGTTAAACCTAACCCGGGGAGGAGATCGTTGACTGGTGAAAAAAACGAATGGGTTGAACCAACTCCGAGCAACAACTATTCTTCCATTATAGCACCTGCCAGCTGAAGGGAATGCTCTGATCATTAAGTTTAAAAATAACAAGAGGTTCCGGCTGCCCCGGCACACAGTTTATTACAGGGAATATCAAAAACCAAATGATATTACAGGTATCCACAAGGGAACAATAAAGATTAGGCAAAAAAAAACTTTTGCAAACAGGATTTGTAAGACCGGATAGCTTTGGGGAATTAAGCCTGGTACCCTGCTTGCGGATAAAAAACAGCAATATTATTTTCGTTGTTAAAGTTTTTAGGCGCTCAGGTCATCGCACTCAATTCTGCATACCGGATTTTCAAACCCGGATATGCACGCGGCGCAGGCTTATTCTATACTGCCTGAATATTGCGCTTTATCTTCTGCCGCCAAAGATGCTGTTTGCTTTTTATGCTGAAACAGCCCTTTATATTTATTACTGCGTCCGAGTATCAGGTCACAAATAATTTTAGAGCCCAAAGCAGCCAGTATCATCCCGTCCGGGTTATAACCGGCAGATATATAAAGATTTTCGTATTCGCTTTTAATTTGCTCGATCACCGGTGAACCGTATTGTGATTTATAATATACATAAGACCACTTGGCAAGGACCACGTCAATAGTATAGTTTTCTTTTAATAGTTTTGTCAGTTTCTGAAAATAGTCTTCCCGTACCTTACCTTTTACCACCCGGTGATCTTCGCCACGTATCACCATAAAATCCGCTCCTCTATGCCTGTTAGATATAAACCGGTGACAGGGCTCCTGCAAATCATATGATATGGCTAATTCATTTGCATTGGTTACCAGTTTGGAGGATACGGAGTAATGGATATAAGGAATAAATTTATAAGGAGACAAATTCAGTAAACGGGAGGTCTGTGGTGTATACAGTATTTTTTCACCAGAGATTTTGCCTCTGGAAGTAAGCAGCTGGTTTATTTTACCAAATTCAATTTTCAGAACCCGGCATCTTTCAATAACAAGCCCCCCCGCTTTCCTGAACTGCTCAAGCAGCCCCAGGATGTATTTTACGGCATTGATGGTATGCTGGTTACTGATCGCTGCAATTTTCGTGGTCTGGAATTTAAAGGGAGAGGCAGCTGTCAGTTTTGCCGGCAGGTTTACGCGGTTACAGGACTCGATGATTTTTTCCAATAGTTTGTCCTCATCTCCGTTTGTTGAATAAATATAACTTTTTGCTTCTTCTAATTCACATTCCAGTCCGAATCTGTTGATATTATCTTTTATCTGCGTCAGCGCTTCCAATCCTCCTTTTGAATACAGGTCCAGATCCCGGGCAGAAAATGTTTGTATAATGTCATTGTTCAATGCATCAAAATAGGTATTCAGGTGCGTTGTATAACATCCCGATGTCAGAAACCCGATCTCGCTATATTCCAGTAATGCCACGTTCAGCCCGTTCTGCTGCAGCGTGAGCGCAGTTGTTACTCCCGTTATACAACCTCCAATGATAATTACATCATAAACCGCCTTGGTTTTCCTGGTTTTTAATTTCCCGTTTACACCTTCTTTTTTTTCCATAAATCACAAAATTATGGGTTGTAACAGAATTGAATCGTTTTATTACTACCCATTTAATAGGGCACACTTATGGTCAAAATGATTTATATGACCTGATATTTTATTGAAAATCAATAGATAAAAAGTGCTTGATTTCTTAATGCCCGTTTTCTGGCTTCAGAATTGCCTTTTGATGGTATCCTTTGTTTGTAAGTTTTGATAAACATGCGGATCACTTATAATCATTTTTTAAATGCTGTTGATATATGAAAAATGGGTTTAATAACAAATCTTTATTAAAAGTGCTGTTTCAGAATGTTGAGCTGACCGGGGCTCCCAATATCAGTTTTACAGGGGATGCCATAGCTCATTGCGGGCCTTATTTAAAGGACGCCACTCATCTGAATCTTGACGAATGGGAATGGTATAAAGAGATGCGTGGAGGCGAAGAATTTTACATCATAACCAATTTAAAGCGGGCAATGCATTAATCCGATCAGGAACAGGTGCTGTTGCAGTTAAATCCTTTCATTAGGGTGGGCACGGGACGGCTTTCTTATGTTATTGATTATGGAATGCTTCAGAATACATGCAATTCCCGGCCCGGCATTTTAAAAATCCGGTGTAACTTTATTAAGACAGATTATGCAATTCCTAATTTAAAAACAACCAACATGGCTAAACGTTCTTCAAAAAAAGATCTGAAAACGGCAGATCTGCAGTCGTATACCACTGATGCTGCCAACCAGTTCATGACCACAGACCAGGGGCTAAAAATGAATGACGACCACAATTCCCTTAAGGCAGGAGACCGGGGAGGTACCCTCCTGGAAGACATCATCCTGCGGGAGAAGATTACGCATTTTGATCATGAGCGCATCCCTGAACGTATTGTTCATGCACGGGGCAGTGGCGCGCACGGTGTGTTCAGGTTAACCAAATCATTAAAACAGTATACAAAGGCTGCGTTTTTAACTGATACCACACAGGAAACCCCCGTGTTTGTCCGTTTTTCAACAGTAGCAGGCTCCCGCGGGTCTACAGATCTGGCCCGTGATGTACGGGGTTTTGCAGTCAAATTCTATACTACGGAAGGGAATTATGACCTGGTAGGAAATAATATTCCGGTGTTCTTTATTCAGGATGCTATGAAATTCCCGGACCTGGTGCATGCCGTAAAACCGGAACCCGATAATGAGATCCCCCAGGCGGCTTCTGCTCATGATACTTTCTGGGATTTTATTTCCCTTATGCCGGAAAGCACGCATATGATCCTGTGGGTCATGAGCGACCGGGCCATTCCGCGCAGCCTCCGGATGATGGAAGGATTCGGGGTGCACACTTTCCGGCTGATCAATGAAAAAGGAGCGGCGTGTTTTGTAAAGTTTCACTGGAAGCCGGTATTGGGCGTACATTCAGTAGCCTGGGACGAAGCGCAGAAAATCTCCGGCAAAGACTCCGATTTTCACCGGCGCGATCTTTGGGAAGCTATTGAAGAAGGCCGCTTTCCGGAATGGGACCTGGGCGTACAGATCATCCCGGAAAAAGAGGAGCACAGATTTGAATTTGACCTGCTGGACCCTACCAAGCTGGTGCCCGAAGAACTGGTACCGGTACAGATCATTGGCAGGATGACGCTGAACCGGAACCCGGACAACTTTTTTGCAGAGACAGAGCAGGTCATGTTCAGCCCTGCGCACCTGGTGCCGGGTATTGATTTTAGTAATGACCCGCTGCTGCAGGGGCGACTGTTTTCCTATACCGATACACAACTCTCGCGCCTGGGTGGGCCTAATTTTCACCAGATCCCCGTCAACCGGTCGGTGAACACGATTTATAATAATCAACGTGACGGGCACATGCAGATGCAGATTAACAAAGGGAAAGCGGCTTATTCGCCAAACAGTATTGGTGGCGGCTGCCCCTTCCTCTCCAGGGAAGCTGAAGGAGGGTTTACCAGTTATGCAGAGCGGATCGATGCCCGCAAAATAAGAGGCCGCAGCAAAAGCTTTCTGGATCATTTCAGCCAGGCGATCCTGTTTTATAACAGCCAGAGCGCCCCGGAGCAGCAGCACATAAAGGATGCCTTTAGTTTTGAATTATCCAGGGTAACCATTCCGGAAATACGGCAGCGGATGGTAAACACGCTCACCAATGTAAATAGGGAGCTGGCGCAATATGTAGCATCCAGATTAGGTTTGCCGGTTCCTAAAAAAGTAATGCCCGTTACAAATGGTGCGATACCGGCAGATGGGCTTCCGAAAGATTATAACCCTGTAAAGAAAAATCCGCCTGTTAAAAAATCAGCGGCTTTAAGTATGGCACAGGTAAAAAGCGGCACCATTGCTACCCGTTGTATTGCGGTACTGGCTGCCGATGGCACAGATGCGGCTATGGTGATGGAATTAAAAAAGAAAGCGGGAGCGAAAGGAGCTAAAATTAAAGTGATCGCGCCCCGTCTCGGCGCATTAAAAGCGTCTGATCATTCCATAATAAATGCAGATGAAACACTGTTTAACACGGCATCGGTTTTGTTTGATGCCGTTTATATACCCGGGGGAGCAAAAGCCATCGAAGCGCTCCTGGCTGAACCGGATGCCATTCATTTTGTCAATGAGCAATTCCGTCATTGCAAGGCAATCGGCGCCGCACCGGATGCGGCCCCGTTTATACAAAATACATTTGTAAAAGAGGGGGCCGGTATATCACTGAACGGAAATGTTGACCGGTTTTTAAAAGATCTTGGGCTGCACCGGTTCTGGGAGCGGGAAATGGAACGGAAAGTGCCGGCTTAAAACCGGCACATAATACAACAACTATTTTATGAACCAGATATAAATTCATCATTATGGCTAAAAAAACAAGCACTGCCGGAAAAGTGCCCGCAAAAAAAGAGGCAGCAGAAGCATTACAGGATTTTTTTGCAGATGGGCTTAAAGACATTTACTGGGCAGAAAAAGCACTGGTAAAAGCACTTCCTGAAATGCAGAAAAATGCATCTTCCGGAAAATTAAAAACAGCAATCGGGGATCATCTGGAAGAAACAAAGGGACAGGTGGCCCGGCTGGAAGAAGTGTTCCGGCTGATCGGGAAAAAGGCACAGGCCGCAAAATGCGACGCTATGGACGGCTTATTAAAGGAAGGCGATAGTATATTAAAAGAAACAAAACCAGGTGCCGTAAGGGATGCGGGTATCATTGCCGCCAGCCAGAAAGTGGAGCATTATGAAATAGCCACTTATGGAACACTGGCCACTTTTGCTGTTCAGCTGGGCCATAAGGAAGCGGCCAGATTGCTGCAGGATACCTTAAAGCAGGAAAAGAACTGCGACATCCTGCTTTCAAAGCTGGCAAAATCAGAAATAAACTTAAAAGCAAAATGATTCAATCCCCATGCCTTTGAAACAGAAAGCAACTGATCCGGCCGTATAGGCATTTTAAACCTTTGCCCGGTTGATAATTCAGGAATGTATGGGGTTGTGATAAAAGAGGCAGCCTATCTGTTAGGGTTGAGTACGCATACCGTTAAAAGTTATTATAAAAACATAATAAAAAAATTTAACGTAAACAGAACAGCCGACCTTATTGTATTTGCTATAAAAATGGATTCTATAGCTTCTCAAAATAACAGGGAGCCTTTCAACCACAACTTCATATGCTCTGCTGGCTGCCGCACCTGCCGGTAACTGGAATGAAAAAAGTAATCACCAGCAATTTAGCCCCGTACCGGATGTATTGCTGGTGAATCCGGCGTATATGATCTTACCGGTAAAAAAACTGGCTGGATCCGGTATCTGATTTCCCCCTCAGACTGTCGCAATCTGCCACCCTGCAAATCTGCCATGCCGCATACCTTTGAAAGTATAAATGTGTACAGAAGGCAAAGGAGTCCTGCTCAAAAGGGGAAAAAATAGCGGCAAAGATTACCGCACTATACCTGAAAATTTCTGCGAAGGAAAAAAACTTAAAAATAAAGCCATGGCACTTCAATCCACACATCAACTTCAACGGAAATGCCGAAGAAGCGTTCAATTTTTACAAATCAGTATTTGGCGGAGTGTTCACAAAGATTATCCGCTTCAAGGATTTATCAAATACGGAACATCCATTGGCAGAAAATGAAGCAAATAAGATAATGCACATTGCTTTACCAATTGGTAACAGCAGTTTAATGGGCAACGATGTTCCGGAATTTATGGGCCGGGTAAATGAAAATGAAAACAGGTCTAAAATATTTGTTAGTACAGAAAGTCGTGAAGAAGCAGATAAATTATTTAATGGGCTTTCAGCAGGCGGAACTGTTGAAATGCCAATTGGTGACAGCCCGTGGGGCTCCTATTTTGCTATGTTCAGAGACAAATTCGGTATTGAATGGATGGTAGAGTTTGCCCAAATATAGGAAACAACCGGCCTGTTTCAGGGAGGGTATTCTTATCTGTTTGCCGGAGCACATAAAATACTGTTGCCGCGGCAATGAATTGTTTGCGGGTACCCGGGCTTCCGGGCGGCATGCGCCTGATCAGTTTCCATAATAAAAAATGATAAGAACTGCCGGCTTCTGGTCATATAGCCGGCATTCAAAACCTGCAAAACAACTAAATCGGGCCAGGTATGATTAATAAAAGAATTGCTCGGAAATGATTTTTCCGTCCTTTACCTCGTATAATGCAATTTCATTCATCTGCATGCGGCCTTGTCCTTTTAAGGTAGCATCAAGCCCCATGGCGCAGGCAAAAAAGTTCCGCGCAACAATGGGAGGGGTGGTGTGCCCGCCATGCATCTCCTCAATCGCTTCATTGAAATTCTTTCCTTTTTCGCGTATGGCGTCCACGCCCTGAACAGAATTCCACGGGCTGTGCGCCGGCTCAATGCTTTTGGCATCAGCGGCGTATAACTCCGAATAAATAGTTTGGGAATCATGCTTTGAATCCAGTTCGTAAAAGCGATCGGCAATTTGTTGTGTTGTCATTGTAATATGTTTTAAACTGTTTTATAGTTCAAAATTAGCAGTGCATGGTGACAACGGTGTGTCAGGAGCCATAAGCAGGTTCGTTTGTAAAAAACAAGCAGCTTTCAATCCGGAAACCGTTTGTGCCTCAGCCGGGAACTATAAGTATTCTTGAAAAATAATTGTTTATAGAGGTCGTGCGCCCAATAAGTGTATTTTTAAAGGCAGTCCCATTCCCCGTGCTTTTTTACAGGGAATACAAATCTGAATGGATTTTCCGGGCTTTTGATGGCATATAAATGGTGGATAGTGCTTTGGACTGAATAATAATATGCAAGTGAAATTTATTATAGACCTATACAAAGCGTTACGGCTAAGTTGCCGGGCATTAAAAATTCCTAAAAGCGGATTGGATCTATTTTAGGATATAGCATTCCTGATACCCCCGGATTTCCAGGCAGCACCAAAAAGAAAGGGCCCGTGCCATTCAATGCTTCCGCAGAATTCGCAGAACAGCGCAGGCACCGTCCATCTGTGCTTCCGCCAATGGCGGAAGTCTGCGTTCCGAAGGTTCGGAACAGCGGGACGTAACACGACCAACAAAAAATCGTTGGTCTTCGGGAAACTTTTCGGTCTGATTAAAATGTCATTTCCGTATAAGATGGCGCTTTATTAAAAAATGGGTCAAAACAACGTCAGCTGTCCCAGCGTGAGCGGAACGCTGGAATGAGGCGCCTTATTACCTGAAACCCTGTACACCGGTGTTTCTTCGTACCGCGAGGCAATTACAATATGGGTAGTTGTTGCCTGCTTATGAAAAAGGTCATGAACCAGATCCGGGTGGTTATTGTCCGCAGAAAGATGGGAGAGGAACAGGTGGCTCATATGCGCCGGTCTGCAGGAAAGAAAAAGATCCAGTGCTTCTTTATTGGATAAATGCCCCAGGCCGCCGCGGATTCTTTTTTTAAGGTAATAGGGATACCGGCCCTTCTCAAGCATCTCCTCATCATAGTTGGCTTCCAGGAAAGCCGCATGACATCTTTTGAAATGAGCACTGATCTTTTCGCAAACTTTCCCGATATCTGTAAAAATGCCGATACAGGTATGATGATCCTCTACCGTAAAGCTGTGCGGGTCTGCGGCATCATGATATTTCAGGAAGGCACTGACCACGAGCGCGCCGATGTGGACGGGTGTTCCTGCGCACAGTGGCCGTACCAGGTCCGGGTCCAGCTGCAAGCCTGCCTGACGCAGCGTTCCCGGAGAAATGTATACGGGGAGCTGGTGCTTACGGGATAGCACTTCCAGGCCCCTGATATGGTCGCTGTGCTCGTGCGATATGAATATCGCTTTTACTTTTTTCATCGCCAGCCCCAGCCGGTACATTCTTTTCTCTGTTTCCCGGCAGGATAAGCCGGCATCAATCAATACCGCCTCCTCATCGTTACCAATATAATAACAGTTGCCATTGCTGCCGGAATTAAGCGCCGTAATATAAAGGCTGGTCATGCTGCAAAATACGCTGTTTTAGTTAAACAGCTGCAACCTTGCCTGACCCAATAATACCATTCAGACTTTTAAATGGCGCCAGGTGAAGGCATGTCAGGCTGAGATACTCAAAAGAGCGTTGGGGCGACAATTTTTTCAATCGTCATCCCGGGCGTAGCCCGCGATAACGGGAGAAGCCGGTGGAATCTCTGTATTACCAGAGAGATTCCACCGTTCCATCCGGCCGGAATAACGTTCCTTATGTAGAGTCATTTCCAACAACTTCCAATACTTGTCATTAACAGCCTGACGAAGCCTGATCACCCTTCGTCAATCCCGATAGATCCGGGACCGGGTAACCGTGTTCTTTTAATGTCGAAATAGTATAACATTTCAATTAAACAAAAAAAAGATGGCGATACCTCTTTTTAATAAGGCCAAGGCTGCAAATGCCGGCCTCCCGCACTTATCCACCCATTCACATGGGAAGTAAAAAAAGTAAACCCGGAATAGATTCCTCATAATGAGAACCTGTTGTTCATAAAATGCACGGCTACCAGCTTTTGCAGAAAAGTTGCATTGCTGCGAAGACCGGAATGCTGTCGGGGCACATTACCGGATGAATGTTGCTGCTTAATGATCCGGATACTTTTGCTTCCATTCGCTCAGGAGTTGTTCTGCTTTTTCCGGCTCCAGTTTGCGAATAATATAATCCAGCTTTTCTTCTTTGCGCTCATCTCCTTCTTTCGATTGCGGCGACCCGCAATACCATAAAAATGAGAGCCCTGCTACCTGCCAGATCAGTTGCAGAAACTCTGATTGCCAGTTTTCCATGGTATCTCTTATCATTTCAACAACGTATCCGCTTATCTCCGGCTGCCGGCCATGCTCCATCTGGTCACTTATATACGCTTTCCAGCCAAATCCCCAATGAAGGGCTAATGAAAGAATAAATAGTGCAAGCGTTACCCACAGGTAACCTTTGCGTTTCAGGACCGGATATCTTTTATTTGTTACCATATTTGTTTATTGATTCGTTTTAAAAGCTTTGACGACGGTCCGATATCAAATCGGCATCAGGAAACAGCTACCGGCGGCCTGGTATTTTCTGGGCCTTTTCCTTCTTCATTCTTTCCCGGATATCTGTTTCGACCTGCGTTGGTGGCAGGGATTGAAACAGATTTCCGGGTGAAGGCGGCATTGCAGGCGCTTCCTTCATTTGGTATTTGTATACAATATTGGCCGAAATTCTGTGAGCAAGCGCCGGGAATAATTGATGAACAGCATAAGCAACCTTTGTTTTCCACCCCACGGCTATATCCCGGCTTCGGGATGATACGGCAGCCTGCAGTACCACATTTACCACTTTGGGAACCCTGTCCAGTAAACCCATACGGGGCGCATGCCCGCTATAGCTGGCTGCATGATCCCAGATGGGTGTGTTCAATGCCCAGGGATCTATAGATAGTACCTGAATCTTTTGCAACCCGGCCAGGCGCAACTCCTGGCGCAGACCAATGTCCATGTTTTTTATGCCTGCCTTTGCAGCAACGTATGCCGCCTGGTAAGGCGTTGGCAATACACTTTCTGCTGATGCTATATTTATCAGCTTTCCATAGCCCTGCAGCCGGAATTGCTGTATAGCTTCATAACTGCAGTACAGCGTGCCTTTCAGATTTACATCGATGATGCGGCTATGGTCCTTTAGGGGAACATCCCAGAGGCACCCGATGGCTGTAACGCCAGCATTGTTTACCCAAACATCGATCTTTTTCCAACGGGCAACGGTGCCGGCCCGTAACTGCCTGACGGCTGTGGTATCACTGATATCTGTTGGCGCTACCCATGCCTCACCGCCATAACTCCTGATCTGCGTGGCCACCGCTTCCAGATCTTCCCGGCTGCGGGCGGCAAGTACCACCCGCGCTTTATATTTAGCTGCTTCCACGGCTATTCCCCGCCCCAGGCCGCCTGAAGCTCCAGTAATTACCCATACCTGATTGTCAACCCTGCGTTGTTTAGAACGGCTTAAACGATGCGTCATACAACCTGTTGAAAGGGAATACGCAAAAAAGAGCATTATTAAGATATGGTATCTGTTAAGTGGCATATATCAACCTGCAGGCGAGCCTTTGCAGAAGATTTAAATGAAACATCTAAATAACTGGCTGATGAGTAACATCTCTGCTGCTTTTGCTGATACTCTGTATAGTTAAGTAAAGCCTGAAATTGTCATCTGTTTAACTGCCGTAATTTTTTTTGAGACGGTCCGTTCAATACCGCGCCTGTACTATCAAAACGGGATCCGTGGCAGGGACAATCCCAGCTCCGCTCTGCATTGTTCCACTGCACCAGGCAGCCGGCATGTGGACATACAGGGTCCAATGCAAAGATGTTGCCTTCTTCATTTTTGTAAACGGCGATCGGTTGACCTCCCTGTTTGACCACACGCCCTTCCCCGATGCCAAGCCCTGCAAATGCTTCCGGTACTTCCACAGATAAGCGGTCTCCTATAAAATGCCGCACCACGTCCGCGTTTTCTTTAATAAAATTGCTGAAGCCCGCCACTGGCTTAATGCGGGATGGAGCCAGCAAGGTCTTATAAGGGTTGTCATTGCCGGTAATAAGATTGCAAAGAATGCGGCCGGCCAGCGTGCCAAAGATCATCCCGTTCCCGCTATAGCCGGTTGCTGTATACAGGTGATCGTTGTTCCCGGGCAACCGGCCGATATAAGGCAACCCGTCGGCAGGTTCATAATACTGTGACGACCACCGGTAGGGGATAGATGCTATCCGGAAAAACTTTGCAGCATAGGCTTCCAGTTCACGAAAGAGCTGTCCGGTATTGTCCGCATGCCCGGTTTTATGGTCGCAGCCGCCCACAATCAACAGCGGCGCTCCCTGGTGCCGGGCCGTTCTGAAATAATGATAGGGATCTTCTATATCATAGACCAGCGCATCGGGGTAGGAATGATCTGCAAGCCGGATTCCCAGAACATAGGAGCGGTAAGGGGCACACCGGAAATGCAGCAGGTTGATGCCCGGAGGAATATGGGTAGCGTATACGACGTCTGCCGCGCTATACCTGCCGTTCGCAGAATATACTTCCTGGATTCCTTCCTTTTGCACAACTTTCTGAACCGGGGCTCCCGTTCTTATTGCTCCTCCCGCCTCCAGGAATTGATGCAATAAGGCCTTTAAATATTTTAAAGGATGCAACTGCGCCTGCCCCGGAAATTGTATAGCTGTTGTAAAAGGTACCGGTAACGGGATTGAAGAGCCGGGCGCTGCTTCGATCCCTGCCGTGCGCATCCCTTCCAGCATTTTTCCCAGCTCATCATCTTCCTTTTCGTTTTGCGCATATAAATAACCCTTTTTTTCTTCAAAATCACAATCGATCTCGTATGCTTTTATATGTTCTTTAATCAGGCCAATAGCCTCTTTAGCGCCTTGTGCCACCAGCCGGGAGCTCGCTGTTCCGAATTTTTTAATAAGCTCCGGATAGGAGGTGTCCAGAACGGTATTCAGATGTGCTGTGGTAGCGGAAGAAGTGCCAAAGCAAACCGTATGCGCTTCAAGGATCAGGCATTTTTTTCCGGCCTGTTGTAAGAATAAACCCGTTGTAATGCCCGTGATCCCTGCGCCAGCAATAATGACGTCGAATGGCGCTTTTGTATCCGGGCTTTGAGGAATACGGATCTCGAAATTGTCCTGCCAGGGGGTGGTGGTAAAAGCGTCTCTGTCCATAACATAATGATTAAAGGATTAGAGGAAAAAAGCAGTTCAGGAAAGCATCCCTGCTGTCAGAGAACGGCCGGTAAAATACCTCTAATAGTAATGTCCGGGTTCATTAAAATTTTTCAAACATTATACCATAACTGAACCGGCCGGCGATGTGCCTGTAATGGACAGAAACAAACGGCGCTGATTCACGTATTGTAGAAAACGTTTCCCATTTATTGGCTTTACCGGCCCCAATGATCCGCAGGTTCCGTTAAAACCTGCTGTAAACAGCCTTGAATAATCCGGGTATGGTAATTGCCTGTACCGTTATGTATTCCGGGGTTAAAAATCATTCAACAAAAAAGATATGAAAATTGTCATAAAGTCGCTGGTCACGGACCCAGGAGTAAAAGCGTTCGGTAAAATGATGGGAACAGACCATTCAGAGCCCAATAACGAATTGAACAGGATTGCAGCAGGTCTTTCTTCAAAGAGCGGAGCCGGTTTGGGCAGGCCCTGTATAAAACAAATGGCCGGAAGTCATGAAAAAAAGGTCCGGCTTTTGAAAATGCCCGACAGCAGGTACAGGATAGCGCTGCCGGGGCATTTGTAATAAATACACTGCCCGTATTACGATCTCATTGTAACATGCCCGGGGCTGCAAAAGGCAAAGTAATTCCGGGTGTTGAACCTTTTATTTTATTGTGTAAAACCTGTTCTGATGAAGCGGATACTAATGGTAGTAACCTCTCATGCCAAAATGGAAAATACAAAAAGCACCACCGGCGTTTGGCTGGGGGAATTTACTGACCCGTATTACGAATTTACCGATGCGGGGTGGGAGGTAAGGCTGTGCAGCCCGGCAGGCGGACGCCCGCCGGTTGACCCGCTCAGTACACTGACCGGAAATATTACAGCGTCTAACCGGCGCTTCAGTGATGATCCGGAGGCAAGGCTTGCCTTTGAAAATACTTATATGCTCGATGAAATTGACCCTACACAATATGACGCCGTTTTTTATCCGGGCGGCCATGGCCCGCTGTGGGACCTGGCATCTAATGAACTCAGCGGGCGTTTGATTTTATCTTACCTGAAAGCAGGTAAACCTGTGGCCGCTGTTTGTCATGGCCCTGCGGCTTTGATTATGGCTGCGGAATTACAACCCGGACTGTTAAAAGGAAAAAAAATCGCAGCTTTTACCAATGAAGAGGAGGTGCTGACATTCCGGGTAAATCACATACCTTATAAATTGGAAAACAGGCTTAGAGAGCTGGGTGCTGATTTTAGCAGTGCTGCTTTGCCGTTTGCCGGTCATGTGGTGATGGATGGGTTATTGATCACCGGCCAGAACCCGCTTTCAGCAGCGCCCGCTGCCCGCCGGCTCATCAACCTGATGAGCGACCGGGCTGCATATGTGCAGCATCAGGTATAAATACAACTTTCGTTCTGTATCAGAATAAGTAATAGTTGTTCCCGGATCCGGCCGGCGAAGTGAGGGCTGCAGGTTGGTGGCGTATCAGTAATGAGGGCTTCAGCAGGCGCGCCTGCTACAGGCCGGTTGCGCTGGCACATACGGTTTATCTGCGCTTCCGCCAGAGGCGGGAGAGCTGCATTGTCAGCGGGCTGTTCGTGATCATGGTATTAACAGTGCCCGCATTACTGGTGCAGCGGCCATCGTTCTTTTTGAGCGCACGTTAATAGATAAACAGATCTTTTGTGTTTTCACAGCTGACTGACCGCATAATTACTGCAACGACCGGGCACCTGAGCTGCAAAAACGCTTGCAGCTATTTATCAGTGCCTGCACATTCTATGTTGCAAAATGCAGTGCCGGAGGCACATTTGTGAATTAGCGGCAGTTAAACAGCAAGCCCGGATTAAGAGCTCAGTTGAAAATAAAGCAGCGCAATGATTGCCAGGGTCATTATAATGAATGTAAGAATACCCATCACATTAGAGAACGTGCCGTTGGTATATGCTTTCATAATCTTCCTGTTGTTGCAGATATGCACAATCACTGCAATCATAACCGGCGCTGTGATCCCGTATAGCACGGCAGTATATACCAGCATTTTTAAGGGGCTTATTCCTGTCAGGTCAATGGCCAGGCCAACAAGGAGTGAAAAAATCACCACCAGGTAAAACCCCGGGGCCTGATAAAACTTTTTATCCAGCCCTTGCTTCCAACCAAAGGTTTCTGCCACAATATAAGACAGGGAGCCGGAGAGTATGGGTATTGCAAGGAAACCGGTGCCGATAACGCCAACCGCAAATATGATATAGGACATGCTCCCTGCCAGTGGCTCCAGGGCTTTGGCAGCCTGTTCTACTGTATCAATTTGTTTAATATGACCGTGCAGCACCATGCCCGTTGTAAGTATAATAAAGAACATGACCAGGTTGGAGGCAAACATACCGGTTCTTACGTCCTGCTTCATATCGCTGATTACCTGTTTGTTAACGAAGATTTTTGATGCCGTTTTTTTCTTGTCTTCTGCCTCCATAGTGGCCTGCCAGAAAAATAAATAGGGTGAGATCGTGGTGCCCAGAATGGCAACAAATATTTCCAGGAAGTCTTTATCAAACCGGATGGCCGGTACAAAAGTGTGTTTTATTACGTCCATCCAGTCAGGTTTTAGCAGGAAAGGAACAATAATATACAGCAGCATACTCAGGCAGAGCCATTTCAGGATATTTGCTATTCTTTGATACGAAAATTTTACAATGGCGAATAATAATAAAGCCGTAAACAGAATACAGAATACAAAGGAAGGGATAAAAGGAAACAATAAATGGCTTACTGCGCCCATGCCTGCAATATCGGAACCAATATTCAATACCGTAGCCGGCACACTGAATATGAGCATCATGTACAGAATAAATTTTGGGTAATGCTTCTTCAGGGTGGTGGTTAGCCCGGCAGAGGTAACGATCCCGATTTTTGCGCACATTGCCTGTACTGATGCCATGAGCGGGAACGTGATTAACGCTGTCCAAAGCGTTTGAAACCCGAAAAGCGTACCAGCCTGGGAATAGGTTGCAATTCCTGACGGGTCATCGTCTCCGGCGCCGGTTACAAGGCCCGGGCCTAAAATTTTAATAAAATGCCTGAAACGCGATTTTTTTTCCTGATCCTTTTTTTTCTGCTGCATATTTAAATAGTTGACATGATAACGCCTACTAAAAAAGCACCCTGTTTCAAAGGTGCTTTTTAACGAACCGGTACCTGATTTCAGCTGTTCATTTTTGTTTTAATTATTTCTGCTCTCACCTGTTTGGGTAATGATCAGTTTGGGAAAAAGCCGGTCAGTTACTCCCGGAATGCGCTTTGGTTTTTTAGTTTTTCCTGTAATAATTATTCCGGATCAAAGCGGCTGATCCCGCCTTTCAATTCATGAGCCGGCAGGCACCGGATCCTATTCCCCGGCTTTACTGTTGCGGCCCATAAAAAAGGAAATAAGCAGGAGAACAATAAATATATAAAATACGATTTTTGCAATACCCGCAAAAGCGCTGGCAATTCCGGTAAAACCCAGAACGGCTGCAATAAGCGCAATAATGAGGAAGGTAATTGTCCAGCGTAGCATAAGGAATCATTTAAGGTAAAAGAATTTGCTGTTATAAGATCAACAATCATACCATTATATAATCATTTAAGTATAGATGCCGGCTTCCGTTTGCCTGATTGATGCTGGCAGCATTTTTGTTTTTCTGTTCAACAAAACAGGTTAAAATTTTTACTGTGGCCGGGTATTCAAAAAAAGCAGGCGATGAGGTAGAGAAAGCGATGCATGAAAAAAAGAAGGAAAGTTACCAGCCGTAAACAGGCCATCGCAATGGAATGGCCCGAAGCCAGAAAAGCAGGTGCCCAAAAATCAAAAGAATGATAAACCGGCAATACCTGGTTCAATTCAGGAGATCTTTTCTTATTATTTCAAACAACCATAATTTGAACAATCTGTCTCCGGTTTTCCCAATAGTGTCATAAGTTATTGGCGTAAACAATCTACAATCGGGGAAATAATTCCTCATTTTAGAAATGTTTTTAAATAAAGGCCGGGCGTAATATTTTAAGTAAACTCTAAATTAGCCTGCTCTAAACACAAAAGAGGTTATCCGTTTTCTGGATGACCTCTGCTTTTTAACTTTTAAATTAACCAGGCCGGTACCCCTCTGTATTTAAGCATACACCCTTAACCACTTCACCACCATTTACATGGATCACCTTGCCGGTGATAAAGAAGCGTCATCTGATGCCAGGAAAACACAGGCGGGGCCTAATTCTGAAGGTTGGCCGGCACGTTTCATGGCCGTTTCACTTCCAGATTCCTTTATCTTTTTGCTGTCGAATGATGAAACGATGAGCGGTGCCCACACCGGCCCCGGCGCCACTCCGTTTACCCTTATTTTCTTTTGGCTCAGATTGTTGCCAATGAGCGGGTAAACTATGCTAAGGCGGACAGGGAGCAAGGCTTCCCGCTGCAGGAAAAGATCAGCTGTTTACGTGCAACGGTTTCTGTTTTACTGCATTTGTGCGTAGTATTTTTCACCTTTCTTTCTTCATATGGTCCCTGTTTTCCGGGGCAATGGGATTGATAAGGGGCTTTAAAAATATTTTCAGTGAAAGGCCCCCGCAAAATTCTGTAAAGTATAACCTTTTTTATAAGGAATCCCTAAACCTGGATTTTCATAAAAACAGCCAAAGGGGCAGCGGAGAGCTCTGCAGTAACCAGTGCAGGAAAAATTTGCAGATTTAAATAGGGGCGCTATTTTTAATGAGGCGCTGACAGCACGTGGAATATTTTTTGCGCCAAATATCAGCGTAGGTAAGAATAGCTTCGTCGGTTTGGATATCCGTTGCAGGTTATGCGCAGGCCTCCGGCTGTCATATAGATTTTTATAAAATGCATATTCAAAATTCTGTTTTATTGGCTGAAGAAAAGCAGGCCCTCCTGGCGGCGATTGTATCCTCGTCTCAGGACGCCATCATAAGCAAAACGCTGAAAGGCATTGTTACCAGCTGGAATCCTGCTGCTGAACGCCTGTTCGGCTATCAGGAATATGAAGCGCTGGGAAAGCATATCTCACTGATTATACCGGAAGACCACATACATGAAGAAGATTTTATTCTGCAGCAAATATCCAAAGGGTTGCGTATAGAGCATTTTGAAACAATACGGATAACAAAGGATGGTAAGCGCATCCCCATCTCGTTAACTGTATCGCCGGTACTTAACCAGCGCGGGGAAATTACCGGGGCGTCTAAAATTGCGCGCGATATCTCCGGGGATATTGCTGCCAAACAGGAAAAAGAGCAGCTTTATGAGGAGATTAAAATGCTCAATAAAAAGAAAGATGAATTTATTGCATTGGCCACTCATGAGTTAAAAACGCCTATAACCTCTTTGCGCGGATTTTTGGAACTGTTGCAGCTAAACGTTGCCCGGAACAGTACCACCGCAGGTTTGCTTGAAAGATGTGCACGGCAGGTAAATAAATTAAACATATTGCTGAATGATCTGTTAGATGTTTCCCGGCTCCAGCTCGGGAAATTGCAGCTTCGGTATGAATATTTTGATATTGTTGCAATGGCAGGGGAAGTGCTTTCCGGCTTCCATCATTTTAACAAACATACATTCAGCTTTAAGAGCCAAAAGCTGGTAATTGTTTATGCGGACCGGATCCGACTGGAACAGGTGCTTACCAACCTACTTGGTAATGCAGTAAAATATGCCCCGAAGGGAGGGAAAGTTCAGGTAAAAATATGGGAATCGGGCAGTAATGTTTATGTATCAGTCAGCGACGAAGGAATTGGTATTGACCGTGAGCATTTGGCTGGGATTTTTGACCGGTTTTACCGCGCTGTTAATTCCCGTTCCAATATTTCCGGGTTAGGTATCGGCTTATACATCAGCAGAGAAATCGTGGTGCGGCATGGGGGAACTATAGAAGTAGAAAGTCAAAAAGGCATTGGATCTGTTTTTACTTTTTCGATTCCTCAAAAACGCCGTTAAAAGTAGTTTCAGCAAATAATTTATACGTGTGAAAAAAGATGTTTTAATTATAGAGGACGATAATGATACAGGCTATCTGGTAGCGTATGTCCTGAAAGGTGCACACTACGAGGTCAGGAGGGGGGCTTCTGCCAGTGACCTGGAGTTTGAACTTTCTGCAAAGCTCCCTGATGTTATTCTGCTGGACATCATGCTTCCGGACGGCAATGGTATTGATCTGTGCAGGAAGATAAAAAAGAGCAAATTAACCAGCCATATACCGGTGATCATCATGTCGGCACACCAGTCCGGTAATTTGGAAGCGGCCCGGGCCGACGGGTTTATTAATAAGACGTTTCGTATCATGGAAGTTATCGCATCTGTTAAAAGGGTTTGTTAAGGAAGGATGCACTTTATGTGTGCCTATGGCGGTAAAGGGTTTATAGCAGCGTTGAATGCCACGGCAATGGTTGCAGCAAGTGACGCACCTGCATCCTGCGCCCTCCCGCTATAGTAGCAAAGCCGGGCTAAAGTAAACTTGTATGCCTCTGTTGATTTTTGTATTTTTAATTTTACGGAAGTATAAGAAATTCCGTTTCATCCCCTGGCGATGAGAAGATTTATAGATATTGATCAATGATACAACAGGAATTTGCAACTAAGGCGAAGACAATTTTAGAGAAGGATGCCACTGTTCTTGGTTTGGCTGTTGGCGGCTCCTGGCTGACAAATGAAATGGATGCGTTCTCTGACCTGGACCTGATTCTTGTAACCCGTGAGAACGTTTCAGGCAATAAGGAGCTAATGCTTGATTATGCAAAAAGATTAGGGAGCTTTTTGTCTGGGTTTACCGGTGAACATGTGGGGGAACCCGGCCTTTTAATTTGCCTTTACGACCAGCCCCTTTTGCACGTTGACCTGAAATTTGTAACACCTGAAGCCTTTCGGACACGTATTGAGACGCCGGCCCTGCTATTGGACAAGGAGGGGCAACTTAAAAAGGCGATTAACCATTCACGCGCAACGTTTCCATATCCGGACTATCAATGGATTGAAGACAGGTTTTGGATCTGGATCCACTATGCCTTACTAAAAATCGGGCGCGGCGAGTATCTTGAAGCATATGACTTTTTGGGATTTCTGCGGAGAGTGGTTTTCGGGCCTTTGCTTCATATAAAAAATAAAAACCTGCCCCGTGGTGTCAGAAAAGTGGAAACAGGGTTAAGTACCGGGGATTTAGCCAAACTAAAGCGCACCCTTCCTATATACGACAGGCAATCCCTGTTAAACAGTTTCCGGAACGCTGTGTCCTTATACAGGCAATTAAGAATTGCGCTCTATGACAACAGTATAAATTTACAGGACAATACAGACAAAAAAGTGATGGAATATTTTGAAGCCATTGAAAACCGGAAATAGACAAAGTGCGCCGGTTATTGGAATCCGGCTTTATTGAATGGCTGAGTGAAGGATAAAGGCAACTGCGGCCCACAATGACCTGAACCTGGCAAAGCCTGTTTATTCTGAGCAGGAACACTGATTAATTGATATATGAAGTGTTGTTACTTAAAATTATACCGTTTAGGCTTTTAAATGGTTCAACAAGCTGTTAATGACAAGTGTTGTAAGTTATTGGAAATGAATCTACATAAGGAACGTCATTCCGAATGGAGCAGAGCGGAATGAGCGGAGGAATCTCTCTGAGAATACAGAGATCCCTCGGCTGCGCTGCCAATGACATATTATTTAATTCATTGTATTTCAATGATCTTTAATCCGTGTTTTAAAGCCAGTTTTTGTAAATAGTTTTGTTCACGCTGTTTTAATTGCTGTTCATATTTTGCAATACCCTGTTCCACGTATTGCGTTCCCTTTGTTAGCAGGTTATAAAAGGCTTCCGCTATTTTTCTGGCACCTGCTTTGATCGCTATTCGTGCATTCTTTCTGCTCTTAAGTTTTCTGATAAAAGCTCCTATTGCCACATACTTACTATTGAGTAATGCCTGGGCTATTTCCCGGAAGGTCTGACCGGCATTAGAATGATTGTTCATTTTCGATTTTCTGCTTTTTAAACCACTTTGGTTATGGCCCGGACAAAGGCCACACCAACTTACAAAATGTTTTGCCGTTGGGAATCGGCTCATGTCTGCTCCCACTTCTCCCAACAATTTCAGCAGTGTATAATCGGTGATACCAGGAATACAATTGGCATCTGCACCATAAATATTTAGTAATTTCTGATGCAGGCCGGTTATCATGGGCTTGTGATGCCGTATTGGCTTGGCTTTGTGTTCACTTGTAATGAACTGTTTGCCATGCTCAAGATTACACAACAAGCCTTCGATATGTTTATCAATAAGCAACAGTTGTTGCTGATGAACCTTCCAAAGATTTAAGCTTTGTTCTAATAGAAACAACCAGCTTTCATTATAATGGCCTTCCAGCGCATTGATTACCTGCTGTGCTTTCTTTTCACGGATGCTTACGTGACACAGAGACAGCAGCTTTTCTTTATTGCGTTCTCCGTTTAAGATGGCTTCGATCATCCGGATCCCGCTTGTCCCATTTATCTGACAAATCACTTCTGTGAGTTTTATATTCATTAACTCCAATGCTTTTTGCATCTTATTTACATAGGTACTTCCCATACTAATAAGATCTTCCCGCTCCCGGATCATCATGCGCAACTCCTTTAACTTTCCTGAGGGTATATAGCTTTGCCGTACCAGGCCTGCACTAAACATTTTTTGCATCCAGCACGCATCTTTTACATCGGTTTTTCTACCCTTTACCTGTTTTACTTCTTTAGGATTTACAAGGCAGACTTCCATGCCTGCTTCCTCCAGCATCTGGTGTAAGGCTATCCAGTAAATACCCGTTGCTTCCATACAAACCCGTTTTATTTTCTGTTGCAGGAGCGCTTCAATGCATTGCCGATAGCCAGTCGTAAATGTATCATAGCTTTTTACCGTAACCCCGTCAGTGGAAACGAAAATCTTTTTGGAGCCGATATCTATGGCTGCTGCATCTGGATTTTGTTGCTCAAACTCAATTACCTTTGACATAACAACTTTTTAAGAGTTAATAAAAAGCAGGCTACAGCCCAAAGAGGTTCTTAAAAAGGCAAGCTGCCAAACGGGAATACTGCCTGATACAGTATCACCAAACATTGATGGACCATTCTTTGAAGCAATGCTCAGGGTCAGGTACTAAGACACTAAGTTTATTACTGCTACACTGCTGTAGCCTGCTTCTTCAAAGTTATTACATGTCATCGCCTCATTGATTTGGGCCACCAATAGTTTACTCGGGATGACGATTAAAAAAAATTTGTCATCCGAATGAACTTAAATGCAATGTTTTTATGGTTGCCTCATCACGACATTGCTTATTGAACGGATTTTAATCTAAAGGTATTAATTCCGGGCTGCCGGATCAACTATTGCATACAAGCCAAAAAACCGGCAATAGCACCGGTCTGATACGTTTTTTCTGTCTATATACAACAGATAAATTTTAATGTTTACTTTCCAAACTCCTGATAAAAGCAATAATCTCCTTTTTTTCTTTTTCAGTGAGCCGAAGCTTTTCATCAGGAAGTGTCTGGTTCGGAAGATTGAGCCCCAGGCCCGCGCCTCCTCCATTATTATAGAATTCCATAACCTGATCCAGGGTCTGATATACGCCATTATGCATATAAGGGGCTGTTTTATCAATATTCCGGACAGTAGGGACCTTAAAGGCATATTTATAGGCATCAACACCAATAATATCATAATAGCCCCTATCCGGATCCGGCGTGGTGTCTGTCAGGGACCTGGGAACACCTAATACTTCCGTTTCGCTTGCAACATACTTGGGTGGAGTGGCTCCGTTAAACAAAGGTATAAAATGGCAGGTGGCACATTTTGCTTTTCCCATAAACAGATTAAATCCTTTCAGTTCCTGTGTTGACAGGGCCTGCTCATTGCCCTGCATATATTCATCAAACCGGCTGTTGAGCCGGGTCAGGCTGCGGATATAGGCAGCAAGGGCATTTGTGACTTCATCTGCACGAATGCTATTTTCAGTCTTTTCAGGAAAAGACTTTGACGGATAAGTACTCGGAGAAAAACTATCCGGTGAATAAGTATTTGCAGAAAAAGTATTTGCCGGAATACCTTCCGGAAACGCTTTGGCGAATAAGGACTGATACGTTTTATCTGCCGAAACATATTTTATGATTGCCTCCATCGAACCATCCATCTCGGCTTTGTTACTGATCACATCCCACACCTGCTCCTCCAGCGTTAACGCCCGCATATCGTAAAAATAATTAGACTGTAAAGCCGCATTGAGCAACGTGGGCACATTCCGCTTTAATAATTTTGCCGGATCATGGATCTCCGTAGGTTTAGCCAGCCCGTCCGTAAATGCTAACTCGGGGCGGTGGCAGGAGGCACAGCTTCTTGTACCGGTACCGGATAGCGCTGCATCATAAAAAAGTTTTTCCCCTAATGCCACTTTAGCGGCTGTAATATGAAATTCAGGGCCTGGTGAAAATGCATCCACATTGAATGCATCCGGATCAAACAGGGTCTTTGCTTCCTGTTTCAGCATCCGGTTGTACCTGATTTTTGGGCCGGGTA